>NZ_JBIKQP010000029.1:0-26510 GCF_044349645.1 Flavobacterium sp. | reverse complement strand
GCCAATTATTTTACCAGGTATATTTTTCCCATCTTGAACTCCTGACGGCCAAAGAATAATGTCTCCAACTTTTAATCTATTTTCATCAAAAAAATCATTAGGTGATTTTGCAGAATAAATTTGTTCATAATGTTTATCTCTCATCAACTTATAATATAAAGCAGAAGTGTTAAATCGCTTTATATATTCAATTTCTCCAGAATAATACATTAAGCCATGAATAAAACCGGAACAATCAATACCTGATTTAAAATTTTTAATATCCCCTCCCCAGTAATAAGGTATGTTATATTGATTTTCAATCAAATTCATTTTTAAAGCAATAACACCCTGATTTTCGGAATTTGCTTCAACAAATGCTTGTTTGAAATAAGTATTTTTTTTGGATAAAATTGTTCGGTTATTCAAAAAAAGACGGCGATTTTTTGAAATTAATTGTCTTGTATTTACATACTTAGTATCCCAAAAATAAATGAATGATGATGCCATTAGGGAACAAAAAAAGATTGTAATAAATACAACTCTCATAATTAAGGTCGAATAATAGAGCTTACAACCCAAGCACACGATAAAATTATGGATGCAATTACAATTGCCATTGAAATGTTGTTCTTTTTAATCTCTTCCCATTCATCGACTTTTTTAGTAGAAAAATCAAATATTTTAAGAACAACAATAAGGGCTAATCCCATACTTAAAGAACCAACAATTGCCCATCCAAGGGTTACAAAATAGTCAAATAAGATTTCTTTCATAATTTAATTTTTTATTTATAATTATTAATATGGCATTTTTGGATAGGGTATGAATTCTGAAGCAATTTGAATTAATGCAGGAGAAATTACAAAAGACAATGCAATTAAAATAATAGCATGTATTGAAGCTATTTCAATATTGTTTTTCATAAGTTCATCCTCTTCATTTTCGGGCGTTAATAAGCCAACAACTATAAAGCTAAGCCTAAAAAATACTAATGAAAAAATCCACATTCCAGCAAAATAGGAGACAGAAAATAATAATGCTGTAAAATAATCATCCGATTTCAAGAAAAATCGTATGGCATCAGAAGTAAGATCCGCAATATGTGTCAAATTAATTGATGCTGAAATTAACGATGCTACAAATACAATTAAAACAGCATGATTCTTTTTTGGTTGACTTAATTTCTGAAAAAAAACATGTTGAATTTTTGCAAAAAAGAAAAGATAAAAAAGACCTAATACTAATAATGTTAATAAATTAATAATTTCTGATTTCATTTTTTTTATTTAAAATTTATAAATTAACTACAATCCAGTTTTTCCAAGTTTTCCATACCCTCATGCCCAATTCATTGTTTTCGCAAGTGGCTTCCCATGCATAATATTTGTTTCTTCTGATATCAGTAACATAATGATCATTATAAGGTGGATTCATAATATTTACTCCAACCATAGCGTGAGCTCCTGCTTCAACATCTCCAGTTAACATAGCAACATCATAATAACCCAAATTCAATTCTTTTAAAATAGTACACGCAAATAATGACTTTGTATCACAATCACCAGATCCATTTACGGCATATTCTATTGGAGAATAAACACCAAATGGAAGTATGTATCCACAGCAACCACTAGGTGAATTAACTCTTGGCTTACAATCATTAGTAAACTCCATGCCAAATGAAGAAGTTGGGCATTCTTCATCACTTATTAATACATATGGAATGCTTTGTACACTTGTAACTACCATATTTATAGCAGCCATTCCATTGAGATTATTATCTTTTATAATTTTGCGATATCCATTTACCATTTCTTTCAGTCCTAATTTATCATTTTGATACATTCTAGACCAAATTTCCAATCCTCTATCAGAAGTTTCTCTGCAATTAATTGCATTATAATAATCCGATTTTATTATTCTAAAATTTAATGTATAATTTTTCCCATCAAAGGATTTCCATTTCCAGGTTCTATATATGTATTCAATTTTTTTTATTTGACTAGTGTCTTTTGATAAACCTGAGGTATCAATTGGAATGGCTGTTGTATCATTTTCAACAATTTTATCATCCCAATTAATCTTACTTAAAGAATCATTTCTAATGATGTCTTTTGCGAGGTCGTCAGATTTAAAAATTCCGGAATTAAAATTAAATATTGAAAAAATAATTATTACAATTATTAATCCCCAAAATAACTTATTTGCCCTTGAAAAATAGTTACCTTTATTTTCCATTTATAATTTTATTTGACTCATTGGAGAAAATAATTTCTTTGCTTTTTATCTCGTTTAAAATATTTTTACACAACTTCCGAGAATGAATATAATGATAAAAGCTAATCGTTAATTCGCTTAAAGCCAATTCTCTCACATATTCACTTTGTTTAATTTCTTTACTTTTAAAAACAATAATTAATGGTAATAAGAAAATAATAATGAATATAAAATCAATTAACAATTTCCAATATCCTAATCCCTGACCTAATATATCTAATGATAACAACAAGGAATTAGTATTAACAACACTAAAATTAGTTCCATTATCAGGTGTCAATAAATTTTCTACTATCCAAATTTCTTTATTTTCTGAATATAATAAAAGTAAATCACCAAGCACTAAATTAATTTGATTTTTAAATAAAAAAAGTTCTATTCCATTACAAAATACCAAAGCAATAATTGACAAAATTAAAATTCTAATTGTCATTGTTAAAGGATCCAGAGATTTATTGCTTGAGGGAAACTCCATTTCTGTTTTTTCCCTAAGTATATCTTTAGCACCATAAACAATACCGTTAATTTTCTCATCAGAATAATTAGAAAAATCCTCATCTAATTCAATATGCTCTAGATAATGTTTCTCATGATCTAAATAATAGGGTTCTAAGCTACTTCCGGAAACATCCAAAGCTGTCATCACAAAAAGTCGGTACAAATTGAAAACTACAATGGCTAAAAATGAGGCAACAAAAAGTGAAACCAACCAATTGTGAAAAATAATTAATGAAAAAATTAGGCTAGAAAAAAAACAAATAATTGAAATTACAAATAGCATCAGAGTTAATGAAGACAGAATATAAGTTTGTCTTTCATTGTGCTTTGGATCTACTTTTTTTAATAAATCGGTATCAACTCCTATTTGTTTATGCCAACTCATGAATCAAAATTTTACAATATTTATTTCTACACGCATATTTAAATTCCACAGAATCTCTTCACCATCGATGTTTATTTTATTCAAGTCACCAGATGGAACTTCAGTTGACTCACCCATTCCTTTAGCAGTTATCAAATTTATATCAATCCCCTTATTGACTAACATTTGTTTTACTGTTAATGCCCTCGCTTTATCAATAGTCATTTTTTCATTAAATCCGTGATAATCAGGCATAGGTGGACTTCCATTATAATAGCCTAGAATCTCTAATTCAACTTCTGAATTGTTGTTGAGTAATTCTACAATTTTGTTGATCTTGTTTTCGGAATATTCTCGAATTTTAGTAGAGCCTATATAAAAGTAAATTTCACTAGACAAGTTATCTATTTCACATTGCAATCTTTCTCTTTCAATATTTGAATTACAAATACTATCTTTATAAAAAATGATATTATTTAAACTGTCAATTTCCGATTGTTGCCTTTTATTCTCTTTTGTTAGGCTATCTGCTAGAACATAACAATCAGTATCATTCGAATCATTATCGTTATTTTTACCACAACACTTACATTGTTTCAATAAAAATAAAATAAGCAAAAGCAATAATAACCACTTTAGGATTCTCCAAATACTAGAAAAACAGCCATCATTTCCATTATTTGTAATTATTGGGGGTACATATTTATTCCATCCTGTATTATCACCTCCAACTGGTGGTGGCTGAATTGGGCCTCCACCAATTGGCGGTGGCGGAATAGGTGAGTTATTATCATGCGATACCGGAACAGCAGAAATTTTCTTTATTTTCCCTACCAACTCTCCTTTTAGAATACCATACGTTTTATTATCCGATTCCCAAGAGTTAACAACTTCTACATTTTTTATTACTAATTGGTCAAAATCATAAATTTTCTTTTCTTTTTCTTTTGAATTTTCACCTGGAGTAATTTGAATGTTGGTAACATTGTGCAGTAACATTCCATCCCTATTAAGGTGTTCTTCTGGTTTAAATTCTTCAAGTTCAATTACTTCTGTTAACTCTCCTTTATAAACATGAACATTATGAAGTCCGCCATCGGGGATTTTTTCCCCAACGGACAAAACTGATTTTTGATAGGTGAAAAAATTACCTTCAAAATTTCCTGAAACATATTTTAAAGAATCGCTCATAATTCTCTAATTAGTTTGAACTATCATTTGGGTTAATAAATGCATCCGGATTATTAGCAATTTCCTTTTTCTCCTTTTCGGCAAAAAGCGTAATTGCCTCCTTGGCATTTTCTTCCTCCTTAGCATTTTGATGTTCCACGATGGCTATAATTCGCCTTGGATTGTAGTTTTCTTTGTACTTGGTTAATTTACCTTCTTCATCGGTAACGTGATTCATACTGATTCCTTGTTTGGCTTCTAAAATTTGATTCACATTCTCGCCCATATAATCATAAGGCGATTTAATCAACATTAATTTCAAAATTACAGGGGCAATTTCAATAATCATAAATAACAAACGAACGAGCCAAACTGCCCAAAAAGCAGGTGCAACAATTACTTCTTCTTCTACTTTTCCATTGGAATCTGTCTTTATTTTTCCAGTTGAAGCATCAAATTTAGGAACCTTTTTTCCCTCTGCAGAAATTTTTTCAAGCATCATTATTTTATCTAGAAAACCCGATTTCTCTTTCATAATAATATTTCTACAAGAATCCTGAGCCTTAGCCTTTAAAGGAATTAATGATAGAGTACTCTTTTCAATACTATCTAATTGAATCCTTAAAATTTGTAATTTTTTTTGTTCAACTTCTAAATCTTTAGTATCCTTTTGCCATTGAACTCCAGTTCCAGATTGCCTTTCCTTTGTAACTCTTTCTTGATTTTTATTTACTAATATTATTTGATCATCAACTTCCTTTTTCTTGTCCGTTTTCTTTTGTTCAGTCTCATTTTGTCTTGTAAGATAATATTGTTCAATTTCATAAGATTTTTTTCTTACTAATTGATCCTTTGTTTCTATCCATTCTCTTTCAATTTCACTGCCAAAAATAGTCGTTTCAAGAGGTGCAGAAATAGTAAGTCCTAATAAAGTTGCCATCAATAACCTTGGAGCAGCATTACCTAGTTCTGACCAACTAATGGTAGATTCTCCATCTCCTTTACCTGTACTTGATACAATAAATCTATCTAAGTTAAATACAATTAATGCCCAAATTAATGCAACTGGAACGGTAACAAACCAATTTCCTTCAAATTCACCTGTTAGCGGATTTGTTACGCCAAATATTGTATGCAGTGCAAACCCCATAGATAAAGCCGCCATAAAAGCAGTAGCCAATACTACTCCACCAATACCCAAGTATTTTACATGGTCAGAATAACTGCAATACATTAATATTTTTTCATCTGCGCCAGCACACCACCATAAAAATTTAGTTGACTTGCTTGGACTTTTTGCCTTGTAATCTACATTTTCATTCATTTTTCTTAATTTTGGTTAATTAGTTAGTTTAATGATTGGTATTTTTTTGTGCTAAAAGTATAAGACTTCATAATTTTAGCTTTTTCAATTTGATTGTTAATATTGTTTCTTCTAGAATTAGTGTGAACTACAAAATCAGTATTGATATTTATAGTTTCCACTTTATGCAAATGAGTTCTAGACCAATTTTTCAATTTTGTTAATCTAGTTTTTGTAAGATTGAAATTTAAAATTGGATTTTTATGAAATTTATTAGAATTAATGGATGGAAAACTCCTAATTATTTTTTGATTAGAAGCTATTGGGTTAGTTTGAAGGGAATAGAAAACCTCATTTGAGAAATCAATTATTGATTCCATTTTCTCACCTCTAAATCCATGGGCCACGAGTGTGTATTTTTTGATATCACTATTTATGATTACGGAAGAGGAATTGCCTTTAAGTTTTTTTCCTACGGGTAATAAATCTATATATAAAGCACCTTTAACTTCCCATACAAAATTTAAAATGGTGTTAGTTATTAATAAATTATCACTATCGTTTGAAGCATACAACTCTTTTCCATCACTATCTTTTCCAATAAAAACATATGGAGCTGTGGAATATTTAAAATAAAGGATTTCCAAATTATCACGCAGAACAATTTGTTTAGCATATTTTAGAATAATTTCATAATAGGGAAGTACAGCTAAAATAAGGCATAATAAAATAAAATATTTTATGCCTTCTTCTAAACTTAATGACGCTAAAAAGTTAAAAAACGATTCCAATAATATAAATTTGATTTAAAATAAATCAAATTTACAAAAAAAATAACAATAGTTAATAAAAACTTAAATTAATAAGTAATTATTACTAATTAAGGTTATAAATTGAATTTGCAACAAAAGAAGTCCATTCAAATTGACCAATTGCTATTGGGGTAGTTGTTTCAAGTAATAAATAACTTTTACTGTTAAAATTGATTGATTCACCTGGAATCCCTAAATCAGCAACTGCTACCATCATATGGGCACCATTTGACGCTTCATTACCAGAATTTACGGTGCAATTAATTAGTATAATATTTTCAATTGGAATTAATTCTGCTAAAATAGAAGCGAAAAAAATAGATTTACTATCACAATCGGAATAACCCAAAATGAAAGACTCTGGCGGGGTTGAAATTCCAAAATAATACCAATCATTAGAATCAAATTCAGGAAGCCCATATGGTAAAAATTGAACAAAATTAAGTGCAGCCTGAACTCTGTTATAATAATTATCTTCACCATTAGCAATCAATTCATCGTAAATTAATCTAGAAATTGGCTTTGTAAATGATGTATAATTCAAAACTAATTTTTTATAATCTACACCATAATCGGTAGGCGAATTGAAATACCAACCATTTTGATTCATTTTTGAAGAAAACTCATCAGTAGAAATTGCAGTATTTAAACTAAATCCAGTTTCAGTTTTTATGATTAAATTACTGTTTAAACCAAATAAATCCACCTGACTTGAGGTTTCGGCAGGATATAAAAAACAATCAAAAACCGATTTTCTTGAATTCACTAACGGAAATTCATACCTAAATTGAACTTTGTCATTAATAATTTTTCCAATAGGGATACTAGTATTAAAAGAAGAATAATTCCCTGGTGGATTAGAATATATTTTAGTTTTTGTTTTATGTTTCGTCAAAAACTCAATAATAATGGTAGAGTTATCTGTATTATAATTCATGTTTTGACGTTTATAATTGTCAAAAAAACCAGACATATATGAAATGACAAGGGCAATAAAAATTATATAAAAATATACCATAATTTAATTTTTTTAATGATAGCCTAATAGAAATTTGATAATCATTGGAGTTTTTTCCCAAATTAATGTATTTCTAAATTTATCAATTAAAATAGTAAAGGAAATTGTTATTACTATTGACATTATTAAATATAGAAAATTATTATCAATTATTTTATTTAAATCAAAATCTATAACAATTGAAATTAATAAAGCATTGAAAACATAGGCAAACAAACTATTTCTTCCTAGCGAAATTATGAACTTAAAACTGAACATATTATGAAGATGATTCAGGCTTATAAAGCCAATTACAATTAAAAACATAGAAAATGGAATTAATAATGCCAATCCATTTGCAGGATACCATAACTCTAAATAATGATCTCTTATTGGGAAAAAATTGTCATGAATTAGTAAATAGGAAAGGAAAAGTAAAACAAATCCTGAAATCAAAAAAATGGAATTGAATTTATTAATTATGGAATTAAATCGAAAACTAGCTGCGCCTAATAAAATAAATCCCATCCAGGGTAATACAGGAAACCAGCCATCGAAAAAGAATCTTTTGAATGGATTATTAATTATAATGTCATTAAACTTTAGGTTAGCGTTTATTGATAAATCTGGAATTTCAAAACGATAATTAAATAAATAATGCGATTGAAATGAAATTAGAAATATAAATAAAATTAAAAAAAGTTGGGTTTTATTGTTTAATGTTATTAATAAAAAAAATTGTGAAAATGCAATTAAATAAAGAATATCGGTAGTCATAAATGGAATTGATTTCCAAAATAAAAGATCTATCAATACCCCAAAAAATAAAATTTGAAAAATTCTAGAAACAAACTTAGTTCTGTTTAAGTCTAAATTTGACAAAGATAGCTGAGAAACATATCCAGTAATTATTAAAAAAATAGGAGCTGCAAGAGAAAAAAGAAATCTAATTAAATTATTGTCTTCAATATCAATAAAATATGGAGTTGTATTTGCAATAATCATTATAGTTACTGCAAATCCTCTGATTGCATCAATTGAATTGAATCTTTTCATTAAATCTATTTTTGAATACTGCCATTTACTAATAAACTAATTACAATTAAATAACTAAAAAAACAGGTGAAAAAACTGATTTTGTCTAATTTTATTGAAATTAATTGTGATTTTATTTCACTCCTTTCCATCAAATTTAAAGAAATAATAGAAAGAATTGTTATAATGAATATATAAATAAATGTTGCATTATGAATATTGTCAAATAATGTATTTTCATAATAAACTGGAATCATACTATCAACAATATATTTACTACCTATTGAAGAAAATAAAGCTCCAACTACCAAACCGAATCTGGCATCAAGATTAGTAGGTTTTATTAAAAATACAGAAAGTGCTATTAAAAATGATATTAATATTCCTGTAAATAATTTAAAAAAAGTGGTCCACCGATTTAATCTTATTATATCAAAAGAATAAGAAACTCCTGAATATTTACTAATTCGATTTAAATTTTTTGGGTCCCCAAAAGAAGTTTGATAGGTATTCGTATATGGCTTAAATGAATCAGATTTACTAATAATTGGAATCCATTCTTTTTCATTAGCAATGAATGTAGAATCAATTTTAGCAGTTTCTGTAGTTAGTACTAAATCTTTATTCTCAAAATCCGAAGATTCTAATTTAATTTCAATATTTTGTATATCAAAAGGATAACTACTTAAATTCCATTTTTTTCTAAATTTTCGATTAATTTTAAATGAACTCCAAACTAGTTTGTCATTTCTATTATCCACAAAAGGATCTTTTTTTTCATTTGTTTGCTCTGTAATATCATTTATCCACTCTAAACAGTCTGGATAAATTTTCCTTATTTCATCATTAGCACAATAAATTTCGGGATTTTTATAATGCAACCAAACCCATGCATCTACGTTAAAAGAACTATTTAAAAAATCAATATTTCTTATAGAGGTTATGTAAAATCCTACTTTTAATGTATCTATATGATGTTCTGGTCCTCTCTGAGAAAATCCATTAAAAAAAAATAAAACAAAAAATAAAATTAAGTAATATTTAATAGTTCTTATAGATTTCATTTAATATAAATTAGATATTATACATGGGATTTCGGATACCTAGTAAAGATTCAATTTATTGACTTAATAAAAATAGCATACGCAAGTGTATTTTTAGAATAATACTCTTGATAATAGCCAAATTCGAAAGAACATTGCCAAGCTAATGATTCATTTAATTCGGTTGAAGTCCAATAACCACCCTTCCATAAAGATATTTTTCCTGAGGTTTCAAGAGTAGGTTGATTCGTATTTAATATTACAAATTCTTCTTTAGTAGGTAATCTCCATCCATTTCCTAATTTTTTTGCAAATTCATTGGATTCTTCCCACGTCATCTGTTCAATTGAATTTAAAAGTACTTCAAAATTTTCAATTCTCATTGATCGAATTTCAATTTTCTCTTCACTAGCTTCACTTGAAACATTTTGATTTTTATTACAACTTAAAATTGTAACCAGAACCAACATTAATACAAATAAAGAATACTTACTTAACCTAAAACTATTCAATTTTGTTTTTTCCATTCTTATATTAATTTTATTAATAGACTCTTCAAAAATAACTAAAAAAAATAATTAATTTATTCTTTTGGGAGTTTTATTGGGGTCTTTCCCGAAAAATTCCTCAATTTAATTTAACTTAATTTTTATGAATTAATAATAAAAAATAGAAAACCTATTCTCTATTTCGGGAAATAATTTACATGAATTTGAATCTGCGAGTAATTATCTATATTGAGTTATTGATAAAATATAAAATTATATGGCAATCTCAGTTTGAATTAAATCAAGTATTTGCTTTATTTCCTAGTTTTTAGAAAAAAAAATAATTATTAATGAGAAAATAATAATTATTTAATTTCTCATTATAACTTAATTTACAGTTATCAATTGATCACTATTAAATATCGCTTCCGGTGAAATTACAAATTCATTAATTGGAATATTATTCCCATAACGGTTTTTCAATTGTTCTTTGACAATTTTGTTATTTAAATCGAAGGAACTCAATTTCTGAAGATTTCCAATTTCAATTCCAGTAGCCCTTTTATAAATCTTCCAAATTAGCTCTGAACAATATATTTTATCATCAGACCATTCGAAAAACCGATCATAATTTTTTCCCTTAAAAGAAATTCCTATTTTCTTCATTTTCATTAAAACTTCATTTGTGAGAATATCATCTGCATTTTTCAATCTTTTAACTACATAATGTTGTCCATTACCATTATTAATCCATTCTTTAAGTTTAGTTTGTTTGACTGGTTCAACTGCTTCATAAACATAAAAATTATCACCTTGTTTAAAAATTATTCCACAATGCGAATATTTTGATCTTGTGGCTAATTGAATTGCTTTACTTTGAGAGCTACGTGAAGTTTGGAAAATAATATCACCGTTCTGAAAAGCATTATTGTCAAAATTGTTACTACTGCTTTTTAATTCAGAAAATTTATATATGGCAAAAAAAGAAGCAATCAATAAACCCGAAATAAATAATAAAGATATTTTTTTCATAATAAATGTTTAAGTTTCTCAAATTTATAAAAATATAATTAATTTATGGATTTTCTTGCGAATTGAATGTAAATGAAAAAACTCAAAACACCTTAATTTTAATAATAACTAACGATCATTCAGTACCTTTAGAAAAGGGGAAGTCACGATAAATAAATGATTTTTATCAAATTAATAATTGTGAATCCTTAAGATAACAATTGAAGTGTTCGTTCTAAAGCCATGCCTCTTGAACCTTTTATTAATATTAAGTAGTGATTTATTTTAACTTCTTTAAAATACTCTGAAAAATCTTCATAAGAAATAAAGAAATAGCAGTTTTCATTCTCAATTTTATTTGCATAAAAATCTTTACCTATAAAATAGGTGGTAACAGAATTGTTTGTAGTTACTAATTCCACAATTGATTTATGTTCCATCAGACTTTCATCTCCTAATTCAAACATATCTCCAAGAATTACAATTTTATTATCATTTTCCAATTGGAAAAAATTTTCAAGAGCAACACTCATGCTAGATGGATTGGCATTATAGGCATCTAAAATTATTTCATTTGAATTGATTGTCAACATTTGAGATCGATTATTCTGAGGAACAAACCCTTCAATTGCCTTTTTTATATCTTCTAATGAAACTCCAAATTTAACTCCTATTGAAATTGCAGCATTTATATTATTTGAATTATAAAGCCCTATCAAATGAGAAGTAATTTTAGTGTTATTTGTAACAATCACAACAAATGGATTAGCTGTAATTGAATCGATTAATACGTCTGCACTTTCATTGTTTAATCCGAAAGTATACGAGTTGATATTCAAAGTTTTATCAACTTGAATTGGATCATTCAAATTCACAAAAGCTGTTTTATGATGAGCGCTTAAATAGGTATACATTTCGGATTTTCCTTTAATTACACCTTCAACTCCACCAAAACCCTCTAAATGAGCCTTACCAAAATTGGTAATATACCCAAAATCCGGTTTTGCTATTTCACATAAAAACTCAATTTCTTTTTGATGGTTGGCCCCCATTTCTACAATACCAACTTCTGTTTCTTTGGTAAATGACAGTAAGGTTAATGGCACTCCAATATGATTATTTAAATTACCTAAAGTAGCTTTAGTATTGTATTTTTGAGCCAATACAACCTGAATTAATTCTTTGGTGGTGGTTTTACCATTGCTCCCAGTTAAAGCTATAATTGGAATATTAAGCTGTTCTCTATGAAACTTTGCCAACTCTTGCAAAGTAGTCAAACTATCTTTTACAATAATTGTTCTTTCATCAATAAAATAATCAGAATTATCAATAATAACAAAGGAAGCACCTTTTTCCAACGCCTCTTTCGCAAATGTATTGGCATCAAAATTTTCTCCTTTTATTGCAACAAACATTGAACCAGGTTCAATTTTTCTAGTATCAATTGAAACCGAATTGCATTTTAAAAAATAGTCGTGAATGCTTTTAATATCCATAATAAAAAAACAATTTTATAAAATAAAAGCCCTAAAAAGGGCTTTTAAATATTGTAAAGAATGAAATTAATTTCTAGCTCTTTTCTTTTTGTCTGCTTTAGGTCCAACTTTAGACATTGCACATCTAAATCCGATGTAATCTGTCGCCATGTCTTGAGGAAAATATCTTCTTTGCGCTGGGTCTAACCAATAAGCTCTGTCTCTCCAAGATCCTCCTTTGTATACTCTAACATTATCGTTTACTAAAGTTGTTCTTGTATTACTCTCATCTTTTTGTTTAACTGTAACTCCTAAAGCATTTACAGAAACATTATGAATAGGTGAGTTGTACATTCCATTACTATCGTTTGTATTGGATGCATTTGCATTTCCAAAGTCATTTGTAGATTGCTTATCACCGTCTCTGTAGTTCTTTTCATAGCTTTTATCAAAGTTCTGACGAAGATATGTTTCATTATCATCAACAGGAACTTGTACTATTTGACCAGGAAGGCTTCTAGCAATTACTTTTCCATTGGATAAAGTTTCGTATTTAATGTTTTTAACATCTTTTACAACATCAACTTTTCCATTAACTAATTTATTTTTTTCATACTCGTTTCCTCTGAAGTAATTGAAATCACTCACTTCGTCGTCAACCATTGGTCTGTAAACATCCGCAACCCATTCCGCAACGTTTCCTGCCATATCATACAATCCAAAGTCATTAGGAGGATATGATTTTACTATATTAGTAATATCCGCTCCATCATCAGACCATCCAGCAATTCCTCCGTAATCTCCTTTAGATTGTTTAAAGTTTGCCAATTGATCTCCTCTAGTTTGTCTTTTTCCAGATCTAGTGTAACTTCCTGACCATGGGTATTTCTTTTGACCTTTGAAGGTATTGTAAAATCTTTGTCCAACATCTGCTGCAGCTGCATATTCCCATTCCGCTTCAGTCGGTAGTCGGTATTCAGGTAATAATATTCCAGAAGTTCTTTGAGCATAAACTCCTGTAGGGTTTTTAGTAGTTGCAGGTTGACCTTTTGTTCCTGCCACTTTAATTTTCTTTGATTTAGAATTTTTAGGCCCTTTTAAAACAATTGTTGAGTCTGCATCAAAAGCTTTTCTTGGAGCATTTAAATAAGTTTCTGTATTGAACGTCTTTTCAGCAGTTACTTTTAAAATTTTAGCATCTTTTTCTAAGTATCCTGCTTTCTCAAGAGCATTTTCATTTACTCTTTCAGTTCTCCATTTACTAAATTCAACCGCTTGAATCCAATTTACACCTACAACAGGGTAAGAAGCATATGCTGGGTGTCTTAGATAATTGTTTGTATAGGTTTCGTTATAACCCAATCTATTTCTCCAAACTAATGTATCTGGTAAAATTCCTAGGTAAATTTTTTCATATTTAGCATCATCAGCAGGGAAAACTCTTTTAGTCCAATCTAGGTATTCTAAGTACATTAAATTAGTTACCTCAGTTTCATCCATATAAAAGGAAGCAACGTGTTGTTGGTTTGCAGTATTATTCCAATCACGCATTACATCGTCTTGAACTTTACCCATTGTAAAAGTACCACCTTCAACCATAACCAATCCTGGTGCAGCATCTTGTTTTTTGTACTTACTATTGTATTGGAACCCTCCTTTTTTATCGTTTACTTTCCAACCAGTAGCAGATGATCCGCTTTTTGAGCTTGATTTCTTGCTACAACTAGCAGTTCCTACAAGAAGAACTAACACTAAAAAAACATTGATAATTAGATTTTTGTTTGTTTTCATACTTTGTAACGGTAATTATTTCGTGGCGAATATAATAATTAACTATTAAACCGCAACACTTTTGTTTTAATTTATTTCAAAATTTGATCAAAAAAATTTGATTACAAACTCTAAACGCAAAAATAAATCAAATATTATATATATTGCGTCATAATTTAATTTTAATATACATACTATTTAATATAATTTAGCGTTATTTAAACTTATGAAAGTTAAATTTATATTTTTCTTATTTATTTCTATTGCTGCTTTTTCCCAACAAAAAGGGAACATTACGTTGCTATGGTCTGAAAAATCAGAACTTTCCTATGGTCCATTTAAATATTATATCCCACAAATAAAATCTGAAAATTTCTCATTCGACAATTCAAAAAGGGCGGTTTTCTATTCTTTAAATTTACCCCAAACGGGAATAATCGATGAAAATTCACTTCAAATCACCAACGTCATTTATGAAGATATTTCGATTGCTGACCTTGGAGATTTGAATTCCAAAAACATTCCAAATTCCATTAACGCTTCATTAAAGTCATCCCTTTCAAGAGATAAAATATTTGCATTTATTAGTATTTCACCAATAATAAAAAAAGAAGATGGCTATAAAAAAGTAATCTCATTTTCTTACAATTTTTCAAATAATATCGCTTCTCGAAATCCTCAAGAAACAAATAACATTTCACAAATTTCTAATTCCGTATTGGCCTCAGGTGACTGGTTTAGATTTTATGTTGAAAAATCGGGGGTTTATAAAATTTCTAAAGATTTTTTAAAAAGTTTAGGCTTTAATGTAAATGTAGATCCTAGAAAAATTAAGATTTACGGGAATGGCGGTCGCATGCTACCGTTGTTAAATAGCACTAATTATCCAAATGATTTAGCAGAAAATGCGATACAATTTATAGGAGAAACTGATGGCGTTTTTAATGATAATGATTTTATCCTTTTCTATGCAGAAGGAATTGATAATTGGAATGAGGAAAGTCAAACTAATAGTAATTTATTTGCATCAAAATCCTATTATTACGTAACGGTGACGGGTGATTTAGGGAAACGTATTCAAAATTTTACCCAGCCAACACAAACTTCAACATTAAATATTACTACGTTTGATGACTACCAATTTCATGAAGCCGATTTAATTAATATTGTTAGAGCCGGAAGACAATGGTTTGGAGAGGCGTTTAATATTAACAATATTCAGGAGTTCACTTTTGAAGTACCAAATGCAGTAACTACTTCTCCGGCAAATTTAAATGTAATTGTTGGTTCAAACGCTTATAATGCAACCACTTTTAAAGTAGAATCCAACGGACAATTTGTTGGAAATATCAATTTATCTGCACTTTCCGCTGGCTCAGGAACAGAATTAAATATCGCGTCTTTACCTGCAAATACTTCTATTGCTGCAGCAAATACCATTAAAATTAAACTGACTTACGATAATGCTGGAGTTCCTTCTTCAAATGCCTATTTAGACAATATTATTTTAAGATCAAAACGAAATTTAACTGGTTATGGAAAGCAATTTCGTTTTCAATACAATGGAACCAATACGCTTTCTGGTATAGCTTCCTACCAATTCAATTCGGCATCTGGAATTTCAAATGTTTGGGATATTACCGATATTTATAATGTTACCAACATTGATAATACGAACCAAAGTAATTTTTCTTTCAAAGTTCCTCTAGGAGATACTAGAAAATATATCGCTATTGATTACGCCGATTTATACAGTCCTTTAAAAGAAAATTCAACTAGAATTGCAAATCAAAATTTAAAAGGTACCATTTTCAAGAACAATCAAGGGGTTTTTCAAGATATTGACTATTTAATAGTTACACCTGCATTTTTAAAACCCCAAGCAGATAAATTAGCCACTTTTCATTCAAATTATTCTCGCTTAAATGTAAAAACAGTAACATTAGAATCCATTTACGAAGAATTTTCATCTGGAAAGCAAGACATTGCGGCCATAAGAAATTTTATTAAATACATCTATTTTAATGCTTCAGACCCTTCGAAGAGAATTAAATATGTAAATTTATTTGGCGACGCATCTTTTGATTATAAAAATAGAATCACAAACAATTCAAATATTGTACCTATTTATCATGCCTTAAACAGTACAACTGGCGGTGAAGCATCCTATACTTCTGACGACTTTTTTGGTTATATGGATCCTACAGAAGGTAATATTGCCTATTTTTTCGGTGGTATTGATATAGCAGTTGGTAGAATGTTAGTAAGCACCATTACTCAAGCAGAAGAAATGATAAATAAGGTTTTTGAATACAATGATCTAAAATCTTATGGGAATTGGAGAAATAATTATGTGGCAATTTCTGACGATTCTGATAAATCTTCTGACGCATCTTTACAATTCAGACAAAATCAATTGGCCGATAGAATTGTTTTGGAGAAACCATTTATTAACTTGAAAAAAGTACTTTTAGATTCCTATGTTCAAGAAACTTCAGCGGGAGGAAATCGATATCCTAAAGCTAGAGAAGATATTTTTAATGCATTTGAAAAAGGAGCATTAGTTTTCAATTATCTGGGACATGGAGGAGAAGATGGTTTGACTGGAGAAAGAATTTGGGAAAAATCAGATGGTCAAAATTTAAGTAATCAATACAAATACCCATTGTTTATTACCATAACTTGTGATTTTTCAAGATTTGATAATCCATACCGACCAACAGCTGGAGAATACACGTATTGGAACCCAAAAGGGGGAGCAATTTCAATGGTTACTACTACAAGATCGATCGGACAAGGATCGGCTGAATTTTTCAATGACAAACTATCTGAATATTTATTTTCTTATGGTTCAAACCAATATACTTCCATCGCAGAGGCTTTACGATTAGCTAAAAACAGTAACCCAAGTTCGTCATCAAATGTTGTGTTTTATATTGGTGACCCCGCATTAATGTTGGCCATACCAAAACCTAAAATTCGATTAACTAAAGTAAATGACATTCCTGTTACTGGGGCTATTCCTGATTTTAAATCTTTAGCATATGTTAAATTATCAGGCGAGGTTACTGATGAAAACAACAATCTATTACCAACTTATAATGGTGAATTAGCAATAAATATATTTGATAAAAATATAATAAAAACTACTTTTAATAATGATGGAAATAGTCCGCCAATAAATTTTAATACTTTGGGCGAAACTATTTTCAGAGGAAATGCAACGGTTGTAAATGGACAATTTGAATTTGGATTTGTAGTTCCAAGGGACATTAAAATCCCTGTTGGAAATGGTAGAGTAAGTTTTTATTCGAAGAAAAATTCAGAATTTATTGATAATTCAGGTGTAGACACATCTATCAAAATTGGAGGTATTAATACATTGGCAGCAGCCGACACCACTCCTCCATCGGTGAAATTATACATGAACGATCAAACGTTTGTTTATGGTGGAATTACAAATGCTTCTCCATTTTTTCTTGCTTATCTTGAAGATGAAAATGGAATAAATACTGCAAGTGGAATTGGACACGATATTGTCGCCATTTTAGATGGTAATGAAAGTGAACCTTATATAATTAATGACTATTATGAAACAGAATTGGATAATTATAAAAAAGGAAAATTAAGATATCCTTTCAGAAACTTAGCCCCAGGAATTCATACAATTACTTTTAAAGCGTGGGATGTTTATAACAATCCAATTAGCGCTGAAATTCAATTTGTAGTAGTAAGTGATGATACTATGACACTAACTAATGTTCTAAATTATCCTAATCCATTTGTAAATTATACTCAATTTTGGTTTACCCATAATCATCCCTATGAGCCTCTGGAAGTTCAAGTTCAAGTGATGACAATTACTGGTAAAATAGTTTGGACAACAAATCAAGTGGTTTACACCGATGGTTTTCTATCGCGAGAAATTACATGGGATGGAAAGGACGATTTTGGGGATAAAATTGGAAAAGGAGTTTATGTTTATAAATTGACTGTGAAATCAACTTTAACGAATCAACAATCAGAAAAGTTTGAAAAATTGGTAATACTTTAATAATGTACTATATTTGTCTAATATAATTTTTGAATAGAATGAAAAGAATCGCCATAATACTGATTTGCTTTACTGCAATTTCAAATCTAAAAGCACAAGAAAGGGTAATAACTACGGGGGTTCCTTTTTTATTAATTGCTGCCGATGCAAGAGCTGCTGGTTTAGGTGACCAAGGAGTAGCTACTTCGGCCGATGCCTTTTCGCAACAATGGAATCCTGCAAAATATGCTTTTTCAACTGAAAAACAAGGATTCACAACTAGTTATACTCCCTACCTTACTGCATTAGTAAATGATATATCACTGGGACAAGTTAACTATTTCAATAGATACAACGAAAGAAGTGCATTTGCTTTTAGCATAAGATATTTTAGCCTTGGAGAAATTGAACTAAGAGATAATGCATTTGATCCTGCAAATGTGGTTAGACCAAACGAATTATCTTTTGACGGTTCCTATGCGCTGAAATTAAGCGATAAATTTTCGATGTCGGTGGCTGGAAGATTTATTAGTTCGAGTTTAAGAATTGATAATAACAATGATAGAACGGCTGCAAATACATTCGCATTCGATGTAGCAGGATTTTTTCAATCGGAGCAAACCGCTTTTACAGATTTTGACGGACGCTACCGATTGGGTTTCAACTTTCAAAACTTGGGTCCAAAAATAAATTACGACGCTAATGTTTCTGATATCAATGCCAATTTTTTACCTGCACAAATGAAATTAGGTGGTGGTTTTGATTTTATATTTGATGATTATAATAAAATTACAACAAGTTTAGAAATTAGTAAATTGCTAGTTCCAACACCTCAAGTTGACAGTTCTAATATTTATGATTACAATCAAGATGGCTTAACAAATACTCAAGATTTAAGAGACGCTAATGACGATTATAAAAAAATTGGATGGGTATCTGGTGTTTTTAAATCTTTTAATGATGCCCCAGGAGGTTTTAGCGAAGAGTTACGAGAAATAACTTATTCTGCAGCTGCAGAGTATTTATATCAAGATTCTTTTGCCATGCGAATGGGTTATTTTCATGAAAGTCCCTTGAAAGGTGCAAGACAGTATTTTACTTTTGGTGCAGGATTCAAATACAATGTGGTTAAGATTGATGTTTCTTATCTAATGTCAACATCAAAAGTTCAAAACCCATTAGAAAATACCTTACGATTCTCCTTAACATTTAACTTTGGAGATAAATACGAAGAATATTAATAGTTAAATATTAAAAAAAATTATAATCCAAATTTCAATGAAATTTGGATTTTTTTTCCTCGAAAATTATGAAAGAAATAATAATTACAACCACCTTTACCGTTTTTGATTCTGTTTCAGAATTACCTACTGATGTTTTTTCATTGATGGAACAAGCAATTGAAGTAAGAAAGAAAGCCTACGCTCCCTATTCCCATTTTCGAGTAGGAGTTGCGATAATGTTGGATAATTATAAAATTGTTTTAGGTTCAAACCAAGAAAATGCAGCTTTTCCTTCTGGACTTTGTGCAGAGAGAGTGGCCATATTTTCAGCTGGAGCACTTTATCCTGATGCTAAAATTACTAAAATTGTAATTTCTGCTACTTCAGATCACAACCCAACACTTACTCCTATTCCTCCATGTGGGGCTTGTCGCCAATCTATTTCTGAATATGAAATAAAACAAGAACAACCCATTGAAATTTATTTTATGGGAGAATCTGGAAACGTTTATAAATCAGATTCATTGAAGAATTTATTGCCACTACTATTTGATAAGAAATTATTATAGAATATTCAATGTCTATAAAGAAAATAATTACATAATATTGAAAAATAAAGCCATTATTAGAAAATTTCATAAAAAAATGAACTAATAAATACTATTAATAGTGATGGCCATAAATTATTAAATAAAAATACTATTATATTTTACTTCTTAGAAGTAATGTATTATTTTTGCATCTTGAAATTTGTGTGAATTGCTATTTTCAAATAGTTATTATAATGCAGATACAATAAACAATCTACCAAAATGAAAGAAGTTACAAAAGAAGTTTACTTAAAGTGGTACGAAGACATGCTACTTTGGAGAAAATTTGAAGACAAATTAGCGGCGCTTTACATTCAACAAAAAGTAAGAGGTTTCCTACATTTATACAATGGCCAAGAAGCTGTTTTAGCTGGTGCATTACACGCTATGGACTTGTCAAAAGATAAAATGATTACTGCCTATAGAAATCACGTACAGCCAATTGGAATGGGAGTTGATCCTAGAAAAGTAATGGCTGAATTGTTAGGAAAAGTAACTGGTACTTCAAAAGGTATGGGAGGTTCAATGCACATTTTTTCTAAAGAACATGGTTTCTTTGGAGGTCATGGAATTGTTGGAGCTCAAATTCCTGTAGGAGCTGGAATGGCTTTTGCTGATAAATATTTTGAAACTGGTGGAGTTACAATGACTTATTTTGGTGATGGTGCTGCACGTCAGGGATCCCTTCATGAAGCTTTTAACATGGCTATGTTGTGGAAATTACCGGTAGTGTTTATTGTAGAAAACAATGGTTATGCTATGGGAACTTCTGTTGAAAGAACAGCAAATCATACCGATATTTGGAAACTTGGATTAGGTTATGAAATGCCTTGTGGACCAGTTGATGGAATGAATCCTGTGAAAGTTGCTGAAGCAATGCACGAAGCTATTGACAGAGCTCGTCGTGGTGACGGACCTACATTTTTAGAAATGAAAACATACCGTTACAGAGGCCACTCTATGTCGGATGCACAATTATATCGTACCAAAGAAGAAGTGGACGAATACAGAAAAATTGATCCAATTACACAAGTTTTAGATGTGATTATGGATCAAAAATATGCTACAGCAGAAGAAATTGAAGCTATTGACGAAAGAGTAAAAGACTTAGTTGAGGAATGCGCAACATTTGCTGAGGAATCTCCATTTCCGGAAATACAACAACTATATGACGTTGTTTACGAACAAGAAAACTATCCATTTATCCCTCATAAACTGAAATAATTATGGCAAAAGTAATTACCATGCCTCGATTGAGCGATACGATGACCGAAGGAACCGTAGCTTCATGGCTTAAAAAAGTTGGCGATAAAGTTTCTGAAGGTGATATTCTTGCAGAAATCGAAACAGATAAAGCAACAATGGAATTTGAATCTTTTAATTCTGGTACTCTTTTGTACATTGGAATTAAAGAAGGGGAATCGGCAGCATGTGACTCATTATTAGCAATAATAGGAAAAGAAGGAGAAGATATTTCTGATTTAATTAATTCAACTACTGCAAAAGTTGAAACTGCAGCAGTTGAAGAAACAGTAGTTTCAGCAACTCCAACAACCAATAACCAACAACCAACATCTTTACCTAAAGGAGTTGTAGTAGTTACAATGCCTCGTTTAAGTGATACAATGACTGATGGAACAGTGGCAACTTGGTTAAAGAAAGTAGGCGATAAAGTTGCTGAAGGCGATATTCTTGCTGAAATTGAAACGGATAAAGCCACTATGGAATTTGAATCTTTCAATGCTGGTATCTTATTATTTATTGGAATTCCAGAAGGCGGAACTGCTCCTTGTGACTCACTTTTAGCAATAATAGGACCAGCAGGAACCGATATTACTGGGATTGCTGAAAATTTTTCAGCTACAGGCGCAGCAGCACCAATTGAAATTGCAAAAGAAACAGTTTCTGAAACAGCTTCTACCTCTGAACAAGCTCCTGCAAGTTCTTCAAATGAAAGAGTATTCGTATCTCCATTAGCAAGAAAAATAGCTGAAGAAAAAGGAATTAACCTTTCTCAAGTTAATGGTTCTGGTGAAAATGGAAGAATTATAAAAAGTGATGTTGAGAATTTTGTACCGGGAACTTCGGCCGGAGCAGCTCAACCAACTATTTCTGCTCCAATAGAAGCAGCTCCAGTTACTGCAAGACCAGTTGTCCCAGCGGGAGAAAAAATGACTGAAGAGATTAAGAATTCACAAATGCGCAAAATTATTGCAAAACGTTTGGCTGAGTCTTTATTTACAGCTCCACATTACAACCTTGTTATTGAGGTTTCAATGGATGAAGCAATGAAATCTAGAACAATTATTAATAGCGTTCCAGATACGAAAGTATCATTTAACGATATGGTAATTAAAGCAAGCGCATTGGCATTAAAAAAACATCCAAAAATAAATTCACAATGGAGAGAAGATTCAATTCTTATCAATTATCATGTGAATATTGGAGTTGCAGTTGCAGTTGAAGATGGACTAGTAGTTCCTGTTTTACCATTTACTGATGCAATGAGTTTATCACAAATAGGAGAAAATGTTAGAGATCTTGCTGGAAGAGCAAAAAGCAAAAAATTATTACCATCAGAAATGGAAGGTAGTACTTTCACTATTTCTAATTTAGGAATGTTTGGAATAACTGAATTCAATTCAATTATCAACCAACCTAATTCTGCTATTTTATCTGTAGGAGCAATTGTTGAAAAACCAGTAGTAAAAAACGGACAAATTGTAGTTGGAAATACCATGATGCTTTCATTAGCTTGCGATCACCGAACAATTGACGGTGCAACAGGAGCACAATTCCTTCAAACATTAAAACAATACATTGAAAATCCAGTTACAATGTTGGCGTAAGTTTTCAATATCTATTTATAAAAAAAGTCCTGTAATTATTACGGGACTTTTTTATTTATTCTTCTCTTCAATCCACTTCGACATGTATTTACTACTTTGAAGAGACTGGTGTTGTAAAACAGAACCAATAAAATTCTTTAACCGATGTTGTTTAATATTGGCCTCCAAATTACAAATTACCTCTTTAAAATCATTTACAAAATCCGACTTCAAATAGCGTTTTTCTACAATTTTAATTCCATTATTTTGAGCTGATTCCCAAATCGATTTGTCATTATATAACATTATTGCTTTCGAAGCAAATTCTGCTGGCTCATCGGTTATTAAACCATTCCACCGAAGATCACCATTCATCGATTCTGCGCCAATTGAAGTCGTTACACTTGGAGTTCCACATTGCATTGCTTCTAATAATTTTCCTTTTATTCCAGCCCCAAATCGTAAGGGAGCCAAAACAACTTTGGCTTTTGAAACTACTTCTTGAGCATTTTCAGCACGCCCAAGAATATGAAATCCTTTTTTTGGTTGGTGCAATTGCAACACCTTTTGAGATGGGTAGGCACCGTAAACTAGTAAATTGGCTTCTGGCATTTCTTTTCTAATTAAAGGCCAAATCGTTTCATTTAAATATTGGACCGCATTCCAATTGGGTTCGTGAACAAAATTTCCTATAAAAATAAAATCTTTTCTATCTTCAAATGGCAACCAATTAACACGATCTTCTGAAGAAATTGGATCTAAAAATAAAGGGAGATAATACAATAAATCAGAATCTATTTTAAAGGTATTTTGTAACAAATCCATTTCCACTTCCGAAACCATTATCGAAAGATCACAACGTAAAATACTTGCAATTTCTCGTTTCGAAATTTCTTCTGTTAATAGATCTTGGAATTCAAATTTGCGTTTTTCTTTGAATGCTTTTTGGCGAGATAATCGCAAACAATGAAGGTCTATTGTATCTAATATTCTTAATGCATTTGGACAAAATTCGGCCACTCGCCAGCCAAATTGTTCTTCCATCAAAAACCGATCGAAAAATACCATCTTGGGGTTTAACTCTTGTACAAATAGATCAAAACTGGAACAATTTAATTTTATGGCTTTTTTATCAACTCCTATAGCAGCCAAATCAATCATAAAATCAGTTTCCATTGCTGGAGTTGCATACGTTACTTTCCAGCCCCATTCTTTGAATAAAATCAGTAATTGCTCCATTCGAGTCCCTGCAGCCGAAGAATTTGGTTCTGGCCAAACGAAACCAATTATAAGTATATTTTGAATTTGACTCATTGGATTAATCAAATTAGGAACGGATTTTTTGTTCCCATTTCCAAGCGCTAGCCACCGCTTCTTCAAGCGTTGATTCAGCTTTCCAACCTAAAATAGTATTTGCTTTTTCGGTATTGGCGAAGGCCGCAGTAATATCCCCTTCTCTCCTATCAACGATTTTGTAGGGTAATTTCTGACCGCTAACTTTTTCGAATGCTTGTATTACCTCTAAAACGGAACTTCCTTTTCCTGTTCCAAGATTGAAGGTTTCAATATTGCTTTCGTTTTTATTTTCTAATAGGCGTTGCAATGCAATTACATGGGCTTTCGCCAAATCTACTACGTGGATATAATCGCGAATTGCAGTTCCATCTGGAGTTGGATAATCGTTACCGTAGACTGACAATTCTTTTCTTAATCCAATGCCCGTTTGGGTAATAAATGGAACTAAATTTTGTGGAACTCCAATTGGTAATTCTCCAATAGCTGCTGATGGATGTGCTCCAATAGGATTGAAATAACGCAACAAAATTGCTTTGATATTGGATACTTTAGCCACATCGCGAATAATTTCTTCCCCAATTTGTTTAGTGTTTCCGTAGGGAGACATCGCTACTTGAATGGGTGCATTTTCAGTTATTGGCATTTCTTCAGCCTGACCGTAAACAGTGCAAGAAGAACTAAAAATGAAATTAGAACTCGGTTTATTTTGTAATTCTTGAAGTAGGTAAACTAAAGAATTGATATTATTTTCATAATATAATAAGGGATTTTCAACACTTTCACCTACAGCTTTTGAAGCTGCAAAATGAATGACTCCTTCTATATCATTGTGTTTCTTGAAGAAATTTTGAACAGCAGCTTTTTCTCTTACATCAAGGTTTTCAAACGCTGGTTTTTTACCTGTTATAGTAACAATTCCGTCTATTACAGTTTCAGAGGAATTAGAAAGATTATCTATGATAACCACTTCAAACCCTTCGTTCTGAAGTTCAACCACAGTGTGTGAACCTATAAATCCCAAACCTCCTGTTACTAAAATCTTCATTTATACTCTTTTATATTATTAGCCCTGATTGAAGTGAAAATCCTTTTTGTTTTTTCTTAAAAACAAAAAGATTGAAACGAAAAGCAGGAAATAGCTCCTGAAAAAATTATTTCAAATATTCCAATACTGAATCGGTGATGAACTTAATTTGTTCGTCATCTAATTCAGTGTGCATTGGCAAAGAAATGACTTGTTTTGCCAATAAATTGGTTACTGGAAAATCCTCTTCCTTGTATCTCGTGTCCATGTAGGCCTTTTGAGAATGCAACGGAATTGGGTAATAAATAGCGCATGGAATTCCTTTATCCAATAAATGTTGCATCAATCCATCGCGGTCACCATCGATAATTCTAAGTGTATATTGGTGAAAAACATGGCAGTCGCAGATGTCGCAAATACTTGGTGCAATAATTTTTTTGTGGCCTTCAAAAGCGGCAGAATATTTTCTAGCTGCATTTTGACGAGCTGCATTATATTGATCTAACAACGGTAATTTTGCATTTAAAACCGCTGCTTGAATACTGTCCAAACGGGAATTTACTCCTACTACATCGTGATGGTAACGAACGTACATACCGTGATTTACAATTCCACGAAGTTGGTGTGCAAGTGCATCATCATTAGTGAAAATAGCACCTCCGTCTCCATAACAACCTAAATTTTTTGAAGGAAAAAAGGAAGTAGATCCTACATGTCCTATGGTTCCCACTTTCTTTTTAGTACCATCAGAAAATTTGCAATTAGCACCAATAGCTTGAGCGTTATCTTCAATTACGTATAAATTATGTTCGTTTGCGATGCGCATTATTGCTTCCATATTGGCGGCACGACCAAACAAATGAACCGGCACAATGGCTTTGGTTTTTGGCGTAATCGCTTTTTTGATGGCTTCGATAGAAATATTCATATTTACTAAATCCACATCGACTAAAACGGGTGTTAACTGTAATAACGCAATCACTTCTACAGTTGCGGCAAAGGTAAAATCGGCAGTAATCACCTCATCACCAGGCTTTAAATTTAAACCCATCATTGCAATTTGTAATGCATCCGTTCCATTTGCACATGGAATTACATGTTTTACATCTAGGTAGTTCTCTAAGTTTTTTTGAAATTGCTGAACTTGAGGTCCATTTATATAAGTATTGGTATCTAAAACTTCTTGAATAGAGTTATTTACCGTTTCTTTGATAGCTTCGTATTGCCCTTTCAGGTCAACCATTTGGATTTTTTTCATCAATAAATAGATTAAATAAGTTTTGAAATTTAA
>NZ_JBIKQP010000049.1:0-9361 GCF_044349645.1 Flavobacterium sp. | reverse complement strand
AGAAATAAAAAAAGCAATAGTTATAATAATTTTTTAATAGATAGAGCATGGAAAATTTAGCTTTAATCGATTCGTTTTCAGAGTTTAAAGACGATAAACTTATTGATCGTGTAACGCTAATGGCGATTTTAGAAGATGTGTTTAGAAACGCATTAAAAAAGAAATTTGGTTCAGATGAAAATTTCGATATTATTATCAATCCTGATAAAGGGGATATGGAAATTTGGCAAAGAAGAGTTATCGTTGCTGACGATGATTTGGATTTAGACCATCTTGAAATAACTTTAACAGAAGCTAGAAAAATCGAACCTGATTTTGAGATCGGTGAAGAAGTTTCGGAAGAAGTAAAATTAGTTGATTTGGGAAGAAGAGCAATTTTGGCTTTACGTCAGAATTTAATTTCTAAAATCCATGAACACGATAATACCAATTTATATAAACAATTTAAAGACTTAATTGGTGAAATATATACGGCAGAAGTGCACCATGTTCGCCCAAGAGTTGTAATTTTGGTTGATGATGATGGAAATGAAATTGTATTGCCAAAAGAAAAACAAATCCCATCTGACTTTTTCCGTAAAGGAGATAACGTTCGTGGAATTATTGAAAGCGTTGAATTGAAAGGGAACAAACCTCAAATAATTATGTCTAGAACATCAGAATTGTTCTTAGAAAAATTATTTGAACAAGAAATTCCTGAAGTTTTTGACGGTTTAATCATGGTTAAAAAGGTAGTAAGAATTCCAGGTGAAAAAGCAAAAGTAGCTGTAGATTCTTACGACGATAGAATTGATCCTGTAGGAGCTTGTGTAGGTATGAAAGGTTCTAGAATACACGGAATTGTTCGCGAATTAGGAAACGAAAATATCGATGTAATCAATTTTACAGATAATATTCAATTGTTAATCACAAGAGCTTTGAGTCCAGCAAAAGTTTCTTCAATTAAAATTAATGAAGATACAAAAAGAGCGGAAGTATTCTTAAAATTAGAAGAAGTGTCAAAAGCAATTGGACGTGGTGGACATAACATCAGATTAGCAGGTCAATTAACTGGATATGAATTGGATGTTATTAGAGAAGGAAGTACAGTTGAAAATGATGACGACGTTGAATTAACAGAATTCTCAGATGAAATTGATGCTTGGATTATCGAAGAATTTGCAAAAATTGGTTTGGATACTGCAAGAAGCATTTTAGGACAAAATATTAATGATTTAGTTAGAAGAACAGATCTAGAGGAGGAAACAATTTTAGATGTAATGAGAATATTGAAAGAAGAATTTGAAGGTTAGTTGAATTTTCTTCCAACAACACACAATTAGGTAATAATAAAAAGGTTTTATGTCTGAAGATAGAATTATTAGAATAAATAAGGTTTTAAGGGAATTGAATATTTCTTTAGAAAGAGCTGTGGATTATCTTAAGGATAAGGGAATTGCTATTGATGCAAATCCAAACGCAAAAATTTCTGAAAAGGAGTTCGGTATTCTTCAAAACCAATTTGCAGGCGATAAAGGAAACAAAGAAGCTTCTAAAGAAGTAAGCGAAGAAAAAAGAAAAGAAAAAGAAGCTTTGCGAATTGAGCGTGAAAAAGAGATTGAAGACAAACGCAAGTTTGACGAAGAGCGCCAAAAGCAACAGCAAGAAGTGATCAAAGCTCGTGGAACTGTTTCTGGTCCAAAGCAAGTAGGTACATTGGATTTAAATCCAAAAAAAGCGGAACTTGCTGCGCCTAAAGCTGAATCTAAACCTGTTACCAAAGCTAAACCTGAAGTTACCGAGAAAAAAGTTGAAAAAGAGGCTCCAGTAGTAAAAGCTAAAGAAGTTGCAGAAGCAACAGAAGCGCCTGTTGAAGATTTCACTACTCAATACCAAAAATTATCTGGTGCAACATTAACAGGACAAGTAATCGATTTGTCTCAATTTAATAAACCAAAAAAGAAAAAAGAAGAGCCAAAAATCACTCCAAACAAACCGGGAACTCCTGGTGCAGCTGGAGCTGAAGGTTCGGCTAATTCGAATAAAAACAAAAGAAAAAGGATTGCTCCAAAACCAGGTGCTCCAAGGCCTCCAGGAGTTCCTGGAGAAGCTAATCCAAATAAAATTACTCCAAATGCAGGAGGTGGATTCAATGCAAATAGAAGTGCTAGACCAGGTTTCGTAAAAGGAGCTAGACCAGCAATTGTTGCAAAAGTAGAGCCTACCGAGGAAGAAGTAAAAAATCAGATACGTGAAACTTTAGAGAAACTTCAAGGTAAAGGAAGCAAATCGAAAGCAGCGAAATATAGAAGAGACAAAAGAGACACGCACCGTCAAAAATCGGATGAAGAGCAAAGAGCTTTGGATGAAGGAAGTAAAACAATTAAAGTTACAGAATTTGTTACTGTAGGTGAAATTGCGATTATGATGGATGTGCCAATTACTAAAGTGATTGGAACTTGTATGTCACTTGGAATTATGGTTACCATGAACCAACGTTTGGATGCTGAAACATTAACTATAGTAGCAGATGAATTTGGTTATGATGTTGAATTTATCACTGTTGATATTGAAGAAAATATTCAAGTTGTTGAAGACAAGGAAGAAGATTTAGTATTCAGAGCTCCAATTGTAACTGTAATGGGTCACGTCGATCACGGTAAAACATCGTTACTGGATTATATTCGTAAAGAAAACGTAATCGCAGGTGAGTCAGGTGGAATTACACAACACATTGGTGCCTATGGAGTAACACTAGATGACGGACAAAAAATAGCATTTTTAGATACACCTGGACACGAAGCGTTTACGGCGATGCGTGCACGTGGTGCTCAAGTTACCGATATTGCGATTATTGTAATTGCTGCCGATGACGATATCATGCCACAAACAAAAGAGGCAATTTCTCACGCTCAAGCAGCAGGAGTTCCTATTATCTTCGCTATCAACAAAATTGATAAACCGAATGCGAATGTAGATAAGATTAAAGAAAAATTGGCAGGTATGAACTTACTTGTTGAAGATTGGGGAGGAAAAATCCAATCTCATGATATATCTGCAAAAGTAGGAACTGGAGTTAAAGAATTATTAGAGAAAGTATTACTTGAAGCAGAAATTTTAGATTTAAAATCGAATCCAAATAAAGCTGCTCAAGGAACAGTTGTTGAAGCATTCTTGGATAAAGGAAAAGGATACGTTTCTACAATATTAGTTCAACACGGAACTTTAAAAGTAGGTGATTATATGCTTGCTGGAAAACACCATGGTAAAATTAAAGCCATGCATGATGAACGTGGAAATAACGTTAAAGAAGCGGGACCTTCTACGCCAGTATCGGTATTAGGATTGGACGGAGCAGCGACTGCAGGAGATAAATTCAACGTATTTGAAGATGAAAAAGAAGCAAAACAAATCGCGTCTAAACGTTCTCAATTAATGCGTGAACAATCAGTAAGAACGCAACGCCATATAACTTTAGATGAAATTGGACGAAGAATAGCTTTAGGTCAGTTTAAAGAATTAAATATTATCTTGAAAGGGGATGTGGATGGATCTGTGGAAGCATTATCTGATTCGTTCTCTAAATTATCTACGGAAGAAATTCAAATTAATATTATCCATAAAGGAGTTGGAGCAATTACAGAAACTGACGTAATGTTGGCTTCTGCTTCAGATGCAATTATTATCGGATTTAATGTTCGTCCTGCTGGAAATGCGAGACAATTAGCTGATAAAGAAGAAATTGATATCCGTTATTACTCTATTATTTATGCCGCTATCGACGACTTAAAAGATGCGATGGAAGGAATGCTTGCTCCTGAAATGAAAGAGGAAGTTCTTGGAACTGCTGAGATTAGAGAAATTTTCAAAATCTCGAAAGTGGGTTCAATTGCAGGAAGTATGGTTATCGATGGTAAAATCGTTAAGAATTCTAAAATTAGAATTATTAGAGATGGTGTAGTTGTTCATGATGGAGAATTACTGGCTTTAAAACGTTTTAAAGACGATGTAAAAGACGTTGCAAAAGGATACGATTGTGGTATCCAAATTAAAGGATACAATGATATTGAAGAACGCGATATTATCGAATCGTATCACGAAGTAGCAATCAAAAAGAAATTAAAATAGTTTCTAATAAAAAAAACGTCCCAAGCAATTGGGACGTTTTTTTTTATCATTTATTTATTCGGTTGAATAATTAAGGAATTTGGGTATTTGTTTTTTAAGATTAACAAATTTCTCTCAGCTTCAATCCTAGTTTTAAAATTCCCCACCCAAACTTTGTAGGCCGGAGTATAAAATACTATAGTTCCGTCAAGGTTTAAAAACTCCTTTTTAAAATCAATTAGAATCTTTTTAGAAGATTCAATATCACCATTGTAGATTTGAATTTTGTAAATATCGTTTACCGTAATTGATGAATTAATTTTCCTTTTTTCATTTAGTAAATTTTCAAATTTCGGATTTTGAGAAACATTGATATTTTGTTCCTGTGAAAATAAATTTATGTTAAAAAAACAAAAAAATAATGCCAATTGTAAAGCGTATTTTAAGGGTGTATTTTTCATAAAGTGGTGATTTTTATGCAAATGTACTATTTATAAAATACTTGAAATTGATTTTCTTATTTAGAATTAATATAAATTAATATTTTAGTCCATTTAATGGTTTTGAGAATAGTTCTTAAGTCGTATTTTTGTGCAAATTTTAGAAAGAGCTATAGTTTTTTGATGTCATTTTTCATAAAAAATTTAGCTTAATAATAGTCGAAAATTAGTATATATAATATGAAAAACGTGGGTAACCATAATTCGATTTCAAGAAGTTTGATTTTTAGTTTTGCAGCAATGCTTTCTTTATCAATTACTTCATTAGCGCAAACCGCTGCTCCCGCTGCACCTGCGCCTGCACCTACAGCAGTTGCTGCTCCAGCAGCCTCAGGTGGAGATCCTGTAAAAGGAAAAGAACTTTTCAATTCTCAATGTGCTGCATGTCATAAGCTTGATGCTAAAATGACTGGTCCAGCTTTAAGAGGAATTTCTTCAAGATTGACTAACGATTGGCTTTACAAGTGGATTCGCAACAGTCAAGAAATGATTAAATCTGGCGATGCAGAAGCCGTTAGGGTTAGTAAAGAGTATAATGGAGCGGTAATGACTGCGTTTCCACAATTGTCTAATGCTGATATTGATAATATCATCGCATATACTTCTGAGCCAAAAATGGAAGCTCCGGCGCCTACTACAGGTTCGGCAGCGCCTCCTGGAACGGCAACAAATGCTGATGGAATTTCAAGCAATATTATACTAGGTGCACTTGCAGTAGTAATGTTGATGCTAATTGTAATGTTATTTTTAGTAAATAAAGTCCTTACGAGAGTAGCAAAAGCAAATGGTATTGAAATCGAAAAACCAGAACCTACTACTCCTATTTGGAAAGCTTTTGTTAAAAACCAATTCTTAGTATTAGTTACTTCAATATTCTTATTATTGGCTAGTGGTTATTTTGTTTACGGATACTTAATGCAAGTAGGTGTAGATCAAAATTATGAGCCAATTCAACCAATACATTACTCTCACAGAATTCACGCTGGAAGCAACGGTATTGATTGTAAATACTGTCACTCTGCAGCTAGAGTTAGTAAAAACGCAGGTATTCCATCTTTAAATATTTGTATGAATTGCCACAAAAATATTTCTGAAGTTTCTGATACTACAGCCACGCCAGAATATTCTAAAGCATTCTACGATGGAGAAATTCAAAAATTATACAAAGCAGTGGGTTGGGATAAAGACAATCAAAAATATACAGGAAAAACAGAACCAGTTAAATGGGTGAAAATACATAACTTACCTAGTTTCGTATATTTCAATCACTCTCAACACGTATCTGTAGCGAAAATTGAATGTCAAGAGTGTCACGGTCCAGTTCAAACTTATGAAATTCAAAAACAATTTGCGCCATTAACAATGGGATGGTGTATCAATTGCCACAGAAAAACAGAAGTTAAAATGGAAGGTAATGGATATTATACAAAAATCCATGAAGAACTTTCTAAAAAATACGGAGTTGACAAGCTTACAGCCGCTCAAATGGGAGGTTTAGAATGCGGAAAATGTCACTATTAAAAAATTATTAAGAAGCTAATATATATATAATGTCATCAAACAAAAAATACTGGAAAAGTGTTGAAGAACTAGACGTAAATAGTTCTATTGTTGATACGCTTAGAAATAACGAATTTGTTGAAGAAATTCCTACAGACGAATTTTTAGGAGATAAATCATCTTTATCATCATCAGCAACAACTCGAAGAGATTTTCTTAAGTACGTTGGATTTACTACTGCCGCAGCATCTCTTGCAGCATGTGAAGGTCCAGTACATAAGTCAATTCCTTATGTTTTACAACCTGAACAAATCATCCCAGGAGTTGCCGATTATTACGCAACCTCTTACTTTGATGGTTATGATTTTGCTAATCTATTAGTAAAAACTCGTGAAGGTCGTCCAATTAAAATCGATAACAATACTATTGCAGGAGCAAATTTTGTTGCCAATGCTAGAGTTCACGCATCGATACTTTCATTATATGATAGTATGCGTTTGAAAGAACCTAAAATTGCAGGTAAAAATGCAACTTGGTCGGATGTAGACTCAAAAGTTAAAGCTAGTTTAGCTGAAGCAAAAGCGAAAGGTGGTCAAGTGGTAGTTCTAACAAATACTTTAGCAAGTCCATCAACTGAAAAATTAATTGCTGAATTTATAGCCTTAAATCCAACTGCAAAACACGTTGTTTATGATGCAGTATCTGAGTCAGAAGCTTTAGATGCTTTTCAAGCAGTATATGGAGAAAGAGCTTTAGCAAATTATGATTTTTCAAAAGCATCTTTAATAGTTTCTGTTGGTGCTGATTTCTTAGGAGACTGGCAAGGTGGAAATTTCAGTGCTGGATATGCAAAAGGTAGAATTCCTCAAAATGGAAAAATGTCACGCCATTATCAATTGGAGGCAAACATGACATTGTCTGGTGCATCTGCTGATAAACGTTTACCAATGTCGGTTGCAAATCAAAAACAAGCATTAGTAAAATTATACAATATAATTACAGGTGCTGCAGTAGCAACTTCATTAGATAAAGAATTTGATGCTGATGTTACCAAAGTAGCACAACAATTAAAAGCAGCAGGAAGCAAAGGAGTTTTAGTTTCTGGTTTACAAGATAAAAATGCTCAGCTTTTAGTTTTAGCAATTAATCAAGCATTAGTAAGTGAAGCTTTTTCAACAAGCGGAACTAGACAAATAAGAAAAGGTTCTAATCAACAAGTTGCTCAATTAATTAAAGACATGAATGCAGGAAGCGTTCACACTTTAATTATGAGTGGAGTAAATCCAGTTTACACTTTACCAAATAGCAACGAATTTGTTGCAGGTTTGAAAAAAGTAAAAACATCAGTTGCCTTTTCATTAAAAGAAGACGAAACAGCTTCAATTACTTCAATTGCTGCGGCTGTTCCACATTATTTAGAATCTTGGGGAGATGTTAGCATCACAAAAGGTTCTTACGCTTTAACTCAACCTACAATTCGTCCTTTATTTAATACTAAACAATTTCAAGATGCCTTAATCTCATTTAATGGTGGTGCTGGAAATTTCTATGATTATTTAAAAGCGAATGCTGCGGCCTACACTGAAGGCGCTTCTTGGAACCAAGTTTTGCATGACGGAGTTCATGTTTCTGCGGTACTTCCAATAGCAACTGCAACCGCGTTTAATTATTCTGCTGCAGCAAATGCATTGGCGTCTGCAAAAAAAGTAGCTGGATTCGAATTGGTTTTATACACTAAAACAGGTTTGGGTGATGGTCAACAAGCAAATAATCCATGGTTACAAGAGTTTCCAGACCCTATCACTAGAGTGTCTTGGGATAACTATGTAACTGTTTCAAGATTTGATGCAGATCAATTAAAAATGTCGAATGAAATCGTTGCTAACGGAGGACTTAACGGAAGTTATGCTACCTTAACTGTTGGTGGTGTAAAACTTGAAAATGTTCCAGTAATTGTTCAACCAGGGCAAGCAAAAGGAACTATCGGTTTGGCATTAGGATACGGTCGTAAAGCGGCTATGAAAGAAGAAATGATGGTAGGTATCAATGCTTACACTCTATATAATGATTTCAATAATGTTCAATCTGCACAGTTAGCGTTAGGTGACGGAGTACATGAATTTGCGTGTGTTCAAGGTCAAAAAACGTTAATGGGTAGAGGTGATATTATCAAAGAAACTACATTAGAAATATTCAACACTAAAGAAGCTGAGGAATGGAATAAACAACCAAAAGTTTCTTTAAACCACGAAGAAGTAGATGCAACTAAAGTAGATTTATGGGATTCATTTGATCGTTCAGTAGGACATCATTTTAACCTTTCTATCGATTTAAATGCTTGTACTGGTTGTGGTGCCTGTGTAATTGCTTGTCACGCAGAAAACAACGTTCCTGTTGTTGGAAAATCTGAAGTAAGAAGAAGCCGTGATATGCACTGGTTGCGTATTGATAGATATTATTCTTCTGAAGACACTTTTGCACATGACAACGAGAAAAAAGAAAATTTTGACGGTTTATTTGGAGACAATGGTTCTTTAGGTGGATTTGGAGAAATGGAAAAAGCGGCGGATAATCCTCAAGTTTCATTCCAACCAGTAATGTGTCAGCACTGTAATCACGCACCTTGTGAAACAGTTTGTCCTGTTGCTGCTACCTCTCACGGTCGTCAAGGTCAAAACCAAATGGCATACAACAGATGTGTGGGTACTAGATATTGTGCAAACAACTGTCCTTATAAAGTGCGTCGTTTCAACTGGTTCTTATACAATAAAAACAGTGAATTCGATTATCACATGAATGATGATTTAGGTCGTATGGTATTAAATCCAGACGTAAACGTTCGTTCAAGAGGAGTTATGGAAAAATGTTCTATGTGTATTCAAATGACACAAGCAACCATTTTGAAAGCTAAAAACGAAGGTAGAGAAGTTGCTCAAGGCGAATTCCAAACTGCTTGTTCAAAAGCTTGTTCTACAGGAGCAATGACTTTTGGAGATATAAATGTTAAAGAAAGCCCAATCGCTAAATTAGTAGAAGACGAAAGAGCATACCATTTATTAGAGCACGTTGGTACAAAACCTAACGTTGTTTATCATGTTAAAGTTAGAAATTCATAAAGTTTGAACCTCGCAAAATTGCTTACAATTCTAACTTTATAAGTAAAAATAAATTAATAAAATTAAAAAGGATATGTCTCATATACACGATTCAAGTATTAGAAAACCTTTAGTTATAGGAAATAAAACCTATCACGATGTTACCGTAGACGTAGCTGC
>NZ_JBIKQP010000028.1:0-28141 GCF_044349645.1 Flavobacterium sp. | reverse complement strand
CTCCAATTGCTCCATTTTTCATGGATAAATTATACAGAGATTTAACATTAGCAACACAATCAGAAAATTTTGAAAGTGTACATTTGGCTGATTTTCCTCAATGCGTTGAAAAGTATGTTGATAAATCGTTAGAGAGTAAAATGGAGAAAGCGCAAACTATTTCTTCATTGGTATTATCGCTACGAAAAAAGGAAATGATAAAAGTACGTCAACCTTTACAAAAGATAATGATACCAATACTTGAAGAGAGTCAACGTGCTGAAATTGAAGCCGTTTCTGACTTGATAAAAGCAGAGGTTAACGTAAAAGAAATTGTGCTTTTAGACGATGCATCAGGGATATTAGTGAAACAAATTAAGCCTAATTTTAAAACATTAGGCCCGAGATTTGGTAAGGATATGGGCTTGATTGCCAAGGAGATACAAGGTTTTTCATCAGATCAAATTAATAAATTTGAAAGAGAAGGAGAAATTAGTATAATTATTCAAGAAAAAAGTATAATTTTAACATTACAAGAAGTTGAAATCTCGTCTCAAGATATTGAAGGTTGGTTGGTAGCCAATTCAAATGGAATTACAGTGGCGCTAGATATTTCAATTTCGGAGGAATTGCATCAAGAAGGAATTGCAAGAGAATTGGTAAATAGAATTCAGAACATTAGAAAGGACTCTGGATTTGAAGTTACAGATAAAATCAAAGTCAAAATTCAAAGAAATGGAGATTTGGAAACAGCAATTCTTAATAATGAAGCCTATATAAAATCAGAAACATTAACTGATTTATTGGTTTTTGTAGACGAATTAGAAAGTGGTGTTGCAATTGAATTTGACGAAATAACAACAAGAATAGCAATTAATAAATAAGAATAGAATGGCAATAGACACATTAAGATACTCAGATGCTGACTTAGCAGAGTTCAAAGAACTTATAATTAATAAAATACAAAAAGCACAAACTGATTTAGAGTTGATAAAAAGTGCATACATGAACGACTTAAACAACGGAACAGACGATACGTCTCCAACGTTCAAAGCATTTGAAGAAGGAAGCGAAACGATGTCAAAAGAAGCAAACTCTCAATTGGCAATTCGTCAAGAAAAGTTTATTCGTGACTTGAAAAACGCACTTTTCCGTGTAGAAAACAAAACATACGGTTTCTGTAAAGTAACAGGGAAATTAATCAGCAAAGAAAGATTGTTAGTGGTTCCTCACGCAACAATGAGTATTGAAGCTAAGAACTTACAGCGATAATAAAATTTTCACAATAATTTTAAACGCTCCTTTCTAGGGGCGTTTTTTATTAAAAATAGTATTATTTTTGCGGAATTAAAATATACAAAATGTCATTAAAAAAAGCCTATTTACTTATTTTCATTATTTTATTAATTGACCAAATTTCGAAAATCTACATTAAAACTCATTTTATTTTAGGTGAGGAAGTGGAAGTTTTCAGTTGGTTCAAAATTCTATTTATTGAAAATGAAGGAATGGCTTGGGGTACGCAAATTCCAGGTTCTTACGGAAAAATAATACTAACACTTTTCAGATTAGTTGCTGTAACAGGAATTGCCTACTGGCTTTGGGACGCTGTAAAAAAGCAAAGTTCTAATTTTTTAATTGTAGCCATAGCGCTCATTTTTGCTGGAGCTTTTGGTAACATTATCGATTCTGTTTTTTATGGAGTGTTTTTCGATGATAGTTACCATACTGTTGCAACTTTATTCTCAGACAAACCTTACGGTGAATTATTTTATGGTAAAGTAGTAGATTTATTTTATTTCCCTATTTGGGAAGGAAATTTACCGACTTGGCTACCATTTTGGGGCGGAAAATTCTTCACTTTCTTCAATGCCATTTTCAATGTTGCCGACATGGCAATTTCAACAGGAGTTGGAATATTAATTGTATTCAATAAAAAAGCATTCCCTAAAACTCAGGGTGTAGAGTAAAATTAGAACTTTATTATTCTGTTTGGAGTAACGCAATAATTGAGTTGGATGTCTGAAGCATTTACATCCGAAATTAATTCTTCTGGTTCAAAAAAGGACAAACCAATTTTAATCGTATTTGGATTGCATTCTGCTAAGAATTTATCGTAGAATCCTTTTCCATAACCTACGCGGTTTCCATAAGTATCATAAGCTAATAATGGAATAAAAACCACCTCCATTTTATGGGAAGGCACTTCAATTCCGTCAATAGGCTCTGGAATATTGTATTCGTTTTTTTTGATTTTTGTATTGTCAGTCAATAAATAATGGGTCATTTTACGAGTTTCAAAATCACTTTTCGAAATACAAATCTCTTTGTCTTTACCAGATAATAAATGTAAAAGGTATTCGGTATTGACTTCTTTCTGTTCTTCAATGGAAAGAAAAACATGAAAATACGTTTTTTCCCAAATTGGAAGTAACAAGACTTCATTGGCAATAGCCAAACTCATTTCTTCTATCTGACTTTCTGATAAAGAATTACGGAGTTCCTTGTATTTTAAACGAATTTCTTTTTTAAACATCGCTAATTTGCGTTGAAATATGGTAAATGGCATCGCCTTGATAAACAATTGGCGCGTCATTTACATTGATTATATATCCTGAATTAGGCGCCTTAACTGAAAATTCAATTTTTCCGTAAGGATCTGAAATGGTGGCTAGTATTTGCCCTTTTGTAACATAATTTCCAATTTGGGTATAACCGTGAAACATACCCGAATATTTTGCTCTGATCCAGTTCGATTTGGCGATATAGATTGTTGGTTTTTCAGGATAAGTTACTTCCTTTTTGGAGTTAAGCATCCCAAGATGGTCTAATACTCTCTTTGTTCCTTCTATTCCTTCTTGTGTTACTTCTTCATTAATATTCACCGATTTTCCACCTTCAAACAGCAACATTTTTACACCCAATTTATCGCAAGCATTTCTAAAGGAGCCAGCAATATTTTTTGAGTACAATCCAAAAGGCGCATTAAAAATATCTGCTAATTGTTTTAATTCAGTATTTTTTGGAACAATTCTAATTTGTGGAGCGTTGAATCTACTCGCGCCACCGGCATGAAAATCAATAGCATAATCAATGTGTGGCATAATTTCCTTTAACAGATAAAAGGCAAATCTGCTAGCTAAAGAACCTTTTTTGCTGCCCGGGAAAACGCGATTTAAATCTCTTTTATCAGGAAATTCCCGAGTTTGATTGACAAATCCAAATACATTTATAACTGGAATACAAATGATAGTTCCTGTTTTTGGTTTGTTGATATTTTTGGTAATTATTTGTCGTATGATTTCAATTCCGTTAATTTCATCTCCATGTAATCCGGCAGAAAGTAAAATGGTTGGGCCGCTGTATTTTGATCGTTCTACAATTATTGGAACTTTTAATTTAGTCATGGTATGCAAAGTTGCAATTTCCATATTGATCGTTTTGCTTTCGCCTGGCAAAACAGTTTCCTTAAAAATAGTGATGCTTTTATGTTCTAAAGTACTCATAATTTCATTAAAACGTTAAAAGTAGAAAATTATGGGTTATAAATTAGAAGTTCTCGTTTGTTTTTCGCTTTTAAATGCGAGATTTTGTAAATTTGAAAACCAATAAAATACTAAGCGTTTTATTTGTATTGAAATAATTTATAAATGCAAAATCCTTCTTTACAACTTCAGATACAAACTTTACCCGACGGACCCGGGGTGTATCAATATTATGATAAAGAGGATAAAATTTTATATGTAGGCAAAGCCAAAAATCTTAAAAAAAGAGTGGCTTCCTATTTTAATAAAATTCATGATACTGCCAAAACGAATGTCCTTGTAAAAAAAATTGTTACAATAAAACACATTGTCGTTCCTACTGAAACGGATGCCCTTTTATTGGAAAACAATTTAATCAAAACATTACAGCCTCGTTACAATGTGATGTTACGAGACGACAAAACGTATCCTTGGATTTGCATCAAAAAAGAAGCCTTCCCTAGAATTTTTCCTACACGAAGAATGGTAAAAGACGGCTCGGAATATTTTGGCCCGTATACTTGTTTTAAAACTGTAAATACTATTTTAGATTTAATAAAAGAATTGTATCCGTTACGAACTTGCAACTATGATTTGAGTCAAAAAAACATTGAGAACAATAAATTCAAAGTTTGTTTAGAATATCATATAGGGAATTGTAAAGGACCATGCGAAGCACACGAAACAGCAGAAAATTATCAAAAGCAAGTAGATGCAATTCGTGAAATCTTGAAGGGAAATTTCAAAGAAAGTCAAAGAGAGTTCAAAAGACTAATGAATGATTTTGCTTCCAAAATGCAATTTGAGGAAGCTCAAAAAATCAAAGAAAAAATGGACGTTTTAGAGAATTATCAATCTCGTTCGACCATAATAAATCCAAAAATCACCAATATCGATGTGTTTTCAATAGTTTCAGATGAAAGTGCAGCATTTGTAAATTTCTTGCAAATTTCTCACGGCTCGATAATTCGTTCCCATACTTTAGAAATCAAAAAGAAATTGGATGAATCCGATGAAGAGTTATTGGAACTTGCCATTATTGAATTGAGAGACCGATTTCATTTATTATCAAAAGAGATTGTTGTTCCATTCCCTGTTAATTTAGGGGAAAACATAAAAATTACCATTCCACAATTGGGAGATAAAAAGCAAATTTTAGATTTGTCGATTAGAAATGCAAAATTTTACAGAATTGATCAATTAAAGCAACTTCAAATTGTTGATCCTGAAAGACATTCCAACCGAATTATGGCACAGATGCAAAAGGATTTAAGACTTTCTGAAGAGCCACGACATATTGAATGTTTTGATAATTCCAATATTCAAGGAACCAATCCTGTTTCAGCTTGTGTGGTTTTTAAAGATGGAAAACCTAGCAAAAAAGATTACCGACATTTCAATATTAAAACAGTAATTGGACCCGATGATTTTGCTTCAATGGAAGAAGTTGTTTTTAGAAGGTACAAGAGAATGCTGGAAGAAAACCAACCGTTGCCACAATTAATTATCATAGATGGTGGAAAAGGGCAATTATCATCAGCATTGAAAAGCATTGACGAATTGGGACTACGAGGAAAAATAGCAATAATTGGAATTGCAAAAAGACTAGAAGAACTTTTCTATCCCGGAGATTCTGTACCTTTATATTTAGATAAAAAATCGGAAACATTAAAGGTAATTCAGCATTTGAGAAATGAAGCCCATCGCTTTGGAATTACATTTCATAGGGATAAAAGAAGTAAATCGGCACTAAATTCCTCAATAGAAAACATACCAGGAATAGGCGAAAAAACGATGTTAATATTAATCAAGCACTTTAAAAGTGTTAAAAGATTAAAATTAGCATCAGAAAAAGAAATTTCAGAGGTGGTAGGTGTTTCAAAAGCAAAAAAAATTACCGACTTTTACAAAACCATTTAAAGCCTAAAAATGAAAAATATAGCCGCCATCTTTCTTTTTATTTTTGTTTTAACCCAAAATGCTTTCTCACAAGATACTATTAAAACGCGACCTAAAATTGGATTGGTTTTAAGCGGTGGTGGAGCGAAAGGGTTTGCGCATATTGGTGTGATAAAAGTACTTGAAAACGCCGGAGTGAAAATCGATTATATTGGCGGAACAAGTGTTGGATCGGTAATTGGAGCGCTTTATGCTTCGGGATATAATGCGGCTCAGTTGGATTCAATATTTAGAGATACTGATTTTAATAATCTTATAACTGACTATATTCCCCGCTCATCAAAGAATTTTTACGAGAAAAGAAACGATGAATTGTATGCCTTTTCATTGCCAGTAAATAATTTTAAAGTTGGAATCCCGTTGTCATTATCCAAAGGGATGTACAATTATAATTTAATAAATAGGTTGACCAAGCACGTTAGAGAAATTCATGACTTTAATAAATTACCGATCCCTTTTTTATGCATGGCAACCGATATTGAAACAGGGCAACAAGTAATTTTAGATAAAGGGTATTTGGCAAAAGCATTAATTGCGAGCTCTGCTTTTCCATCCATATTTGCGCCAGTTGAATTGGATGGTAAATTACTTGTTGATGGTGGAGTATCAAATAATTTTCCAGTAGATGAAATTCGAAAACTTGGCGCGGATATTATAATTGGCGTTGATGTTCAGGACGAAATTAAAGACCGAAACAATTTGAATGATGCCACTAAAATATTAGTACAAATTAACAATCTTCAAATGATTGAAAAAATGAAAGCGAATAAAGCCGCTACCGATATTTATATAAAACCAGAAGTAAATCAATACGGGATCATATCATTTGATGCAATAGAAGAAATTATTAGCAGAGGTGAAAAAGCTGCAAATGACCAATTAGATAAAATAAAGAAATTAACCAATCCTCTAGAAAATTATAAAAAAGAAAAGCTAAATGTTGGTAATGATTCACTTCATATTAAATACATCAACATCAATTTTTTGCCTAATTATACTCGTTCCTATGTATTAGGGAAGTTAGGATTCAATGCGAATAGCAAAATAGTTTATGATGATCTTAGAATAGGAACCGATAATTTAAGTGCTACTCAAAATTTTAAATCGATTATTTATACAATTGACAAAAACAACAACCACGACGATTTAAATATAAATTTAGTTGAAAGCCCTCAAACCACATTATTAAAATTTGGATTGCATTATGACGGATTATTCAAAAGTGCTTTTCTAGTAAATTTAACTGAAAAAAAAGTACTTTCAAAAAACGACGTTGCATTTGTTGATGTCGCTTTGGGAGATAATTTTAGATACAACTTAGAATATTATATTGACAATGGATTTCACTGGAGTTTTGGATTAAAATCGAAATATAGTGGCTTTTCTAAAAATGTACCAATCGGCTTTCTCTCCAGTTTTGCTAATTCACAACTTGGCATAAATACATTAAATATTGAATATTTAGACTTCACCAATCAAGCATATGTTCAAACTGTTTCTTTTCAAAAATTTCTATTTGGAATTGGAGTTGAAAATAAAAATCTTAAAATTAGTTCAGAAACCATTTCAAATTCAAATTCTGTTTTAGAGAACAATAATTATTGGAGTGTTTTCGAGTCATTAAAATACGATTCTTTTGACAATAAATATTTCCCAAAGAAGGGATGGTCATTTTCAACAAACATTAATACTTACATAAGCTCCTCTAATTTTGAAAATCAATTTGAACCCTTTTCAATTGCAAAAAGCGAATTTAGTATCGTGAAAACTTTTTTTAATAAAGCCACTATTCAGTTTCAAGCAGATGCTGGATTAAAATTTGGAAAAGGAAGCGAGCCATTATTAGATTTTGCTTTAGGCGGATTTGGATTTAATCCAATAAACAATATTAGATCATTTTACGGATATGATTTTTTGAGTATTACAGGGAATAGTTTTATCAAAACGGCATTGACAATCGATTATGAATTTTATAAAAAAAACCATGTAAACGTTTCTGGAAATTTTGCCCAAGTAAACAACGAATTGTTTGAAACAACGGATTGGATTTCAAAACCAAAATTCTCAGGATATGCTTTAGGATACGGATTGGAAACTATTGTTGGACCCGCAGAAATAAAGTATACCTGGTCGCCAGAGTTAAATAAAGGGTATACTCTAGTTTCAATTGGTTTTTATTTTTAAGATTATTTTATTCAAATAATTTTTAAATGTACAATGTTGTATAAAATTCTATATATTTGAAAACATTTATAAAAAACACACATTATGTCTATTTGGAGAGTTAAACCAGTTTCTGCTTTTGAAGCTGACATGAAAAAAAACGATTTAAAAAGAGTACTTACAAAATGGGGTTTAACCTCATTAGGAATTGGTGCTATTATTGGAGGTGGAATATTTACATTAACAGGTATTGCCGCGCATGATTATGCCGGACCCGCACTTGCGCTTTCTTTTGTAATAGCAGGAATAGGATGTTTATTTGCTTCTTTATGTTATGCCGAATTCGCTTCAGTATTACCAGTTGAAGGTTCCGCCTATGCCTATGCTTATGGTACAGTTGGAGAACTTTTCGCTTGGTTTATAGGATGGAATCTTATTCTCGAATACATGATGGGAGCCACAACGGTTGCGGTAGCTTGGAGTGGTTATTTTGTTAAACTACTGCACTTATTTCATATAGAAATTCCACTTTGGCTTTGTAATGATTTAGCAACAGCGATAGAAAAAGCAAAAATTGCTGGGGTAGCTGCTCCAACTTTTGCTATTAATTTACCAGCATTAATTATTACATTAATTGTAACCTCTATATTAATAAAAGGAATTAAAGAAGCTGCAAAAACGAATAATATTATTGTAATTGTAAAAATAGCAGTAGTATTGTTTGTTATTATTGTTGGGGCTTTCTACATAGATACGGCTAACTGGCATCCATTTATTCCTGCTGAAACAACTACTATAGTTGATGGTGTAGAAAAAGTTAACTTTGGTTTTGGAGGTGTTATGACAGCCGCAACAATTGTATTTTTTGCCTATATTGGTTTTGATGCCGTTTCAACACAAGCAGGGGAAGCCATAAATCCAAAAAAAGACGTCCCTTTTGCAATCGTTGCTTCATTAGTAATCTGTACTGTTTTATATATACTAGTTTCTTTAGTATTAACTGGGATGGTAAAATATGATGTATTAGATAAATCAGCGCCAGTTGCCTCAGCATTTGCTGAAAACGGTTTAGGCTGGGCAGTATTTATTATAACAATTGCAGCCACAGCGGGTTTAACTTCTGTTATGTTGGTGATGATGTTAGGTCAAACACGTATATTTTTAGGAATGGCAAAAGACGGTTTATTGCCTCCATTTTTCAAAGATTTACATGCAAGTTTTAAAACACCATATAAAAGCACCTATTTAGTTGGTGCGATTATAGCAGTCGTAGCAGCATTTACTCCTATTGATAAAGTTTCAGAAATGTGTTCAATGGGTACATTATTAGCTTTTGCAATGGTGTGTGTTGCCGTAATGATCCTAAGATATAAAAAACCAGAATTAGAAAGACCATATAGAACTCCGGCTCTATACTTAGTTGGTACTTTAGGAGTTTCATTTAATATATTTTTAATGCTATATGTTAGAAAAGAAACTTGGTATGCATTTATTATTTGGGGAATAATTGGTATCTCAGTTTATTTTCTTTACAGTAAGAAACATGCTAAATTAAATAACCCGGAAGAATTTGAAAGATTAGACAACGAAAGAAAATAAAAAAAAGCGGCTTCAATTGAAGTCGCTTTTTTTTATAATATATTTTTTACGATATTTGTTATATGAAAACAACATGGATTGGATTATTAGATTATTTACAATTTCTCATCAAGAGAAACCCAGAATGATTTATTTCTTTTTGATTAAAAAAATATTTGAAGTTAAACAACTTTTATCTTAAACTTTAAACAATAAAAAGATGCCAATATATCATAAACTCGGAGAGTTTCCCCAAAAAAGACACACACAGTTTGAAAATCCAAAAGGAGGATTTTTTTACGAACAATTATTTGGAACTGAAGGATTCCACGGACATTCGTCACTTTCCTATCACGTTCATAGACCAACGCAAGTAAAAGAAATACTTAAATCGTATTCAGTAGAACCTAAAATTGCAATTGGCAAAAACATAAAAGCATTATTGCTAAAAGGGTTTGAAGTAAAACCAGAAGACGATTTTTTAGACAGTAGAAAACCAATGTTGGTCAATAAAGATTGTACAATCGGTTTGGCAGCTCCAAAAACATCACTTCGCAACTATTTCTATAAAAATGCCGATGCCGATGAAATGCTATTCATCCACAAAGGAAAAGGGAAATTACGAACCATGCTGGGAAATATTCCATTTGAATATGGAGATTATCTAATAATTCCTAGAGGGGTAATCTACCAAATAGATTTCGAAACTTCCGATAATCGACTGTTCTACGTTGAATCTTTCACACCATTTTATACCCCAAAAAGATATAAAAATGAATCAGGACAACATCTAGAGCATTCCCCATTTTGTGAACGCGATTTTATCTTGCCAAACGAATTGGAAACCCACGATGAAAAAGGAGATTTCCTAATCAAAATCAAAAAAGAAGGAATGATGCATGAAATTGTATATGCAACTCACCCTTTTGACGTTGTCGGATGGGACGGATATAATTTTCCATACGGATTCAGCATTCACAATTTCGAACCAATTACCGGAAGAGTTCACCAGCCACCACCAGTACATCAAACATTTGAAACAGCCACATTTGTAGTATGTTCATTCGTTCCAAGACTGTACGATTATCACCCAAAATCAATCCCAGCACCATACAATCACAGCAATATAGATAGCGATGAGGTGATTTATTATGTGGACGGCGATTTTATGAGCCGAAACAATATCGAGCAAGGACACATTACTTTACATCCAAAAGGAATTCCGCACGGACCAGCGCCAGGAGCAATGGAAAGAAGTATCGGACAAACTGTAACAGAAGAATTAGCCGTAATGGTAGATACTTTCAGACCATTAATGGTTACCGAAGAAGCCATGGGCCTCGACGACGGAAAGTATTATCAATCTTGGACAGAATAATTTGGAGCTATTTCCTGCTATTCGTTACAATCCATCTTATTGTTCGTGCCTCACAACAACATGGGATTTCCACTACTATCAGGGCTAGGGTTTCCGATAATTAACAAAATTTAGAAATAAGAGGAACGATTATTTCACCTCATAAAACATATCAAAATGTCAACAAAAGAAGTAAAATCTGTAGAATACGGATTAGAAAAAATATTTGAAGGAGCACAAGATTTCCTTCCATTACTAGGAACCGACTATGTAGAACTTTATGTAGGAAACGCAAAACAATCAGCACATTATTATAAAACAGCATTCGGTTATCAATCATTGGCGTATGCCGGATTAGAAACAGGTGTGCGCGATAGAACTTCCTATGTGCTAAAACAAGATAAAATCAGATTGGTTTTAACCACACCTTTAAACCAAGATTCTCCTATAAATGACCATTTAAGAAAACATGGCGACGGTGTAAAAATTGTTGCCCTTTGGGTGGAAGACGCCACTAGCGCCTACCATGAAACCATGAAAAGAGGAGCCGTTTCTTTTATGGAACCTACAGTAGAAAAAGATGAATTTGGAGAAGTAGTTCGTTCAGGAATCTATACTTATGGAGAAACCGTTCACCTATTTGTAGAAAGAAAAAACTACAACGGTATTTTCTTACCTGGTTATAAAGAATGGAAATCCGACTACAATCCAGAAGCAGTTGGATTGAAATACATTGACCACATGGTAGGAAATGTAGGTTGGAATGAAATGAATACTTGGGTAAAATTCTACGAAGACGTTATGGGATTTGTGAATTTCTTGTCTTTTGATGACAAACAAATCCATACCGAATATTCTGCATTAATGAGTAAAGTAATGTCGAATGGAAACGGACGTATTAAATTCCCAATCAACGAACCAGCAGAAGGAAAAAAACGTTCACAAATTGAGGAATATTTAGATTTTTATGGCGGGCCAGGGGTGCAACACATTGCTATTGCTACCGATGATATTATCGCTACAGTTACTCAATTAAAAGCACGTGGAGTAGAATTTTTATCAGCGCCACCTCATGCCTATTATCAAGCAATTCCTGAAAGATTAGGAGTTCACATGGAAATGATGAAAGAAGATTTAAACGCAATTGAAAATTTAGCCATTATGGTTGATGCCGATGAAGATGGATATTTATTGCAAATTTTCACCAAACCAGTTCAAGACCGACCAACATTATTTTTTGAAATAATTCAAAGAATGGGAGCAAAAGGATTTGGTGCTGGAAATTTTAAAGCGCTTTTTGAATCTATTGAAAGAGAGCAATCTTTAAGAGGAACTTTATAAATAAATATAGATTTCCTTAAATTTTTCATAAAGAAATCAGCCGAAAGGGAATTATCTTTGCAAAATAAATGTTAAAGTTCATTTTTTGCTAATTATAATTCAACATTTTGAATATCTTTGTACTCAGAAATAAGGAGTGGTTTCCTCATTTTTGTATAAATTTTCATAATTTATAATTTTTTGGTTGGTTAATAGCATAAAAACTCAGTCATTATTTGACTGAGTTTTTTTGTTTTTATTACATTTGGAACAAATATTGTACATGCAATTAAAATAATAACCAATACCATGAAAAAATTAGTAATCCTCCTAATATTTCCCCTACTTTTTAGTTTTGACACGCAACGTGAAGACGCTTTTCAAACCGGAGAATGGTTTAAATTCCGAGTTCATTACGGATTGATTAATGCAGGATATGCAACACTTGAAGTCAAAGACGGCGTTATTAATAACAAAAAAGTGTATCACGTAATCGGAAAAGGATATTCTACAGGAATGTCAAGATTCTTTTTTAAAGTGGACGACCTTTATGAAAGTTATTTTGATAAAGTTACTGGAAATCCATACAAATACGTTCGAAAAATTAATGAAGGAGGTTATACAAAAAATCAAGAAGGGTTTTTCAATCAAGCCTCAGATCGAGTTTTAGTTAAAGATTATGATAACAAAACCGAAAGAACATTTGTAATCCCAAATAATACACAAGATATCGTTTCAACTTTTTATTATTTGAGAAATTATCCAACCATAAATAAGTTAAAAGTTGGAGAATCGGTTTCGATTGATATGTTCTTTGATGAGGAAACTACAAAATTTAAGCTTAAATTTATCGGCCGAGAAGATCTCAGTACTAAGTTTGGAGTAATCCCAACTATGATTTTTCGCCCATTAGTTCAATCAGGAAGAGTTTTCAAAGAACAAGAAGCTCTTACTGTTTGGATTTCAGACGACGATAATAAAATCCCAGTTAGAATTCAGGCGAGCTTAACCGTTGGATCAATAAAAGCAGATTTAGATGGCTTTAAAGGATTGAAAAATTCTTTCACAATAAAAGTAAATTAAGAATGGAAAATCAAAATATATCCAAAGAGATCCTTCAAAAATTAGAAGATAAATTTCAAAAGATCAATCAAAAAACGGAAACACATTTAGAAGGACTACTTTGGTCGAAACCAATTACTTATTGGGATTATATTCAAACAGACGCGCTTTTAAATTTGCAAGTGCAACGAACTACTCTTCCTGACGAAATGGTATTTATTATGTACCATCAGGTTAACGAATTGTTATTCAAAATGATATTGTGGGAAATAGAGCAAATTTGCAAAAATGATAATTTAGAGACTGCATTTTTCACGGATAGATTAATGAGAATTAGTCGCTATTTTGATATGCTCACCACTTCGTTTGACATTATGGGCGACGGAATGGAAGTAGATCAATACATGAAATTCAGAAATACATTAACACCTGCAAGTGGATTTCAAAGTGCCCAATATCGTTTAATTGAGTTTGCCTCTACCGATCTAATCAACTTAATAGATTATCGTTTTAGAGCTACAATTGATAGAAATACTCCTTACGAACATGCATTAGAACATTTGTATTGGCAAGCTGGAGGTAAAGACCATTCAACGGGTGAAAAGTCCTATTTAATTCTAGAATTTGAACGAAAATATAAGGCTCAATTTCTTCGATCAATGGAAGAATACAACACAATTAATTTGTGGCAAAAATTCAAACAACTACCTGAATCCGACCAAAAAAATCCTGAATTAATTAAAGCAATGCGCCATTACGATCATACCGTAAATATCACTTGGGTGATGGGGCACTTAAACGCAGCTAGAAAATATATTGAGTCAAGCGGACAAGGAAATGGGGAAGCAACAGGGGGAAGCGATTGGAAAAAATACATGCATCCAAAATACCAAAGAAGAATATTTTTCCCTGAGTTGTGGAGCGAAGAAGAATTGAAAAACTGGGGAGCTGAGAATTAATACCTAAAAATACGGTTTGAAAAAAGCTAGCATTATACTTTTACTAATAGCAACATTGTTTTCCTGTAATAAATCGGAAAAGGATAAGACTATTCGTAAAGAACCTATTGTTGTTGCTTTTGGATTTGTACTCAATCATTTTGATGTTGTCCACGACACCATTAGGGACGGCGATACCTTTGGGAGTATCCTTGAAAAACAAAATTTAGGTGACCTAAAAGTGTATGACATCGTCGAGAAAGTTAAAGACACTTTTGACGTTCGATTGATGCGAATAGACAAGCCCTATACAATTTTGAGATCCAAAGGGAAATCTAAAAAAATCCGCGCATTTATCTATCAACCCGATCGTTTAAGTTATTATGTTATCGATTTGAAAGATTCCATTAAAGTCTATAAACACATTGAACCTGTTACCATTCGCCGCAGAACTATTGCGGGGAAACTAGACGGATCTTTATCTGAAACATTAGTAAAAAAAGGAGTTGACGGAGCATTAGCTGTCTCTATTTCTAAAGTTTACGCTTGGTCGATTGATTTTTTCAAATTACAAAAAGGCGATAAATTTGCGGTAACTTTTACAGAAAGGTATATAAACGATTCGATTTATGATGGTGTGGATAGCTTGAAATGTTCCTTCTTTGAATACAAAGGCAAATTAATTTATGCGTTTCCATTTTCGCAAGATGCCAATTCCAATAAATTAGAATACTTTGACGAGGAAGGGAAAGCCCTTAAGAACTTTTTCCTAAAAGCGCCTTTGAAATTTGTAAATATTACCTCGCGTTATTCTAAAAATAGATTTCATCCAGTGCAGCAAATCTGGAAAGCCCACAAAGGGACCGATTATGCAGCACCCCACGGAGCGCCAATTATGACAACTGCTTCGGGAGTGGTAGAACAAACCGGTTTTACAGCAGGAAATGGAAATTTTGTTAAAGTAAAACACAATAATACCTATTCGACTCAATATTTACATATGTCCAAAATTATCGCGCGTCGAGGTCAACGAGTAAACCAAGGAGATATTATTGGGAAAGTGGGAAGTACCGGACTTGCAACAGGCCCTCACGTGTGTTATCGATTTTGGAAAAATGGAGTTCAAGTAGACGCTTTACGATTGAAATTACCAAATTCTGAGCCGATGAGCAAAAAGAATTTGCCTCGTTTTTTAGAACAAATGACTCCATTAAAAAAAGAATTGGACCGGGTTGCCGCTATCGAATTCAAAAAAAAATAATCCCTTTTTCATATACTATTTCTTCACGTTTACTTTACAAACATTATTTGTAAATTTGCAATTCAAAATCTAATTAAGACTTCCTAATAATGGCCTTACAAAATACAAATCCATCCTCAACAGCTGCTTGGAAAGCAATTCAAGAACATTTTGAAACTATGAAAACGGTTTCCATGAAAAATATGTTTCAGGAAGATTCTTCTAGAGCATCGAAATTTCATATTCAGTGGAACGACTTTTTAATTGATTATTCTAAGAATAGAATCAATCAAGAAACCATGGATTTACTTCTAAATTTAGCCAATGAAGTCCATTTGAAAGAAGCGATTGCTGTGTATTTTGAAGGAGAAGCCATCAATAGAACCGAAAACAGAGCGGTGCTTCATACTGCTTTACGAGCGCCTGAAAATTCAATTGTTACTGTGGACGGACAAAATGTAATTCCTGAAATCTACGAAGTTAAAAACAAAATAAAAGTATTTACCGATGAAGTGTTGAATGGTTTTAGAAAAGGATATACAGGCAAGGCGTTCACCGATGTGGTAAATATTGGAATTGGCGGTTCAGACTTAGGGCCAGCAATGATTGTGGAAGGATTACAATATTATAAAAATCACTTAAACGTTCATTTTGTTTCCAATGTTGATGGCGATCATGTGAACGAAATCATCAAAAAAATAAATCCTGAAACCACCCTTTTTGTAATTGTTTCAAAAACGTTTACCACACAAGAAACGTTAACTAATTCAGAGACCATTCGTTCTTGGTTTTTGAAATCAGCCAAGCAAGAAGACGTGGCTAAACATTTTGTAGCGGTTTCCACCAATATTAAAAACGTAACTGAATTTGGAATCAATGCAGATAATGTTTTCCCAATGTGGGATTGGGTTGGAGGACGATTTTCATTGTGGAGTGCCGTTGGATTATCAATTAGTCTAGCCGTAGGATTTGACAATTTTGATAAAGTCTTGAAAGGGGCGAATAAAATGGACGAACATTTTAAAACCGCTTCCTTCGATAAAAACATACCAGTAGTTTTCGCTTTACTAAGCATTTGGTACAATAATTTCTTTGGTGCCGAAAGCGAAGCGTTAATTCCGTACACACAATATTTGCAAAAGTTGGCTCCATACCTTCAACAAGGAATTATGGAAAGCAATGGAAAGAGTATTGGGCGTGACGGAAACCCAGTTAATTACCAAACAGGAACGATAATTTGGGGCGAACCAGGAACTAATTCTCAACACGCTTTTTTCCAATTAATTCACCAAGGAACAAAATTGATCCCTACCGATTTCATTGGTTATGTAAATTCATTGTATGGCAATAAAGACCATCACGATAAATTAATGTCCAATTTTTTTGCACAAACCGAGGCATTATTAAATGGAAAAACCGAAGCCCAAGTTCGAGATGAATTTAACCAACAAGGAATTTCCTCTGAAAAAGCCGATTATTTGACCCCGTTTAAAGTTTTTGAGGGTAACAAACCCACGAATACTATTTTAATAGATCAATTAACTCCAGAATCTTTAGGGGCTTTAATTGCTATGTATGAACATAAAATATTTGTTCAAGGAGTAATTTGGAATATTTTTAGTTACGACCAATGGGGAGTGGAATTAGGAAAACAATTGGCGAACTCCATTTTGGATGAAATTAACACTAAAGAGGTTAAGAAGCACGACGGTTCTACAAATTTTCTTTTAAATTATTATTTAAAATAACAGATAAATTAGAATATAAACCCAATTGTTTGATAATTACTTAAGCAAAGTGTTAATTATTAAAATATTTGAATTTATTTTTATTTTTTATTAACATTCACTGTAACATTTTAACATATAATTATCATTTAACATTTTATTAACATATAGGACAAATTTAATACTGAAATTTGCAAAAATTTAAACAAACAACAAATGAAAAATTTTAAAATTAATTTATTTTTTGGACTGTTTCTTGTAGCCACTGCGTCATTCGCACAAGCTGTTAAGAAAGACACTGTTAAGTCAAATCAACTTGATGAAGTAGTGGTTAGAGGTAGCATTATTGACGTTGCTAAAGAAAGAAAAACACCAGTGGCTGTTTCTACTATTAAAGCGGCAGAAATACAAGCTAAAGCAGGAAATCAAGAATTTCCAGACTTATTGAAAAACATGCCTTCTGTATATGCTTCTAAAGTAGGTGGAGGTTTTGGTGACTCTAGAGTAAACATTAGAGGTTTCGCTCAAGAAAACATTGCGGTTATGATTAACGGTATGCCAGTAAACGACATGGAAAACGGTGCTGTTTATTGGAGTAACTGGACTGGACTTACTGATGTAGCTTCATCAGTTCAAGTTCAAAGAGGTTTAGGAGCTTCTAAACTAGCGATTGCTTCTGTAGGAGGTACTATTAACATCGTAACTAGATCTTCTGACATGAAAGAAGGTGGATCTATTGCTTCTTCAATAGGTAACGACAACTACCTTAAATCTACTTTTTCTTATTCAACTGGAACAATGAAAAATGGATTGTCTACTTCTTTCTTATTAAGCAGAACAAGAGGAGACGGTTTTGTTGACGGAACAAATTTCGAAGGAACTAACTATTTCTTAGGTCTTGGATATAAATTAAATGACAAACACCAATTTGAATTTACTTTCACTGGAGCTGCACAATGGCACCACCAAAGATCTACACGAATTACTCTAGCTCAATATTTAACTGTAGGAGGAGGAACTCCAGCGATTAAATATAATAGAGATTGGGGATACTTACAAGGAAGTGAATACAATATGAATCAGAATTTTTATAACAAACCAGTAGCTTCTATCAACTGGGATTATAAAATTAATGAAACTACCAATTTATCTACTATCGTATACGGTTCTTGGGGTCGTGGAGGTGGATCAGGTGCTTGGGGTAGAGCAGCTGGTTTAAACTTTAATGACGACAGATGGAGAACTGCTCCAAACGGAACTGGAACAGTTGACTTTGATAAATTATATGCTTATAACTCAGGTCAAACGGTTCAATTACCTGCAACATCTGCGTTTGCTACTTTTGCACCAGCTACAAGAGCTTTAGTTGGAGGTCAATATGTTAATACTGCTGGAACTGAAGCTACTAATGGAGTTTCTAAAATTGCTGGTATTAACTCTCACGACTGGTACGGAGGAATTATCAATTTAGATAAAAAATTAAACAACCTTTCTCTTGACTTCGGTTTGGATTTAAGAACTTACAAAGGAATTCACGTAAGATATTTAAATGATCTTTTAGGAGCTACTACTTTTAAAGATGTTGCGGATGTAAATAACCCTAATCTTTTTACTAGCGCAACTTCTTCTCCTACACCATCTTTAAACCCATTTTACCAAGCAATTCAAGGTACGCCAATTTTAAGAAACTGGAACGGACTAGTGAATTGGTTGGGTGCTTTTGGTCAAGCGGAATATGAAAAAGACAACTTAACTGCTTTTGTACAAGCATCGGTTTCTCAACAAAGCTTCCAAAGACAAGATTATTTCCTTTACGCTAATAACAATCCATTACAAGAATCTGCAAAAAAGAACATAATGGGAGGTAACTTCAAAGCGGGAGCAAATTATAACTTCAATGACAACCACAATGCATTCGTAAATGCAGGATACTATTCAAGACAACCATTTTTAAATGCTGTTTTCCCAAACAATGCTAACGTAGTTAATACTAACTTAACTAACGAGAAAGTTTTAGGATTTGAAGCAGGTTACGGTTATAGAGATGCGAAATTAAACGTTAATGTAAACGTTTACAATACGGAATGGAAAGACAGATACCAAAGAAGAAATGATACTGACGTAGTAAACAATCTAGGAGGTTATTATGATTTCCAGGGAATTACTGAGGTTCACCAAGGGTTTGAGTTAGAAACAAGATATAAATTGTTCTCTCACTTTAAATTAACAGGGATGTTCTCATACGGAAACTGGTTCTACAAAGGAAACAGTGTCAGTAATCGTTTTGATCAAAATGGAAATCCATTTGCAGGAGGTACAGTTACAACATTGTATTTAGACAATGTAAAAGTGGGTAACACTGCTCAAGTTACAGCTGCTTTAGGTGGAGTAATTGATGTGACTAAAAACATGTCTTTCGATGTAAACTATAATTTTAATGATCAATTATACGCTGATATTAATCCAAATTCATTCACAAGCGCTACTAACAAAGGAACGTTACAATTACCAAGCTTTGATTTAATTGACGCAGGTGTTTCTTACAAATGGGATTTAGCTAACTCTACAGAATCAGTAAAATTCAGATTGAATGTAAACAACTTATTAGATAAAGTTTTCATTGCTGAATCTAGTACAAATATTTTTGCTGACGATGCAGTACCTGGAGTAACACCAGCTACAACTTATGCTGCTGCAGGAAGATTGTACAACGGAGTTGCAACAGGAAACCAAGTATTCTTCGGTTTCGGTAGAACTTGGAACTTCACATTAAGCTACAATTTCTAATCAGAAAAAAGTAATTTATATACTCTTAAAACGGCATTCTGAAAAGAATGCCGTTTTTTTTATGCTTTTTTCTTTATATTTGTTATTTAAAATAATAAAACACACCATGGATTTATACACCTTTTTACAAAAATTTCATTCTGGCTGGGCTTATTTAGCTTTATTATTACTAATTTTAGCTGTTGTTAACGCAATTATTGGCTTTACTTCTAAAAAAGAATTTACTGCCAAAGACCGAAAAATCGCTTTGTTCGGATTAATAGGATCACATGTACAATTATTAGTTGGTTTAATCTTATATTTCGTTTCTCCGCTCGGCTTAGCTGGATTCAGCATGAAAGTAGCAGAAGCAAGATTAACTTCGCTAGAACACCCGCTAATTAATGTTCTTGCCTTGGTTTTAATAACTATCGGTTGGTCCAAACATAAAAAGGCCACTACAAGCGAATTAAAATTCAAATCTTTTGCTGTTTTTTATACATTAGGGCTACTTTTAATTTTAGCTAGAATTCCATGGCATTTATGGTTTTAATAATTTTAGACTTTCGTCTAATAATAATTAACCATTTCTTTCAAACACCTATTTATGTTGAAACAAAATAAAATAGTATTCACCGCAATCTTGTGCCTCTTTTTATATGGAGTACAAATGCAAGCTCAAAAAGGTAGCAAAAAAATTACTCAAAAAGTAGTAATTGACACTGCTAAAAATAAATCAATAGCAGTTGACACCATTAAACCCCGAATAAAATTAAAGGCATTTAAGACCAAAGCACACGCCTCTTATTATGCCAATAAATTTAACGGTAGAAGAACTTCAAGTGGAATTCGTTTTAATAATAATAAATATACTGCTGCCCATAGAAAATTACCCTTTGGAACGAAACTAAAAGTAACCAATGAATCAAATGGAAAATGGGTAATTGTTGAGGTAATTGACCGCGGACCTTTTTCAAAAGGACGAGAAATTGATTTAACAAAACGTGCCTTTATGGAAATAGCTTCCAACAAAAATAGCGGTGTTATATTAGTTAAACTGGAAATTATAGAAAACTAATTACCAGTTTATAAACGGTTTTTTACTCAGATAAGAATTGTAATATTTTTCTCTATTAGTCACTTCTTCCCCTAACCAATCTGGTTTTTCAAACACTTCCTCTTCCGACTGCAATTCAATTTCAGCCAAAATTAGCCCTTTGTTTTCTCCAAAAAATTCATCGACTTCATAAACATGATTTCCGAATTTTACTTCGTAACGCACTTTAGAAATTACGCCGCTTTCACATAGATTAAGCAACATTTTAGCCTCATCAATTGGAATTTCCTTTTCCCATTCCAAACGGCTCATTCCTGTTTCATTGCCTTTCCCTTTAATGGTTAAATAGCCCTGGTTTCCTTTGATTCGAACTCTAACAGTTCGCTCTGGATTCGAGTTTAAATAACCCTGAGAAATCTCATTTTTTGCAAATGAAATTGTTTTAAACTCCTCCGATTTTACTAAAAATTTGCGTTCTATTTCTATCATTTTTTTCTTTTTGGAGCTTTATCCAGCTTTCCGCTATATCCACACTAAAAAGTGTGGGATGCCGCTGCAATCTGGGCTAATTCGTTCTTCAAATGTACCAATTCTTTTTTAAAAACAAATTTCTTTTTCATCACAATAAACAAGGTACTCGAGCCAATTTTATTAAATTTGTAGTATGTCTGAAACCACTCCATTACGAAAAATCATACATGTCGACATGGACGCTTTTTATGCTTCTGTCGAACAAATGGATAATCCCGATTTACAAGGGAAACCAGTGGCTGTTGGAGGAAATGAAATCCGCGGCGTAGTTTCTGCTGCCAGTTATGAAGCAAGAAAATTTGGAGTTCGAAGTGCTTTGAGTGGCGCATTAGCAAAAAAATATTGCCCCGATTTAATCTTTGTAAAACCTCGATTTGATCGTTATAAAGAGATTTCCCAAAAAATCCGAAAAATATTTCACGACTATACCGATTTGGTGGAACCGCTTTCGCTTGATGAAGCCTATCTTGATGTAACCAATAATAAAAAAGGAAATCCTAGCGCGTCACTAATTGCCCAAGAAATCCGATTTCGAATTCTCAACGAAGTAGGGCTAACGGCCTCAGCAGGAATATCTATAAATAAATTTATCGCTAAAGTGGCTAGTGATGTTAACAAACCCAATGGCCAAAAAACAGTTTCACCCGATGAGGTAATTCCATTTTTGGAGGAGTTACCCATTCGAAAATTTTATGGAGTGGGAAAAGTAACTGCTGAAAAAATGTACCAATTAGGAATTTTTACCGGTTTGGATTTGAAAAGCAAACCCATAGAATTCCTAGAAAAACATTTCGGGAAGTCGGGAACCTACTATTATTATGTAGTTCGTGGCATTCACAATAGCGAAGTAAAACCCAATCGGATTACAAAATCGGTAGCTGCCGAACACACATTTGATGAAAATCTAACTTCTGAGATTTTTATGCAAGAGCGTTTAGAAACCATCGCCGCTGAATTAGACCGCCGATTGAAAAAACACAAAATTGCTGGGAAAACGGTAACTTTAAAAATAAAATACAGCGATTTTACACAGCAAACACGAAGTAAAACGTTGCCTTATTTTATATCAGATAAATCGCTATTGTTCGATACCGTAAAAGAATTGTTGTTCCAAGAACGCATGAAAGATTCAGTTCGTTTGTTGGGGATTTCTTTGAGTAATTTAAATACCGAAATCAAGAAAACAATTGTAGTCCAATTGAAATTTGATTTTTAAAAAAACCAACTGGCAACAAATATTGCTGTAATCACACAAATCACATCCACTAAAAGCATTGTGCTCAATGCATAACGTGTATTTTTGATATTCACAGAACCAAAGTAAACGGCAATTACATAAAAAGTGCTTTCGGCGCTACATTGGAAAATACTGCTTAATCTTCCTGTTAAGGAATCGGCTCCAAAAGTATTCATAGAATCAATTAAAAATCCACGTGATCCCGCTGAGCTAAATGGTCTTAGCAAAGCAACTGGTAAAGCATCGGTGATTTCTTTACTCACGCCCATATTTGAAAAAGCAAAAGCGATCCATTCGCTAATTATTTCAAACAAACCGCTGTTTCTAAATAAGGAAATTGCTACTAGCATTCCCAAAACATAAGGAAAAATGGTAACTCCAGTTTTTACACCATTGTTTGCTCCTGTTACAAAAGCTTCAAAAACAGTGGTATTGGCTTCGGCAAATTTCTTTTCTTTAAAAAATGAAAATAGCAGAGTAAAAGCGATGATTACAATCAATATCAACGCAGATAAATTGGAAGTAAAATAATTTTTACCAATGATATCCAATTGGTTCACATACATCAATAATCCTACAATGGCTGCAATTAATGTCATTAATCCAACTATTAACGAAGCGCTAATGAAATTGATTTTTTGCTTGATTCCTACAATTAAAAAGGCTGCAATGGTGCCTATAAATGATGTGATGATACAAGGCAACATCACGTCGGCAGGGTTCGTAGCATTTGCAGCAGCGCGATAACCAATTATTGAAGTCGCAATTAATGTTAGTCCAGAAGCGTGCAAACACATGAACATTATTTGAGCATCGCTGGCTTTGGCTTTATCAGGGTTTATTTCTTGTAAACTTTCCATAGCTTTCAAGCCAAAAGGTGTTGCCGCAGAATCCAAACCTAGGAAGTTTGCAGCAAAATTCATGGTCATAAATGAAATAGAAGGGTGGTTTTTTGGAACACTTGGAAACACTTTTACAAATACGGGACTTAGCAATTTCGCCAGTTTTTCTGAAGCTCCAGAAATAATTAGGAGCTCCATTAATCCGCAGAAAAAAGCCAGATATGCCAGAAGTGGTAATACTAAATCCAGCAAAGTGCTTTTACAAGTTGGTAACAAACCATCTGATTTTTGAACTCCGCTGAAAATTTTTACAGTTTTCGCAGAATACACATAGGTCGTATCTGGATTAGAAGTAATATTATCAATTACAATCGTTTGATCAGGTGCTTTTTCGATGCTGTCCTTAATAAAAGCGGGAACTTGGTTAAGGTATTTTTCAGAAATAATAATTGGATCGTCTTTTTTCCCATTGATCATAAAATCGAGCGTGTAACTGTTTCCAGAAAACAAGCTAATTAATACAAATGCAATTGACGAAATAAAAATAACCAACCAAAATCTACTTAAAACCATAATTTGTATTTTTTTGTAAAAGTAATAAATCAAATATAAAATTAAACGTGAATAATTTCCTCCTCAATCAGTAAATCTTCTCTACGCAAACGCAAGAATATTTGCGCCACAGCAATGGTATCTTTTTCGCAATAGGTTACAATTCTATCGATATCTTTTTCTACATAATAAACATGCCCTACTTGACTTCCGTCAATGTCGCCTTTTGATGAAGGAATTCCAAGCACTTTACACATTAATTTTAAGGAAGTGTAATGTTTATAATCACCAAATTTCCATAATTCTAATGTGTCTAAATGCGGAATCTCCCAAGGTTTTTTTCCAAATAAATTCAGCTTGTTTGGAAGGGAAATTTGGTTGATAATCATTCTTCTGGCAATAAATGGAATATCAAATTCCTTGGCGTTATGCCCACACAATATATGCTGCGGCTTATTGAAATGATTGTTCAACAGATTGATAAAATCGTGAAGAATTTTCTTTTCTTCTCCAAAAAAGGAAGTCACTCTAAAGTTTCGAATGTCTCCTTTAATGGTAAAATAACCCACTGAAATACAGACAATTTTTCCAAATTCAGCCCAAATTCCTGCACGGTCATAAAAATCTTCTGGCGTATATTCTTCTTTTCGTTGGTATTGTGTTTTGTGTTCCCAAAGGTCTTTCATATCTATATCCAATTCGTTATAATCGGAAGCTTCAGGAACGGTTTCTATATCAAGAAAAAGAATGTTTTCGAGGAGTATTTTATCTATCATTTGCCAAGCATTTTGTAGGCTTCATCAATGTAAACAAAGAAGTCTTCGCTATGTGGCGAGTTTTTAGATTTTTTCACACGATTTCCTAATCGCACAATGATTAATTCGTCTTCTGGAATCACGATTACGTATTGACCCAAATGACCTCGCATATAAAATATGTTCTTGCCTTTGTAGTCGCTTAACCACCATGCATAACCATATTCTGGAGATTCTTTAAACCTTGGTGTAATTGATTTTGCAACAAACGCACTGTCTAATAATTGCTTGCCGTTCCATTTTCCATACTGTTTGTATAATTTTCCAAAACGGGCAAAATCTCTTGCATTACTTGCCACACAGCAAAATGCTTTTACCACTCCACCTTTTTTATCGGTTTGCCAAAGCGCATCGTTTTCAGCACCCATTGGTTGCCAGAAGTTTTTAGAAACATATTTTGGTATTTTTTCACCCGTTGCTTTTTCAATTACCATAGCTAAAAGTTGAGTATTACCACTTAAGTACTTGTATTTTTTACCTGGTTCATCAACCCCTTTTAATCCAAGTATTACTTTTTCCAATTCATCAGTGAAATACGCGCGAGTAGTAATAGAAAAGGGACTATAATAGGCCTCGTCCCAATTCAATCCAGAAGCCATAGAAGACAAATCACCTACGGTCATCGTCGCCGATTTTCCTTCTTTAAATTCTGGGAAGAAGTCAGAAACCAATTGGTCCAAACTTTTAATTTTTCCTTCCATTATTGCTTTTCCAAGTGCTGCCGAAACGATGCTCTTGGCCATGGAGAAGGAATTGGATTTGGAGTTTTTATCGAAACCATCGTAGTAACTTTCGTGCCAAATACTATCCTTTTCTATAATAAGATAAGCCACAGTTCCGACTTCCTTGTGAAGATTTTCTAATTCAGGAGTAGCTTTAACTTTATTGTAATCTTTATGAATTGCCCAGGGTTGAGCGACAGTACTTTTTGAAATAGTATCGTTATCAAATTCTTTGTAATCTTCTAAAAAAGCAGTTTGATGTCCTTTTAAATAGATGGTTCGAATTGCTTTTAATAAATAATCGACATTAAAAACATAGGCCAAAACAATTAATGACGACAGACTAATTACGGTCCACAGTGCAATTTTTTTAAGTAATTTCATGGGTGGTAGTTTATTTGGTTTTTAAATTCTAATAATACGAATATACATAAAATCGTTGAGATATTTTTTAGGTAAATAATTAAAATAAAGGTTGATTAAAACGATAGGTTTTTAGCCCCGATAGTAGCGGCATCCCACGCTTTTTTGCGTGGATACAGCGGATAGCGGGAATAGCTCCAAAAACTATTTAATAGTGCTGTAAATATAGGCTTCCAATCCTTTTAATTCTTCGTCTGACATTTCTTTTGTAAGCGCTAAATTGGTTTTCATCACTTCATATTGTGAAGGATCTACAATTGGTTTTGCCTCGTCTTTTAGGAAGGAAACCATATTCCCGTTTTGCGCTTTGTAGATTTTCGCAATTTCTTGAATGCTTGGTCCTACTAGCTTTTCATCCATTCTGTGGCAAGCCGCACAATTCCCTTTTCCTTCAAAAATAGATTTCCCGAGTTCCTCAGGTGTTTGTGAAACTTCGGTTGGATTGGGTTGCCCAAAAGTTTCTTCGCCTTCTTTTTTACAAGAGAAAAGAAATAATAGGCATGCTAATAAGGCTACTTTTTTCATTGTTATTGGTTTAAAATGATAGCCGCTTCTTTTGCAAAATAGGTCGAAATTAAACTAGCTCCTGCTCTTTTGATACACATTAATTGCTCCATCATAATTTTGTCGTGATCGAGCCAACCTCTTTCGGCCGCGGCTTTTATCATGGCGTATTCGCCTGAAACGTGGAAAACGGTTACGGGAACATTCACCGCATTTTTGACTTCGCGAACAATGTCTAAATAGGCAATTCCTGGTTTTACCATCACCATATCGGCGCCTTCTTCAACATCCATTAAGGCCTCTTTGATGGCTTCGATGCGATTGGCATAATCCATTTGGTAGGTTTTTTTATCTTTTGGAATATCCGCATTATCAACAGGGGCGCTGTCTAAAGCATCGCGAAACGGCCCGTAAAATGCCGAAGCATATTTAGCGGAATAACTCATAATTCCCACATTTTGAAATCCTGCCGCATCCAATCCTTGACGCAAACGCAACACGCGACCGTCCATCATATCGCTTGGTGCTACAAAATCGGCTCCCGCTTGTGCGTGAGAAACGGCCATTTTTACTAAAGCTTCATTGGTTGAATCGTTTTCTATATCGCCATTCGCAATAATTCCGTCATGCCCATAAATAGAATACGGATCCAAAGCTACATCGGGCATAACAATCATTTCTGGGCAAGCGGCTTTGATAGCTTTGATGGCGCGTTGCATCAATCCGTTTGGGTTCCAAGCTTCTTTTCCAGTGTTGTCTTTTAGCGATTCGTCGACTTTTACGTAAATATTTACGGCGCGAATTCCTAAAGCGAACAATTCTTTGACTTCTTCAACGGTTAAATCGATTGAACGACGGTAAATACCAACCATTGAAGGAATTTCAACTTTTACGTTTTCGCCTTCTGCAATGAACATTGGAAACATAAAATCCGATGGACTTAATGTTGTTTCGCGAACTAATGAACGAATACTTTCGTTCACGCGTAATCTTCGGCCTCTTTGTAGTGGGAACATATTTTTTTATATTTGTTTTATGAAAAAAAGAATAATCCTTAGTCTATTTACGCTTGTTTATTTAAGTTTATATAAAATTACAAATTTTGAAACAGGTGATATTGGTTCTGCTACATTATTAATTTATATAGGAGTTCCATTATTTATTATAATTTCATTTGTGCTTCTTATACAAAATTTATACTTTTTTATTAAAGGAAATTTTAAACTTAGTGGACAAAATTTCGTTTTGTTAATTATTAATTCCGCTTCAATTATTTTAACTTATGATATTTATTTATACTTTTTAAACCCAATCAATTGGTGATTCTAGTACTTTAATTAATTTTTTTTCTTCACTACCAGTCATAGGATGATGGTCGTAAACCCATTGAACATGTGGCGGCAAACTCATCAAAATGCTTTCGATTCTGCCATTAGTTTTTAAGCCAAAGAGCGTGCCTTTGTCATGTACCAAATTGAATTCAACATATCTTCCACGACGGATTTCTTGCCACGTTCTTTGTTCTGACGTATAAGTTAAATTCTTTCTTTTTTCGATAATTGGAACATATGCTTCCAGAAAACTATTACCGACTTCTGTTACGAAACTGAACCAATTTTCCATTGACATTTCTTCGGTAGCTTTACAATAATCGAAAAATAATCCGCCTATTCCCCGGGCTTCATTTCTGTGAGCGTTCCAGAAATACTCGTCACATTGTTTTTTATATTTTGGATAAAAATCTGGATTGTGTTTGTCGCAAGCCGTTTTGCAAGTCTGATGAAAATGTTTTGCATCTTCTTCAAACAGATAATAAGGCGTTAAATCTTGACCGCCACCAAACCA
>NZ_JBIKQP010000048.1:0-9685 GCF_044349645.1 Flavobacterium sp. | reverse complement strand
GTGTAAGTGAAATTTATGACAATAAGGATAAATTTATCTTTCAAAATCCTGAAATTCAAAGTAAATTAGAAACTGATTTAAATTCTATAGCTGATTTTTTTGCCGTAGATATTAAAGTTGCCGCTGTATTTTCTATAATTATATGCGATCAATTAAGTGGAGAATCTTATTCGGCAACAAGAATAATGAAAAGTTTAGGTTTTAAACCACTTGAGTTTATGAAAACTATAGAAGAGATAAATCGTTGGAAATCTCTTGGTTTGTTGCGTTCAACAATGCGCCGAAGTTCTAAGCCAACAAATGAATATGTTTTTTCAAAAGAAGTTATTGATGCAGTTATTTACAATGATATTTTAAAGCTTAATGTTGAAATACCAGAAAATCAAAACGAAGCCTTTTTAAATATTAGATCCTATATAAATAATGTCCTAGCAACAGTTGAAAAGGAATATGTAGTGGAGGTGTTAATTAATTATGTTCATAAATTCAAACAGTTTGAATTGATCAAAGAGATATTTGACAATGAAGATATTAATGAAATTGAAAAAGTAATTCTGTTTTACATTATTGCCTATTCTCAGTATGGTATTCAGGAATTTGATTTAGATCTAATTTTAGAATATTTTGATGACGAATCGAATTTACACTTTAGATTCAAACAACGGGTTTCAACAGAAAAATCTAAATTATTTACTGAAGGTTATTTAGAATTTGAGGTTCCAGGATTTATTGATTTTTCCATTGTTTTACCAGGAGAGAAATTAAAAAAACATATTAATTTTGATATAAATAAATCAGAACAAAGTACTTTCTCTCCAAAATACTGCACCTTGATTACGCCAGAAAGTTTAGAGATCACTAATTTATATTTCAATACAGATACCCAAAAATCTATAGATGAGGTTTTATTATTGACTTCCAATTCTTTTACAGAAGTAATGCAAAGATTTGAAGAAAATGCTATTAACCCTGGATTATCTATGCTTTATTATGGTTTGCCCGGAACAGGTAAAACAGAGCTTGTTAAACAAATTGCCAAATTAAATAACAGAATGTTGTTGCTGGTTGACGTAGCTTCGATTAAATCAAAATGGGTAGGGGAGAGTGAAAAAAATATAAAAAGAGTTTTTAACGAATACAGGCAAGCTGTAAAATTTTATGGTGAAACGCCAATATTATTTTTCAACGAATGTGATGCATTAATTAGTAAACGCAATGATGTTCAATCCTCTGTGGATCAAATGAACAATACTATGCAAAATATTTTATTGCAAGAACTCGAAGATTTTAAGGGCATATTCGTAGCAACTACTAATTTAATTCAAAATATTGATAAAGCTTTTGATAGACGTATTTTATATAAACTCCATTTGGATGAGCCAGAAAATGAAACTAGATTTAAAATTTTGAAAAGTCATTTTCCAAATTATAGCGATTCTCCTTTGTTGGAAATTAGCAATAAATATCATTTAACTGGTGGCCAAATTCAAAATTTAAAAAAGAAGTTTTTAGTAGAACAGATACTATTTAAAAATTTAGAATCTACTGAAGAAAATTTCAAAAATTATATTGAAAGTGAATTGAACTTTCGTAAAAACAAAAAAAAATCAATTGGGTTTTCTTAACTCAATTAGAAATACAAAATCGTTCTTTTAATATTAATCAATATAAAATATATATGGTAACGAAATCATTCTTAAATAGTTTAAAACAATTTGATTACAAATTGAAATTCAAATTGTTTATTAAATTAACAACAATCATTTTGGCTTTAAATTTAATTTACATATTATTTTTTGCATTTTTTTCAAGCGACATTGCATCAACTTTATTTATATACAATCCGTTGTTTAGCCCTTTTATTCATTCAGGTTTAGAACATTTATTATATAATTTACTTTTTTTAATATTGGTAATTTTACCAGATTACAACAGCAATTTAGGATTAAATAATTTAATTAAATTTTCACTATTAATTTCATTTATCCTATTTCCATTAGTGTTATTAAACATTACAACTCCAATGATTGGAATATCTGGATTGTGTTATTTATTGTTGTCACGAGTATTATTGACTAGAAAATCGTTCCCAAAATTCAATATTGGATTTTTACTTTTTTTCTCTTTTTATGAGTTTACTTCGTTGGGTAATAGTGATTCTATTTCACATTTATGCCATTGTTTAGGAATAACAATTGGCGTTGTTTCAATTGTAATAAATAAACAATGGATGTCTAAACAACATCAAACTTCAAAATACATTAGGAATTTAAATAATTAATTATGAAAAAAACAATTGCAACATTGGTATTAGTTTTCGCGCTAAATTCAAATATTCTCGCTCAGAATAAAGAAGAAATTAGAATAAAAGAAATGATTACTTGTGATCTTTCATATAAATATAATCTGGAAGAAGACGCATCCTATAAAGACAAAACTATTCAAAGAGTACTGCTCTATTTTGAGAACAAACCAACGCCATTGGATGGAATTCAAAGCCAACATATTTTTGAGCTTCCTATAATGGGAATTGATTACAATGAGGGAGAAACCTATAATTTAATAAATGTATCTGACGCTTTATTAGAAGGAATTGAAGACGTTTATTCTCTTGCGGGTTCTGATGTTATATCAGCCAGGATAAATAAGTATTGCATTGAATTTGTTTCTGTTAAAGAAAAAAGAGTAGCAATTGTAACCTTAATAAACAGCAAAGATTCTAAAGAAAGATTAAATGAAATGAATAGACAAATTGGTTTATTTGAACCGAATAATTAAAAATGCAGCTATATTTTATAAAAAACCCCTAACAACAATTTGCAAGGGGTTTTGTTGTAGCGAGAGGGAGATTTGAACTCCCGACCTCAGGGTTATGAATTGAGTTTTCACTCGATTTTTACCCCCATTTATATGCCAAAAAAGATGATTTCTTTAAAAATGGTGTACGGTTTGGTGTACTGTTTGGTGTACTGTTTTTGAATTAAATTTCGAGTGCAATTTAAACTTTTTTTATTTAAATTATTGTTTTTTCTTAAAAAATCAATTTTGATTATATTGATGTGTTTATGTACATTACACCCTACTTTTTAAAACATATTTCGTTTATAATGGAAAAAAAAGCCCAAAAATAACATTTTAGTGGAAAATAAAGTATAGTTTTGCTTACATAAAGTAGAACTAATGGAAAATTATATCCCAACGCACCTACAAGAAGTTATTTATTCTTCGAGTGATAAAAAAGTAAGAAAGCAAATTGCTTTGCTTGAAAAAACCGGTAAAATTAAAAAAATTGCTCCTCGTATTTTCACTTCTAACTTTGTTGATACCGATGAGGTTATTATCAAAAGGAATATTTTTTCTATTCTTGGTAATTTATATCCTGGTTCACTATTAAGCCATCGTTCTGCAATTGAATTTAAACCAACCAACACAGGTCAAATATTTGTTACCTATACCTATACCAAAAAAATTGAATTACCTGGAATATCAATTCGTTTTATGGAAGGTATTGGAGCAATTGAGGGCGATAATTCATTCTCAGGAGAACTATTTGTTTCGCAGCAAGAAAGAGCTTTTTTAGAAAATCTTCAATCATCAAGAAAAACAGGTCCAGAATCTAAAACGATATCAATTTCTGAATTAGAAAATAAACTAGAAAAAATCGCACAAGTAAAAGGGGAAGAGGGACTAAATCAGATTAGAGATAATGCAAAAGTAATCGCCGAGAAATTGGGTATGCAAAAAGAGTTTGAAAAATTAAACAAACTTATCAGTGCGTTATTATCTACTCAGCCTTCCAAAATATTATCATCGCCACGGGCAATTGCTCGAGCATTTGGAAATCCATATGACCAATCCAGAATAGATTTGTTTGAAATACTATTTTTAGAATTAAAACAAAGAGAATTTAAAAACGTAATCGATATTAACACTTCCAACACTGCTTTCAAAAATTTCGCTTTTTTTGAATCCTATTTTTCAAATTATATTGAGGGAACTCGATTTGAAGTAGGGGAGGCCAAAAATATTATCGAAACCGATACGCCTATGTTCAATCGAGATGAAGATTCTCACGACATATTGGGGACGTATAAATTGGTCAGTAGTAAAGTTGAAATGAATATTACGCCATCTAAACCTGAGGAGTTCGTCGATATTCTTCAATACAGACACCGATTGCTATTGGAGGCTAGAACAACAAAAATGCCGGGTGTATTTAAAGATAAAAACAACCGTGCGGGTGAAACGTTTTTTGTGGATTTTGAATTAGTAAAAGGAACTTTAATAAAAGGTTTTGATTATTACAAAGCACTTACAGACCCATTTGCAAAAGCAGCTTATATTATGTTTATGGTTAGTGAAATTCACCCATTTTTAGATGGTAATGGAAGAATTGCCAGAGTAATGATGAACGCTGAATTAGTAAAAGCAGAACAAACTAGAATCATAATTCCTACAGTATATCGAGATGATTATTTAGGAGCATTAAGAAGATTAACAAGGCAACAAGACCCCTTGGCTTATATAAAAATGCTACAACGTGCACAAGAATTTAGTGCAACCTTAAATGCAGGTACTTTGGAAGAATTAGAACTACTATTAGAATCATCTAATGCTTTCAAAGAACACGATGAAGCTAAATTAAAAATAATAGTACAATAAGAATGTGATAATATCTTGTCTTACCACTAAAAGACAAAAAACTACTGGAGCAACCCCATATTAAAAGTGGAATTTTTTTTAAATACCTTTAGAGTAGGAATTAAATACCATTTTAAAAGTAGAGCATTATATTTATAACAATAAAATCCCGATACTATCGGGATTTTATTTAAGCTATTTCTTTTTGTTGTTTGATTTTAGTTTTTCAATTTCAGCTTTTGCCTTTTCAATTTCAGCTTTAGCTTTTTCTAATTCGATTTTTGCTTTGGTTAATTCTTCTTTTACTTCATCAGTTCCTTCAACATATCTTACTTCTTTCAAGGAATTATCACCAATAGTTTTAGCGTTTTTCTTCTGTATTTCAATGGTGCTTTTACCATTATTATTTTTTATATTAATGGATTCAATTTCATTTTTATCTAATTTATTTAAATCTTTATAAGAAATCAATTTGTTATTTAGTAGAATTTCAGTGTCTTCAATTGGATTCTTAGTTTTCGATGTTTCTGATTCATAACTTACTCCCAAACTTGTTCTTACTACTTTGTTTTCGTCTTTATTTGGAGCTTCTTTTTTTGTAGTTATTTCATAATACATTTCACCTTCTTTTTTATCGATGTTGTATTTAGATTTTAATTGTTTTTCGTCCAATTCTTCAAATATATCAATTTCTTGGTCTAGTGGAATTTTACTTTTAATAGTGGCTGTTTGTAGCTTTCCGTTTACAATTAAATTCACCTTTTTTCCATTTTCGACTAAGTTATCAATGGTATAGTTATTAATATAAATACCCTTTTCAAGTGCGACAGCTTCAACTGCTACAGCATCGTTACTTTCTTCAAAACCGCAATCAGTATCATCATCTTTATCAGAATTAATAAAAATTTTGATGTTGTTAATGGGTTCAGTTGATTTTCTTTCAAGAACTCGATTGTATGTTTTTCCTGAGTCAAATGAAAGTTTTATTTCAATAATTTCCCCTTCTTTATTTCGTTTTACTTTAGAAATTTTAAGTTTATATTTTTTGACAGAAAAAATCTTTTGCAATTCGATGATTTCTTCATCTGTAGTATTTTTTGTCAAAACTGAAGAAAAAACTGAAGAAACTAAAAAGTTATTTTTTTTAATTTTGCTTTTTTCAATTTTACTTTCCTTTACTTGTGCAATAGTTTCAATTTGAAATAATAACATAAAGCCTACTAATGCTGGAAGAATTGTTGCGTACTTCCAAGCGTTTCTTTTGTCAGATTGATTTTTGTGTAACATAATAATTCGTTTTTTAATTAATGATTGATAAAATGGATTGGTTATACCTGCTATTTGTTGATGAACAACTACCTTTAAAAGTGTTTTTTGATATTCGTATTTACTATCAATTTCTTCCAAAGACTGATTGTCGGCAATGAATTCTAAATTCTGTAACATGGCTTTTCGATACAGCCAACTTATTGGATTAATCCAAAACAATGCACAGAATACTTTTGAAAACAACACATCTATAGAATGCCATTGTTTTGCGTGAATGCGTTCGTGCGTTAAAATATGTACGAATTCCTCTTTCGAAAAAAGAGTAGGATTAATAACGATGTACTTAAAGAACGAAAAAGGATTTTCTGTCGAGTTAGCATAAATCAAAGTATAATTCGTATTATTTTCCTTTTTTAATTTGACAATCTTATAGAAGAATGAGGCAATTTCGAATCCCACTTTTAGTAATATTACAATGGTAATTAAACCATAGGCTGCACTTAAAATTAGCGACCAATCTATAGGAGCTTCCGAAACAGTTCTAATTGTTTTTTCGGTTGTTATTGGAACAACTTCGATGAATTTAGAAATCGGTTCAGGATTAACCCAAATGGTTTTTGTAAACGTAATTAATGGTAAAATGATTGCTGTTACTAACCCCATTAATAAATACCAGCGATTTGAAACGTAAAAAGTTTCTTTACGCAACAATACCAAATACAATAAATAGAATAAAATAATTAGTCCATTTACCTTTGCAAAATAGAGTAGGAAATTTTCCATACTATTTCTTTTTTTCGATTAAAGCTAAAATTTCACGGAGTTCCTCAGCTGATATTTTTTCTTCTTCAGCAAAATAGGAAACTAAATTTTTATACGAGCTATTAAAATAATGGTTAATAGCAGTATTCATAAATGCTTTTCGGTAATCCTCTATTGATACAATAGGGAAGTACTGGTGTGTTTTTCCATAGGCATTGTATCCTACATACCCTTTTTCTTCAAGATTTCTTACAATTGTAGAAAGTGTGTTATAATGAGGTCTTTCCTCTACAATTTCTTCCATAATGTCTTTTACAAAAGCTTTCTTTAGCTTCCACAAAATGTGCATTATTTCTTCTTCTTTGTTGGTTAGTTTTTGCATGTCTTTAAATTTTATAAGGCAAACCTAAAACTATTATTTTAGTTATACAACTATTTTTATAGTTATTTAACTATTTTTTTAGTTTTTAAACTATTTTACTGGGTTGGTTCAATCAATAGGCGAAGGGTTATTAGCTTTTTATGTTTGCAATAAAGGTTGATATATGCTCTTGGAAATCAATTTTGTGCAAACTATATGCAAACCATTTAAACAAAAAAGACCTCACATTACTGTGAAGTCTTTCTGCTTTTGCTCCCCTTTTGGAGAAAGTTACAATTTTGACTCGATAAATACTTATTCAATCTTAAAAAAATTAAGGCGATGTACTAGATTATAACTTACTTACACATTTTTTTATATTCCTCGGTTAGATTTAAAAAAGGTTTTAAATTATAATCCGTATAAACTTCTGCTTCAAATGCATTTTTTTCTTTTTTATTTTTCAATTTCTTTTTTCCTTCAGCTATTTGTTTTTCCATCTCTTGATATTTCTGAATAGCATCTTTTTCCATTTCTTTTGTTACATCTTGTTTAGTATCTAACATCCTTGTAAACTCAGGACAATCTTTAGCAATAGCTTTTATTGCATTAATAACTTTTGAATGTATTTTACTTTTATTTACCATAAAATCCATTAAAGAAAAATCTAATGGATTAATCGCAAAATTATCTTTTGGGTTATTCATATAGAAAACGGTTCTTACATATTTACCTGCTCCTTTAATAGTTATATTATAACCATAAAAATTTATTGAATCATTTTTAATTAACGGCAAAAAAACAGTATTTCCAGAATCAACAATTTCACCATTACTTTTTGCTTTTAAAATGTGTAAACGTTTGAATTCTTTTACCTTATTTAATTCACTATCAAAATAGGTAATATAATTGATCGAATCTGAGGGAATAGTTCTATATTTTTCTGAAGCATTTCTTCTGAACTTTATTTTTTTTCTGTCTAAATTATTATTCGATTCCATAGTACTGGGATCGAAATCATAAGGATTGGTAAATTCAATGAAATTAGGAGAGTCAAAATCTTGAACTTCACCTAATAATCTTTTCCCATCAATTAAATTAACCGTAGCATTAATGTATTCTACTTTACCAAAATAAAAATTTATGTCTGATTGAGTTTGTCCATAAATTTTACCAATTAATAACAAGAGGACTAAAGAAATTTTTTTCATGATTATGGTTTAAGTTGTTGAAATCAAAAATAAAAAAAATAATCAGATTTTTACTCTCTAAGTTTAATACGCTAAAAATTTATTAAAAAATCAAAATTGTAAATTATAGAAACAACAAAACTCGATACGAAAGTATCGGGTTTTGTTTTGCTCCCCTTATTGGAGAAAGTTACTATTTTAGTGAGATGATAATTTATTTAACTATCAGAAATCAGGGAGCTGAACTAACTAAATTAAAATAAAGAATTTGATTTTATCGTTACATTTATTACTTTTTGTTGTTTGATTTTAGTTTTTCAATTTCAGCTTTTGCCTTTTCAATTTCAGCTTTTGCTTTTTCTAATTCCATTTTTGCTTTGGTTATTCTTCTTTTACTTCATCGGTTCCTTCAACATATCTTACCTCTTTCAAGGAATTATCATCAATAGTTTTAGCACTTTTCTTCTGTATTTCAATAGATCTTTTACCATTATTATTTTTTATATTAATGGATTCAATTTCATTTTTATCTAATTTATTTAAATCTTTATAAGAAATCACTTTGTTATCGAGAACAATTTCAGCATCTTCAATTGAATTATTTTTCTTTGATACAATTCTAATTTCTCCATTTGATTTTCCTTTTTTTACATCAACTGATTTAATAGTTTTCACATCAATTTTATCCATTTCGTCTTTAGAAATCTCTTTATCATTAAGGTAAATTATTGGGTCAGGATTAATTTTAGACGTTGATATATTAATTGTTTTCGTGGTAATTTTAACATTATTTTCAAAGTTATTCACTTCTACTTTTTCTATAGCATTTGGGTCTAATTCCGAAATTTCATTACTAGTAGTTTTTACACCATCAATATAAATGTCTTTGTCAGTAATTTTAAGTGATTTTAATGCATTTGAAGTTTTAACAGTTAAATCAGTTATAGGGTATTTTGAAACTATGACATTCTCATTGTTTTTAGATTTTTTCAATTCTTTAAATCCCATCTCATCACCATTTATAAAAAAACAAAAAGATTGAATTGGTTTTGTACCACTAATTTCAGTAGCTCCAGAACTTCCACCTTTATTTGTAAATGCAACTTTAATGGATATAATTTCTCCTTTTGAATTTCTTTTAATTTTTGAAAATTTTAAATCCACATCATAATTTTCTTTTGCAGCAAATGAAGATTCTTTGATTTGTTTTTCAGTATTATTTTTATCAATTACAATAAAAAAGGGTATTTCTTTATCTGCAATTTCTTTTGTTGTAGATTGCTTTTCTTGTGCGACTACTTTTACTTGAAAGAAAAATACAAATACTCCTAATAGTGGAAGTACCAATGAATACTTCCAAGCGTTTCTTTTGTCAGATTGATTTTTGTGTAACATAATAATTCGTTTTTTAATTAATGATTGATAAAATGGATTGGTTATACCTGCTATTTGTTGATGAACA
>NZ_JBIKQP010000007.1:0-71042 GCF_044349645.1 Flavobacterium sp. | reverse complement strand
GAAAACCAGTTGCTGGACTTAACGCTGCTTTTGTAAATGTAGGCCACGATAAAGATGCCTTTTTACATTATCACGATTTAGGACCTAATCTTGCTTCCCAACTGAAGTTCATAAAGCTTGTAAGCGCAGGTAAAATAAAGGATTTCAACCTTAAAAACTTTCAGTTTGAAAAAGAAATTGATAAAGATGGAACAGTCTTAGACATTCTAAGTCCTAACCAGTCAATTTTAGTACAAGTCGTTAAAGAACCAATATCTACAAAAGGACCAAGAATTAGCTCTGAGCTTTCTCTTGCCGGAAGATTTATTGTTCTCGTTCCCTTTTCTGACCGAGTTTCTGTTTCACAAAAAATAGAAATAAAAGGAGAAAAAGAGCGTCTAAAACGATTAGTACAATCCATCAAGCCAAAAGGATTTGGAGTTATTGTGAGAACAGTAGCCGAAGGCAAAAATACAGCCGAATTAGAAAAAGATTTGCAGAACCTGTTAGACAGATGGACTGCAATGTGTAAAAAATTACCAACCGCTCATCATCCGTCCAAAATTTTAGGAGAACTTAACAAAGCTTCTTCTATGTTAAGAGACGTTTTTAATGATTCCTTCACGGGAATTCAAATTGATGATGAAGAGTTGTACAACCAAACCAAGGACTATTTGCAAGAAATAGCCCCTTCAAAATCATCAATCGTTAAGTTTTATCAATCTAACGACACTCCAATTTTCGAGAAATACAATATAGAGAGACAAATCAAAACTTCATTTGGGAAAAATGTTTCGATGAGCAAAGGTGCTTATCTAATCATTGAACACACCGAAGCCCTTCACGTTATTGACGTGAATAGCGGAAATCGTTCCAATAAATCTTCTAATCAAGAAGAAACAGCCATGGAAGTGAACATGATTGCTGCCGCAGAAATCGCAAGACAATTACGTCTGCGTGATATGGGAGGAATTATAGTAGTAGATTTTATCGATTTATCAGATCCAGAAAACAGAAAAGTGTTGTACGATTTCTTAAAAGAAGAAATGAGTGATGACAAAGCAAAACATAAAATATTACCCCCAAGTAAATTTGGATTAGTCCAAATAACAAGACAAAGGGTCCGACCAGAAGTAAATATTGAAACTAGAGAAGAAGATCCCAACAATGAAAAAGGGGATATTGAAGCTCCAATTTTAATTATCGACAGAATTATTTCTGATCTAGATAGAATTGTAAAAACGCATCCAAATGTTGTACTTAACGTGCACCCATTTGTAGGCGCTTACCTTACAAAAGGATTCCCATCCATTCGTTCAAAATGGTTTTTTGAATATAAAAAATGGGTAAAAATAATACCACGTGACGCTTACACGTACTTTGAATATCATTTCTTTGATAAAAAAGGAAATGTGATCAATGATTAAAACAAAAAACCGCTACTCGATTGAATAGCGGTTTTTTTATGATTTATTGTGAATTATGTATTAACTACCACACATTTCGCAATCCTCAGGACCTGCGTTTTTAGCCAATTCTATCATCGCTCGGTACTCTTCAGGAGTCATTTCAACTGCTTGAGTTTCTACAGGCGCTGCTACTGGCTCTTTTACTTCTTGTTCTTGAACTTCAATAGGCTCAGCTTTTTTATCATTATTTAGGGTAAATTTAATGGCGTCTACCGCTGCTTTTGTTCTTAAATAATACATTCCCGTTTTTAATCCTGATTGCCAAGCATAAAAGTGCATTGATGTTAATTTAGAATAATTGGCATTTTGCATAAATAAGTTTAACGATTGCGATTGATCCACAAAATAACCTCTGTGACGTGACATATCAATTATGTCTTTCATTGACATTTCCCAAACCGTTTTGTATAAATCCTTCAAGTTTTGAGGGATATTCAAGTTCTGAACCGATCCATTTTCACGCATTAATTCTTGTTTCAAAGTCTCTGTCCAAAGCCCTAGTTTTACTAAGTCTTCCAATAAATGTTTGTTAACCACAATAAACTCTCCGGAAAGAACTCTACGGGTATAAATATTAGAAGTATACGGCTCAAAAGCTTCGTTATTTCCTAATATTTGTGAAGTTGAAGCAGTAGGCATTGGCGCAACTAAAAGCGAATTTCTCACCCCGTTTTTCATCACTTCTTTACGTAAAGCACCCCAATCCCAACGCCCTGAAAGCTCTTCGTCTTTTATCCCCCAAAGATTGTGTTGGAATTCTCCTTGTGATATCGGCGACCCTTCATAGCTTGAATACGGTCCTTCTTCTGTAGCCATTTCCATTGAAGCGGTTACCGCGGCAAAATAAAGCGTTTCAAAGATTTCTTGATTCAATTTCTTAGCTTCATCGCTTGTAAACGGCATGCGCAACATGATAAAAGCATCTGCCAGTCCTTGAACTCCTAATCCAATTGGACGGTGGCGTTTGTTAGAATTTTCACCCTCTTTAACTGGATAATAATTTCTATCGATTACTTTATTTAAGTTTCTAGTTACTCGTTTGGTAACAGTGTATAATAAATCGTGATTGAATTTTCCGTCTTCAACAAACATAGGTAAAGAAATAGAAGCCAAATTACAAACGGCAATTTCATCTTTAGAAGTAAATTCTAAGATTTCTGTACACAAGTTAGAAGAACGAATAGTTCCAAGATTTTTTTGGTTTGACTTTCTATTCGCTGCATCTTTGTAAAGCATGTATGGCGTTCCAGTTTCAATTTGAGATTCTAGAATTTTTTCCCACAATTCATGTGCTTTGATTGTTTTTCTTCCTTTTCCAGCAGCCTCATATGAAGTATACAATGCTTCGAATTCATCTCCATAAACATCATAAAGCCCTGGACATTCGTTTGGACACATCAAAGTCCAGTTTCCATCTTCTTGTACTCGCTTCATGAATAAATCGGAAGTCCACATTGCAAAAAATAAATCTCTTGCACGCATTTCTTCTTTCCCTGTATTCTTTTTCAAATCCAAGAAATCAAAAATATCGGCATGCCAAGTTTCAATATAAATTGCAAAACTCCCTTTACGTTTTCCTCCACCTTGATCAACGTAACGTGCGGTATCATTGAAAACTCTTAACATTGGAACGATCCCGTTTGACGTTCCGTTAGTCCCTCGAATATAAGATCCTGTCGCACGAACATTGTGAATTGAAAGTCCAATTCCACCCGCCGATTGCGAAATTTTAGCTGTTTGTTTTAACGTGTCATAAATTCCATCGATACTATCATCTTGCATCGCTAAAAGGAAACAAGAAGACATTTGTGGTTTTGGTGTTCCTGCGTTGAATAATGTTGGAGTGGCATGAGTGAAGAATTTTTTCGACATTAAGTCGTAAGTTTCAATCACCGATTTTAAATCGTCTAAGTGAATTCCAACAGAAACACGCATTAACATGTGCTGCGGGCGCTCCACAATTTTTCCATTAATTCTCAATAAATAAGAACGCTCTAGGGTTTTAAACCCAAAATAATCATAGTTAAAATCTCTATTGTAAATGATATGTGAATCCAAAAATTCCGCATTTTCCATGATCACTTTGTGCACTTCTTCTGAAAGTAAAGGTGCAGAAAGTCCGTTTCTAGGATTTACGTAATTGTACATATCGTTCATGGTTTCCGAGAACGATTTTTTGGTATTTGAATGCAAATTAGAAATCGCTATACGCGCAGCTAATTGTGCATAATCAGGGTGTGCAATGGTCATTGACGCTGCAGTTTCAGCAGCTAAATTATCCAATTCTGACGTAGATACTCCATCGTAAAGCCCTTCAATTACTCGCATTGCGACTTTTACTGCATCAACTAAATCGTTTAAACCATAGCATAGTTTTTTAATTCTATCTGTGATTTTGTCGAACATTACTGGCTCCTTATGGCCATCTCTTTTTACTACGTACATAATTTTTTAATTTTTTAAAACAGAAAATCCCTTCGCTGTTTTGGTTATTTGTAATTTAAACTGAATTCATTTCAGCCTCTTTTTTGGAGCCAATCCGGCTATCCGTTTCAATCTTTTTATTTAAAAAAATAAAAAGGATTTTCACTACTATCCGGGCTAAAAGCTACAGATGCATTGGTAATTTCGAATAATCATTTCAAAAATGGAACTTTGAATGGTTTAGAATTTTGTATTAAAAATCAGCGTCGAAACTAATTTTTTGAGCTTGAGAATCGGTATTCATTACTCCTGATTTTTGGTATTCTGCCACTTTCTTTTCGAAGAAATTGGTTTTTCCTTGAAGAGAAATCATATCCATAAAATCAAAAGGATTTGAGGTGTTGTATTCTCTATCGCAACCTAATTCAACTAATAATCTGTCAGCAACAAATTCTAAATATTGAGTCATTAAAGCGGCATTCATACCAATTAAACTTACAGGAAGTGATTCAGTAATAAACTCTCTTTCAATATTTAAAGCATCCACAATAATCTCACGAATTCTTGTTTTAGGCACTTTATTTACCAAATGGTGGTTGTGCAAATGCACTGCAAAGTCACAGTGAACTCCTTCGTCACGAGAAATTAACTCATTTGAAAAGGTTAATCCTGGCATTAAACCACGTTTTTTCAACCAGTAAATTGAACAAAATGCTCCCGAAAAGAAAATTCCTTCAACAGCTGCAAAAGCAATTAATCTTTCAGCAAATGAATCCGATTCAATCCATTTTAAAGCCCAATCTGCTTTTTTCTTAATCGCAGGAAAAACTTCTAAAGCGTTGAATAACTCGTCTCTTTCTGATTCGTCTTTTACATAAGTATCGATTAATAGCGAATACGTTTCGCTATGAATGTTCTCCATCATAATTTGGAACCCATAAAAGAATTTTGCTTCAGCATATTGAACTTCATTTACAAAGTTCTCGGCTAAATTTTCATTGACAATTCCATCAGATGCGGCAAAAAATGCTAATATATGCTTGATAAAATAGCGCTCCTCGTCGTTTAATTTATTGTTCCAATCATTAATATCTTGAGACAAATCAATTTCTTCGGCAGTCCAAAAGCTAGCCTCCATTTTCTTATACCATTCCCATATATCATGGTGCTTGATAGGGAAAATCACAAAGCGATTCTTGTTTTCTTGTAAAATTGGTTCTACTAATGACATAATTGGTTGACTTTTATCTAATTAAAATGTTGAATTATTATTAAAATCTGAACTACAAAGATTGTGAATTATTGCGGTTTAAAAAAGCAAACTTATTCACAATTAACAATAGTTTTTAACAATCATATTAACATCAGATATTTTTTAAAATTATTTTTAATGAATTGATTATCAATATTTTAAAAAAGTAAAAAAATCTTAAAGTCCCGTAAAATCTAGGAATTATATATTTTTGAATTGAGGAAAAGATCGAACAAAAATGGGGTGGTTATTTTTTAATTTCTTCAGCAACTTTTTCAAGTTCCAAATACCAGTCATCACCAAAACGACGAATTAAGGCTTCTTTGACAAATTTATAAACAGGAACTTCTAATTCTTTTCCTAAAGAACAGGCGTCGTCACAAATTTCCCATTTGTCATAATTTACGGCGGCAAATTCGGTAAAATCTTTAACTCGAATTGGATACAAATGACAAGAAACAGGTTTTTTCCAATCAATTACTCCTTGGTTGTAGGCTTGTTCAATTCCGCAAAGCGCGGTTACTCCATCATAAATAACGTATGCGCAATCTTTATCGTCAACTAATGGTGTTTCTAAATCGCCTTCTTTCCCTTTAGTCCAAGTGCCTTGAGCTTCAATTGCGTCAATTCCTTCTTTTCTTAAAAAGGGTTTCACTTTTGGAAAAATAGATTCCATAATTAAAGTTTCTTCTTGACTTAATGGTGCTCCTGCATCTCCATCAACGCAACAAGCTCCTTTACAAGCTGATAAATTACAGACGAATTCTTTTTCAAGTATGTCCTCAGACACTATGGTTTTTCCTATTTGAAACATGCCGCAAAGATAACTATTGTTTTGAATTGCCCCGATAAAATAATATAATAATAACAAAAATTACAATTAGTTTCCTTCGAAAATAATTACTTTTGTGCTCTAAATCAGACATATTATGGAATTCGATTTTAAAGAAATTGCAACTGTTGGAATGGTGCTTTTTGCTGTAATTGATATTGTAGGAACTATTCCTATTATAATTAATTTGAGAAGTAAACACGGGCATATCGAATCTGAAAAAGCATCTATTGTAGCAGGGATAATCATGATTGTGTTTTTGTTTGCCGGAGAAGGTCTATTAAAACTTATCGGAATTGATGTAAATTCATTTGCAGTAGCAGGTTCTTTTGTATTGTTCTTTTTAGCATTAGAAATGATATTAGGAATTCGAATTTACCGTGATGAAGAGGCAAGTTCGGCCTCAATAGTTCCAATTGCATTTCCATTAATTGCTGGCGCTGGAACCATGACCACATTACTTTCATTAAAAGCTCAATATTCAACAGAAAATATTGTAATTGCAATTTTGTTTAATATTATTGTGGTTTACATTGTGCTTAAATCGTCCGCAAAAATTGAAAAAATGTTGGGAAAAAACGGTTTAGGTGTTATCCGTAAAACCTTTGGAATTGTACTTCTTGCAATTGCTGTTAAATTATTTGCCAGTAATGTTAAAGGTTTATTTATGTAACTAATTTTTATTATTTTTACGTCTTATAAATACATCAGAAATGAAAATTTTTACATCAATATTAGTTGTTATTGCCTTAGCGCTAATTGTTTTTAATATCACTTTGCTTGATTACACGGATTTATTTAACAGTAAAAATTCGGTAGCTTTAATAGGAATTGTAGCATCAATTTGTGCTGTTTTAATTCTATTGATTTTTAGAATGTCTAAAAAAATTGAAGAACGTTCTAAATAATTCTTCCATGTACGATACCTTAATTATTGGCGGCGGAGTTTCAGGAATGTCTTGCGCACTTGTTTTAGGATCGGCAGTTAAAAAACCTTTTGTAGCCGATAAAAAAATCGGAATAATTACTCATCAAAAAACATCTTCACTGCAAGAAGCCTTATTTAATAATGCTTACGGAATTCCCGCTGGGACTTTAGGAAGTGATTTATTAAAAAATAGCATATCCCAATTATCGGAATTATATCCTCAAATTGATCAAATTGAAGGTGAAAAAGTAATTCGAATTGAAGGTAAATTCCCTAATTTTGAAGTAGTAACTAATAAAAATTCCTATGCTACAAAATCAATTGTAGTGGCAATTGGTTATTCTAATACTTTTGACATACATGGCTTGATGGAATTTGTGGAAACACATAAAAAAACGCTTCCTGAAAAACAACGAATCCAACTAAAAAATACCGATCACCTTGTAACTGAAGGTATTTTTGTTGCCGGAACACTAGCAGGTTGGAGAAGTCAACTTTCTATTGCTGCAGGTAGTGGCGCTGCGGTTGCAACTGATATTTTAACATTGTGGAATAACAGAATTCAATCTCAAAGTCACGACAAAATTCAAAAATAAGTAACGATTCTTATTTTAAAGTTTGCACTTTTTTAATCATCGAATCCTCCTTAAGTAGTAGCGAATAGTAATAATTTTCTCCTAATAATTGTCTTACAAATTCAGCTGTTAAATATCTTTTTACCAATTTTTTATCTTTTTCTAACTTAAGATCCAAGCCGTTTTTCGACAAATATTTTTTGAAATTTTCATAATAAATATCAGAGTTTTCGATTTTCGAAACTAATTGAGTCATTTTCAATCCCTGGAATTGCTTTCTCCTTACGTCTAATTCTTCAAAAACAAAATAGCCCGTCGCTCCAGATTGCATTAAATAGATTACTCCTTCATCACCATGTTCTACTTCTAATGGAACAAAAATATCGGGAACAATTCCGCCACCGCCATATACAATCTTCCCTTTTGGAGTTTTATACTTCAGCTTTAAATCGACTTTCATACTGTCTTTTTTATACAATTCGCCATTATTCAATCGCTTATCGAAATCGCTATTATAATCGCCAATTCCTTTTTCATATGGCTTTTGAATTGAGCGCCCCGTAGGAGTGTAATATCTAGCAATAGTAAGTCGAACCGCAGAACCATCTTGGAAATTCATTTCTCGTTGAACCAAACCTTTTCCGAAGGATCGTCTGCCAATAACCGTTCCACGATCGTTATCTTGAATTGCACCAGCTAAAATTTCACTTGCTGATGCAGAACTTTCATTTATTAAAATATAAACTTTCCCTGATTCAAATTCTCCGTCCTCAGTGGCGTAAGTCTTTTCTATTTTGCCTTTTTTGTTTTTTGTAAATACAATTAATTGCTTGTCTTTTAATAATTCATCTGCAATTTCAGCAGCAATTTCCATGTAACCACCACCATTATCTCGAACGTCAATAACCAATGATTTTGCACCTTGTTGTTTTAATTGCAATAATCCTTTTTTGAATTCGTCATGCGTAGTTTCGGCAAATCGATTGATTTTTATATATCCTAAAGTTGGATTAATCATAACTGATGCTGCAACGCTTTCAATAGCAACAACATCTCGTTGTAGTTGGATTTGAAATTTTTTATTTTCGCTTTTTCTATAAATTGTTAGCACAACATCTGTCCCTTTTTCTCCTTTCAATCTTGAATATAAATCTTCAGAAGTTAGTTTTCTTCCAAATAATTTTTCTTTATTGGCATACAAAATTCTATCCCCCGATTTTATTCCGGCTTTTTCAGAAGGTCCGTCTTTAACTGGATTTACAATGGCAATAGTATCATTTAACATATAAAAATTAACTCCAATTCCCACAAAATCACCTTTCATAGTTTCTGCAAGCTGCGTTTGCTCGCTTTTTGGAACATAAACAGAATGTGGATCTAATTTATCAAGGATATTGGATGCCGCTAAATCAACTATGGAATCGGTGTTTACCTTGTCAACATACTCATTATCAATAAAATCAATTAATTTATTGAGCTTATTTCTATGGTTATCAGAAGCGGATAAATTACCTTGTTGAGGAAAATTAAGCGTTGCCCCAAGCAGTATTCCTAATGCTAAAGTTCCAAAAAATAATACAGGGTAATAGTTGGGGTTGATTTTCATTTATTAATCTAAATCCGAAATTTGTTCTACTTCTATTCCTGCTTTTATCAAAAATTGAAGCCCCGAATCGTCGCGGTATCCATTTTGATAAACTACTCTTTTAATCCCAGATTGGTGAATAAGTTTACTGCATTCTTTACATGGCGAAAGGGTAACATACAGCGTTGCTCCATCGCAAGTTTGAGTTGAACGAGCTACTTTTAAAATCGCATTTGCTTCAGCGTGAAGTACAAACCATTGGGTTAACCCTTCTTCATCTTCACAACAATTTTCAAACCCAGATGGCGTACCGTTGTAACCGTCGGAAATAATCATTTTATCGCGAACAATTATGGCTCCCACTTGACGTCGTTTACAATATGAAAGTTGTCCCCATTCAGATGCGATTCTAAGATAGGCTTTATCGTATTTATTTAATTTCGTTTTTTCCATTTTATCTAATCCAAATTTTACTTTCAATTATCATTGGCAAAACTACACCAATTACAAATGAAGACATCACTAAAGTCCAATCTCTTTTTGATAATCTAAAAAGTGTTTGCACACAATAAGCTGCTATTAATGTTACAAAAACAACAATAATCTGTGCAACTTCAATTCCCGTAGCAAATTCTAAAAGTGGAAGCAATTTCGAATCTGAGGCTTCGCCAATAATTGATTTGAAATACGTTGCAAATCCTAAACCATGAATAATTCCAAAGAATAACGTGATAACCCCAATAATGCTTATACTTTCATTTTTAGCTGATTTTCCAGCTGTAAAAAGGTGAAAAAATGCTGTAATTAATATTGTGATTGGTATTAAAAATTCAATAATATCCACTTTTACAACTATAATTTCATAAACTGAAAGTAACATTGCAAGTGTGTGACCAACGGTGAAAAGGGAAACTAAAAGCAAAACTTTTTTCCAATCTTTAAATACATATGGAACGCTTAACGCAATCAAGAACATTACGTGATCGTAGGAAAATAGGTTTAATACATGACGCATTCCAACTTCGAAGTAAATCCAAAAATCCGACATAGGTAATGTTTTAGAGATTTAATGAATGTCAAACTTACGAATTATTTTGAAAATAATAGAAACGGATTTTTGCTTTAGCTTAATAATAAAATTCAGAAATTAATATTTACTCAATTTTGCAAGATGCATGAATTCTTCCGCTTTATTGACCATATTGCTGCTTCCACAGAAAAATGGTGCTCTTTCATGCAATTCTTTTGGTTGAATTTCCATGATTCTAGTAAATCCATCCGAAGCCTTTCCGCCAGCTTGTTCGGCAATAAAAGCCATTGGATTGCATTCGTATAACAACCGTAATTTTCCTTTTGGCGATTTTGAACTCGTTGGATAAATGTAAATTCCCCCTTTAATCATGTTTCTATGAAAATCAGAAACCAAACTTCCAATGTATCTTGAAGTATAGGGCCTGTCACCTTCTTCGGTTTGGCAATATTTAATATAATCTTTTACTCCTTGCGGAAAATGGATGTAATTTCCCTCATTTATAGAATAAATATTTCCGTTATCGGCAAATTTCATATTAGGATGAGAAAGATAAAAAGTTCCAATCGCAGGGTTCAATGTAAATCCGTTCACGCCGTCGCCAGTAGTATAAACTAGCATGGTTGATGTGCCATAAATTACATAACCGGCAGCAACCTGATTGATTCCTGGTTGAAGAAAATCCTCCATAGTGACGGGTGTACCCACTGGTGAAACTCTACGATATACTGAAAAAATGGTCCCTAATGAAACATTCACATCAATATTTGAAGACCCGTCAAGCGGATCCATTAGCACTACATATTTGTTATTATGACAATTGTCATTTCCTGCAACGGTAATAAATTCATCGTTTTCTTCGGAAGCAATCCCGCAAACAATTTCTCGATTAATTAGTGTTTGAATGAAAATCTCATTAGCATAAACATCAAGCTTTTGTTGGTCTTCGCCTTGAATATTTTGCTCGCCTGCAGCACCTACAATATCGACTAATCCGGCTTTATTTACTTTATAGTTTACGACTTTAGCAGCTAATCGAATAGAATTGATAATTCTTGACAATTCCCCTGATGAATATTGAAACGAATTTTGGTTTTCTATAATAAATTCTCCCAGTGTTCTATTGCGTTGTTCCATTACTATAACGTTGTAGTTAATTTTCAACAAATATCGTTATTTTTGTTATAATGCACCTAAATTAATCAGATAGTTTATCAGATTTGTATATTTGCTGTTTAATTTGCAATTTAAATTTTAAAACTGTTTTTTAACCAATTTAAAATTAAGAATTCTACACCTATAAGATTATTTAATGGACATTAGAAAAGGAAGAATTGAAGACATGCCAGCGGTTTTGGGACTCATAAAAGAGCTAGCCACTTTTGAGAAAGAACCTAATGCAGTTGTTGTAACTGTTGCCGATTTAGAGCGCGATGGATTTGGAGAAAACCCATTGTTTCATACTTTTATTGCCGAAGAAAAGGAAGAAATTATAGGAATGGCGTTGTATTATTACCGATATTCAACTTGGAAAGGTAAGACAATTCACCTTGAAGATTTGATTGTTAAGGAAGAAAAACGAGGTTCTGGTTTGGGATTCAAATTGTATTCCGAGGTGATTGCTCAAGGCAAATGTGATGGCGTTCGAAGAATTGAATGGAATGTATTGGATTGGAATACTCCTGCGATTGAGTTTTACGAAAAATCAGGCGCTAAGGTTTTTAAAGATTGGCTTGTGGCCCAAATGGACGAAAAAGGAATTGACGCTTTTTTAGAGAAAAACAAAATATAATTATCTTAAGAAATGAGAATATTTAAATTTGGAGGTGCATCGGTAAAAGATGCTGAAGGAATTAGAAACGTTCACAGTGTTTTGCAAACTGTTGGTTTTGAGGATGTTTTGTTAGTAATTTCTGCTATGGGGAAAACTACAAATGCGCTTGAAGTAGTTATTAAAAACTATTTTGAAAAATCTCCTGAGCTGCAATCTTCAATTCAAGAAGTAAAAAAGTACCACAATCAAATTCTTTTAGATCTTTTTGAAGACGATAAAAATGCTGTTTTTAAAGATGTAAATTTATTGTTTTCAGAATTAGATCATTTTATAAGTCAGAATAAATCTCCTAATTATAATTTTGTTTACGATCAAATTGTGAGTTTTGGCGAATTAATTTCTACAACAATTATCAGTCACTATATGGGATTCATGGGGATTAAAACCCAATGGATTGATGTAAGAAATTTAATTAAAACTGATAACAATTACCGTGATGCGAATGTGGATTGGGATACCACACAAAAATTAATTTCAAAAAATGTAAAGAAAAAAATTCTGAACGTTACTCAAGGGTTTTTAGGTTCAGATGAAAATAATTTCACCACCACTTTAGGCCGCGAGGGTTCCGATTATACCGCTGCGATTTTTGCTTATTGCCTAAATGCTGAAAGTGTAACGATTTGGAAAGACGTTCCTGGAGTGATGAATGCCGATCCTCGTTATTTTGAAAATGCGAGGTTATTAAATCAGATTTCTTATCGTGAAGCCATTGAATTAGCGTTTTACGGAGCAACGGTAATTCACCCAAAAACGCTTCAGCCGCTACAAAAAAAAGAAATTCCATTATTTGTAAAGTCATTTATAAATCCTACTTTACCAGGAACAAGCGTTTCTAAAGGTGCTGATTTAGAACCTCATTTACCTTGCTTTATTTTAAAGAAAAACCAATTGTTACTTTCCCTTTCTTCAATAGATTTTTCATTTATAATGGAGGAAAACATCAGTGAAATATTTGCGCTTTTACATCAATATAAGATGAAAGTGAGTTTGATTCAAAATTCGGCAATTAGTTTTTCTGTTTGTATTGACGATAAATTCGGGAATTTTAACGCACTAAAATCGATCCTTTCGAAGAAGTTTAAAATCTCCTATAACGAAAATGTATCTCTTTTCACCATTCGTCATTTTGATCAAAAAGCAGCACAAATTGTTGAAAAAAACAAGTTGGTTTTATTGAAACAAGTGAGTCGCGAAACCATGCAAATTATCACAAAAGAGGAAAATTAAAATAGCGATTGCGTTATTGAAAATTCAAATCTTGGCTTTTTCAAACAAAACACACTACTTTTGATGTCTGTGCGTTATACTAGTTATGTTGAGAAAGTTATTTTACTTGTTATTATTGATCTCCTTCTCAGGGCTCAGGGCTCAAGAATTTTCCACGCATTATAAAACCAAAAAAATAGTAGCTTCAAAAAACGGAGTTCAGCTGGACAGCGTGAGTTTAAATTCTAGTTTTTTTAAATTAGAAAATAACAAAGGAAAATCCATTGATACTTCATTTTATAAGATCAATTTCCAAAAAAGTCTTCTTACATTTAGTCCCGATTTTCCCAATTATAATGACACTTTAACCGTTCGGTTTCTAAAATTTCCTGATTTTTTAACTAAAGAATACAGTATATACGATAGAAGTAGAGTGGTTAGTAACGATGCAACTTTAGGAGATTTATACAAAGTAAATTTTGCCAACAAAAAAAAATATGTCCCTTTTGACGGATTGACAACTTCCGGAAGTTTAACTCGTGGAATAACTATTGGTAACAACCAAAACTCTGTTTTAAATTCTGCCCTTGACCTTCAAATTTCGGGGAAAATATCCGATAAAGTTACTTTAAGAGCTTCCATTCAAGACAACAATATTCCGTTGCAAGAGGGAGGATATTCTCAGAGACTAGATGAATTTGATCAAATATTTATCGAATTAAGTTCGGATAAATGGAATGTTAGAGCCGGAGATTTGTTTTTAGAAAATAGAAATTCGAAATTTTTAAATTTCAATAAAAAAGTTCAGGGTTTGTCGTCACGTTTTGAATTTGGGAACACCAGTTCGAAAACTACGGTGTTTGGTGCGGCTGCATTAGTAAGGGGGAAATATGCAAAAAGCACTTTTGTAGGTCAAGAAGGAAACCAAGGGCCCTATAAATTACGGGGTGCAAATGGAGAATTATACGTTTTGGTAGTTTCGGGTTCTGAACGCGTTTTTGTAAATGGAATTCTACTAACTCGAGGGGAAAATAGCGATTACATTATCGATTATAACGCCGGTGAAATTAAATTTACTTCCATATTTCCTATTACATCGGAAATGAGAATTTCTATAGAATACCAATATTCAGATAGAAATTACACCAGTTTTATTACTTATGCGGGAGCTACACAAGAGCATGAAAAATGGAGTATTGGAGGTTTTTTATATTCTGAAAATGATATGAAAAACCAACCTTTACAGCAAAATTTATCTACAGATCAAGTTCAAACATTAGCAAATGCTGGTGACAACCAAAATTTAATGTCGGCTCCATCCGCTTATCTAGACAGCTATTCGGAAAATAAAATTCTTTATAAAAAAACGATCGTTAATGGAATTTCTGTGTTTGTATATTCTAACGTTTCAACTGATGAATTGTACAATGTGAAATTTTCACTTGTAGGAAATAATTTGGGAAACTATGAATTATCAAGTTCTTCGGCAATTGGGAAAATATATCGTTATGTAGCTCCTTTAAATGGAATTCCACAGGGAAATTATGAACCAATTGTAAAATTAATTGCACCAACAGAGCTTCAAATTGCAACTGTTTTAGGAAAATTTAACCCGTCTGAAAAAACTAGTGTGGATTTTGAAATTGGCGTGAGCAATAACGATAATAACTTATTTTCTTCCATTGATGATTCTGACAATCATGGTGTTGCAGGAAAAATAAACTTCAAACAACGCTTGTTTTCTAAAAAATGGAAGCTGGATTTTTTTACAAATTATCAATTAATTCAAAAGCAATATAGAACTATTGAGCGATTATTTACCATTGAATTTGATAGAGATTGGAATTTAAATAATCCATTTGGAACGCAGAGTTACCTTGTTTCAGGATTGAATTTTAACCTTCCCGAAAAAGGAGCAATTACCTATCAATTTGAAAATTTAGGATTTAAAGATAGCTTTTCAGGGACTCGTCAAGTATTGAGTGGAAATGTCAATTTGAAAAAATGGAACATTCAAAATAAAGGCAGCTTTTTGAAAAGTGAAAGTAATTATTCAACTTCGGTTTTTATTCGAAATCAAACCCAGATAAAATATCATTTTAAGAAAAATTGGGCGGGAGCAACAATACGATTAGAAGACAATCAGGAAAAATTGAAGTCAACCAACTTGTTTTCTTCATTGAGTCAAAAATTTACTGAATTTGGCGGGTTTATTGGTCGTGGAGATAGCACGAAAGTTTTTGTGGAATTGGGTTATTTAAATAGGTCGAATGATAGTATCCAAAGCGGAATTTTAAAACGAGTGAATAACTCACAATCCTATTTTTTAAAATCCAAATTAATAAAAACAGACACCCGTGATTTATCGGTATTTGTGAATTATAGAAATTTAAAATTTACTGATTTATCACGAACTGCTGAGCCTTCATTAAACTCTAGAGTGTTATATAATGATCGTTTTTATAATCAATTAATTCAGCTCACAACAGCATATGAAACCAATTCAGGGGCGATTGCCCAACAAGAATTTACCTACCTTGAGGTTGAGCCAGGACGCGGGATTTACTCTTGGAGTGATTATAACAACAATGGAATTCAAGACTTAGAAGAGTTTCAAGTAGCCGTTTTTATAGACCAAGCAAAATACATTAGAATCTTTTTGCCGAACCAAGTTTACCTAAAAACCCATCAAAATAAATTCTCTCAATCGGTGACAATTAATATGAGCCAATGGCAAAATGAAACTGGACTGAAACGCTTTTTATCTTATTTCTACAATCAAACTGCCTTTGTAGGTGAACGAAAAATAAAACGTCTTGGTGATGATTTCGATTTTAATCCATTTAGCTCCAATGATACTAATTTATTGGGATTAAATTCAAGTTTTAGAAATAGTTTGTTTTTTAACAGGGGCAAACAAAAGCATTCTATGACCTATACTTATCTAATGGGTAGAATTAAAAACTTGCTTTCGGTAGGATCACAAGAAAATTCAAATCAATCGCATCAATTGCAATACACTCATTTATATGAAAAAAATTGGCTTCTAAATTTGGGTTCGAAAACTATAAATTCAGAAATGACATCGGAAAATTATTCAGCAAGAAACTATCTCTTAAATGGGTATCAGTTGGCTCCAAAAATTTCCTATTTGTTTTCAAAAAATGCGAGTTGGGATTTGTTTTATGAATATCAAAGTAAGAAAAACAAAATTGGATCCTTAGAAACATTGGCGCAAAGCCGATTTGGGACTTCTTTTAACTATGCTTCAGAAAAAAAACTAACCATGAACGGCGAATTTTCTATGTATGAAAATAGTTTTGTAGGAAGTAGTTTAACTCCGGTTGCCTATGAAATGTTGGAAGGTTTACAGCCGGGTTCTAATATTACTTGGCGCTTACTGATTCAGAAAAATCTAACTGATTATTTAGATATTAATTTAAATTATCAAGGTAGAAAAAGCGAAAGCAGCATTGCAATCCACACAGGAAACATTCAGCTTAGAGCTTATTTTTAGTAATTTGAGTTTACCTTTTTAATGAAAAATGGGATTTAAATACTTTAACATCAGTGGTTAATGGTTCAATGTATTCAATGGTGAACCAATAATCTGAGGAAGGAACTGGTGAGCCTAAATAGGTGCCATCCCATCCTAAACTCTTAGAACTTATTTGTTTCATGAGCTTTCCATAACGATCAAAAATATAGATGTTGGCGGTAGGTTGACTCTCCATTCCAATCACATTCCAATAATCGTTAAACCCATCGCTATTAGGAGTAAAAAAAGTTGGATAACCAATAATAAATACATTGGTGCTTAAATTAGTACAACCATTTGTATCGGTAACGGTTACTAAATGGCTTCCAGGATTTACATTAGTAAATACATTTGAAAACTGTAGAGCACCATAATCTAGTGAGTATTGATAGTTTGGATTTGGAACTAATGCAGTTACTGTTATTGAAGCGTTTTGATCAAATGCAAAGGTTCCTACTGCAGAAATAGTTGTTGCTGGAAGTGATGAAGTAACTGTTGCAAAAACACTAGAAGAAAAACAACCCGTTAATACATTCGTTGCAATTACAGAATAATTACCCGCCGCTGATGCTACAAAAGTATTCCCATTTGAGAAATTTTGTAAAACACCATTTAAAAACCACTGAAAGGTATAATCGGTATTATTTAGACCGCTATTTAATGTATAAGTTGTAAAGGCAACTCCTAATGCATCAACGCAAATATTTCCTCCTGTTAATGAAGGTCGCGGCAATGGATTTACAATTACAGATACCGAAATTGGAGCACCCACACATCCGTTTAATTCAGGGGTAATGGTATAAATTGCATCTCCAGCATTAGATCCTGTTGTTTCTAATACTTGAACTATTGAAGTTCCTGAATCTGCTAGAGCACCCCTAACTCCGTTTTGAACTACTGTCCATGATAATACAGTTCCGGTTAAACTTGGTGTCAAGGCAATTGAAGTACTATCTCCTGAGCAAATTGGGGCTTGAGTTGGAACAGATGAAAAGTCCGGGATTGGTTTTACGTTTACTGATACTTGAACTGGAGTTCCAACACACCCGTTTGAGGTTGGTGTAACTTCATAGATTGCGGTACCTACAGATGGTAATACCACCGATAGAATTTGAGCAATCGAGGTTCCAGTACCTAGAGAGGTTCCCGTTAAATTTGTTTGATTCACCGTCCAATTAAAAGTGGTATTTATAACAGGGCTCGAAAAAGATATCGCGGTAGTTTCTCCTGAGCAAAGTGTTTGTCCTGCTGCAGGATTGATTATTGCTGCCGGAATTGGATTTACAATTATAGAAACAGTGGTAGTAATTCCTCGACATCCATTTACTATTGGAGTAATTGCATAAACCGCCTCACCAGAAGAATTGGTAATCGTGTTTAATGTTTGAGCTATTACATTTCCATTTCCAATTGTTCCGCCGGTTACATTGTTTTGAATTAAATTCCAACTAAAATTAGTGTTGGGCATTGATCCAACTAAATTAATAGCTGTTGCGCTCCCTGAACAAATTGAATTGGAAACTGCAGTCGCTGTTAATGTTGGTTTTGGAGTTACCAATACAGTGACATTTATTGGCGAACCTGAACAACTATTGTTTGTTGGGGTAATTGTATATTGAACATTTCCAACTAAAGTTCCTGTTGCGGTTAATACTTGTGAAATAACATTCCCTGTTCCAGAAGCGTCCCCAGAAACATCAGTTGCGGTTGTAGTCCAACTGAAAGTAGTTCCAGACATTGAACTTGATAATGAAATTCCTGTAGACTGTAATGAACAAATTGTTTCCGTAATAGGAGTAGCTACAACCGAAGGAATCTGAGTAATTACCACTTGTATTGTTGCGGTAGTTGCGCATTCTCCAGGATTTGGTGTAAATGTATAGGTTGTAGTAACATTAGGATTAAATGCTGGTGACCAAGTCCCGTTAACGCCATTTGCGGAAAGTAAAGGAAGCACAATAGTAGTGCCAACACAAACTGGTGCAATTGTATTAAATGTTGGTGTTACGATATTTGGAATTGGATTTATAACTACTCTAACTGGAAGAGAAGTACAATTTGCAGCATTGGTAACAGTATAATTGTAGGTTCCTGGTGTTAGATTTGATATTGTAACTGAAGAAGTATTTCCCGTAATTCCTCCAGGATTTATGGTCCAGTTTCCTGATGGTAATCCACTTAATACAACACTTCCAGTTGTAGAACAAGTTGGGTGAGTAATTGTCCCAATTGTAGGAGCAGGATTTGGATTAACAGTAATAGTTACTGATTTTTGATAGGTACATGTCGGTGTTTCTCTAAAATAAAGATCATCAATTGCAAAATCATTATTACCAAAAGTTTCTCTATCAATAATACTAATTATTGCGGAGGTATTGGCTCCTGAATTCCATACATAAGAATGTTCATCCCAAACACATGGGCTAGATGGAGCGGTTGCTATAGGGCCTATGGGAACATTATTAATTAATACTTCCAATTTTGCTGGGCCTCCACTAACTACTGCTGTTAAAAAATAACTGAATGTATAATTTTTTCCAGGTATAACTGTAATAGGCGCTGGTGAATACCAAATTCTAGCTGTTCCTGTTGTAGAACCGTCGGCAACTAACATATTTCCTCCTGAAGAAGTGTGGTCTGTACATGGAGAAAATGGAGTAAACCAACTTCTTGGATTGGTTACCACTCCATAAGCACCCTGAACTCCTGAAGCAGGTACGGTTCCAGGAAGGTAATTTATATAATCAGTTATAAATCCAAAATCTCCCATAGAAAAATCTCCGTTAATAACGAGATTTGTTGGATTGGCAGGTATTCCAGAAGTAACAGTATAGGTGGTAGTTGTAGTAGGGCTCACTGTTGGGTTTGTGCTTGTATTGTTCAGTACTGTTAAACTTGGATCAGGAGGGTTTGCGGTCCAAAAATAGGGGTCTGGGCTTCCAACAACAGATAAATTGGTTGAGGTGCCTTCGCAAATGGTGGCTGGTGCACTAATAACAATATCATTTGGCGGGGTCAATATCACAATAATTGGTGCAACCGTTGCTCCAGCTGCGTCTTGAATTGAAAGTGTATAAGTTCCTGCAGGTAAATTACTAAAAACTCCCGTTCCATTTGAAGTTGTGCCTAAACTTGATACTAACGAATAAGAATATGGAAAAATTCCTCCGGCACCAACTCCTCTAATTGACCCGTTTAATGACGTTGGGCAAGTTGGATTAATGGAAGTTTGTGATAATGTTAAAGGAAGTGCTCCTGGTGTAATAGCAAAATCATCTAGTGCAAAGTCATTCCCTAATACACTTAAATTATTATTTCTTAATTCTATTAAAGCATTATTTGCCGTGGCTGTAAAAGTATAACTTACTCGAGTCCACCCTTGACTTGGAAGTGGCGCATAACTATTGGTACTTGCGGGATTTACATTAGAGGCATTTACAAAAAACACATTAATATTTGCTTGTGTTGCATTATTGGTTACATCATTTGAAACCGATTTTATCCAATAACTAAAAGTATAAACACTTCCTGCTGTGAAACCTGTCAATGCTCCACCGGTTGAAGTTGATGACCAAAGTCTCGAATTTGGGACAGTATTGCCATCTATAACTAACATCCTTCCAAATCCCGAAGTATGGTCTCCACCGGAAATAAAGTTGCTATTTAATAATTGAGGATTAGTAGTAATTGCATAATTACCCGAAGTACTTGAGCCAGTTGTAGGGTTAATTTGGGTGTATCCAGCGCCATTAATTAAAAACCCAACCCCGTTTCCTCCTGATTCAAAATTACCGTTTATCAGTGTTTGCGCTGAAATAGTAGTGAAAAAGGATATTAAAATTGAAAAAAGTAAAAGCTTAATATTTTTTTTCATTTTATTGGGTTGCATTCTGGTTGTTTATATTATTTCACTATTAAGAATTCTGAACGTCTATTTTGTTCATGCGCTTCTTCAGTACAATTTTCTTTGCAATCTACTTTTGGTTCTGTTTCGCCAAATCCTTTTCCGGAAATTCTATTTGGATCAATCCCATTAGAAATTACATATTGAATAGTTGATTTTGCACGCTTATCTGACAAAAGTAAATTAAATTCATCAGTACCCCTATTATCGGTGTGTGACTTTACAAATATAATTAACTTTTCGTTATTTTTCATTATTTGAACTAATTTGTCCAACTCAAATGCGCCTTGTAGAGTAATATTGCTGTTATTATATTCAAAGAATATTGGATTCAGCTTCACTTCTTTTTCAGTAATTATTTCTGAAATTGGCTTTAATACAGCGTCAATTTTAATACTCCCGCCCTTTTTGTTACTAGCTGTTACTGCAAATGAGTTGCCTTCAAAACCGTCTTTAATCGCTTGAATCGTATAGGTTTTTTCACAATCTACAGTGTATGAAACTTCTCCTTTGTTATTCGATTTTATATTTGAAATTATGTTGCTTTTATCATCTAAAATAGAAACATTGGCTTCAGCTAAAATTTCGCCCGAATTAGCATTGGTCACAATCGCATTTACTTCATAATTACAAACAGGAATTAATTTAAAAATATCGTCATTTCCGTTTCTATTACTTGCAACAAACCCAATGTTTTTGTTTTCATTGATTGTGAAGGCAAAATCATCTTTTTCACTATTTACCGGTTTCCCAAGATTTTTTGCCTCTAAATTTTTAGTTAAATCGATTTTATAAACGTCCATCGCTCCTAATCCTTGTTTGGCATCTGAAGAAAAATAAAGTACATTATCAGATGTAATAAATGGAAAGCTCTCGTTTCCTTCTGTATTTACACTTTTGCCTAAATTTTCAGGGGTCCCATAACTTCCTGTTTCAGAAATTGCTACTTTCCAAATGTCTACACCTCCAATACTACCGGGCATATTTGATGAAAAATATAGCGTTTTTCCGTCTTTGCTTATGCTAGGGTTTCCTGTAGAATAATCTTTACTATTAAATGGCAATGATGTAATTTCATCCCATTTACCATTAACGAATTTTGCGCTGAAAATATTGTTTCTGCCCAACTTTAACTTTCTGGCTTTGTCTTTTTCAAAAGAGTTTTCTCTAAAACTATCACTTGTAAAATACATTGTGCTTCCGTCCTGGCTTATTGATACTGAGCCATCGTGGTATTTTGAATTTATCTCTTTAATTAGTAGAATGTTGCTAATAGTTCCATCTTCATTTAAATTGGCTTTATAGATGTCTAAAAAGGGTTCTTTTGTCCAGCTGTAAATTTTGCTATTTGAATTTCTGGCGCTTGTAAAATAAATAGTATTGTCAATTAAATTAGCTCCAAAATCAGATTTATCAGAATTAATATCAATTGATTTAACATCAAAAAATTTTCGCTGGTCTAATAAAACTGGAACATAATTTGGGTTTTCATAGAATATTTTGGATCTTGAATCATTAGGCTGCATTTCAGCAAATTTTTGCATTTGCTTGTTTGATTCCGCATAATTACCATTTGCTTTAAGCATCTGTGCGAAACGATAATAAAGTTCAGAATCTTGCTTTTTTGCAATTGCTTTCGCATACCATTTAGCCGCTTCTTTAGTATTATAAATATTAAAATAACAATCTCCTAATTGTCTATAAACATATCCATCTGCATTATTTGAAGCAACTAATTTAAGATAGGATTCTGCCGCTGAAATAAATTCAAATTTTTTAAAAAGCTTATCCGCAATCTGTGTGTCTTTGTTTTGAGCAGAAATTTGGGGACTCGCTAAAACTAAAATTAATATTATATATATTTTTTTCATTATTTGGATGCTTAAGGTTAGAAAAATCTAGGAGACTGAGATACTTTGTTTGGGAAATTTAAATCAAATAATAATATGATTTCATGGGATGAAGGCGTGGTTACTTTCAAATTTGAAATAATATGATCATAGGCGTATCCTATTCTTAAAGAAGGCGTGATTGTGTAATTTACCATAGCGCCAAACGAGTCTTGTAGTCTATAAGTAGCGCCCATTTCAAATTTTTCTGCATATAAGAAATTGGCAGAAACATCAGGTGATATTGGGGAATTATATGCCGATTTTACCATTGTAAAAGGCTTGAATTTTAAATTTGGATTTAAATCAAATACATAGCCTCCGGTAATAAAATAATGTGGCACTTTCTTTTCAAGATAAAAATTACCATCGTTATTTAAATGAGGTTTATTTAGCATATTTGGAATTGAAGCTGCAAAATAATATTTGTTGGTATAATAGAAAATTCCCGTTCCAAAATTAAGATTTGATGTGTTTGAATCTTGCGCAAAAGCACCATCTCCTTGTTGTTGAAGCGAACTGTTAATGTCGCTAAACAAACCTATTTTTTGAATAGTAACTCCAGCTTTTAATCCTAAAGCCAATCGGTGTTCGCCACCTAAATTCAAAGTATATGAAAAATCACCATAAATATTATTTTCGTCAACTGGACCAATTCTATCTGAAATTATAGACAATCCTATTCCTACATTTTTCCCAACAGGTGCCGATCCTGAAAGTGAAAAAGTTGTTGGGGCATCTTCAATATCTAACCATTGTTTTCTGTAAAGTAATCCAAAAGACAAATTCTCCTTTGATCCTGCATAAGCTGGGTTAATTATGTTCATATTATACATGTATTGTGTATAATGTGGTGATTGTTGTGCATTGACATTTATAGAAGTCAAGAAAAGTAGTAGCGCTGTTAAAAGTATTTTTTTCATTTCGAAGAAGTAATTGCTATGATTATTTATTGATATAAACCCAACCCGTTTTGGTTTTCCCATTTGTATATTGAACTACAAAATAGTAGGTTCCGTCGGGCAATTCGGCTCCAGAATTTGATTTTCCGGTCCATTCATTGGTATAATCACTTTTAGAATAGACTTCAATTCCATATCGATTAAAAATTTGAAGTTTTTGAACATTTAAGTTACTCAAATCAAAAATATCATTATTGCCATCGCCATTAGGAGAAATTCCTTTTGGAATGGTGCATTTAATATTATTGACTGAAATTGGTTTTTCCTCGCTACATCCATTATTTGATAATTCTAAACTATAATTCCCTTCATTTGTAATTCTAATTGAAGGTGAAGTTCCAATATTTTGACGCAAATTATTGTACCAAATGTAACTAGCATTTAAAGTTCCAATTCCCACAGCACTCAGTACAAAATTACTCCCGTCGCAACCCTTAGTAATTGTAAACTCAGGAAAAGGGGTTACGGTAATTGTCATCGTGGCGGTTGTAGCACATTGTCCGCTACTTGGCGTGAAAGTATATGTGGTCGTTGACGAATTATTTAATACTGGTGACCAGTTTCCAATAATTGAATTATTGGAAGTTGAAGGTAAAGCCGACAATGCAGCTCCTGAACAAATAGTAGGAACTTGGGTGAATGTTGGAGTTACATTTTGAATCACGCTGATAATAATACTTCCATTTGTTGCGCATTGACCGTTTGATGGAGTAAAAGTATAGGTTGTAGTTGCTAAATTATTTAACGCTGGCGACCATGTGCCTGTAATTGAATTATTAGAAGTTGTAGGTAATGGCGATAATGTGGCGCCTGAACAAATTGGATTTATCGAAGTAAATAATGGCGTTACTATTGGATTCACCGTAATTGTTAAGGTTGCATTTGCAATACATTGCCCTGAAGTTGGAACGAATGTATAGGTTGTAGTTGCTAAATTATTAAGCGCTGGCGACCATGTTCCTGTTATTGAATTATTGGAGGTTGTAGGTAATGGGGATAATGTAGCTCCAACACATATAGGGTTTACAGCGTTAAATGTTGGCGTTATTCTTGGTGTAACTGTGATTACAACTGTTTTTGATAAATTACAAACTACATTGGTTGTAAATGAAATATCATCAAGTGCAAAATCATTACCTGCAGATGCTACCACTTTGTCATAAATAGCAATTTGAGCTGAAGTTGAAGTCCCTGAATTCCAAGTATATGTTCTTAAAGACCAATTGCATTCTGAAGAAGGAGCTAGGTCGGTTCCAACAACTACACCGTTAATTCTTACTTCTAAATTAGCTGGATTCGGCAATGCCACGGTTTGCACCCAATAGGAAAAAGTATAAGTTTGATTGGGCTGTACAGTAATTGTTTGAGCCCAAACTTTATCAGTTCCAGCATTAATTGTAGAGCCATCAATAACCATCATTTTCCCTGTTCCGGTAGTATGCTCAATATTACAACTCGGGAAAAACTGAAACCAAGCATTGGCAGTAGTTACTACTCCATAGGCGCGTTGAACTCCCGAAGTTCCGGCATTTGCAATATACAAATAGTCAGAAGTAAACCCTAGATTTCCTTGTGAGAAATTACCATTTGTAACCATATTTGCTGACGGTGAATTCCCTGCAGAAGTAACCGTGTAGGTTGTGGTTTGCGTAGGACTAACCACCGGAGATGCGCTTGTATTATTGGCAGAGGTTAAACTAGCATCTGGTGGCGATGCTGTCCAAAGAAAACCAGTTGCATTTCCACTTACAGAAAGAGTAGTTGGTGTTCCAGAACAAATTGTTGCCGGTGCGCTTATCGATAAATCACCAGGAGCAATTAGGATAATGTTGGGTTGAGTAACCGTTGAAAAAACATCTGATATAGAAAGCGTGTAAGTCCCCGGAGCTAAATTAGAAAAAACTCCTGTAGCGCTTGTTAAAGTGGTTGTACCATTTGATAATGAAAAATTGGAATACGGCAAATTCCCTCCCGTTACTGTTCCATAGATTGCGCCATTATTCAACCCAGGACATGTAGGATTTGTAGCGGTATAACTTAATACTAAAGCTGGGGGAAGAATGGGTGTTTTTGAGGTATTATGAGAATACAATGAAACAGATAAAATCAAAAAGAGTAGTGTAATAACTTTTTTCATAAAATGATAATAATAATTAAAAAGTCTAATTTAGGAAACTAATCTATGATTTGAATTGATTTGAATTATATAAAAACTATACATATTTATGTACTTAACAAAGCAAACCAATAAAATAAGCAATATTATCTTTAGAAAATACTTGCAATTGGAAAATTGTAAATATTTTAAAAAAAATGTTGTGGTGTTGTATAGCTAATAAGATATTAGAATAATTGTATTGGCTTATTTAATTTATTGAAATGATAAATTATAAGTGAAAATTTAATAAATAGCCAAATATGTTGTGGAGAATATCGGATTCGAACCGATCGCCTCTACGCTGCCAGCGTAGCGCTCTAGCCAAATGAGCTAATCCCCCTGCTTGCACAAATATACATTATTTTACTTTTATATAAAGCAACTTCTATTTTTGAAAGCAGAATGGTTACAATTTACTAAATTTGCATTCAAATACTTTATAAATGAGCAATATCAGAATTACCAAACAATTTAATTTTGAAACCGGTCATGCTTTATATGGCTATGATGGGAAATGCAAAAACGTGCATGGGCATAGCTATAAATTGTCTGTAACGGTTATTGGAAAACCAATTACCGATAATTCAAATGTTAAATTCGGAATGGTTATCGATTTCACCGATTTAAAAAAAATTGTAAAAGAGGAAATCGTAGATCAATTTGATCATGCAACAGTATTTAATAAAAATACGCCTCACATTGAGTTGGCAAAGGAATTACAATCTCGTGATCACCATGTTATTCTAGTGGATTATCAACCTACAAGCGAAAATATGGTTGTCGATTTTGCTAATAGAATAAAAAATAGATTGCCTCAAGGAATTGAATTGCATTCATTAAAACTGCAAGAAACAGAAACTTCATTTGCGGAATGGTACCAATCCGATAATTAATTTAACTTAATTACGAAAATCCGTTTTCATCTATTGTTTTGATAAAATGAAATCCTCGTGGTTCATACCCTTGATTGTAATAAAATCGATGGGCAGGGAAATTGCCTGTGAAAGCATCTAAAACAATGCAAGTACACGAAAGTTCTTTTGCTTTAGAATCAATAAAATCGGTAATTATTTTACCAATTCCTTTTTTTCTGTGATTTGGATGTACAATGAAATTGTCGATTTCTAAATACGGCCCAGTCCATAACTTAGTATTGTACCAGAAACCAGATAGCCCAATACACTGATCATTTTCGAAAACAGCTACTTGTTTGTAACCATTTGGTAACATATTACTTAAGTACGATTCATAGGTTTCAACGGTCATGTTTGGGTACAAAAAATGAATGGTTTCAATTTGCGCAACCATTTCTGAAACTGTTTCTAATTGTAGTATTTCCATTATAAAAATTTAATTATAAAATTAAAAAAAAGAGTCACGCATAACGTGACTCTTTATATAAAAATAATTTTTTATTTTATCCTTTTAAAGCTTCTGCTCCACCAACAATTTCTAAGATTTCGTTTGTAATTGCCGCTTGACGTGCTTTATTATAAGTCAATTTCAATTGGTCTCTCAATTCAGTTGCATTGTCTGTCGCTTTATGCATTGCTGTCATTCTAGCTCCATGCTCTGAGGCAAATGAATCTCTAATCCCTTTGTATAGTTGCGTTTTCAATGATTTAGGAATCAAAGTTAAAACAATATCTTCTTTTGTAGGCTCGTAAATATAATCTCCCGTTGAAGCTGTTTTATCCGATTTCAATGATTCTAATGGCAGGAATTGCTCTGTTTGAACTATTTGAGTAGCAGCATTTTTAAATTGGTTATAAACCAATTCGATTTTGTCGTACTCTCCAGTAATGAATTTTTGAGTTAAAACATCGGCAATAATAGCAACATTTTCAAATGATAAATCGTCAAATATTGAACTTTGATTTTCCACAACACTAAGGGTTTTGCTTAAAGCGTCATTTCCTTTTTTACCTATTGCAAAAACATCTACTTGTTTACCTTCGTATAATGAAGCTCTATTTTTTACTTCCTTAATTATATTAGAATTAAATGCACCACACAAACCTCTATTTGAAGTTATTGCTACAATTAATACTTTTTTAATTTCACGTTGAGTAGTAAACTCTCCGCCTGCATCGCCATCAAGATTTGCAGAAAGATTTTGTAATAATTCCGTTAATTTTTCGGCATAAGGTCGCATTGCTGTAATAGCATCTTGTGCTTTTTTAAGCTTTGCTGCAGAAACCATTTTCATCGCAGAAGTAATCTGCATCGTTGATGAAACGGAACTAATTCTATTACGGATTTCCTTTAAATTTGCCATATTAAATTTGAAAATTAGATAATTTGAAAATTTGAAAATGCAATTTTACATTTCCAAATTTCCAAATTTTCAAATTGTTTTTAGTTATATTTCGCTGAAACTTCTTTTGCTACATTTTCGATAACAGCAGTAATGTTGTCATCTAATTTTCCAGCTTTTAAAGCATCAAGAGTATCTCTGTGTTTGTTGTTTAAAAATTCTAAAAAGTCTTTTTCGAATTCTTTCACTTTATTTACAGGTACGTTTCTCAATAAGTTTTTTGAACCAGCATAGATAATAGCTACTTGATCTTCAACAGTGTAAGGGCTATTTAATCCTTGTTTCAATATCTCAACGTTTCTTTTTCCTTTTTCAATTACGTTTAATGTAACCGAATCCAAATCAGAACCAAATTTAGCGAAAGCTTCTAATTCACGGAATTGAGCTTGATCTAATTTTAATGTTCCTGAAACTTTTTTCATCGATTTAATTTGAGCATTACCTCCAACACGTGATACCGAAATACCTACGTTAATTGCTGGACGAACCCCAGAGTTAAATAAATCTCCATCAAGGAAAATCTGTCCGTCAGTAATCGAAATTACGTTCGTTGGGATATAAGCAGAAACGTCTCCCGCTTGAGTTTCAATAATTGGTAAAGCTGTTAATGATCCTCCTCCTTTTACGATTCCTTTCAAGGTATCTGGCAAGTCGTTCATATTTTTTGCAATGTCATCGTTAGCAATAACTTTACAAGCTCTTTCTAATAATCTACTATGCAAGTAAAAAACGTCTCCAGGATATGCCTCACGTCCCGGTGGTCTTCTTAATAAAAGAGAAACCTCACGGTAAGCAACTGCCTGTTTAGATAAATCATCATAAACAATTAAAGCTGGACGACCTGAATCTCTAAAGTATTCTCCAATTGCAGCACCTGCGAAAGGAGCATAAACTTGCATTGGAGCTGGATCAGAAGCGTTTGCAGCAACGATAATGGTGTATGCCATTGCTCCTTTTTCTTCTAATGTTTTTGCAATTCCTGCTACAGTTGATGCTTTTTGCCCAATTGCAACATAGATACAAAATACTGGTTTTCCAGCATCGTAAAATTCTTTTTGGTTTAATATTGTATCTATACAAACAGTAGATTTACCTGTTTGACGGTCACCAATAACCAACTCACGTTGTCCACGACCAACTGGGATCATAGCGTCTACCGCTTTAATACCTGTTTGTAATGGTTCAGTTACCGGTTGACGGAAAATTACTCCAGGAGCTTTTCTTTCCAATGGCATTTCGTATAACTCACCACTTATTGGTCCTTTTCCATCAATAGGGAAACCAAGAGTGTTTACTACACGTCCAACCATTCCTTCACCAGTTTTTAAAGAGGCAATACGTTGAGTTCTTTTTGCAGTTGAACCTTCTTTAATTCCAGTTGACGGTCCTAAAAGTACCACCCCAACATTATCTTCTTCAAGGTTCAAAACGATACCTTCCAATCCGTTTTCGAATTCTACTAACTCCCCGTATTGAACATTTGAAAGCCCATAAACACGAGCAATACCGTCTCCAACTTGAAGTACAGAACCTACTTCTTCTAATGTAGCACCAGTTTCAAAACCTTCTACTTGTTTCTTTAATATTGCTGATATTTCAGCAGGTTTAATTTCCGCCATAATTATATAAATAACTAGTTACTTAATTCTCTTTTTAATACGTTTAATCTGTTGGCAACAGAAGCGTTGTATTGCTTATCGCCTATTCTTAAAATAAATCCTCCAATAATTGAAGCATCTACGGTGTTTTCAATGGTTACTTTTTTGTCTGAAAAAGTAGCAATTTTTGCTAATACTTTAGCTTCTAATGCTGAATCCATTGGGATAGCAGTAGTTACCTTTGCAACTTCAACTCCGTTCATTACGTCAAACAAATTATTGTACTCAACTGCAATTGCAGCTAAAATTTCAAATCTTTTGTTTTCCAATAATAAATGGAAAAGACTTTGAGTTACGGGATTAACTGAAGCAAATACTTCAGCAACCACGTCTTTTTTAGTGTCTGTTTTAATTAATGGGTTTTGAATGAAATGAGTCAATTCAGCATTCCCAGTAATTGTTTTTGCGATTAATGTCATGTCGGCACTCACTTCAGAAGCCACGCCTTTTGAGTTGGCGATTTCTAAAATGGCTTTCGCATAACGAATTGCTGCTCTAATTCCTGACATATTAGTTTAATTTAGCGTCGCCTAACATTTTTTCAACCAATTTCACTTGGGATTCTTTGTTAGATAATTCTTCTTTCAATAATTTTTCAGCAATTTCTAATGATAATGTAGCTACGTGAGATTTCAATTCAGCCAATGCTGCATTTTTTTCTCCTTCGATAGCCGCTTTCGCTTGTTCGATCATTTTTAATCCTTGAGCTTGAGCTTCGTTTTTGGCATCAGCAACCATTTTCTCTTTCATTTCACGAGCTTCTTTTAACATGGCATCGCGCTCTAATCTTGCTTCTTGCAAAATACGTTGGTTATCAGATTGAAGGTTTTGCATTTCTTTTCTTGCATTTTCAGCAGAAAGCAAAGCATTTTTAATTCCTTCTTCTCTTTCATTAACTGCATCAAGTATTGGTTTCCATGCAAATTTTTTCAATAATAATATTAATCCAATGAATATTATTGATTGCCAAACAAACAAACCAAACGAAAAATCACTTATTAACTTTTCCATAGTATATATTAATGTATAATGTACTTTTTTTGTTCAACCTTAATTATAAGGTCAAGATTTAATCTTTAATTTAAAGTAAACAAAAGCTGCAACCAACCGTTACAGCATTTTGTTTTGTTTTTACTAGTTTACTGCGAATAACGCTGCAAAACCAATACCTTCAATAAGCGCAGCTGCAATAAGCATAGCTGTTTGAATTTTTCCAGTAGCTTCTGGTTGACGAGCAATAGCATCCATTGCAGAACCACCGATTCTACCGATACCAATACCAGCTCCAATTACTACTAATCCTGCTCCAACGATTTTAGGAATTTCCATAAAAATATGTATTAAAATTAAACATTCTTTCTTTACGTTTATTCGGTTATTTATTTATTCGGTAATCGATTAAACAAAAACGATTAAACAATTAATGCGCTTCTTCGTGATGGTGTTCTTCTACTGCTGAACCGAAGTACAAAGCAGAAAGCATCGTAAAGATATACGCTTGCAATAGCGCTACTAAAATTTCAATTGTAGAAATAGCAAATGACAACATAAATGACAAGCTACTTCCCAACCAATTTTTAAAAATAAACATCAAACCAATTAAACTCATTAATACGATGTGACCTGCAAAAATATTTGCATACAAACGGATCATTAATGAAAAAGGCTTGATAAATACTCCTAATAATTCAATAGGTGCTAATATTATTTTCATTGGCAACGGCACACCTGGCATCCAGAAAATGTGTCCCCAATAATTTTTGTTTGCTGTAATATTGGTAATAATAAAGGTTACAACTGCTAATCCAAATGTGATTGCGATGTTTCCTGTTACGTTAATTCCTAGCGGAGTTAATCCGAAGATATTTAAAAACCAAATAAAGAAAAAGATGGTCAATAAATAACTCATGTATTTTTTATAGTGTTTTTTACCAATGTTTGGAATAGCAATTTCGTCACGAATGTAAATCACAATTGGTTCGAAAAGTCTTCCAAAACCTGAAGAAATTCCTCCATTTTTGGCATAAGATCTCGCTAAACTAGTGAATATAAAAAACATTAAAAGAGCTACAATCATAATTGTTAAAACCCCTTTTGTGATAGATAAATCAATTGGTTGAAGATTTGTAGGATGGTGCTCATCTCCTGTTAAAGTTCCAGAAGCATCTGTTTTATAAATTTTTTCGTGGTGTAAAACATAGTAATTGCCATTGCTTTCTGCTACAGATTCACCGTGGTGGAATTTTGAAGAAGAAAAAAAGTGAACGCCATTATCCCATAAAATAATTGGTAAAGAAAAACCAATGTGTTCTCCTTCGTATTCAAATAATGAGAAGTCGTGACCGTCTAAAACGTGGTGCCCTATAACTTCTAAAATTTCAGCTTTAACTTCTGATTTTTCATCCGTAGGTTTTGCTTCCGTTTCATGAGCTACAACCGCTTTTTCTGTGTTAGTATGAGCGGCATCAATAGGGGTATTTGAAAAACCAAATGTTGGAAGAAAAGCAATTAATATTGCTATTATTAATTTAAGTGGTTTGTGTGAAATCACCATATCTTATTGTTGTCTTATTATTTACTTTCTAAAATTTGGTGCAAAGGTACATTATTTCTTAATAATTCAAGAATTTAAGTAACTTTTTTTGATGTCTTTCAGAATTAAAAGCATCTTTATTGATTATTGTTTAAAATTCTAATGGTTACGACGGTTTCTATGGTTAAAAAAATAGCAAAAACAATAAAAAAATTTATTTTTTCGTATCCAATATTAGAAGTTTTAGAATTCAAAATTGGCATCAAAAGCGCAAATGAGATTCCGATTTTTAAACAAGTTGCAAACAAGAAGGTAAATCCAACGTTATCAATACTTCTTTGTTTTACAAATAGCAATAACAAAATTATCACTACCGAACAAGATAAAAAGAAGCAATAAACTGTGGTTAAACTAAAATTAAAATGCTGATAATTTGGATTGTTTTGGTTGTAATAAAAAATTAAATTATGAATTCCAAAGCACAAAATTGCGGCAATAAATACTTCAAGCAGTGGTTGGAATTTCTTTAATTTCATAACAATCATGATTTATTAATATCTTTCAATTGCCTATTTATATTGTAAAAAGCAATTGCAACTCCTACTAATGTAAGGATTTTTACATAAATTGTATTTGAGTTTGGGTATTTGGCATCCAGCCAATTTCCAAGATAAGAAAACAAAAAAACAATAACTCCCATTTGGATTGGGATATTAATTAAAGCAAGCCACTTGCTGTTGTTTTGCTTTTTTGAATCTTTGTTGGATGGCATAAATTACTCTATTGAATTCATCAGGCAAGTTGCACTGAAGTCTGCGCCAGGTTCAACCGAAAGTTTGCTACATGTTACCTCTCCGCGAACGCTCGCATTTGTTTTTAAATTTAGTAATTCTGTCACTTGAATCTTACCTTCAAATTTTCCTTCAATGTCGGCATTTATACAAATAATATCTCCTTTTACACTTCCTGCTGGGCCAATTACAATTTTCCCGTTAGATTGAAAATTTCCAATTAAATGGCCATCAAGTCTGAAATCTGCAGGGGAAATAATATCTCCATTTATGGTAGTTCCTTCAACAATTCTGTTGGTTTTCCCTAATAAATCGGTATACGGCTTTGGGGTTTTACTAAACATAAATTTACTTTTTAGGCTTTTTAAATTCTTCTTTATTTATAGGCGTATTATTTAAAATCGGAGTGTTGTTCCCGCTGTTATTATTATCTGGCGGAGGAATACCTTCGTTTTTTTGAACTGGTAAATCTACAGGTATCGAAGTTTCCTTACTTGGTGTTTTTGCAGGTTCAATAGATGGGGTTACAGGCGTTTTTACAATAGGACTTGGAGCAACTACTGGCGCTACTAAATAGTCTTCAATGTTCTTATTGATTTGTACAACTTGATAATTATAATTAGTTATTATAATAGGTTTTTGTTGAATCTTATACTCTTTTTTGATTTTTAAAGAATCTGTTATTGCTTTTGAAAATTGCTCTGAAATAATTCCATGAATTACAATAAAATTATCTTCTGAATTATAAATATCGTCTGAAAAAGTCAACCGATCTAATTTATGATCGGCCACAAATTTTTTAATTTTATCACTTAATTCCTTTTTATTCTTATCATCGTTATAAGGAATTCTGTAAAGTATTTTCCAGGATTTAGGTGCAACGGCATAGAATTTAAAACTCTCTAAAACAGGAATATCTTTCTTAATTATTTCTTCGGCTTGCTTGCCTTCAATATTGTTTGGATAATTTAAAGCCACAAAATTCAAAGCCTTCTTATATTCTGCAACTCCTTTTAGTTTCCCTGTGGTGTTGGCTTTCAGTAATTCATATTTTGCAACTAATTCTTCGCCGTCATATTGATCTATTGCCGTTTCTAATTCATCATTTACGGTTCTATAATCTCCCAATTCATATAATTTATAGAGTTTGTTGTAAGCAGCTTCAGGCGTATCAAGAGCTGTAATTTCAGGATTCGTATTTCCTAAAATTTGAGCATATCTTGAATTTGGATATAGGCTAATAATTTTTGCCTTCATCGCTAAAGCCTTTTCTTTTTTGATGATTTCGTAAATTTTGTATAAATTATACATCGACGGAAGCACCAATCTCTCCTCAGGATCGTAATTCAATAATTGCTCTAATTTATTTGCTGCTAGCTGGTATTCCTTGAATTTTTCTTTATAAATCGACCCCAATTGGTAGTAAGCAAAGTTTCTTTCTCTTGTAATACTGTCAATCACCTTTTGGCTGGTTGGAAGGCCTTTTAAATAGAACGAAGCGGTGTATTTTTCTTCGATTTTATCCTCTTTAGCTATTGAAGGGTCTAAAGTTGGATCCATATTTAAATTTGGGTCAGTATTAGAATTCGTAGCAGCATCCGATGACAATCTCCAGTTATTTTTGTATGCGCGATTCCCCCAAGTTTTCTTAAACTGGAGTTTTCCATAAGCCACCGATTTTGAATTGTAGAAATAAAAATCACTTTCTTTGCCAACACTTGCTGATGCTTGAAAATTCATTGGCGGAGCTTCTGCTTTTTGACTTGCATTTTTCGCGTCTGTTCCACTTAGTGGCGGACCGCCGGCTGAATTATTGTTTTGTTTGTTCTTTTCGTCTGTTTTTGCGGCTAACATTTTCTTCAGATTGTCTTCTTTTTTTAATTTAAAAATGTACTTTTCATAATAGGCAATTCTGTCTAATTCCGACATTTTAAATACGTTAATCACGCTGTCGTTTCTATTGGCAATTCCCTCATATTTTATTACATCATCTAAATTTTCACGCTTCTTTTTAATAAATCTGAATTCACGTGATCTTGGTTTTAAATGAACTAATGTACTATCAAAATACTTCCCTGTAATTGGGTATTTTGCTTCCTTAAAATAAATATCTGCCAAGTTTCTATAATTCGAGGCAATGGTATAGGTGTCTCCTGTTTTTAGCTTTAAAGATTTGTTGTATTCTTTTTTCGCACTTCCGATTTTATTATTTTTATCATAATAAAGCGCTAAATGATGGTGAAGTACATCTAAGAATGGTCGGTTTTCTCTATCAGCAAGGAGTTTGTTAAATGTTTTTAGAAACGAAATCGAATCTGTTTTTTCATATCCAGCCAATTGCGCTTGATTGACTTTCGCATGAATTACATAAATTCTTGGAGATTTTCTTTTCATATCAATAACTGATTGATATGCAATAGACGCACTATCTTTATAACCTAGTTCTTGATAAATTTGGGCTAAAATAAAACGGTATCTTGCTTTTTCCTCTTTCGATTTTGTAAACTGAGTTGCTAATTTCAGGCTTGCAATTGCACTGTCTTTTTTTCCAACATTGATGAACGCCTGAGAAATTGTAGCATTTGCATCTGCTAAAACCTGCTTTTTTAGTCTGACATCTTTAAGAATATACTTTAGATTTTTTAATGCCAATTCATCGTTTTCCAATCGCATGTGGGTTTTCTCTCTCCAAATTCTTGCTTCAAGGATTTTATCACTGGTTGGCGATTTGTACAAAACATAATTAAAAGCTTCAAGTGCGGGAATAAATCTTTGGTCGTAATACCTTGTTTTACCTAACAATAAATGGGCCTCGTCCATCTGGTAGTTTCTCTCAATTCCATTGATATTCATGGAATGTTTTTGAATGGCTTTTGTAGCTTTGGTTTCGGCGCGTTCAAAATTGGTGTTTTTTGCAGTTTCAGGTTTGTCTTCTTCCTTGGTAACCTGCATTCTTTCTATAGGTAATAATTGCCAAAAGTTGTCTTTGTAAGTCCCTTTAACATCTGCAATCCCTTTATCTAATGCGATTTGACCATTGTATAAAATATTGTCTCGAGCGCTTAGGGCGTGCATATTTCTAGATACAAATGTGTCCCTTTTGGTAGAACAAGCTATCAATAAAAGCAGAAAACCTAGGGTGAACGAATATTTAAATATAGTGTTTTTCAATTTGAAATGTTTTATTCTTTAACTAAAAAATCTTGATTTTAGTATATAACACGTAAAAATACACTTCTTTTTGATACTAGAAAAGGTTCGGTGGGTTTTTTGGAAAACTAATTGTGCATTAGAATAAGTATTAACCTTACAGGTTTTGAAAACGCTTTGGTTTGTTTAAATTAATTCACGAAGGTTTCTTGAAGGCCTTTTTTTGCTTTTGTAGTTTCTTTTTCGGTTGGATTTCCTAAAACTTTGATGATTATATATCTGTCAAATGTTCTAATTTAGTCACTTTTTCAAGTTTTAATTTTAATTCTTGAATTTCAGAATTTTTATCTTTGACCTCCATTTGAAAATATTTTAAACTTGTAAATAAATATATTAAGATCAATACATTTCTTATTTGAATAGAATTAAATTCATTCCAGAAGTTTAATTTGCTTGAAACCCATAAAACTCCAAATAATATAAGTGCCAGAGTAGAAATTATTTTTAATGTTTTTTTCATCTTGATTAGGTTTTAGTTGCTTTTTTCAATTGGAACGACTGTGCTTTTTACTCTTTTGGTCGCTTTGTCAAGTCAATGTTAAAGTTTGCGTTAATGATTAATCCATTATTATTTTGGAAAACACTTTGTCCATTTATTTGTCTGCCAAACTGTAGTGTTTGATTTAAATATCCGCCTTCAATTCTCACATTTTTGTTAAAACGAAAACCTATTAATGCGCCTATTCTATTTTGGTCAAAAATATTAGCGCTTACATTTTCCCCAAAGCCAATAAAAATTTCATCATAAAGAGCAACATAAGGAGTTTTATCTTTCGTTTCCTTGCCAATTAATGGCATTTGAAGCCTAAATAGGTATCTTAATCTGTTTAAAAGCGGAAATTCATCCTCGGTAATTTGATTTGTTGAACTATATCTACCTACAAATCTTTGTTCTAACATAAATCGATGAGAGAAGTCTATTATTCCTTCTTTATGCGAAAGTTGAACCATTTCAAAAATTCTATGTTCTGTAAAATCCCTGCCTAATCCATTGATTGGGTATTCACCATACGGAAAAGTTTCTATCCAAGCATAACCTACTCTGAAAAGTATTCTCGGATTTAAATTGTAGTTTAAGCCAACTCTTAAAAGACTTTGTTGCCAATCTGTAACTGTGTTGTCTCTACGCCATTGGTATTCGGTATGTATGCCAAATTTTTCAGACACTTTAAATGTTCCAAAATAGTTATACCACCCGATGCTATTACTTGTATTCAATCGGTTGCTTTGCCCATAGACAGGAACGCCAATGAGTAAATAAGCCGTAAAAAAGAAAAAGATTCTCAATTTCATATATTCATTTTTCAAAAGGCTACTCTTAAATGGTTTTGAAAACTTGTCAGGTTTAAAGTTAAGTGTGTAACGAGGGCACGTCAAAATTAAACTGCAAAAAAAGCTTCTAATTCCTTTAAAGTTTCTGCCGAAGTCACAATGTCTTTTACAATTTCCCCTTTGTTTAAAGCTACAATTCGGTCGCAAACCTCAACGGTGTGTTGCAAATCATGGCTAGAAACCAAAACCGTAATCTCAGGATTTTCGGCCAATTCTTTAATGATTTTCTTTAATCGACTTACCGTTGTTGGGTCTAAATTGGCAAACGGTTCGTCCAAAATGACCACTTTGGGGTTGCCAATTAGCGTCGCAATAATGCCCACTTTTTTCTGATTCCCTTTTGATAAATCGCGTAAATATTTTTTATTTCTTAAGATTTCATCATTGAAAAATTCTTCGTGTTTTAAAAGCAACGCATTCACATCGGCTTTGTTTTGCCCGCGGATGTCGCCAATAAAATAAAAGTATTCTTCTGCGGTTAGGTAACCAATTAAAAACGATTCGTCAAGGAAAGCAGCGGTGAACGGCTTCCAATCTTCACTGGTGCTCACTTGAATTTCATTATTTGTTAATGTCCCAGTGGTAGGTTGGATTAAATCCAAAAGCAAACTGAAAAAAGTAGTTTTCCCAGCGCCATTGTTTCCTACTAAACCAAAGCTTTGGCCTTTTGGGATTTCTAAATTTGGTATGTTTAATACGGTAGTTCCGTTGTATGTTTTTGAAAGTTGAGTTACTTGTATCATTAAAAAAAGTTTATTCGGTTGTTTGATAATTTGTTTAATCGATTAATTTTCTTCTTGTTTAAATCCGTTTAAAGTGGCGTATTTTCTAGTTTGATATCCTTTGGTGATGAAATTCATCAACGTATTTCTGAGAAGCAACCCAATAAATCCAATGACTGCAATAGCGATAATAGCCGTTTCAGCATTGAATAGCTCCGAGAAAATAAAGAAAATAAGTCCTGGAATTAGAAATATTGGCAAACCAACAATCCATTGAGCGGCACCGGTTCCTTGGTAATTCATGAAAGGTGATTTTTCCAAATCGATCCGCTTCACATTAAAAGAACCCGCAAACATTAGAACGGGAATGTTGATTCCTAAATTATAAACAGCGCACGCCAAATTAGTCGCTAATACATTCCAGCCAAAATAAACGTAGGGCGTGGTTAATAAAGCTAAAACAACTACCGAAAATGACATTAAGCCTACTTTGGAGTCTAAATATTTTCGGAAAGTAATGTTTTGTGATAGCATCATTCCAAAATAACTAGAATCCCATGAGGGGATAAATTGACCGAAATTGACCATAAATATTCCCGACATTAAAAGCCCAACTACAACATAAATAAAGGAAACATCATTATATATAGGATTGTTGTAAATCATTAGCCCGTAAAGCAAAAAAATAAATGACATAAAAACTGTTGTTCGCGGTCTTTTATTTCTCCAAATTAATTTTAAATCCAATTGCAAAAAGGGTGCAATTTCTCCGAAGCGTTTGGTCCAACTTAAATCGGTGGTTTTCGCTTCTTTGATTTTTGTTTTTAAAGTATTGTCTAAATAAAAATTGCTTTTTAGATAATTAAAATTCCAAAAATACAAACCGGCCAAAAGCAAAATAGGCGCTAGGACTAGAATTGGATTTAGCAATAAACTATTTAAAATAGTTCCCGTGAAACTGCTGATTTTGAAAATTTCGAAATATTCTAAACCTGCAAAAGTTCCACCTAATATTGCAAAAACTAAAAAGGCTATTATATTATCGGCAAATTTCTTTTTGATCAAAAAGTTGGCATAGTTGACACATAAAACCAAAATATAAAGTGTGAACATCCAAATTAAAACCGAAGCAGTGACAGCATTTCCCTCAATTATAGTGGTTATTCCAAAGGGCAGAATCACCAATAATGGGAATAAATTATAAATTGAAAAAACGCTTTTCAGTAAAACATAATGGATTACTTTTTCTCTTTTAACAGGCAAAATTAATAACGGCTTGATATTCATAACCGGCAAGCTTTGCATGAAAAAACGAAAAATTAATTCGATGGCCAACCAAAAAATGACTACGTTATTGACCAATTGAATGGGTTTTTGATTGGGGAAACTTTCATGAAGAAGTGGGTAAAGTGCTATCCCTAAAACTAGAAAGGAAAGGATAAAATACAACGCAATAAATCCTAAAAATATTTTTAGCGCGATACTCTTTCCAACACTTGCCGAGCGCAAAAAAGATTTTAATTGGAGATTGATAAAGTGTTTAAACATAAAATTATAGGTTTATAATAATTCGATAAATATAGGAAAATTATTGATTGGAGAATTGATAATTCATCAAGCAATTAAGATATTTATATCACTAAACTTGTGCTGTATATAAATACTGACAAATATCATTTTCAGAAACCTAATTCGTTTGCTATCTTTGCCAAAAAATAAATCAATGTCGTCATTTTATAAATTAAACATTAAAGAAGTAAAACGCGAAACTAAAGACGCCGTTTCTATTCTATTTAATGTTCCCGCAGAATTACAATCCAACTATAAATTCGTGGCTGGGCAATACCTCAACATAAAACTAACTTTAGACGGGGAAGAAATTCGTCGTGCCTATTCTATTTGTTCTTCACCAGAAAGTGGCGAATTGAGAATTGCAGTCAAAGCAGTTAAAAACGGATTGTTTTCGCAATTTGCTAATGCAAAATTAAAAGCGGGAGATGTGCTAGAAGTGGGAAGTCCGGAAGGAAAATTCACCTTCGAACCTCAACACGATCGCCAAAAAAATTACGCGGCTTTTGCAGCTGGTAGCGGAATCACACCAATTATGTCTATTGCAAAAAGCGTTTTAACCAGCGAGCCAAAAAGTACTTTTGTATTGGTTTACGGAAATAAATCTCCTGAAGAAACTATTTTTCACCAAGAATTAAACGACTTACAATCACAATATGTGGGGCGCTTTTTTGTACATTATTCTTACACAGAAGCGAAAGTTGAAAACGAACTTTTTGGCCGAATTGAGAAATCGACAGTGAATTTTGTCTTGAACAACAAACACAAAGAATTGACATTTGATAAATTCTATTTGTGCGGACCGGAAGAAATGATCAACACCGTTTCAACTGTTTTAAAAGAGCAAAATGTTTCTGAAAAAAATATAAAATTCGAACTTTTTACCAGTGCTACTTCTGAAAATAAAATTCATGAATCATTAGGAGGTCATTCTAAAATCACCATTTTAGTGGACGATGAAGAAACCACTTTTGAAATGTCGCAAAAGCAAACCATTCTAGACGCGGCTTTGAAACAAGGAATTGACGCTCCCTATTCTTGCCAAGGCGGAATTTGTAGCAGCTGTATGGCGAGAGTAACTGTGGGAACTGCTGAAATGAAGAAAAATTCTATTCTTACCGATAAAGAATTGGCCGAAGGATTGGTTTTAACTTGTCAAGCACATCCCACATCGGATACGATTTTTGTTGACTTCGACGACGTTTAAGTGATTGCAGATTTTAAAAACTAAAGTTGATTTTTGAATTTGCTATTGAATGACTTTTTCAACTATACTTTCCGGAGAAATAGTTCTCATTGCGTCTTCGTAACCTACTACTTTTTTATTTCCATAAATGGATGTTGGTAGTTTTGGGTACAAATTTCTATCGGAAACCAAGCTATTTTCTTCGGGCTGATGGAACGGAGAAAATCCTAAATATGGATGCGTTGCTCCCCAAAGAGTGATTGTTTTTACTCCTAAAATAGCTGCGATATGTCCGTTGCCAGAATCCATGGATAGCATGACGTCTAAATTACTGATGAGCTGAATTTCTTGGTTGAATTTCAATTTTCCAGCAACAGAAATTACGTTTTTATGCGATTTAGAAATCAATTCTAATGCTTCGATTTCCTTTTTTCCACCACCAAAAAGTAGAATTCTATAGTTTGTTTTTTCAACCAATTGATGAATAACTTTTTGCATTAAATCCAAAGGATACGCTTTAGAATCATGCTGAGCAAATGGCGCAATCCCAATCCATTTTTCAATTTTATCACCCACAACAGATAAAATTTCTGATGCCAATTTCGATTTCTCAGGAAAAGTTGGATTCAATAACTCTATTGGAAAACCAAGTGTTGAAAACACATTTGCATGTCTTTCAAAAACAGTTGGAAGTGGTCTTAAAATTTTATTCACCGGGCGAGTTACTTCCTTTTTTTCTTTTCTTCCTTTATCGGTGAAAGCCACTTTTTTTCCGCTCAAGGCAAATAAACCTCTGATTACTTTTGATCGCAATACGTTATGTAAATCGGCAAAAGCATCGATTTTACTTTTTCGTAGTTCTAGGAAAAAACGAAATAATCCTAGAAAACCCTTGTGTTTTCCTTTTTTATCGAATGACAAAAAGGTAACATTCGGAATATCATTAAATAAAGGTTGGAAAAAAGGATTTGAAATAACGGTGATTTTAACGTAGGGGTATTTTTCGATAAAAGCCCTTAAAACAGGAACCGTCATGGCAACATCTCCCATTGCGGAGAGTCTCATGACGGCTATATGTTCAATTGGTTTTGACAATTTAAAGTGTCAATTATTTTTTATTCTGATACAAAACAGGATTTAAATCATCGTCGTTGTACATTTTCATTTGCTTGTACACTTTCATGAATTTATCACCATTTTCAAAGTCAAGTAGCAATTCCTCAATTGCAGTTGAAAGATCCGTTCTTTGTTCTAAAAGTACGTTTAATTTTTCTTGACATTTTTGACGGTGCTCTGCAGAAGCCTCTTCACGAGTTGCTTCTTCATTCATATGATAAATTTTCAAAGCTAGAATTGACAATCTATCAAATGCCCAAGCGGGACTTTCTGAATTGATTTTTGCACCAGTTTTTACGGTAACATGGGTGTATTTTTGTAGGAAATAGCTATCGATGTATTCCACCATGTCCGTACGCTCTTGGTTTGAAGCATCAATTCTTCTTTTTAACGTTAGCGCTGCAACTGGATCTATATTTGGGTCACGAATAATGTCTTCAAAATGCCATTGAACAGTATCAATCCAATTTTTGTGATACAACAAATGCTCAAATTTATCTTTCGGAAAAGGGTTATTAATTGGTTGATCTACATTATCAAATTGATGATAATCTTGAATACTTTGTTCAAATACTGAATAAGCTAATTTTGAAAACATATCTTTGTTATTTAAAAGGCAAAGATACTTTTTATACTTTTAACGTTGAAATATTAATACCAATTTTATGAAAATTCATCATTTATCTGAAAAAAATAGCGTTCTAAATCATTTTCTAGTAGAAATTAGAGATGTAAACATTCAAAAAGACCGCCTTAGATTTAGAAGAAACATAGAACGAATTGGCGAAATTATGGCCTACGAAATAAGTAAGGAATTGCAATACAAAAATTGTGATATTTCCACTCCTTTAGGAGTTAAAAATAGCTCAAAGTTAAATGATAAAATAGTGATTTGCTCCATATTAAGAGCTGGTTTAACCTTACACAACGGGTTTTTGAATTATTTTGATGGTGCAGAAAACGGTTTTATATCTGCTTATCGATTTCATCCAAATAACGATGATAACTTTGAAATAAAAGTAGAATACGAAGCCGTTTCAGAGATCAACGATTCCAATTTAATTTTGGTAGATCCAATGTTGGCAACCGGACAATCTATAGTTGCAGTGTTTAATAAATTAATTACTAAAGGAACTCCTAAAGAAATTCATTTGGCTGTAGTTATCGCCGCACCAGAAGGTATAAAATACTTAGAATCGCAATTGCCACATAATTGTCACCTTTGGATTGCTTCTATAGATGAGAAGCTAAACGAGAAAAATTATATCATTCCAGGACTTGGCGATGCAGGTGATTTGGCTTTTGGAACTAAATTATAACTGAGAGAAAAACGAAAATAAACTACAACCCACCACTGCCAAAAAAAACAATTCAGTCTTGGCTTTTGATTGCGGCGTTTCTACAAAAATAGTCATTGCAAAAGCCAACGGCACAAATGTAAACAGCAAAATGTCGTTACTTTTATTTGGTGAAAACACAAAAACCAATAGTCCTATAAAAAAAGCGGCTATGATTTTCTTGTACGTTGAGTGTAGAATTATTGGTCGGCTGGAAATAGTAAGACCTAAATTAGCAATGAAAAATAACGAAATTGGGGCAAAAAGGGAAAGCGCCAAGTTTTGATAATTATTGATAAAATAATTGATTTCAAAATTACTTTCAGAATTTGCAATTATTTTTTGAATATTATTTGCTTCAAAAACTAAATCAAAAAAGAACAACAACACAAACGAAATAAAGAAGGCAATAAAAGGTAAAAACCACGTTCGATAATCTCGCGCAGCGTGAAAGAGAATGCTAATAAAAACTAATATTAAAAAAAGAATACTCCAAAAGTGAAATAAAGAAGCCACAAATACCCACAATGAAGCATCAAATATTTTTTCTTTTTGAGATTTTGAAGATTGTAACGAGAAAAGTCTTCTGAGCGCTAAAAGAATAAAAAAGTTGGCTAAAAACAACTTAGAATTATCCATTACTGAAGGAAAGAAAAGCAGCAAAAGCAAATAAAACAATATCATGAAAGCACTGTCTTTGCTGAGTCCGTTCTTTTTTATGATGAAATTTCCAATGAAAAAACAGGCAAAAATCAATATAAATAACATTGCTTTTTTAGCAAGTAAACCAAATGAAAAAACAGTTCCAACTTGATGAAATTGAGTAGTTAAAAAGAAAAATAATAGCATTAAAAAAACAAATGCAAAATTTATTGGTGTAGATTTCTTAAAAAGACTTGTAATCATATGGATATTTTATACTTTTGCAAATGTAAATATAATACTTGAACAAAGATGAAAGCATTTTTTGAAGGAATACAATGGTTATTTGAAAACATTTTTTTCATTCCACAAAATTATTTAAGAGAATTAGAATTAGAAAATTGGTTTGCTGCCAATATAATTAATTGGATTTTCTTAATTATTTGCACGGCTGCAATGGTTTATTGGATCAAACAATTGCAATTACACAAAGCTAATAACGAAGAATATCAAGATACAACTGCTCATTCTTTCTTCAAATAAAATCCAACAAAGGATTTATTAAAGATCGAAACCGATATCTTTTCTAAAATACATCGTATCGAAATGTAGTTTTTCTATATTTTGATACGATTTTTTTATGGCCTCTTCAAAATTCTCTCCCAATGATGTTACCGCCAAAACTCTTCCTCCATTCGTAATTATGGTCTCGCCATCTTTCTTGGTTCCCGCATGAAAAACTATAGAATCAGTAACGTTTTCTATTCCTGAAATCACTTTCCCATTTACATATTCTTCAGGATAACCTCCAGAAACTACCATAATAGTTGCTGCACTTTTATCGGTTACCTTTAAATTAATTTCATTCAGTTTTTCATTGGCAACAGCCTGAAACAATTCTACTAAATCCGATTCTAATCTTGGAATTACCACTTCCGTTTCAGGATCGCCCATTCTTACATTGTATTCAATTACAATTGGCTCTCCTTTTACGTTAATTAATCCAATAAAAACAAACCCTTTGTATTGAATTTTGTCTTTTTTCAAACCTTCAATTGTGGGTTTAACAATTCTATTTTCGATTTTTTCAAGTAAGATTGCATCCGCAAATGGAACTGGTGAAACAGCTCCCATTCCGCCAGTATTTAATCCTGTATCTCCTTCGCCAATTCGCTTGTAATCTTTTGCTGTAGGTAAAATTTTATAATTTTTACCGTCTGTCAATACAAAGCAGCTTAATTCTATACCGTCTAAAAATTCTTCAATTACCACTTTTGAACTGGCTTCTCCGAATTTTGCATCCACTAACATATTTCTTAATTCCTGTTTGGCTTCCGCTAAATCATTAATTATCAAAACGCCTTTTCCAGCTGCTAATCCATCTGCCTTTAGAACGTATGGCGGTTGGAGCGCCTCTAAAAATGCACATCCTTTTTCCACCGTTTCCTTTGTAAAACTATCGTAACCAGCTGTAGGAATATTGTGTTTTACAAGAAATTCTTTAGCAAATTCTTTACTTCCCTCCAGTTGCGCACCTTTTTTTGAAGGTCCAATAACGGGTATATGATTTAAATCGGCATCGTTTTGGAAAAAATCGAAAATCCCTTTAACTAATGGGTCTTCAGGGCCTACAACTACCATTTCTATTTTTTCGCTCAAGGCAAATGATTTAATCGCTTCGAAATCAGTGATTTTTAAGTTCACATTAGTAGCAATACTGTTTGTTCCAGCGTTTCCTGGTGCTACAAATAATTTCGTGCACTTATTGCTCTGAAGCATTTTCCATGCAAGTGCGTGTTCTCTTCCTCCTGAACCTAGTAATAAAATAGTCATTTTGTTGTGATTGTTGTGTGGTGCAAAAATAATTTCTTTTGAGTTTAAATTGGCATTAAAACTCAAAAAAATAAAAGTCTTTTAAATTAATTGTTGAAACTAAATGAAATTTGTAAAAAGGAAAGCTTTAATACGCCTTTTTTTCGCCTTTTAAGATATTGATAACTGTTTGGACAATTATCTTTAAATCTAGAATTAGCGACCAGTTATCGATGTAGAAAACGTCAAATTTAATTCGGTTGATCATATCTTCATCCGATTCTATTTCGCCACGGAAACCTTTTACTTGAGCTAATCCAGTGATTCCTGGCTTTACATAGTGGCGAACCATGTATTTTTTTATTTTACTTCCGTAAGATTTATTTTGTGACCATAAATGCGGTCTTGGGCCTACAACAGACATGTCTCCAAACAAAACATTGATAAATTGAGGCAATTCATCCATGCTGGTTTTTCTCATAAACTTACCGGTTTTGGTAACCCTAGGATCATTTTTTGAGGCTTCCGATTCCGTGTCTTCATTTAATTTCATAGAACGGAACTTATAGCAATAAAATTCATTTTCTTCTAAACCAGGTCGGCCTTGTTTAAAAAATACTGGGCCTTTTGATTCTAATTTTATTAAAATTGCCAAAATCGGAACGATCCATGAAAGCAGAAAAATAATTACCAATAATGAAAATACAATATCAAAAATTCGTTTAATAGTTTTAATTGAAGGCTCGTGCAAAATTGTTTTTTGCATAGTTAATACCGGAAACATTTCTAAGTAATTTATTTTTAAATTCTTAGAGAAGATCTCTTTTGAGCCTGGAATAAATTTGATGTTTATATTATTTGTGTCAGCAAATTCAACCATATCTATGGTTTGATCGTTGGTCATTTCTTCCAAAGAACTAAATATTTCGTCTACTTTATTATTAAGAATATACGTTTTTAAATCTTCTAAATTTCCTGAAATCTCTGGCGATTTACTTTTATTTGAATAATAGCCTAAAAATCGATATCCATAGTCGACTCTATCTTCAAAAAGTTCTTTTAGCCGAATAGATTCTTCGGTATGGCCAATAATTACTACGTTTCTATAATTACTTCCTGTGATTATTCTGTATTTTTTTAAATAATAAAATAACAGAAATTTAAATATGGTAATTAATATAGTGAAAAAAAGCACATAAAATAAAACTGCTTTTTCATTAAAAACAACTTCTTGAGTAAACGGATAATAGGCAATTATCAATAATGAAAACAGGGAACATTGCTTTAAAATTTTAGTGATTATTTCTACGGGAGTGGTAAATCTATATACGTCATAAAATTTTATTAGGAAGGCAATTACCGACCAAGAAATTAGTAAATAAGCTATATAAGCATTGAATTTAGAAACCAATCCTTCAAAAAAATAAATCCCCAAAACAGCTATTACTAATAAGTCAAATACAATACTTATTGGTCTTATATATTTTGAATATCTACTTGATTGAGCTGCCGTCATGCTATTTTATATAACCTGAAAAATCTTTGTGTTCTTCTTTCAACAACTCCTCTTTTGAAAGCGATTTGAAATATTCATAGGTGATTTTCATTCCCTCTTCTCTGGAAACTTTTGCTTCCCACCCAAGAAGATTTTTCGCTTTAGTAGTGTCTGGTTGGCGTTGTAACGGGTCATTAACAGGAAGTGGATGATAGACTACCTTTTGACTGGTTCCCGTTAATTTAATGATTTCTTCAGCAAAATCTTTAATGGTAATTTCGTCTGGATTACCAATATTCACCGGGTAAACATAATCGGAATGAAGTAATCTAAAAATTCCTTCTACCTGATCGTCTACATAACAGAAAGAACGGGTTTGCATTCCATCTCCAAAAATAGTTAAATCTTCACCTCTTAAAGCTTGACCAATAAATGCTGGAATAACTCTTCCGTCATTCAATCTCATTCTAGGTCCATAAGTGTTGAAAATTCTTACAATTCTTGTTTCTACACCGTGAAAAGTGTGGTAAGCCATTGTTATTGATTCTTGGAAACGTTTTGCTTCGTCATAAACGCCTCTTGGGCCTATTGTGTTTACGTTTCCGTAATATTCTTCTGTTTGTGGATGTATTAAAGGGTCTCCATATACCTCCGAAGTGGAAGCGATTAGAATTCTAGCATTTTTTACTCGCGCTAAACCTAAAAGATTGTGTGTTCCCAGAGAGCCCACTTTTAAGGTTTGAATTGGAATTTTTAAATAATCTATTGGACTGGCTGGTGAAGCGAAGTGTAAAATATAATGTAATTCTCCAGGAATATGAACAAATTTAGTGATGTCGTGGTGGTAAAATTCAAAATGTTCGAGTTTAAAAAGGTGCTCGATATTTCTTAAATCTCCCGTAATTAGGTTATCCATTCCGATAACATGGTACCCTTCTTTAATAAAACGATCACATAGGTGGGAGCCTAAAAACCCAGCGGCTCCTGTAATTAAAATTCTTTTCATATTTGGATTCGATTTCGTTTTACTTGATATTGTATTTTAAACGTTAAAATTATTATAATATTATATTAAATAGCAATTGTTTTTTCAGTTTTTATTTTAGTGTTTAATACACAATACATTACGATAAAAAAGGTTACTCCTCTTTGCCTCCAGAGGAACGATTCGGTAATAAATAGGAATATCATTAATACTGAAAAGGCGATGTGAAAATAGTTTTTCAAGGCGATTCCGTTTCTAATTGTTTGGACTAACATTATTACCAATAACAAGAATCCAAAAATCCCTAGTTCTGCAAAAACTTGTATGTATTGATTGTGAAAATTCATTTTTTGGTATCCTTCTTGATTTTCGTTCCCTAAAAACAAATTGTGTTGAACTCCTTTTTCTTCAATTTTAGTATAGGATGCGTCCAATCCAAACCCTTTCCAAAAAATAGCTTCTTCTTGAAGAAATTCAGTGAAAATTCTGAACTGATAAACCCTAAAAGCGGTTCCCGGGAAAAAATCATTTGGCTTAAAAGTATCGTTATTCCAAGCTTGTTTTATACTTACGTTATATACCGTTTCGGAGCCTTTATTGATAACGTCATTTACACTACTGTCGGTCATTATGGTTTCGTATTCTTGCTTGAAACGCTCTTTTACTTTGCCAATAAAAGGGAGAGACAATAAAATTACGATAGCTAAAATTAAGTTTCTAAGGCGTAATTTTTTTGCTGTTTTGGAAAAAAACAAATAGTAATACCCTAAAAGTCCTATAAATACAACTACAATGTTTTTAGAAGACAATAGAAAAACCATTAAAAATAATACAGCTAAAGCCAATTTATCCCAATTTGTTTTTATTGGTTTAACCAAAAAGTAAAAAAAGGAAACGGACATATAAACTGAAACGTGAATGGCGTTTACATCTTTTGTAACCAATTCATGGTAAAAGAAAACGGAGGTTTCATGAGTTTCAAGGTATTTAAATATTGCTTTAATCAGATAAAAAACAGCAAATGCTACCATTCCGTAACTAAATCCTTTTATGATTTTTTGTTTTTCATCACCTGAAAAAGTACGAAAAAATAGAAAACAAATTGGAAATAATAGTAGTGGTAATTCTTTTGAAATTGCAGCTATCGTTCTATCGGTATCAATTGACCAAGTTAAAGACAATAGCATTAAAAGATATAAAACTATTGGAAAAATTAAATAATTATTGAAGCTAAAGTCTGCTTTTTTAAAATTAATTAGCGTAATTAAAATTAATAACGCAAGTGAAAGACTATTAAATGCATATCCTAAGGGAATACACAATAGTGCCAGTAAAACAAATAATAACGAAGGGTGGTTGTTATATTCCTGCTTTAGATTTTGAAATACATTCTTCGAAAAGTTGAAGATATTCTCCATTTATTTTATCCCAATTAAATTCATTTTCAATCGCGTCAAAGTTGTTTTGAACTAATTGCAAGTTATCATTTTTTTTGATTGTATCTAAAATATTTTTTACATCGGCGGGATTTGAAAAATAATAACCATTCTCTTTTAGAATTGCTTTGTTAAAATGGTTGTCATGTGCAATAATAAATGCGTTAGACGCCATGGCTTCGAGCAAAGAAGGATTGGTGCCTCCAACAGAATGCCCGTGGAAGTAAAAATTAGAGAAATATCTTAAATTATTTAGTTTGTTGATGTCAAATTCAGCACCTATAAATCGGATTGGACTGAACGATTTAAATTTATTTTTTAAGTATTCGCCATACTTTGTTTTGTGATTACCAAGAACTATAACGGTGGTTTCATATCCCGCCAACACAATTCCGTCAAGGATGGTTTCAATATTATTTTCTGGTTCAAAACGAGCCATTATCATATTGTAATTGTGCTTTTCAACTTTATATTCTTTCAATATTTCTTCGTTTGGATTTTTAAATGCCTTGGCTCCGTAGGCAATATAAGTTGAAGAAACATTGTATTTGCTATCAATATATTTTTGAATTCCTAAAGAATCTGAGATTAAAAAATCGCTGCTTTTTACTGCTAATCTTTCGGCGAATCTCAAGAATTGTTGAACGGGTTTAGAATATTTTGAACGTTTCCACTCCAAGCCATCCATATTGGTAATGATAATTGGTTTTTTTGGAAGTAAGAAATACCAAATTGAATTGCTAGTGTAGCCTAATTGCAAGATAATATCAAAATCTCGTTTTCGAGAATCCATTATACAGTTATAATCATAAATAAACTGACCAAAAGTGCCTAATTTATATTCTGGGTCGTATTGATGAATTATATTAACTCCATGAAATATTTTTTCCTGAAACAAATGGTTGTGGGAATTATAAACATAAACTTCGTGTCCTTTTTCAACAAGAAATACTGAGAAAAATTCAGCAAATTGCTCAAATCCCGAGTAATGGTTTGGGATTCCACGCGTTCCTAAAATGGCTATTTTCATTATATAATTACAATCAGTTGGCTAAAATAAGAAATTTAAGGAAGTAAGACGCTTTTCGAAAGATTAATTAATCGTTATGTTTAGTATTTTTTGATAGGCTTTGTAGGTTTCTTCAGCCGTTTTTTCCCAAGTATAGTTGTCTAAAATCTTTTGTTTTAGTTTTGGATTTACTGAAGATGTAAATGCTTCGTCTATTGCTTGCTTTATTGAGTTAACGTTGTCGGGCTCACAATAAAAGGCGTAATTTTCGAAATAATCGTAGGTATCACCTTTTCTGGTAACTACAATATTACAACCCATTGCGGCGGCTTCAAGTGAGGAAAGACCAGGCGTTTCCATCCAGCTAACCAAAGCGTGGACTTTTGCAACCTTGTATAATTCTTTCAATTCGTCGTGAGGGATTGCGCCTAAAAAAATCACATTCTCGCCCGCTTCTTGATGCACTTTCTCAACATATTTTTTCTGGTTTTTAGACTCTTTTCCAACTAATACCAACTTGTAATTTGTGTTTTTTACGGCTCGAACTAAGTTTAAAGTTTCTTTTCTTCCTTCGATTCTTGCGGCGCAAAGGATGCAATCTTGATATTGAGAAAATTGGTTGGTTTTGTTGTTTTCATTATCTGAAAAAACAGTTTTGTCTATTGCATTAGGAATATCTGCAAAAGTGTAGTTTTTTAGTTTGAATTCTGATGCAACTCGATTCATTTCAGAAACAGAATTCGGTAAAAAAATAGCGGTGTTATCTACTATTTCTTTCATTAAACCATAATAACCTTTGTACAACATTTTGAAAACTCCTTTGTGAAAACGATTTTCATAATATTGTTTAATCACTGTTTTTATATAGGCAATTTGGTATGACGAAAGTACATTAGCAAGTTTTTGAAACAATCCGCCACGCGCCTTTCTTTCGAATTCGGTATAAAGCCCATAAATGGTTGATAAAGCGATTTTCTTGTTTTGTTTTTTGGCATTTAACATTTGTAAATAAATGTCTTGAGGTTCCATTAAATTAAACAAATGAACTAAATCGTATTTCGATAAATCGGGTTCAAATTCTAAAGATACATCAACCTCAACTCCAAGTTTTTCAAGGTGTTCTTTGGTTTTTAGCAATTGTATCATGTCTCCACCGGGAGCATCAAATAAATTGGTTCTTGTTTGAAAAAGCACTTTCATATTTACCCGAAAATTAATTGGTTGCGGTTTTAGACTTTTTTTCGAAAAATAACAAGGCGCCAAGTAGGAAAACAATTACATCCCTTGAGTTATACATTCCTGTAATTGTTAATGTTGTGAATAGAAAAGCTACTCCAATTGCGGAAATAAAGTAGGTTTCAAAATTTTTATTATAATAAATTTTAATATAGAGATTAATTAAAAAAAACAAGTACAAAAAGAGGCTGAAAATGCCCGTTTTATAGTAAATATAAACATAGCCATTGTGAAGTTCGGATATGTATTTAATTCCTTTGTCTTTATAATTCTCTGTTAATGGCGCAAAAAACTTTAGGTTAACCAATGACCCGTAGCCTGTTCCAATTACATAACTTTTTGGATCTTTTTCCATTAATGAAAAAGCTCTTTTGGCTTCGTAACCGCGCCAGTGATCCCAAAGGTCTTTGTGGTTTTCTCTGTCGATTTTTGTCTTGAAAATCTCAGATGGAGCATTTTTTACTTTATATAAAAACGATTCTATTCCCGTTTGGTTTCTTGATATTTTTATAGAAAATAAATAACCATAAAACAATAAAATGGACACGAATACCACTCCAATTATTCTAAGGCCTCTTTTAGTAATTATGGTATATCCATAAATTGTAATTAATAAAATTATTGCTACGACAATCATGGTTCTAGAAAAGTAAAGAACATTTGATGTAAATAATAATACAACAAAAAAGAAGTGTTGAATTTGGCTCTTAAAGAGGGAGTCGTTTTGAAATTTCTTGTAAAATAGTAAGAAAAACAATGAAAAGAGTTCTAAGAAATTATCCCTTCCGAATTCTCGTATTTCATTCACCGAAGAAAAGCCACTTATAAAAAATAAGATTCCAAAATGAATTACTGCCGATAACAATCCAACGATGACAATTGTTTTTACAAACATTTTAAAATCATCAATTTTTCTATAGAAGAAATACCCAATTAATAATCCGGTGATGGGTTTTAGAAAATGAAAAATGTCTTTGAAAACATCAAAAAAGGTAACTTTATTAAATAAAAACCCAACAAAACCTAAAAGGAATAGTATTAAAATTGGTAAGATTGTTTTGAAAAATAATTTATTGATTTGTACTTTTTCAAACAGGAAAAACAACCCTAAAATAAAAACTTGAAAAAGCACATTTGCTTTAAATGAAGGCAAGTATAATTGTAAAAGAATTATAATTATAAAAAGTGCCGAATAAAATTCTTTAGATTTGACCTTCATTTTACATTTTAAGTGTATTCAAAAATAAGAGATTTAATCTATTTTGAAAGCTTTTTTTATAGTTTTCACTAATTTATTTATTTTGAGCGCAACCATAACTGCTAATTTGTCAAATCCTTTAAAATGTTTTGAAATATATATTTCATACCCTTTAATTAGCATCGGGTTTTTAGCTTTGGTAAACCCTACAAAGTGGATATAACTGTAGTTTGGTAAGAAAATTCTCTTTAGACCTAAATTTGCTATTTTTTTGGAAAAATCTACATCTTCAACATATAAGAAATAATCTTCGTCGAAACCTTTAATTTGGTCATAAGTTTCCTTCCTAAGTAATAAAAAAGAGCCTCCAAGCCAATCAACTTCGTATTGTTCACTGGCAAATTTACCTGAGTTGAATTCAGTTCCTATTTGAAGTAATTTCTTCATTTGAAACATATTTTTAAAATTAGGGAAATTACCAGCAGCAGGAATATATTCCTTTTTCCCGTTTAGCATATTTATTCCAATTACTCCAATTGAAGTGTCGGATTTTAATATTTCTAAAACGGGTGAAATAGGGTCCAATACAATTGTATCGTTATTAATTAATAGTAAAAAACTCCCTAGCGCGGCTTTAACAGCTTCGTTGTTTCCTTTTCCAAAACCAAGATTGATTTTAGATTCAATTAGTTTAACATCTGGAAAATTATTTTGAAGAAAATTGCAGCTATCGTCAATAGAATTATTATCCAATACAATGATCTCAAAAGCAATGTCGTTTAACTTTTGATACAATGAATCCAAGCATCCTTTAAGGTATTGAACGCCATTGTAATTGACAATTATTACTGATAATTCTATTTTCATTTTAAAATAACGTGTAAAACCCTAATTTCTTTTTAATAAAATACAAACACAATACATTAATTAAAATATTGGTAATCAAACTTGCAATTGCTGCTCCTTCAATGTTGTATTTTGGAATTAGCAGATAACTCAAAATTAGGTTTACGAAGAAGCTAAAAATGGTAATGTTTCTAAAAATATTTTGATTTTCAGTCATGTTCAAAATTTGATCTACATTACCAGCTATAGCGCTAAAAAGCACGCCAATTGACACTATGATTAATGTAGTTCCTCCGGAAATAGCTTCTGTTCCCCAAAAAGACAAAATAAAATCACTGAAAAAAATCAAACAAAGGACTATTGGCAATGAAAAAAGGGCAATTAATCGAGTTGAATTGTGTGTCAACTTTTTTAATTGATCAAAATCTCCTTTGCCATAAAGTTCGGCAATTTTAGGCGTCATTATTGTGCTTACAGAAACTATCGCCAAAAAACCAACACTCCCTATTTTGTATGCGATATTGTAAATACCAACTTGCGTGTTATTAGACATTATCCCTAACAAAATTACATTGGTGTAGTTTAATAAATACATGAACAAACTGCTAAATAGAAGTGGCGAAGCCGTTTTTAGGAGCGATAACGTAGAAATTGAAATGGATTCTTTTTTGGGATTTAGTTCAAAAATCGCAAACGCTTCTAACAAAACTGTTATTAAAATTGATAGGGAAAAAGCAATAAATGTGAAGTAATTATCTTTATCCAATGTGTAAAAAAGAAACAAGAAAAGTAATAATAATAGGTTCGGAATTACAAACATGAATAAGTTGTACTTATTGAAATTTTTGGTTGCAATTAAAAAATAAAGGAAAATTTCGTGAACTATAAATAGCGGAATTGAAATGGATACAATTAAAAAATGATTAACTAATTGAGGGTTGTGAAAAACAGTTTCTGATAAAAATTCCGAACCAAAATAGAAAAATAAAATTGGAATTATAGAGAAAACTAAAGATCCTTTTAACCCTTTTATCAATAGCTTTTTAGCTTGTGAAAAAGTGAAATCGTTATTTCCTATAATTTTGATTAAGGTATTTGGGATTCCTAAAGTGAATAATAACGCAATTATTTGCGACAGCGCAAAGACTAAAGAATAATCGCCAAAAGTTCCAACTCCAAAAAAACGAGTAATTAAAACCGTGGTTAGAAATGAAGTCCCTAGCCCAAAAATTCTAAAAATAAAATTTAGCCCCGATGATGAAATTAACTTTTTTAAACTACTGTTTAGTTGAATCATTTTATAGTATTTACTTAAATAATTCTTTTATTTTTTAACTACAAAAAAATATTGGGTGCTAAAAAATTCTTCAAATATTCCAAAAGTAATTAAATTTATAAGCTTGGATATTGATTTCCCTTGATAGTTTTTTATAGAACTTTCTTGTTTTAAAACCTTATAGCCTGCTGTTTCAAGTAACTCCTGAATATTTTTTCGGCAATAAAAACGAACATGAGTATAATCAAAAATTCCGCTTTCTTCGTATCTAAAATCGCCTTTAAAAACTATTTTATATAGTGCAGAATAATATCGAATATTTGGCATGCTAATTATTATTTTTCCGTCTTCTTTTAAGTATTTTTTCAAAGTTTCTAAAACGCTTTTAGGCTCAAAAAGGTGCTCTAAAACGTCTGGAAGCAATATTAAATCGAAGTGTTGAAGGTATTCTGGCAGTTCAATTTTCTCAATGTCCCCAAAAATAAATCGGTCCAATGGTTTGTAATTTTGTTTGTTTTTTTTGTCTTCAAAAATATCAACTCCAACAACCTCAGCAGCAATTCCGTTTTGTTTTAAATAATATAAAGTTTCCCCATAAGCAGCGCCAACTTCTAGGATTTTTAAATCTTTTGCATTAGCGTCGATTAAATTTATAAGATCTTTTCGAATATTAGAAAAATAATCTGGGGCTTTTTCGTTGTAGTTCATATTTTAGAATCTAAATAAAAAAAGTTACCTTATTTTGAGATAACTTTTCTTTATTTTTACTTACTTGATTAACTTGTTCAATTCAACTCCTAAAGGCTCTAAAGGATAAAAAACTGGATCGTGTGTTTCTTTTTCATCTACAACAAAAGTCGATTTTTGAAGATCCACTTTAAGTTGGTTATTAGGTGAAAAATATTGGAAAAACAAATTCCCTTTTGCTTCAAATTTTCTGTCGTAATATTTAATCACGAAATTCTCGATTTTCATTTCCTTTTGTTGTTTATTTTCTCCAACATCAAAACGCATGAAGGTGAAAGCAACGTCATCTGGTAATTCAAAAACAATTTTTTGACTTTTTTCTTTCCCTTGAACATTCACTCTAACACATTTTTCTTCACTAAAATTAAGTGTGTTGTCTTCTGTATAAAATAATTGAAATGAATCATCAACAGGCACAACCATGTCAACAGTTACATTGACTTTGCTTTCAGCAACTTTTTCTTCAACTACTGGAAGTTGGTCAACTGATTTTTCATTTTTGCAACTAATTGATAGGATGCTTAATAATACTACAGCTATTATAACTTTTGTTCTCATTTTCTTCGTTTTTTTTACAAAAATAATTATTATTTTTAGTTAAGTGTTAATTTATTATTATTTTATTTTTTGGTAAAATCACCCCTTGAAAAATACTTTTCTACAAAGCAATAAACCAAAATAAAGAAATAACGGCTCCCCATTTCTTTGATTTTTAATTTGGAAACACCATACTTTCTATTGGTCCAGGAATTAGGAACTACAGCATAAGAATAGCCTCTAATTATTGCTTTTAGCGGCAATTCGATAGTTAAATTAAAGTGTGGAGACAAAATCGGTTTTATCCCTTCAATCACTTCTCTTTTATATAATTTAAAGGCATTAGTGGTGTCGTTATATTTAATTCTCATCACCACTCTAATGATTAAATTGGCTATTCTATTAATCACTTTTTTTACAAATGGATAATCTACTACTTTTCCGCCTTTCATAAATCGGCTGCCAAAAACACAATCGTAATTTCCTTCTAACATCGTGGTATAATAACGAATCAAATCGTATGGAGAATCTGATAAATCCGCCATCATAACCGCCACACAATCGCCAGAATATCTTTCTAATCCGTATCGAACTGCGTATCCAAAACCATTTGGACCTAAATTGGTTACATATTTTACAGCTGGATATTTTTTCGATAATTCCTCCAAAACTTGCGCGGTATTGTCTTTCGAATTGTCATTTACCACAAGTATTTCATGATCGATTGAAACCTGTGAAAAAGCTTCTTCAATTTGATCTATTGTTTCAGTAATAGACTCTTCTTCGTTATAAGCCGGAATTACAATACTTAGTTTCATCTGTCTTTATTCTCGTATATTATTTCTGCAAAATCCCCAAATCCATGTTTGATTTTGGCAATTTCAAAAAACCCGTTTTTATTCAATAATTGATCAATGTCTTCGTGTTTACTATTACTTAAATACATGTCGTCGTTGTGACTTTCCAATTGAATTAGTCGGATTTTAAATTGATTTCCATCAGAAAATAAACCTTCTAAAACTTGTAATTCATGTCCTTCAACATCAATTTTCAACACATCGAAAGAACTGCTTTCATTAGATTTTAAAAATTCTGATAATGAAATTACGGCTACTTTATATTTATCTACAATTATAGATTCTTTAGTAACGCCAAGTACTTTTGCCTTTTTTTCAAGATACTTCGAATCTAAATTTAAAGATTCAAAAGTAGACGTTTCGTCTAAAATATTTTCGTTGAACTCCAATTCTCCATTGGTGTTGCTAACGCCCAAATTATTCAAAATGATATTGCCGTTGTTCTTGTATTTTTCTTGTAATAATTGAAACAATTTTTTGTTTGGTTCAAATGCCGTAATCTTAGCATTTGGATTTATTCCAAGAAAAAAATCTATCGATTGCCCTTTGTTGGCTCCCACATCAAGAATTGAAACGGAAGCATTTTTCAAATTATCTTTGTAAAACTTTTTTAGTTTCGGATAAAAGAAAATTGCTTCGTTTATATGAATCAGACTTTGAATTATTTTAGTTCTTAACTTCATTTATTCTTGTCTTTTTATGGTATTCTCATAGATCTGAGTCAAAATATCATTGATATTGTATTTCCAATTCCACTCTGGGTAATGGGCTTTAAACTTAGACACATCGCTAATCCACCAAATGTGATCGCCAATTCGGTTGGCTTCAGAATATTCGTAATTCATCGGTTTTCCGGTAATGGCCTCACACATTTCGATAGCTTCCGCCATTGAACAATTGGAATGTCTTCCTCCGCCGGCATTGTAAACTTCTCCTTGTCGTGGATTTTGATAGAAATGCCAAAACATATTAACCAAATCCCAACTGTGAATATTGTCGCGAACTTGTTTTCCTTGGTAACCAAAAACGGTATATTTATCACCTGTAATGGAGCATTTCATTAAATAAGACAAAAACCCGTGAAGCTTAGTTCCTGAATGATTTGGGCCTGTTAAACAGCCTCCTCGGAAAATTCCTGTATTCATCCCAAAGTACTTTCCATATTCTTGAACCAAAACATCGGCGGCCACTTTTGAAGCTCCAAATAAAGAATGTTTCGTTTGATCGATACTCATTTTTTCATCGATTCCATTTTCGAAATAAGGATGGCTTTCGTCTATTTCCCATCTTTTTCCCATTTCTACTAAAGGTAAATAATTAGGCGTATCGCCATAAACTTTATTGGTTGACGTAAAAATAAAGGTTGCTTTTGGACAATGTAATCTTGTTGCTTCAAGCAAATTTAATGTCCCGTTTGCATTGACGGTAAAATCTGTAATTGGTTCGTTTGCTGCCCAATCATGACTTGGCTGAGCTGCGGTGTGAATCACTAATTTGATATCGGAACCGTATTTTGAGAATATTTTTTCTAATTCTTCGATGTTTCGAATATCAGCGTGGTGGTGTTCAAAATTTGGGATAGTTTCGGTTAGTTTTTTAGTATTCCATTCCGTCGATGCGTCTGATCCAAAAAAGACTTGGCGCATGTTATTATCGATTCCAATGATTTTATCAAATTTTGGCGCGAAAAAAGAAACCGACTCGCTTCCTATTAATCCCGATGAACCTGTGATGATACAAATATTCATTTTATTGTGTTATTTTATATTCTGTTATTTTTACTTTCTCGTTATAATATCCTTCATGCAAAGGGAAAAAAGAATAACATTTTATTTTATTTCCTTCATTAAATACGTTGTCGTAATAATTTAAAAAATCCTCGGTGGAATTGAATTGATAATCCGAAAAAATGCCCGATTTTAATAGAGAATTTGAAGTTCTGTATTCACTTGAACCATTGTTATTTTTCTTAATACTAACTTTAATTTCAGGTGCATGATTTATAATAGAAACCGCTTTTCCTTTCAATGTTGAGAAAAATTCAACTTCATAGAAAATGTCTTTTTTAGGAATCAATGGCGCTCCTGAAATAATAGCATATTCTTTATTAAATATAAGTTTTACCGGCTTTGCATTCTCTTTTCTTTCCAATAAAATGATCTGTCTTTCGTTAAAAGTAAATGTCTCTGCGACGCTATAATTTTTAAATAAAACCAAATTTACCTTGGCTTCATCAAACAATGGATATCTGTAATCTAATGAAACATAATCATACAATACAAATTTGGGTGCTTTTTCGCTATTATAAAAGTTAAAATTTTGTTCTTCAAGGTATTTCGTGTAAACACAATAAGACTGGATAATTGGCCTTGGCAAATAATTTAATTTGTTTTCAAGCAACATGTAAATATCCCAAGGAAAAACGTCTACCGTGTTATTTCCTATTTTTTGTTTTATAGTTTCAGGTAATTGATTGTTATTAGGATGCAACTGAAATCCTGAGGTTTCAGAAAATGAAGAAAACTGATTAAAATAAACTGTTTTATTGGTTTTCTCTTTGTAATTAAATAAAGTTGATCCATAATTTTTAAAACAAATGGAAAAGGGAATCAATACCGCTATTGTAATAATAATCGATTTTGGATTAAACCATTTGTAATCAAAAAATATTTTTGTACATAAAATTAACAAAACAACATATTTAAAAAACTCCATAATATGTCCGTTGTCTGCTCTTACAAAAGCTTGTTTATACAAGATAAAAACAGATATAGAGAAAATACCGAAGTAAGCAATGTTCTTTAAAAATTGCTCTTTATTTATTTGAGTAAATAAATTTATAACTAAAATTAAAGAAGATAATAACAGGATTAATTGCGAAGATAAATCGAAAATAAAAGTGGAATCGTTATTAAACATTATCTCGTTATAACCCGAAACAACTTCAATTCCTGAAATTACATAACCTATTATTTCTAAATTTAAAACATAAGAAAGTAAAATAATTAATACAAATGGAATTAAATAAATTAGGGCTGTTTTTACCCTGTTTTCAGTTCTTTTAATCATAATATACGCAAAAACTATTGTGTATAATATAATCGAAATTAGTCCTGTATTAAATTTAATGAAGAAAAGTAAACACAATAGAATTATCTGAAAAACATAATTGATTCGCTTGACTTCTTCTATATTTCGAACCAACCAAAATACTAAAAACATAAAAAGAACTAAGGCATTTGCGCCTCCCAAATAGGTTGGAACTACAGTTGCTATTATGAAAATACTTAGGAGTGTTAAAACTTTGTTTTTGTTATTACAAAGGCTATAATAAAAAAGTAAAAAGAAGTTTAAATAGCAAAATAGGTCGTATAAAAAGAAAATATATTTGTTGCAACCCCATGCTATTCTGGTTGATAAATAAGAAAGCGGACCGTAGGTAAATACAAATTCTTTTCCCCAAATAAAGTGATGGTTATTTATGTAATTTAAAGTGAGGGCCCATGAAGGATCTAAAGAATTCCAGAGGTGCTTGTCTGAGGCCAATGGCGTAACATTATATTCAAAAAAGGAAGGGAAAACTAAAAAAGCGGCTAAAAGTGAAAACACTACATAAGCTGATTTCGCATTCCAAAATTTTAATAGCGTTTCTTTCATCTTACTTCAAAATGGGTTCCAAATGATTTTCATTTTCTTTTATCCAATGGAAAATATCGGTGAAAATTTGCTCTACGTTTTTCGTTGGTTTCCAGCCAATTTCTTTTTCAATAAGGCTATTATCGGTGATGTAAATTCTTAAATCGGCAGTTCTAGTTTCCACTTCTGAAGCGATTTGGATTTTATTTCCTGTTATTTTTTCACAAATTGAAGTCATTTCTAATAAGGACGCACTATTTTCAATCCCGCCTCCTACATTGTAAATTTTACCTTCAAATTTTTCTATTTGGTGAATTTGTAAATCTATTAAATTTACCACATCGTCAACGTGAAGAAGGTCACGAACTTGCTTTCCTTCGCCTCCATACCCAATATATTTCAACGATTGATTCCAATAATGTTTTGCCATCCAAAGCGTAACCACACCTTGATCTGTTTTTCCCATTTGGCGAGGTCCTGCAATAACCCCAAACCTTGTAATTGCAGCTTTCAAACCATAAAAAGCAGCATATTCTTGGATAAACATTTCTGAAGAAAGTTTGGTTGTTCCGTAAAAAGATCTGGCTCCTTCAAGACTTAATTTTTCTGAAATTCCTTTATTAGAAATCCCTTCATGGGTTTGATTTACATCAAATGAAAATCGAGTGGATTCTTCGATATAATTTGCTTTTTCTATAGTTTCAATTGGATAAACTCGGCTAGTAGAAAGAAAAATTAGTTTTGCATTGTTCTTTAAACAAGCATTAAAGCAGTTTATTGAACCGTAAAGATTGTTGTTTATCACATATGTTGGATCAGAATCAATTCCCGCAGTTACCGATGGTTCTGCAGAAGCTTCAATTAAAACATCAAAATTTCCAAGCGCTGAAAGATCTTCATTGTTTCGAATATCACCATGAAAAAATGGAATTCCCTTTTTTTGAAAATCAGCTAAGTTTAATTCCGATCCTCTTCTTTTAAGATTGTCAAAAGCTACAATATCGTATGACGGATAGTTGCCTTTTAGTTGCAAACAAAGTGTTGAACCAACAAAACCTGCTCCTCCGGTTACTACTATTTTCATATTTTAATCGATTTTAAACTCTCTTCCCAAGTTTTTATTGTAATTCCAAAAGTAGCTTTTATCTTGCTTTTATCCAAAACACTGTATTTTGGTCGTTCAGCTGGAGTGGGAAATTGTTCCGTTGTAATGGCTGATAAATCAATGCTCACATTGTTGATTTCGAATATTTTTTTTGCAAAATCATACCACGAACATTCGCCTTCATTGCTGAAATTGTAGATTCCAAAGTTGTTGGTTGTTGGTTGTTGGTTGTTGAACAAAATAATTTGAACTAGCGCTTCCGCTAAATCAACTGCGTTGGTTGGGGTTCCTATTTGATCATTTACAACACTTAACGACGTTCTTTCTGATGCCAATCGGAGCATGGTTTTCATGAAATTATTACCAAATTGAGAATAAACCCAAGACGTTCTAATGATAAAATATTCTGAAAACACTTGTTGAATTGCTTTTTCTCCGTCTAATTTTGTTTGGCCGTAAACTCCTTTTGGATTTGTAATTTTGGTTTCGGTGTAAGGTTTGACATTTGATCCGTCAAAAACAAAATCGGTTGAAATATGAATTAATTTAACATCAAATTGGTTACACGCTTCGGCGATGTTTTTTGATCCTATTACATTAATTAATTCGGCTTTATCCCGTTCCGATTCCGCTTTATCTACTGCAGTATAAGCGGCGGCATTAATGCAAAAATCGGGTTTTGTTTTTTGAAAAACTATATGACAATTTTCCTTATTTGAAATGTCTAAATCTGATGAACTACAAAAAACAAATTTAATTTCGGTATGGTTTTTTGCAATAAATTGTATTGCCTGACCTAATTGGCCGCTGGCTCCTGTAACTAAAACTACCATACTTTTTTGGCGTTTTCAATTGTGGGTAATGTTGCGTCTTTTTCTGAAATAATCAGTTTTTCAGTTGGAAATTGCCAATCAATGTTTAAAGAACCATCGTTATAAATTATTCCTCCTTCACTTTCTTTATTGTAAAAATTATCACATTTGTAGAAGAAAGTCGCCGTTTCGCTTAACACTAAAAATCCGTGTGCAAAACCTCTAGGAATAAAAAATTGATTTTGTTTTTCTGCTGAAAGCAATACTGAAAAGTGTTCGCCATAGGTTTTTGAATTGGGTCTGATATCAACCGCAACGTCCAGAACTTCTCCATGCAAAACACGAACCAACTTGGCCTGCGAATGGTCTCCGGTTTGATAATGTAATCCGCGCAATACTCCTTTTGTAGAAAACGATTGATTGTCCTGAACAAAATGAACTTGCTGTCCAATTCCGTTTTGAAAGGTGTTTTCGTTATAACTTTCTAGGAAATATCCTCTTTCGTCATTGAATATTTTAGGTTCAATAACAAAACATCCGTCTAATTTTGTAGGTATAAAATTCATTTATATAATTTCTAATAAATGTTTTCCGTAACCACTTTTCAGTAATGGCTGAGCCAATTCTTTTAATTTTTCCGCATTGATAAATCCCATTTTGTAGGCCGCTTCTTCAATTGAACCGATTTTTAATCCTTGTCTTTCTTCAATTACTTGAACAAATTGTGAGGCTTGCATTAAAGAATTAAAAGTTCCCGTGTCAAACCAAGCGGTTCCTCTGTCTAAAATACTAACCTTTAATTTTCCTCTTCGAAGGTATTCTTTATTAACGTCGGTAATTTCAATTTCTCCACGGTGACTCGGTTTAATGTTTGCGGCGATTTCAACCACATCGTTATCATAAAAATAAATCCCAGGAACAGCAAAATTAGACTTTGGATTTAAAGGTTTTTCTTCAATTGAAAGCACATTCCCATCGGCATCAAAATCTACCACTCCATATCTTTCAGGGTCGTTTACATGATAGGCGTAAATTATTCCGCCTTCCGGATTATTATTCGATTGTAATAAATCTGATAATCCTGTTCCGTAAAAAATATTGTCTCCTAAAACTAATGCAACTTTATCTTTTCCTATAAATTCTTTTCCTATAATAAACGCTTCTGCTAATCCGTTTGGGTGTTCTTGGACAGCGTATTCAAAACGACATCCTAATCGGGATCCGTCGCCTAATAATTGTCTGAATAATGGCAAGTCATGGGGTGTAGAAATAATTAATATTTCTCTTATTCCAGACCAGAGTAACGATGACAGTGGGTAATAAATCATCGGTTTATCATATATTGGCATCAATTGTTTGCTAACAGCAAGTGTAAGGGGGTGTAATCTAGTTCCTGATCCTCCGGCTAAAATAATTCCTTTCATAATAATTGGTTTTGTTGGGCTTTTAATGTTTGATTTTTATAGAAATTTAAGAATAAACGAATGCATACAAATCCAAAAATAAATAATAATGGAAAAACTAATTTTAATTTACCGTTAATACTTTTGGTGTTTTTAATATTAAGTATACTGCTATTTTTTTTAATAGTATTTTCATAATTTACCAATTGCTCTCTTTTGGTTCCAATTTCATATACCAATGCTTGCTTGGTTTTAAGCACTTCGTTTAACTCTGTGTTTTCATTATAGAAAACTAATTTGTCTGATTTTTGAACAGAAGCGGTAGAGAATTTTTCTAATAAAGTATTTATCTGAACGATCATTTCTTCATTCTTTTTAATATTTAAATTAACATTCTCAACATAGATTTTCTTTAAATTATTAAAATAAGAATTGTTATTAAGATAATTTAATATTGGATCAATTGTTTTATCATCTGTCACAAATCCTTTAGTTGCGATGTGAATCGTGTGTGTGTAATAGTTTTTACTGGTGGCTTTATCTTTTATTACCTTATTAATATCACCATCTTCGGCTAATAATTTTAGCAATTCGAAATTTTGAGTATTTGGTGTAACCGCAGCATTTTTTTCATTATAATTGACCAAACTATAAATATCCACAACGGGTTCAATTTCAATTTTTGTTAAATCTGTTGGGTTTTCAACCCCTATCGATTTTAAGAAAACAGTATCTCTATTTTTAATTTTTGAATCCAATAAATCTATTTTTGAATACAGATAATCGGTACTTCCAAAATTGGGTCTTACAATAATTTTAGAATCAAAGGTTTCACTGTTCGCATCAAGATAAGTTCCTAATGCGGCTCCTGTAATAAACAAAATTCCTACTATCAATAAATTTCTTTTGAAGAATAATATCCCTCTAAAAATTGAAGTCCCTATTCCATCATAAAAACCTTTAATTTTATTTGAAATCAATGTTAAATCAATTTCTTGATTGTCTGAATTGGTAGAGTTTTGACTCATGATAAAAACTATTTTACGTTAAAAATTTGTTCTAATATTTTAATTGTAATTAAATATGTTGGCTTTACTCCTGATGTTCCTAATCCACCCGAAGCCAGTGTACTTCCAGTTTCCAGCGGGTTGTCTGATGCATAATAAGCATATCTAACTTTTACATCAGGGTTGATACTCTTTCTAATTTTTGATGCCGATTGAATTGCTTTTTGATAATAAGCCCCTTCCATTTCTAGTCCAATTGCGCCCCACGTTGACTCGTGGAAAAACTTTAATAAGTCTTTATTTTGTAATGACGTTCCTAAAACTGTAATCATTGGGCCTTCAAAAACAGCAATGTCATTTCCTTTCAACATCTCGGCGGTTAATTCATTATGGAAGAAATAATTGTCTCCCGTTCCTTCGTTTATATGCGCCGTCGGAATCATAATATCTCCTTTTCCGCCTTGAAGAATCCCTGCTTTTCCCATTATTGAAACCGATTCTACATTCAAAAATATGTCTTTTTTGAATGGTTTTAATAATTCGTCAATTGTTTCGTAGGCTTGCTCTCCAAAAGCGTAGTCCATAACGATAATTACTGGGTTTTTATTGTGCATTTTCGCATTTGGAAACGCCGATTTCTTCCAGTCTATTTTCGCGGTATCAAAAATCTGAACATCGATGTTGGTTCCCGAAGTATCTGGCAACGAAATCATCCCGTTCAATTTAGCAAATTCTTCCACTTTATTTCTAACTTCATCTGCACCCGATTTACTCAATTCTTCAAAAATAAAGAAATCTGATTTGTCTTTGAATTTAGTTTTTAATACGGTCGTTGCAAATATAGAATTCATCACCGAGTGCATGTTGGCGCTGATAATGTGTATTGGTCGATCCAATAAATCATTTGCTTTAAGCACCTCTTTTATATTGGTTGCCCAAATTTCACCGTGAATATGGTGTCCCAATCTTTCTCTTAAAATCGGACTAAAAGTGATGGTTCTTTTGTTGTTCTCAACCACTTCTTCAATCGCTAGTTTTCCTAACCAATAAATTACATGTAAAAAACGATCTGGTTTTTCAATTGTACCAAAAGCATCATAAATATCTAAAATCTCAACAAATGTTCTGCCTAAGATATTTGCGGTATGCGAAATTGTTTTCTCTTTATCAGCTAATGTTAGTTTTTTATTGGATAAAACCGCTTGTTCTAGTTTTTTCCAATCACGTGAAACCTCAGCATTTTCATCAAATAATACTCTGTTTTTTATTTTATGCGATTCTATGAAAATAAAGGTTAAATGCGTTAAAATATCATAAATGTCGGATCTTCCGCGGGTGATTTCCACATTCATTTGTTCATCATCAATTCGATAACAATTTCTTCTTCTTTTTGGTGGAATTATCGCTTGAAAATGGGATTTTGAGTAGCCCTCGTCCGAAGTTAAATTGATAAAACGGCATTCTTCAATCCCAATTGGAAGTCTTTCAATTACATATAAAAGTCCGCTTAATTCTACTTTATCTTCGGCAATTGTGCCATATATTTCAGGGCGTAACGACAATAATGCTTCGCGCAATGTTTCGCCAGAAACTCCCATTGGTTTATAGAATCCTCTATTGAATAAATGGCGCATTGTAATGTATAATTTCTCAACCGCACTAGATGATTCTTGCGCTCTTGATCGGACAATATTCTTGATTTCTTTCATTTGGATTTTATTTACTAACCAACAAATGTAAGGTTTTTATGTTTTAGTTGGTTAAAACCAAATTTATGGCGGGCTCATAAACCTTAATTTTAACTGATTCAGATTGGTTTTTATCGTGCGTTTGTCGACTCCATTTGCCTCCCGAAAAAGTAAATAAATAGTCCCTTTCGACATAATTATACAACACCAACGGATAATAAATAACTTGGATAGTTGTTTTTTGGGTATTGGAATTGACAATCGTTTTTTCCAATTTGTTTTTTGAAATCAACAGCTTTTCAAAACCAATAAAAAGTCCCGATTTTGGCATTTTCAAATTCAATTCCGTCAAGTCAAAACTGTTTCGAACTACTCCATTTTGGATGTTTACAATATAATCTCTGGTGAGTAATTCCTCGCCCGGAAAACCATTGACAGCGGCCTTATAAAAATGAATTTTAACGGTGGCATTGTCAATTCTGCTATCGGTTAAAATGGTAACTTTCTTAATGAATTTGGTCTTTTTATAAGCGGCTTCGTAAGGGAAAAACTTCACGTCAATTCGCGGTCCGTTGTCGAAGGCCTCTAAAACAGAATTGTTAATTTGCCCAATTTCTATTTTTTTAGTTTCAAAATGTTTGGCAATTACCACTTCGTCCAATTGAAATGAAACCGCTTTCATAATTACATTAGAAACATCAGACGCTTTTAAAATTCTTTTTTCAAATCCTAAAATAGAAAATATCAGGTTCTTATTTGCGGAAGCGGCAATCGAAAATGCTCCATTTTCCTCTGAAGTCGTTCCGATATTTTCGTTTTCAACCCAAATATTCACATACGGAATGGGCTTCCCCGATTCATCAACCACAACGCCTTTGGTTTGAGCGGAAACATAAAAATTTATTAAAAGCAATAACAACCAGAGCCTTTTTTTTTGCATCTTTTCTCTATTTTGTTTTTAATAAATCGGCAATCGTTCTGTCGTTACTCAATCTTGGAATTTTGTTTTGTCCGCCTAATTTTCCAATCGATTTCATATAGTCTTGGAAGCCATTTTTAGGGACTTTGGTAACCACCAGTTTTCGCAAAACTTTCCCCACAATCAAGTCGTCATAATAGGTGTTTTGACTTCGCATGGCGTTGTCTATCGCTTCCGCAAATACGACTAAGTTTTCAGGTTCGTTTTCAAATTCTATAAACCATTCATGGTAAGGCAAACCGTCCGATGGTGTAATTTGTGGCGCAACGGTAAATTCGTTAATTTGAATTGAGGTGTTTTCCATAGCTTGTTTCAATGCGTGTTCCACTTCTTTTCCGATAACGTGTTCTCCAAAAGCAGAAATGAAATGTTTAATTCGGCCTGAAACGATAACTCGATATGGTTTTAATGAAGTAAATTGAACGGTATCGCCAATATTATAACTCCAAAGTCCTGCGTTTGTTGAAATTATCAAAACATAATTGACGTTTAATTCGACCTCGCCAATAGTATATCGCCTTGGGCTTTCATTAAAAAACTCCTCCGATTTTATAAATTCGTAGAAAATTCCGGAGTTTAAAAGCAATAGCATTCCCTTTTCATTTTGCGAATCTTGGTAAGCAAAAAAACCTTCCGAAGCGGGAAACAATTCTATAGAATCGACTTTTCGACCAATTAAATTCTCGAATTTTGCACGATAGGGCTCGAAATTTACTCCTCCGTAAATGAATAAATTGAAGTTTTTGAATAACTCACCAACAGGCTTTTTAGCTTTTTGCTGTAATTTTTCAAAATACATTTGCACCCAAGATGGAATGCCTGAAATCACCGTCATGTCTTCGTGGAATGTTTCATCAACAATAGCCTCCACTTTGGTTTCCCAGTCTTCAATACAATTGGTTTCAAAAGTGGGCATTCTATTTTTTTGCAAATATTTAGGAACAAAATGGGCTACAATTCCGGATAATCTTCCCAATTGAATTCCGTTTTTTTCTTCTAAAATAGGACTTCCTTGTAGAAAAATCATTTTTCCGTTTACAAAATCAGCTTTACCGGTTTCGTGAACATAATGTAGAATGGCGTTTCGAGCGGCTTCAACATGAAACGGCATCGATTCCTTGGTTAGTGGAATGTATTTTGCGCCTGAAGTGGTTCCTGAAGTTTTGGCAAAATACAACGGTTTGCCTTTCCAAAGAATGTTTTCTTCACCTTGAACCACTCGATCAACATAAGTTTTAAGCGCTTCGTAATCTCGAACGGGAACATTATTAGAAAAATCTTTAAAAGTATTTATAGAATCAAAATGATGATCAATACCGAATTGCGTGTTTTTCGCTTGACGGATAATGTCTTTAAAAACCTTTCGCTGCGTTTCAATAGGATTATCGGCCCAAGATTTGGTTTTTTTATAAATTGATTTGGCAAATTGTTTGGCCAAGAACGATTTTAAAGACATTTAGATGCTGTTTTTATTGCTAATTTCAATCCTTTTTTTTCTTTTCTTTCGAAAGTAGTTTTTCTTCTTGCAAAATTTGTTCTCTCAATTGCAATTCCGCTTTTGAAGGGGCGTCATTTTCAATTGTATTGCTAATGTTGTCCGAAGACATAATGGAATCTTTGTTAATTTGCTCGTATTCTAAATCGCCATTCAGCACCTTAACCACCGATTTTAAATAGGCATCGTTTTTCTTCAAAGCCAATGCCAATGAGTCGGATTTTAAAGCTAATTCGGTAGCTTCTTTTCTTAATTTTGTGGAAGCATATCCCGGAATATACTCGCGTAAAGGCGTAAATGCAATAATATAAGTGGTAAACGTAATAATTAATATCGCGGCGACAGTGGCCACAACAAAAACGTTCATTAAGGTTAATCTTAAGGAAAAAATTTCTTCAAAAGTATCCTCATTTAAAATAACCAAACGGTTTTTAGTAAATAATTTCCTTTTTAATATTTTTCTTTTCTCTGACATGGTTCTTTATATTATTATTACAAATATAATGATAAAACAATCATAACTAAATTAAGATTTTCAAGGGTTATTTTTATTAAAAAAATTGACAATCATAAATATTTATTAATGAGAGAAATGAAATACCAATATTTCTATTTATCTTTGTTGAAGAATTTAATATAAATTTGCGAAAGCATAAAAATATAGTGTTATGGGAAGATTCGGACCAACTGAAATAATTTTAATCCTTGCTGTAATTTTGTTAATGTTTGGAGGTAAAAAAATTCCAGAATTAATGAAAGGTTTAGGAACTGGAATTAAAGAATTCAAAAATGCAGCAAAAGATAATTCAACTGCTGAAAAAAAGGAAGAAGAAAAAAAATAAAAGAAAGGCTTTTCATTTGAAAAGCCTTTTTTAATTTATAGTATTAACAGCTAATTTTATTTACCCTATTCTGGTGTCTTCCTCCTTCAAAATCAGTGTTTAAAAAAGTTTGAACCATTTCTAAAGCTTGAGGAACTGAAGTAAATCTAGCGGGAATACTTATAATATTAGCATCATTATGTTGACGCGCAAGTACCGCAATTTCTTTAGTCCAACACAAAGCAGCACGAATTCCTTGATGTTTATTTGCAGACATTGCTATTCCATTTCCGCTTCCGCAAATGATAATTCCAAAATCAGAAACTTTGTTTTCAACATCTAAGGCAACTGGGTGTGCAAAATCTGGATAATCTACACTATCAGCCGAATCGGTTCCGTAATTGGTAACTTCGTATCCATTTGCTTTAAGCATTTCAACAATTGCTTTTTTATATTCTGGTCCAGCGTGGTCGTTTCCAATAGAAATTTTCATAAGTATAATTTGTTGTGTTTAGTTTTTACAAATTTACCAAAACTTAACTGGGATTTTATTTAGAAATTAATTTTTAATTAAATAAATTATAAACACTTAAAAATCAATAGTATTTCTATTTTATCACTTCATTTTATTTAATAAATATGTTAAAATTTTAGAATGTTAATATCAGTTCGTAACTAATT
>NZ_JBIKQP010000027.1:0-28752 GCF_044349645.1 Flavobacterium sp. | reverse complement strand
ATGGATAGAAGTTTTGGTACTTCTTTCTTCTTGTCAGATATTTATATTGCTGGTGAAGTTTTACATAATCAAGGTGGTTCTCCAGTATTATTCGAACACTTATTCTGGTTCTTAGGTCACCCTGAAGTATACATCGTATTATTACCAGCATTAGGAATTACTTCTGAAGTTATTGCTACCAACTCACGTAAACCTATCTTCGGTTACAGAGCGATGATTATGTCAATCCTTGCAATTGCTTTTTTATCAACAATCGTTTGGGGTCACCATATGTTTATCTCTGGTATGAATCCATTCTTAGGATCTGTGTTTACCTTTACAACGTTATTAATTGCAATTCCATCTGCCGTTAAAGCTTTCAATTACATCACAACTCTTTGGAAAGGAAACTTGCAATTAAACCCTGCAATGTTGTTCTCAATTGGATTGGTTTCTACATTTATTACAGGTGGTTTAACAGGTATTATCCTTGGAGATAGTACTCTAGATATTAACGTTCATGATACTTACTTCGTTGTTGCTCACTTCCACTTAGTAATGGGTATTTCTGCACTTTACGGAATGTTTGCTGGAATCTATCACTGGTTTCCAAAAATGTTTGGTAGAATGTTAAACAAGAATTTAGGATATGTTCACTTTTGGGTAACCGCAATCTGTGCTTACGGAGTTTTCTTCCCAATGCACTTTATCGGAATGGCTGGTTTACCAAGACGTTACTACACTAACACGAACTTCCCATTATTTGACGACCTACAAAACGTAAACGTATTAATAACAACTTTCGCATTAATTGGTGGAGTATTCCAATTAGTGTTCTTGTACAACTTCTTTAGTAGTATTTTCTACGGTAAGAAAACAGTACAAAACCCATGGAAATCTAATACATTAGAATGGACTGCACCAGTTGAACACATTCACGGTAACTGGCCAGGAGAAATTCCTGAAGTTCACAGATGGCCTTACGATTACAGTAAACCAGGTCATGATGATGATTTTGTTCCTCAAAATGTTCCGATGAAAGAAGGAGAAGAAGTTCTTCATCATTAAAATATAAATTTTCATTATAAAATGCCTTTCTCATGAAAGGCATTTTTATTTGCTTATAACTTTCCTATATTTGTAATATGAACGAAAATCTAGATCCTACCAACCAAAATTTTAATCCTGAAGAACTTGATCTTGAAAAAAGATTAAGACCGCTCTCCTTTGACGATTTTGCAGGTCAAGACCAAATACTTGAGAATCTTAAAGTTTTTGTTGAAGCGGCAAACCAAAGAAATGAAGCTTTAGATCATACCCTTTTTCATGGACCTCCGGGTTTAGGTAAAACTACTTTGGCTAATATTTTGGCCAATGAGTTGGGTGTAGGAATTAAAATTACTTCGGGGCCAGTTTTAGATAAACCAGGAGATTTAGCAGGATTATTGACCAATCTTGATGAAAGAGATGTTTTATTTATTGATGAAATTCATCGTTTAAGTCCGATAGTTGAAGAATATTTATATTCTGCAATGGAAGATTTTAAAATTGATATTATGATTGAGTCTGGACCAAATGCACGTTCGGTTCAAATCAATTTAAACCCATTCACATTAGTAGGTGCAACCACTCGTTCTGGGTTATTGACCGCACCGATGAGAGCCCGTTTCGGAATTCAAAGTCGTTTACAATATTACACCACCGAACTTTTAACCACAATTGTAGAAAGAAGTTCATCCATTCTAAAAATGCCAATCACTATGGAAGCGGCAATAGAAATTGCAGGTAGAAGTAGAGGTACACCTAGAATCGCCAATTCACTATTGCGTCGCGTTCGTGACTTTGCGCAAATAAAAGGAAATGGAAGTATCGATATTGAAATTGCAAGATACTCCTTAAAAGCATTGAATGTTGACGCCCATGGTTTGGACGAAATGGATAACAAAATCCTAAATACAATCATCGATAAATTCAAAGGCGGCCCAGTCGGCTTATCAACATTAGCAACAGCTGTATCCGAAAGTAGCGAAACAATCGAAGAAGTTTATGAACCCTTTTTAATACAAGAAGGTTTCATTATGAGAACACCAAGAGGAAGAGAAGTGACCGAAAAAGCCTATAAACATTTAGGTAAAATAAAAGGGAATATTCAAGGAGGTCTTTTTTAATTGGAAGCTATTCCTGCTGTCCGTTGTATCCTCGCTAAAAAGCGAGGGATGCCACTGCCATCAGGGCTAAAAACGTTTAGATATAAATACGAAATTTAATATATTCTAACTTATAGAATCAAAATCAAAATATTCTTTATTCATAAAATCCGAAGCCAAACGCCTCGGGTTTTTGTCTTGTGGGATATCTAAAGCTGGCTTTTTGGAACAAGAAGCACCAAGATTGGAAAATTGGTTGAATAAAAACCACCACGGACAAATGTCCTACATGGAAAACAATTTCGACAAAAGGCTTAATCCAACGTTATTGGTAGACGGAGCAAAAAGTGTGGTTTCACTATTACTAAATTATTACCCTTCGGAACTTCAAAATCAAGAGAGCTACAAAATTTCAAAATATGCTTACGGAAAAGATTATCATTTTGTAATTAAAGAAAAATTGAAGGAATTATTATTCTCCATTCAAGATAATATCGGAGACGTATACGGGCGAGCATTCGTAGATTCTGCCCCAATTCTAGACAAGGCTTGGGCAGCTAAAAGTGGTTTGGGATGGATTGGTAAAAACAGTAATTTATTGACGCAACAAGTCGGATCTTTCTATTTTATAGCAGAACTAATAATAGACCTAGAGCTAGAATACGATCAGGCGACCACTGATCATTGTGGAACTTGCACCGCTTGCATCGATTCTTGTCCTACAGAAGCAATTGTCGCGCCCTATATTGTTGACGGAAGTAAATGTATTTCTTATTTCACCATTGAATTAAAAGACAATATCCCAGCTGAAATGAAGGGAAAATTTGATGATTGGGCTTTTGGTTGTGATATTTGTCAAGATGTTTGCCCTTGGAACAAATTTTCAAAATCCCATAACGAACCGCTTTTTGATCCAAATCCAGAACTGTTGTCAATGACCAAAAAAGATTGGGAAGAAATTACTGAGGAAACTTTTAAAACTGTTTTCAAAAATTCCGCAGTAAATAGAACCAAATTTGAAGGTTTAAAACGAAATATCAACTTTATTAAGTGAACTTTTTAGTAGTTATTAATTGTCAATTTAACCATTATTTTACTGAATTTTAATAAAACTAAAAGGCGTAAAAAGGTTGTAATTCAATTGTAACTTTTATCTTTGTGTTGAAAAACAAAGAATGAAATGGATAATTACAATAAAAGAAGAGAAGCCCTATTATATCACGCAAAACCAACACCTGGAAAAATCCAAGTGGTACCTACAAAAAAATACGCTACTCAAAGAGATCTATCTTTAGCCTATTCGCCGGGAGTTGCTGAGCCATGTTTAGAAATTGCCAAAGACGTAAACAACGTATATAAATATACTTCAAAAGGAAATTTAGTAGCTGTAATTACCAACGGTACTGCCGTTTTAGGATTGGGTGACATTGGCCCTGAAGCCTCAAAGCCGGTAATGGAAGGAAAAGCATTATTGTTTAAAATATTTGCCGACATTGATGTATTTGATATTGAAGTTGACACTAAAGACATTGATGCGTTTGTAGAAACGGTTAAAAATATTGCTCCCACTTTTGGAGGAATTAACTTAGAAGATATAAAAGCACCAGAATCGTTTGAAATTGAAAGACGATTGGTTGAAGAATTGAATATTCCAGTGATGCACGATGATCAACATGGAACGGCAATTATATCTTCAGCTGCATTATTAAATGCTTTAGAATTAGCCAAGAAAAAAATTGATAAGGTTAAAATCGTAATTTCTGGTGCAGGTTCTGCAGCTTTAGCTTGTGCTAATTTATATGTTTTATTGGGCGTGAAACCTGAAAATATTATCATGTTTGATAAAGATGGTGTTTTATCTAGCGATAGAACAGACTTGTCAGACCTTCAAAAAAGATACTCTCACGGTCAAAAAAATACGAATTTGAAAGAAGCACTTTCTGGTGCCGACGTATTTTTAGGACTTTCAGCAGGAAATATTTTAACTCCAGAAATGTTGCTTGGAATGGCTAAAGATCCAATTGTATTTGCAATGGCAAATCCAATTCCAGAAATAGATTATGACTTAGCAATTTCTACTCGAAAAGACATAATTATGGCGACGGGAAGGTCGGACAATCCAAACCAAGTGAATAATGTTCTTGGATTTCCTTATATCTTTAGAGGTGCTTTAGATGTTCGTGCTACCAAAATAAATGAAGCTATGAAAATGGCTGCTGTTAAAGCTTTGGCAGCATTAGCAAAAGAGTCGGTTCCAGAGCAAGTTAATATTGCTTATGGAGAAACAAAATTAATATTTGGACGTGAATATATCATTCCAAAACCATTTGACCCTAGATTAATTTCTACTGTAGCGCCAGCGGTAGCAAGAGCTGCAATGGAATCGGGAGTGGCCTTACATCCAATTTTAGATTGGAAGAAATACGAAGAGGAATTATTTGACCGATTAGGATCTGACAATAAAATGGTTAGATTGCTAGCTAACAGAGCAAAAACGGAACCTAAAAGAGTGGTATTTGCGGAAGCAGATCATTTAGATGTATTAAAAGCAGCGCAAATTGCATTTGAAGATAACATTGCCTTCCCAATTTTATTAGGAAACAAAGAAATTATATTAGAATTAAAAGAGGAAATTGGATTCTTTGCTGAAGTTCCAATCTACGATCCTAAAACGAATGAGGAAGATAAAAGAAGAAATGAATATGCTGAAATTTTTTGGAATTCGAGACAAAGACGTGGAATTTCACTTTTAGATTCTCAAAAATGGATGCGTGAGAGAAACTATTTTGCTGCAATGATGGTCAATCAAGGTCATGCTGATGCTATGGTTTCGGGTTATTCTAGAAGCTATCCTTCTATTATCAAACCAATTCTACAATTAATAGATAAAGCACCCGGCATTTCATTGGTTGCTACCACCAATATGATGATGACCAATCGTGGTCCGATGTTTTTATCTGATACTGCAATTAATCCAAATCCATCTGCTGATGATTTAGCAAAAATAGCTTTGATGACTGCTAAAACAGTTCGGATGTTTGGAATTGAACCCGTAATTGCCATGATATCATTTTCAAATTTTGGTTCTTCGAATAATCCAAGTACCAATAAAGTAAGGGATGCCGTGAAATTCTTGCATGATAATCACCCTGAACTTCAAGTTGACGGAGAAATTCAAGCCGATTTTGCTTTGAATTCTGAGATGTTAAAAAATAAATTCCCATTTTCTAAGTTGGCAGGAAAAAAAGTGAATACCTTAATTTTTCCTAATTTGGAATCTGCAAATATCACCTATAAATTACTAAAAGAACTTTACAAGGTAGATTCTATCGGACCAATAATGTTGGGGATGGACAAACCGGTGCACATTTTCCAATTAGGAGCAAGTGTTGAGGAAATGGTAAACATGGTTGCTGTTGCAGTAGTTGATGCTCAAGAAAAGGAAAAGAGAAATAGATTAAAGTAGTTTGTTTAAAAAAAGCACTAGATTTTATTAAACCAATAGCGAATATAGTGTAGAAGATTTTTCTTATATTTGGAAATTACTTTAAAAAATGATAGCACACTTACAAGGAAAATTAGTAGAGAAAAGCCCAACCGAAGTTATTATAGATTGCAACGGGTTGGGTTACCATGTAAATATTTCTTTACATACTTATTCTCTTTTGCCTAACTCCGATGCTATAAAATTGTTTACTTATCTTCAAATTAAGGAAGATTCTCACACCCTTTTCGGATTTGTTGAAAAATCAGAGCGAGAGATTTTTAAAATGTTGCTTTCAGTTTCTGGAATTGGAGCAAGTATTGCTAGAACGATGCTTTCTTCATTGGAACCAAAGCAAATTATTCAAGCAATAGCTTCAGCTGATGTCAATACAATTCAAAAAATTAAGGGAATTGGAAGTAAAACGGCGCAAAGAGTAATATTAGATTTAAAGGATAAAGTGTTAAAATTGTATGATTTGGATGAAATTTCTATGATACAAAACAATACAAACAAAGATGAAGCGTTATCTGCTTTGGAGGTTTTGGGATTTGTTAGAAAATCTAGCGAACGAGTGGTTGAAAAAATTGTGAAAGAGAACCCAGAAGCTACTGTTGAAAGCATCATCAAATTAGCATTAAAAAACTTATAATTCTTGAAAACTTTATATATAAAAAACAGAAATATAATATTTAAAATAAGTATCTTTTTTCTTATATTTTTTTCTGGTTTTAATTTACAAGCTCAAAATACTACAACTCCTCAGGACTCTACAAAAATGGGTTTTTCTGTGGGACAAATCGGCATAAGCAATCCTCCAAGTATTGTTAATTTATACACCTATGACCCTAAAACAGATCGCTATATTTTTACAAGTACAATAGCTGGTTACTCCATAAATTACCCAAAATTTCTTACTCCGAAAGAATACGAAGCAATGGTTTTGAAAGAATCCATTAGAAATTATTACAAGAAAAAATTAGACGCAATTGAAGGCGTTAAGAAGGGTACAGAAGATGCGAAAAAAGATTTATTACCAAAATATTACGTAAACAATAGTTTTTTTGAAACCATATTTGGAGGAAATACTATCGATGTAAAACCAACAGGTTCGGTAGAAATGGATTTAGGTGTTCGTTACACGAAACAAGATAATCCATCATTCTCCACTCAAAATAGTTCGACCACTACATTTGATTTTAATCAAAGAATAAGTATGAGTTTAATGGGTAAAGTGGGAACCCGATTAAACGTAAACGCCAATTACGACACACAATCTACGTTTGCATTTCAAAATTTAATTAAGTTGGAATACAACCCTGATTTGAATGCAAATGAAGACGATATCATCCAAAAAATAGAAATTGGAAACGTGAGCATGCCTTTAAATACTTCTTTAATTAGAGGAGCTCAGAGTTTATTTGGTGTAAAAGCGCAATTTCAATTTGGCAAAACCACAATTACAGGAGTTTTCTCTGAACAAAGATCTCAAACAAAATCGGTAACTTCACAAGGTGGCGGAACGATTCAAGAGTTTGAATTATTTGCATTAGATTATGATGCAGATCGCCATTTTTTCCTTTCTCAGTATTTTAGAAATAAATACGATGAGACTTTAAAAAACTATCCATTTATTAATAGTAGAGTTCAAATTACAAGAGTCGAGGCATGGATTACCAATAGACAAAATAGAGTCACTACTACCAATAACAATTTAAGAAATATTGTTGCTTTACAAGATTTAGGGGAGTCACAAATTACTGGTTTTAATAATAATGAAATTGTTGTTGCCAATCCTTCAACCGGTTTTTTTATTGCACCCCCGGATAGCCCAGCTGACAATAAAAATAACAGATATGACCCTGCATTAATTGATAATGGCGGAAGATTAAATGGAAATATTCGAGAAATTGTAACCGCAAGTTCAGGTTTTAACGGGGTAACTGTTAGCGAAGGTCAAGATTATTCAAAATTAGAAAATGCGAGAAAATTAACTTCTTCGGAATTCACTTTTCACCCACAATTAGGATATATTTCGTTACAACAAAAGTTAGCTAACGATGAGGTTCTAGCTGTTGCATTTCAATACACAATTGGGGATGTAGTCTATCAAGTAGGTGAATTTGGAACCGATGGTGTTCAAGCTACAGAAACTGGAAATACAACACCAGGATCAACTCAACCAACTTCTGTTTCAACACAGAGTTTAATTTTGAAAATGCTTAAAAGTAATTTAACGAGTGTAGAAAACCCTACCACTCGTGTTACTACACCGATTTGGAACTTGATGATGAAAAATATTTATCAAATACCAGGTGCTTTTCAAATGCAACAAGCCGATTTCAGATTCAATATTTTATACACAGATCCTTCGCCATTAAACTATATTAATATTGTACCGCCACTTCCTCAGCCGCAGGATTTAGTTACAAGTACCCCACTATTGAAGGTATTTAATTTAGATAAATTAAACTTTAATAATGATCCGCAAACCGGTGGTGATGGATTTTTTGACTTCATTCCAGGACTTACTGTTGATACTCAAAATGGTAGAATTATTTTTACAACAGTAGAGCCATTTGGAAAACACTTATTCGAAAAATTAAGAAATAACAGCATAGAAGATTATAATGTAGGTAACTATAATGCCAACCAGACTAAATATGTTTACCGAAACATGTACCGTCAAACTCAAGCGACGGCTCTTCAAGACAGTGAGAAAAATAAATTCCAATTAAAAGGAAAATTCAAATCATCAGGAGGTGATGGAATTCCAATTGGCGCATTTAACGTTCCAAGAGGGTCGGTTGTAGTAACTGCTGGAGGGCGTGTATTGGTTGAAGGAGTTGACTATAGTGTAAATTATCAATTGGGAAGAGTTCAAATTTTAGATCCTTCACTTCAAGCATCAAATACTCCTATTCAAGTTTCTTTGGAAAACAATGCTGTGTTTGGTCAACAAACTAGAAGATTCATGGGTTTCAATGTAGAACATAAAATCTCTGAGAAGTTTATGGTAGGGGGGACTTTTTTAAAATTATCAGAAAAACCTTTTACTCAAAAATCTACTTACGGGCAAGAATCAGTGAATAATACCATCTTTGGATTCAATACTAATTTTTCTACTGAAGTTCCATTTTTTACAAGATTGGTAAATAAGTTACCCAATGTTGATACAGATGTTGCATCGAATTTGTCTTTCCGAGGTGAAGTTGCGTTTTTAAAACCAGATACACCAGATGCAGATAAATTTCAAGGGGAATCTACAATTTATGTAGATGACTTTGAGGGTTCGCAAACTTCTATCGATATGCGTTCACCATTTTCATGGAGTTTGTCATCTACACCAGAAAAATCAGCAAGAAGCAGTTATGATTTTAATGCTACAGCTACAGATTTAAGTTATGGTTATAAACGAGCTAAATTATCTTGGTATAGTATTGATCCAACATTCTATGCTTCAAGGCCATCGGGCGTATCAGTTCAAGATATTTCCTATAATTCAACAAGAAGAATTTACAGTGAAGAATTGTATCCAGTTACCGATATTGCTGTTGGACAAACGCAAGTTGTAAACACGTTAGATCTTGTTTATTATCCAAATGAAAGAGGACCGTATAATTACAATCCAGCTGCTATTGCAACCAACCAATTGCCAAATCCACAAAGTAATTTTGGAGGAATAATGAGGTCATTGAGTTCAACTAATTTTGAACAAAGCAATGTAGAATATTTACAATTTTGGTTGTTAGATCCTTATTATGATCCTGGAAATCTATCAAGTGAGGCATCAGTTACTAATACCGGAAAAATCTATTTCAACCTAGGTTCTATATCTGAAGATGTTTTAAAGGACGGAAGAAAGCAATTTGAAAACGGACTTGGTGCAGATCAGGTTTTGGTAACTCCGCAGCCAATTTGGGGAAATGTTCCTGCATCACAATCCTTGATTTATGCATTTGATACTAACCCCGCTAACAGGTCAAGCCAAGATATTGGACTAGACGGGCTAAATAATAGTGAAGAAGCAGTAAAATTCGCAAGTTTTTCTCGCTATCCAGATCCTTCAGCCGATGATTATGAATATTACTTTGCTGCCGAAGGTACTGTTCAAGAAAGATATAAAAATTATAATGGTACTCAAGGAAATTCACCAGTGGATGTAACCGATGCCAGCAGAGGTTCTTCAACACTTCCAGATGTTGAAGACATAAATCGTGACAATACCATGAATACAATTAATGCTTATTTTGAATACAGCATCGATTTACATAAAAATATGACTATTGGTGTTGACCGTTATGTAACCGATATTAGAGAAACGGATGCAGCCAATATTCCTGCTGGTGCAAATCCAACTCGTGCAAGATGGATTCAATTTAAAATTCCAATTTCACTACCTGAAAATACAATTGGAGGAATTTCAGATTTTAGATCAATTGGTTACATGCGTATGTTTATGACCGGTTTTAACGATAAAATGACGGTACGTTTTGGCGCCTTAGATTTAGTTCGCGGCGAATGGAGAAGATACGTAAACACCCTTGATGCTGCAGATACAAACCCTTCCGATGACAATACAGATTTAGATGTGCTTACTGTTAATATTCAAGAAAACGGGAATAGAAGTCCAATTCGTTATGTGTCACCACCAGGAGTTGTAAGAGAGCAATTGTACAATAACAATTCAGTCATCAATCAAAACGAACAAGCTTTAGCAATGAGAGTTGGTGGAGATGGATTGCAACCTGGCGATTCAAGAGCGGTTTTCAAGAATGTAAGTGTAGATATGCGTCAGTTCAATAAACTAAAAATGTTTTTACACGCTGAAGCACTTCCTGCACCTTCGGATCCTACACCACTTCAAAATGACCAAATGATAGGTTTTATTAGATTTGGAAATGACTTTACCCAAAACTTCTATCAAGTTGAAATTCCCTTAAAAGTAACTCCTGAAGGCGCTTCCTCACCATCAGAAGTATGGCCTGAATTGAACGAAATTAACTTGCCATTGGATTTACTAACTCAGTTGAAAGTATTGGCATTGGGAGGAAATGCTCCTGCTGAAGATATCAACGGAATACGATTTATTGATGATGACGTTCTAGATCCGTCATTAGCATCAAATACAAATAGGGGTAAATTAAGACTTGGAATCCGTGGAAATCCTAATTTCGGATTAGTAAGAACCTTAATGGTAGGTGTAAAAAATAGAGCGACAAGTACTAGTAGCATTCGAGGTGAAGTTTGGTTCAACGAACTTAGATTGGCTGAAATGGATAATAAAGGTGGAATGGCAGCAGTAGTTAACTTAGACACCAATTTAGCTGATTTAGCTACCATTTCTGCATCTAGTAAGAAAAGTACTATCGGTTTTGGAGCGTTAGAGCAAGGTCCGAATGAAAGGAGTCGCGAAGATTTATTCCAATATAGTATTGTTACGAATTTAAGTATTGGCAAACTATTACCTAAAAAATGGGGTATCAATTTGCCATTTAATTATTCAGTTGGCGAGGAAACTATTACCCCAGAATACGATCCGTTTAATCAAGATATACGTTTGCAACAGCTATTAGACGTTACTTCGAATCAAGCCGAAAGAGACAACATAAGAAATAGAGCTATTGATTATACAAAAAGGAGAAGTATCAATTTTATTGGTGTTAAAAAAGAAAGAAGCGAAAAACAAAAACCTCATATTTATGATCCCGAAAATTTAACTTTATCTTATTCGTATAATGAAGTTCTTCGTCATAATTTTGAAATTGAAAGTTTCCAAGATAAACAGGTAAACACAACTGTTGATTATGCTTATACATTTCAACCAAAGCCGGTCGAGCCTTTCAAGAAAACAAAGCTTTTCAAAAAAAGTGATTATTGGAAAATGTTGAGCGATTTTAATTTTAATTATCTACCTTCAAATATTTCATTTAGCACGAATATTATTAGACAATACAACCGTCAAGAGTTTCGTCAAGTTGAGGTGGCAGGAATTGGATTGGATCCATTGTACAGAAGAAATTTCTTATTTAATTACCAATATGGTTTCAATTATAATTTGACAAAAGCACTAAAATTTAACTTCACTGCTTCGTCAAATAATATTGTTAGAAATTATATAAACGACAATAATATGCCAGATAACAGCGTGACAATTTGGGATAACTATTTGGATGTTGGAGACCCAAATCAACACACGCAACAATTGACTATGAATTATGAGTTGCCAATAAATAAAATTCCGATTTTCAGTTTTGTCAAGTCTACCTATTCTTACACAGGAAATTACAGTTGGTTGAAATCATCTGCAGCATTATCATCAATAGAAGCAAATGATGGCACGATTTATAATTTAGGAAATACCATTCAAAATTCAGCTGCTCAAAAACTGAATACGTCGTTTAATATGGAATCGTTTTACAGATACATTGGTTTGTCGAAAAACACAAAAAAACCGACTCAGCAAGCTCCAAATAAAGCGCCACTTCCTGGGCAAAAAGTAGTAAATAACCAGGCACAACAAAATGTTTCTGATGACAATTTATTCATTTCCGGCATTAGAGGGCTTTTAACAAGTGTGAAAAACATTCAAATTAATTACACTGAAAATAAAGGAACAGCATTACCAGGCTATCTTCCTGGGTTAGGATTTTTAGGAACATCAAAACCTACTTTAGGATTCGTTTTTGGATCACAAGACGACGTGAGATATGAAGCTGCTAAAAATGGTTGGTTGACAAATTATCCTGAATTCAATCAGAATTTTACACAAGTAACTAATAAAGCCTTGAACATAACCGCCAATGTAGATTTGTTCCCAGATTTTAAAGTTGATCTAATCGCCGACAGGACTTATGCTGATAATTTTTCAGAGCAATTTGATGTTTCGGCAGGGCAATATAATTCTCGATCTCCTTACAATACCGGTAACTTTGCTATTTCAACTATAATGATTAAAACAGCATTTAGAAATAGTGATATCAATCAGTCGTCGGCATTTGATGATTTTAGAGGAAATAGAATAATCATCGCCAATAGATTGGCAGAGCAATATTATAACTCTACTACTTTTCCTTTGGACGCAGAAGGTTATCCTGTAGGATTTGGCAAAAACAGTCAAGCGGTTTTGCTTCCTTCCTTCCTTGCAGCTTATACTGGCGCAATAGGTGATAAAATAGGCGAGTCTGCAAAAGGGATTTCATTATCAGCATTTAGAGATTTCCCAATTCCTAACTGGACTGCAAAATACAATGGTTTAATGCGCTATGAATTTTTCAAAGAAAACTTCAAAAGATTCTCCGTTCAGCATAGCTACAGAGCTTCCTATACAATAAATTCATTCAGATCAAACCTAGATTATAACCTAAATCCAAATGGATTTGACAAGGGTGGAAATTTCTTAACTAAGACTATAATTGCGAATGTAAATCTTGTAGAACAATTTAATCCATTGGTAAGAATAGATTTTGAACTTAAAAATTCTATGAAGTTTCTTGCCGAAATGAAAAAAGATCGAGCACTGTCAATGAGTTTTGACAATAATTTATTGACCGAAGTAAGCGGAGTAGAATATGTAGTTGGAATGGGTTATCGATTTAAAGATGTTGCTATTTCTTCAAAATTTGCCGATAATGCTCAGGGAGTGCTAAAAGGAGATATTAATATTAAAGGTGATTTCTCTTACAGAAACAACCAAACCATTGTTCGTTATTTAGATTATAATAACAATCAATTGGCTGGAGGACAAAATTTGTGGTCAGCGAGAATAACAGCTGATTATTCTTTAAGTAAAAATTTAACTACTATTTTTTATTACGATCATACTTTCTCAAAAGCAGTAGTTTCAACTTCTTTTCCAATGACTAATATTCGAGCAGGATTTACACTCAGATATAATTTCGGAAATTAATTGAAAATATAATTGTAAATAATACCTTTGTAAAAAACTAATTATAAATAATAATTTTAGAAAATGAATATTCCTTCAAATTTAAAGTACACAAAAGACCACGAATGGGTTAGTATTGATGGTGAAATTGCAACAGTGGGAATCACTGATTTTGCTCAAAAAGAATTGGGCGATATTGTATACGTAGAAGTAGAAACTTTAGATCAAACTTTATCTAAAGACGAAGTTTTTGGAACGGTTGAAGCCGTGAAAACAGTTTCTGATTTATTCTTGCCATTATCTGGTGAAATTATCGAATTTAATGATGATTTAGAGTCTAGTCCTGACACCGTAAATGGTGATCCTTATGGAAAAGGATGGATGGTAAAAGTTAAATATTCTGATGCTTCAGAAATGGACGATTTATTATCTAGCGATGATTATAAAGCACTAATAGGTGCGTAAAAACCTCTATTTATCAGCTGCGTTAATTTGGACTTGTTCAATATTGCTTCTATGTTTAGAGCCAGCAAGAGACTTGCCAAAAATAGAAATTGACAATCTTGATAAAATAGTGCATTTTGCATTTCACTTTGGATTTATGATTCTTTGGTATTTGTATTTAAATTCAAATACTAAAATAACCAATTATAAAGCTCCTGTAATTTTGTTTTTTGTTTCTTTGGTCTTCGGAATTGTTATTGAGTTTTCTCAACAAGCTTTCACCACTTCTAGAAAAGGAGATGTATTAGATGTAATTTCAAATGTTTCAGGAGCTTTTTCAGCTTTAATTGCGTTGCTATTATTTCAAAACTTCAGAAATAAGAGCAAAATCTAATATCTATTTATATTTTAAGCTATGGATATTAAATCATTTTTGGATTCTACCTACTTAAAAACCGCTGACCAAGCCGGAATTAGCGAGATAGAAAATAAGAATCTGATTGTAAATTGTATTCAAGAAGCAATTGACGAGAAATACAAACTTGTAATGATCCGGCCCGAAATGGTTTCCTTAGCCAGGAAAATGATTTCTGATCAAAATTCAAAAGTCAATATTGGAACTGTCATCGATTTTCCAAAAGGCAATTCCAACTACTCAAAAAAAATTAAAGAAGCAAAGCAAGCCATTATTGATGGAGTAGACGACTTGGACTTTGTATGTAATTATGAAGCATTTAAAAAAGGGAATGCAATTCTTGTAAAAGAAGAAATTCTAAAATGCACTGAATTTGCAACCCAAAACAATAAAATTATCAAATGGATTATAGAAGTTGCAGCCCTAAACAACCAACAAATAATCCAGCTTTCTACATTGATAAAAAATGTTGTTATTTCCAATTTCAAAGAAGACGTTTATCCAAATGTTTTTGTGAAATCATCAACAGGGTTTTATAAGACCAAAGACAATTTGCCAAACGGCGCAACACTTCCTTCAATAATCATGATGCTTGAAAACGCATCGCCATTACCAATAAAGGCGGCGGGTGGAGTAAGAAATCATGAGGAAGCTATAAATTTGATCCGTTTAGGTGTTAAAAGAATTGGAACTTCTTCAGCAAAACTTATTTCAAGTGGAGAATCTGATTCGGTTTCTTATTGATTTCCATACTTTAATTAAATTATAATTTTAGCATTTTTTTATATAGTTTTCCTTTTGTGAAATGCTATTTTTTAAAGTATCTTTGCACCAGTTTTAAAACCAACAAATCAGCTTTGAACGCTACAACAAATAATCTTTCCTTTAAATCTATTTATACTGATTTTCTAGAAATCACGAAAGCCAGATTGGCCGTAAGTGTTGTTTTTTCATCTATAGCTGGATTTATGTTAGGAATTTCAAATATTCACTCTTTAGATTGGATGGTTCTGTTGAAACTTACAATAGGTGGATATTGTATGGTAGGCGCCTCAAACGCATTCAATCAAGTAATTGAAAAAGAACTCGATTCATTAATGGAACGCACTAAAAATCGTCCAGTTCCATCTAAAAGGATGACTCCAAATGCAGCATTATCTATAGCTTTTTTGTTAACCATAATTGGTATTGTTCTTTTATATACTATCAACGAAAAAACGGCAATGTTTGGTGCCATTTCTATATTTATTTATACTTGTGTCTATACTCCACTAAAAACAATTACTCCATTAGCTGTTTTTGTTGGGGCTTTTCCGGGAGCAATTCCTTTTATGTTAGGATGGGTAGCGGCAACAGGAAATTTTGGTATAGAAGCAGGTACTTTATTTTTAATACAATTCTTCTGGCAGTTCCCCCATTTTTGGGCTATAGGTTGGTTTTTATATGAAGATTATGAAAAGGCAGGTTTCTTTATGTTGCCTTCAGGAAAAAAAGATAATTCTACAGCGCTACAAATAATATTGTATACCCTTTGGTTGATTATTGCTTCTTTATTGCCAGTTTTTGGTTATACAGGACAATTTTTTATTACAAAAATCACTGCAGTTGGTGTACTTCTGTTAGGACTTTGGATGTTGTTCTATGCTGTTAAATTATACCAAACAAGAACTGCAAAATCAGCTAGAACGCTAATGTTAGTTAGTGTTTCATATATTACATTATTACAATTGGTTTATATTTTAGATAAATTTTTACGATAATTATGGATAGTTCAAGCAATGAAATTAAAGAAAGAAACGCAAGATCATATAAATTGATTTTGTTGTTTGCTATGGTAAGTATGTTTATGATGTTTGCCGGATTAACAAGCGCATTTGTTGTTAGTAAATCTAGAGCAGATTGGGTAAAAGGCTTTCAATTACCAAGCGCATTTTATTTTAGTACAGCCGCAATACTAGGTTGCAGTGTGACATTTCATTTAGCAAAAAAAGCAATACAAAAAGATAAAAGAAGTGCTACAACTTCATTTCTTTTAGCTACTTTTGCACTCGGAATTGTATTCGTAATTCTTCAATTTGAAGGTTTCCGTCAAATTGTAGATAGCGGTTATTTTTTTACTGGAAGTGCGAGTTCTATAACAACCACTTTTTTATATATTGTAACAATAGTGCACCTTGCTCACCTTGCTGGAGGGCTAATTTCACTTTTAATTATAATTTATAATCATTTTAAACAAAAATACAATTCAACACAAACCCTTGGTATTGAGCTCGGTGCAATGTATTGGCACTTTCTAGATTTCCTATGGGTATATTTGTTTTTGTTTTTATATTTCTTTAAATAAGAAAAATGCTTAAATTTGGGAACTTTTTAATGAATAACTAATATGGGATCGACAGTTACTACTGCAAATAGTGAAGAAAATAATTGGGGTGGCGGAAATGAGCCAATGGGAGCAAGTTATGGTAAATTAATGATGTGGTTTTTTATCGTATCTGATGCCTTAACATTCTCTGGATTTTTAGCTGCTTACGGCTTTTCTAGATTTAAATTTATTGAAACTTGGCCTTTAGCCGATGAGGTGTTTACACACTTTCCGTTTTTACATGGTGTTTCAGCACCTATGTATTACGTAGCATTAATGACTTTTATTTTGATTTTTTCTTCTGTAACAATGGTATTAGCTGTTGATGCAGGTCACCAATTAAACAAAGCAAAGGTTACTTTTTATATGTTTCTAACCATTATTGGAGGTTTAATATTCGTAGGCTCACAAGCTTGGGAATGGTCAAACTTTATCCGTGGGGAATACGGAGCTATTGAAACAAAAGGAGGAAGCTTACTACAGTTTGTTGACAATACTGGAAAAAGAGTGAAATTATCCGATTTTGTTGTTTCTCATCCAAAAGAGAGAGAGCAATTATCAAGAAATAAAGGAAATTGGTTCATGGAGGAAAGTTCATTGCCAACCTACACTGTTGCTGAGGTTCAGGAAGGTTTCAAAGCACATCCAGAATTATTAATAAGAACTGAGGTTATTTATGAAGACAATGCAGCTTCAAAAGCGGATCCAAAAAATAATCCTACTCTAAATAAAATAAAACAAAAAACAATTCTTACAAGAGCAGAATCTGAACACAGATTGCAAAGCGCAGTTCTAGTTGTTGAAGGAGCAAACCTAATAAGAAACGAATACGGAAGTAAATTATTTGCCGATTTCTTTTTCTTTATTACCGGTTTCCACGGTTTCCACGTATTTTCAGGAGTAATTATTAATATCATTATTTTCTTTAACGTTCTTCTTGGAACTTATGAGAAAAGAAGAAGCTATGAAATGGTAGAAAAAGTAGGACTTTATTGGCACTTTGTCGATCTAGTTTGGGTATTCGTATTTACAGTTTTCTATCTAGTTTAATTTTTCAAAACTTATATTATGTCAGACGTTCACGTTTCTAACACAAAAAGAATTTGGTTTGTTTTCGGTTTGTTATCAGTAGTAACAACTGTTGAAGTATTCTTAGGGATTATAAAGCCAGAATCATTACACTTGACTCATTTTCTAGGAATGAATTTGTTAAATTGGATTTTCTATATCCTAACTATTTTTAAAGCTTATTATATAGTATGGGCATTTATGCACATGGAAGGTGAAAAAGCTATACTTAGAAATGTAGTAGTAGTTCCAGTAATTTTCTTAGTGATCTACCTTTTGTTTATTTTATTAACAGAAGCAGATTATATTTTTGAAGTTTTCAAAAATTCTACAATCAAATGGAATTTTTAACAAGATATTAATTCATAAAAAGGGTACGCATTGCGTACCTTTTTTTATTTTTGTATAAATTATCTCAAAGAAAGAATGAAAAAAAATATAGTTCTATTTGTCTTGTTTATTCTACCAATCGTAGCTTACTTGTTTTTTGCTTCAGGTGTAAATAGTTTTACAACACTTCCAACAGTAACGCCCAAAATTTCCGACCTTGGAGATTGGAAATCATTGAGTGGAAAGAAAATTACCCTCAACAATAAAATTACTATTCTTAGCTTTTCAGGAACTGATTTACTAAAAAACAGAGGGAATTATTTCAATCTTAATCAGAAGATTTACCAGCAATATCATGAATTTAAAGACTTGCAATTTGTAGTTGTTTGTCCATTAGGAACCGAAAAAGATGCCAAATATATAGTAGAGCAATTTTCAAAGTTTACTGATGTTTCTCAGTGGCAATTTGTGTTTGCGTCAACGGATCAAATTCAAGAATTTTACAATCAAATGAAATTGCAAAACAAACTAAATGCCGACTTTGGGACTTCAAATGTGTTTTTAGTTGACAAAAATCGAAACCTTAGAGGACGAAATAAAAAAATCGAATATAAAGAAGGTTACGACACTTCTTCGCCAGCTGAATTAGGAAATATAATGTTGGACGACTTCAAAATTATTTTGTACGAATACAGAGCCGCTTTGAAAAAAAATAAAAATGCGTCACGAAAAATCTAATTAAAAATGAAAAAAAGTTACTCTTATATTGGGATATTCTTCATTATATTGGTTTTTGGAATCATAGTTATTCCTAAAATAGTAGATAGAGTAAAAAACGGAGAAGTAGTTAAAGGCGATCGTTTGGATAATATTTCCAATCATTCTTCAGAAGAAAATTCAAAATTAATGACCATCGGCCCAGCTCCAAAATTTGAACTTACCGATCAAAACAAGAAATTAATTTCCAATAAAGATTATGCTGGGAAAGTATATGTTCTAGAATTTTTCTTCACCACCTGCCCAACTATTTGCCCTAAAATGAATATGAATATGTTGACTATTCAAAATACATTTTTTGGAAATCCTAATTTTGGAATCGTTTCTATTACTATAAATCCTGAAAATGATACTCCAGAAGTTTTAAGAGAACACGCACAAAAATTAGGAGTAAAATCATCAAATTGGCATTTTCTTACAGGTGATAAAAATAAAATTTTTGACTTAGCAAATAAAGGCTTCAATGTTTATGTTGGTCAAAATTCAAAAGTAAATGGTGGTTTCGAACATTCGGGATTATTTGCATTAATAGATAAAAATGGCGATATTCGTTGCCGAAAAGACAACTTTGGAAATCCAATTCTTTACTATGATGGAATTGAAAAAGAAGGAGTTAGAACCCTACAACAAGACATAGCAATTTTATTAAAAGAATAATTATGGAAACGAATAACATCGAAAAAAAATACAATAACTGGATCATCGCTTTATCAATAATAATTCCTGTTGCAGTAGCAGTATTATTCAAAGTAAAGCTTAAAGATTTAGGGTTTAACGTGTCTCCAATGCCAGTATTACCGCCAATCTACGCGACTATAAACGGAATTACAGCTGTTTTGTTAATTTCGGCAGTAATGGCAATTAAAAACGGAAATCGAAAGCTACATGAGTCACTTATGAAAATTGCAATTGGCTGCTCGTTAATATTTCTAGTACTTTATATCGTATATCACATGACCACCGATTCAACACCATACGGTGGAACAGGAGCCTTAAAATATGTTTACTTTTTCATTCTAATTTCTCACATCACGCTTTCAATTGCAACCATTCCTCTAGTTCTAATATCTTATGTTCGCGCATTAGCTGAAAAATTTGATAAGCATAAAAAAATTGCAAAAATCACTTTTCCAATCTGGCTTTACGTTGCAGTAACAGGAGTTTTGGTTTACCTAATGATCTCACCTTACTATGCAAATTAAAGACGAAAGTCAAAAGTTAAATATCAAAAGTAGCAGTAATTTTACTATTTCTGTTCTCTTTTTTCTATTGTCTTTTTTTTTCTCCATTACTGCAAATGCTCAATGTGCTATGTGTAGAGCGGCTCTAGAAAGCGAAGGGAATACCGCCAAAGCCAAAGGCATCAACGACGGAATCGTTTACCTGATGGTTTTCCCATATATTTTGATAGGATTGGTCTTTTTTGCAGTCTATAAAATGTATAAAAAGAAAATCAAAGGCTAGTTTTTTTAGAAGCGAATTGTCCGTCTGTTTCAGGAAATGCAATTCCCGCTTTTCATTTCAATCCACGCCAAAAAGCGTGGGATTTCCATTGCAATCGGGGCTAATTATAGTTGATTTGCTTATTTGAATGTTCGGTTATTTGGAAAATCTGCGAATCTGTGGCTAAATATTCAAATACTACTATTGACAAAAGTTCTCTGTTTTGTCAATCTGAATTAATTTCAGATTCTTTTTTAATTACAATTTAGATACCGAAACAAGTTCGGGATGATTGTAGTAATTAGATTCTAATTTTTTTATTTTTAAATTCTTTTGTTTCTTTTGTGGTGAAAAAATTACTTCAACCCATCAACAGCAACTTTCACATTACCATTCACTTTTACAAAGGCAATAATTGCTTTGTTGGTCAGTTGTATTTTTTGAAATTCAATTGCATCAATTTTCCCATTTATAACAATTCCTGGCATTGGAGAATAATTCTTTAAATAAGCCATCATACTTTTCTTTCCGTCCTCTAAATTGGATTGAATTGAATAACGGCAACTTGCCTGAATTTTTTTCAATATCAACCCTTGAGCCAACCAATTTGCAGTTTTCATCAATTTGCTTTTAGTATCCAAAACATAATCCAATTCGTCAAAATAGATTTCTTTAGTAGTTTCATTATATTTTGGAACTCCAGCTAAATAGATTGTTCCATTAATAGAACCCAATAGATCTAAAGCAATCACCATTTTACCATTTTTGTGCCAAACAGCTACATTTTGAACCGTTACTTTTTTACTTCCTGAGCCGTATTCTTGTCCCGCAAAATTCTTAGTGATTATTTTTGAGGCATCTTGATAACTTGAAACCGCCACAATATTAGCCGAAATATTATCCGGCATTTGAGTAACCGATTTTAAAACTATTTTGTTTTTGTCATATTTTGTCAATGGCTTTTGCCCAATTAATGTTTCCATATTGCATTTCAATCCCATTGCCAACGAAATATTGTCTTTTACAAATCGAGCGTCTGTGGCGTACAATTCTATTGGAACTATTCGCAACCAACTCTCAAATGCTTCATTCATTTGAAAAGGAGTGCATATTTTCTGTAAGGCATCAAGTATATTTGGTTTAAAATCCATTGAACTTTCAATAGCTTCGTCAATAGTTCGCTCAATTTTCGATTTAAATAATTTTATCGTAGGATTAATAACATAAGTAATTGGAATCGATTTTCCCATAACTACAGTCGTTGGGCTTTCATTCCAATCCAAAGATTTAAACTCCGTTTTTGTGCTCAACTTCCAATTGGATAATTTCACGTCACTCAATAAAGTGATATTTCCGTTTAAATTGAATTCTTGAGTGCTGTACAATGCAATTCCCAATTTGTCAGTACCAATTCTATATTTAATAGCTGCTTTTAAAGGTAAAACAGTTTTAATCTTGCCGTCTAAATTGGTAATTGAAATTGGAGCCAACTTCCAAATTGATATTTGAATATCATCATCTTCAATTTTGGTGTCTTCATAAATCAAACCATTCATTAATTTATTCGTTTGATTTTCAATATCTTTCAATTTAATATCAATTGGGATACTTATAAATGAAGGTGTATTATCGTAAACTAATGGCAAAGCATCGTCCGGCTCAGGTTTTAAAGCGGTAATTTTTGAAGTAGTAGCGCAACTGTAAAAAAGAGTTAGCACAAAAAGAAGACTGATTTTCGAAATTGTTCTCAAAAGGATTATACTATTAAATTAAAGTGCAAAAATAATTTTTATTTTCCTCAAATACTAAATCCTGGTAACATTAATTCATACAGGTCGTCTAATAAGATTAAGTTAAATTTGGTATAAATTGCTAAAAAAAGTTAATTTTGCAGTTGTATCAATCGATTTAGAAATTAGTATCATATGAAACAAACCATTATTAGTAAAATCACATTTTTTATCTTTCTATTTTTAAGTGTACTTTCTCAAGCACAAACTAAAAAATGGACTTTAGAAGAATGTGTTGACTATGCCATCAAAAATAACATTTCAATTAAACAATCGGAATTAGATGCAAAATCGGCTGCAATAGATAAATCTTCTGCTATTGGCGGTTTCTTACCTTCACTAAATATCAATGGTTCGCATTCTTGGAATATTGGTTTGAACCAAAACATAACCACAGGTTTATTAGAAAACCAAACCACACAATTTACCGCTGCTGGTTTAAATTCTAATATTGATGTTTATAACGGAATGCAAAATCAAAACCGTTTACGAAGAGCAAACCTATCGATTATAGCAACTAAATACCAGCTTTCAAAAATGAAAGATGATATTTCTTTAAATATCGCCAACGCTTTTTTGCAAATATTATTTAATAAGGAAAATCTTAAAGTTCAAAATGAACAATTAGCTAATAATGAAAAACAATTGCAACGTTCGCAAGAGTTAGTGAACGCCGGAGTAGTGCCACGTGGAGATTTATTAGATATTAAAGCGACAGTTGCCTCAAATAACCAAGCGATTGTAAACGCTCAAAATGCACTTTTAATTTCTAAATTAAGTCTAGCGCAATTGTTACAATTGGAGAATTTTAAAGATTTTGATATTATTGATGCTGATTATCCAGTTTCTGAAAGCGCTACCTTACTTCAAAGTCCAGCTGCAATTTATGCAAAAGCAAAGGAAGAACGTGTAGAATTAAAAATTGCAAAAACCAATTTAGAAATTGCTGAGCGCGATGTAAAAATTGCAAAAGGTGCTTATCAACCTTCAATTCAAGGGTTTTATAGTTTAAGTACAAGAGCGGCCTATTCCGACAGACTTGTTTTTGATCCTGCTGGAAATCCAAGTTTTCAACCTCCTTTTGCGGTTTTAAGACAATTTGATTTAAACAAAGGGCACTCTTTTGGATTTCAAATGAATATTCCGGTGCTTAATGGTTTTGCAACTAAGAATAATGTAGAAAGATCTAAAGTAGCTTTGGATCGTTCTAAAATTGCATTTAGCCAGCAAGAATTAGATTTAGAGAGAAATATTTACACTGCTTTTACAGATGCTAAAGGAGCCATGAAAGCCTATGAATCAGCAATTATAACTTTAGAAGCAAGACAAGAGGCTTATAATTATGCAAAAGAAAAATTTGCTGTTGGGATGTTAAATGCTTTCGATTTAAATCAATCTCAATCGCTATTTGTTAATGCGCAATCAGAAGTAGTTCGTACGAAATACGATTATATTTTCAGAGTTAAAGTAATTGAATTCTATTTTGGAATTCCAATAATTAAAAAATAATACTATCATGTCAAAAAAAACAATCTATATTTTATTAGGTTCAGCAGTTGCACTAATCGCCCTATTAATTATATTATCAAAAACAGGCGTTATTGGAAAAAAAGATAAAGGGACAGAAGTTGAAATAGCTACAGTAAATGAAATCACAGTTGTAGAAACTGTTTCAGCCACTGGTAAAATTCAACCTGAAATTGAAGTAAAAATATCATCTGAAGTATCTGGTGAAATCATTGCTTTACCTGTTAAAGAAGGGCAAGTAGTTAAGAAAGGAGATTTATTAGTAAAAATAAACCCTGATTTATATACTTCTGGTTACCAACGTACAGTTTCGAATTTATCAGGCACAAAAGCAGGTTTGAGTCAAGCTGACGCCTCATTTAAAGAAGCCAAATCCAACTATGATAGAAGCAAAACACTATATGATAAAGGAATAATTTCAAAATCGGAGTGGGATAAAGCTATTGCTTCTTTTGAAGTGGCAAAAGCTTCTAAGGAATCAGCTTATTATAACGTGCAAAGCGCTTCTGCAACTGTAAGCGAAGCCAAAGATAACTTGGGTAGAACTACAATTTATGCTCCTGCAGACGGTACTATTTCAATGTTAAATGTTGAATTGGGAGAACGCGTTTTAGGAACCCAACAAATGACTGGAACTGAAATTCTACGTGTTGCCAATTTGAACAATATGGAAGTTGAAGTTGATGTAAATGAGAATGATATTGTAAAAATTAATGTTGGTGATACAGCTAAAGTAGAAGTGGATGCCTATTTGAAAAAAGAATTCAAAGGCGTGGTAACCAGTATTTCAAATTCTGCGAGTACTGCTTTAACTGCTGATCAAGTAACAAATTTCAAAGTTAAAGTTAGAATTTTGAAAGAATCTTATTTGGATTTATTAGAAGGGAAACCATTGTCGTATTCTCCATTTAGACCTGGAATGACAGCCACTGTTGATATTATTACAACTAGAAAAGTTAATGTTATTGGGGTGCCAATTAGTTCAATTGTGGTTAAATCGGATACTACAGCAACCTCAAAAATTGTTGTTGAAGACACTAAGGATAAAGACAACAAAATTGCTCCAAAAAGTGACAAGAAATTCGAATGTGTATTCTTAAAAGTGGGTGATAAAGCAAAAATCAGAATCATCAAAACAGGTATTCAAGACGATACCAATATTGAAGTACTTTCTGGACTTAAAAAAGGCGACGTTGTAATTGTAGGTCCTTATACTACTGTAACAAAAGAACTGAATTCAGGAGATAAAGTGGTGGTGAGTTCTGGAATTGATAAACCAGAAAAGAAATAACTTTCAATAGCATCGAGTGACTTACATTCTAAATTTAGAAACGGCAACCAAAAACTGTTCAGTATCAATTTCGCAAAATGGGCAAACTATTTTGTGCAAAGAAATGGCAGATGCAGGCTATTCTCACGCTGAAAAATTGCATGTTTTTATTGAGGATTGTATTAAGGAATCCAATATTTCCTTTATAGATTTATCTGCAATTGCTGTGAGCCAAGGGCCAGGATCTTATACAGGATTAAGAATTGGCGTTTCAGCCGCCAAAGGACTTTGTTTTGCATTGGATTTACCGTTAATTGCTGTAGATACTTTGCAGGTTTTAGCGTCGAAATTATCAATTTCTGTTGGAGTAATTATCCCAATGATTGATGCGAGAAGAATGGAGGTTTATTCGGCGATTTTCAATGCTAAATATGAAAAAGTAAGAGAAGTTCAAGCCGAAATACTTATTGAAAATTCATTTGAACAAATTTCTGAATCCATTCACTTTGTTGGTGATTGTGCTGAAAAAGCTAAAACTGTACTAACCAAATCTAATTTTATTTTTCACGAGGAAATTATTTATCCTTCTGCAAATGAAATGAGTGAGTTGAGTTACAAGAAATTCCAAGAAAATAACTTTGAAGATGTAGCTTATTTTGAACCTTATTACTTAAAGGATTTCATGGCTACGGTTTCCAAAAAATAATCAAATCATTTTTTTTACTTCATCAAAATTTGAGGTTGGTAGCTGACAAGTTTGGTTTTGACAAACATAAAAAAGCATTTTATTTTCAATGAATCGGTCTTTTAGAAATGGCAAGTCTGAATTTTTATTTGCTGCAGCAAGTAGTAAATTAGGATGGTATTCCCGATTTATTTTCGATAGATATTCCATTGCATTTTCGCCACAAATTCCCAATTCTTTTTGATGCTCAGAATAGTTCATTAGAACATTTAGCCAGTTGGAATAGGCTGACGGATAATCAATATTTGGAATTATTTTTTTGAGCATTTTCATGCAAATTGACTCGTAATACGGATTTTGAAAGTAGAGGCTAAGTAGAAACAAATTATTAGCCATAACTGAATTTGATGCTGGAATGACATTGTCTTCTGTTTCAAAATGAGTGGCAATTAATGGATCGTCATTCTTTGAAGTAAAGGAGAAAAATTGTGTTGTTTCATCATAAAAATTATCGAAACAAAAATCAGTTAATTGTTTAGCGTTTTTCAACCATTTTTCATCGATGGTAACTTCATAAAGGGAAATAAAGGCTTCAATTACAAAACTGTAATCTTCTAAATAGCCATTAATTGTTATCTTCCCGTTTTTGTAATTGTGTAACAAATTACCTTCAGGAGACCATAATTTTCCTATAATAAAATGGGCGTTTTTTAATGCGATTTCCAAATAATTTTCCTTGCCCAAAGCTTTATAGGCATCAACATAACCTTTAAGCATTATTGCGTTCCAAGAAGTTAACGATTTGTCGTCTAACCTTGGTTTACTTCTTTTTTCTCTTTCAATAAAAAGTAATTTCTCCCAATTTTCTTTCTTAGTTTTTAATTCAGAAAGTGCTAAATTATTTGTTTTTGCAATTGTTTTTAATTCTTGATTTTGAATTAAAACGTAATTGTTATTTTCCCAAAAACCAAATGCATTGATATTAAAAACTTGACTAAATAAAGGGAAATCTTCCTTTATGATTTTTTCCAAATCAGATTTTTTCCATACATAAAAAGCACCTTCTTCTAAATGCCCATCGTTGTCCAGGCTATCAGCGTCGAGCGCGCAATAGAATCCGTTTTCAGCATTTACTAATTCTCTAGAAACGAACTGAAGTGTTTTTTCAATTACTTCTTTGTACAATGGATTTTGGGTTAATTTATAAGCATCCGAATATAAAGAAACTAGTTGGCCGTTGTCGTAAAGCATTTTTTCAAAATGAGGAACATGCCATTTTAAATCTACTGAATAGCGAGAAAAACCTCCGTCAACAGTGTCAAACAAACCACCAAATGCCATTTTTGTCAATGTTAAATTCACAAAATCTAGAATATCATGATTGTTTTTTTGATGGCCATAACGCATTAGAAATTTGTAATTGTTTGGCATCATAAATTTGGGTGCTCGCGCCATCCCTCCAAAATCTAAATCGAAACTTTTTTGCCATTTTTCAATTAGTGGCTCGATACAATTTTGGTTCAATTCATCTGAAGTTGTTCCAGTATTTGAAAAATTCAAACTATTTATACCAAGTTGTAATTTTTCACCATACTCTATCATTTTTTCTGGGCTTGACTCGTAAATGTATTGCAATTTTTCAAGGGTAGAAATCCATTCTTCTTTTCGGAAATAGGTTCCTCCCCAAACTGGTCTTCCATCGGGAAGTGCAACTACATTTAAGGGCCAACCGCCGCGACCAGTCATTATTTGAATTGCTTTCATGTAAATAGCATCTATATCAGGGCGTTCTTCACGATCCACTTTGATATTGATGAAATGTCGATTCATTGTTTCTGCAACGTCAGTATCTTCAAAACTTTCATGTTCCATTACATGGCACCAATGGCAAGCAGAGTAACCAATACTAATAACGATTAGTTTGTTGTTTTTTTGAGCTTGTGCTAAAGAATCTTTGTTCCATGCTTTCCAATGCACCGGATTATTTGCATGTTGCAGAAGGTAGGGACTGGTCTCAGAAATTAATAGGTTCATGGTAACGTTTTTTAGCCCAGATGGCAGTGGAAATCCCACGCTTTTGGGCGTGGATTGTAGCGTACAGCTGGATTAGCTCCTAAAAAAATTATACTAATTTAAGAATTATCCGTTGATAGCTTCCACTTTAATATTTTCATCATTTAGCATGTCTTTCAACATGTTTTCGATTCCGCTTTTTAGAGTAAATGTTGATGAAGGACAACCGTTACAAGCACCTTGAAGGACCACTTTTACTCTTTTTTCCGTTTCATCATAGGAATCAAAAAGAATATTTCCACCATCTGCGGCTACAGCAGGCTTCACATATTCTTCTAAAATATTTATAATTTGTTGTGATGTAGTGTCTAAATTATCAAAATTACTAATTTGTTGCTTCTCTAATTTTTCGGTATTTTCTATTAAAGATTCATCTAAAACAGTACCGCCATTTTCAATGAAAAGTTTTATAAATGAACGTAATTCTAGTGTAATTTGGCTCCAATCATTGACTTCATATTTGGTTACCGAAATATAATTTTCATCGATAAATACTTCTTTAACATAGGGAAAATTGAAAAGTTCCTTCGCTAAAGGAGAAGGTTTGGTTTCGTCAATATTTTTAAATTCCACTCCGTTTTTTGTCAACATTCTACTTACAACAAATTTAAGAGTTGCAGGATTTGGAGTTGTTTCGCCATAAACGGTTATGGGTTGTTTTTTAAGTTTGTTTTCGTCAGCTTTAATAATTACACCGCCATTATTTACAAATTCTTCGATTTGTTCAGCAACCGCATCTTGAACATCTTCCCATTCTACGATAGAAAATCTTTCAATAGCAATGAAATTTCCTGAAATGTAAACTGTTTTCACAAATGGCAAATAAAATAATTGTTGCGCCAATGGAGAAGCTTTTGCTTCATCAATATTTTTAAACTCAAAGTTCTCGTTTTGAGTTATAAAATCGGGAAATTCAAATTTTAAAATTGTAGGATTTTGAGTACTTTTTATTGCTATTTTCATCTTATTTATGCTAATTAATTCCTTTGAAATTAGGAGTTGTAAAGGTAAATAAAATCATTAAATATTGATGGCAATTTAATAAATGATTCTGAAGGTTTTTCAGA
>NZ_JBIKQP010000056.1:0-29179 GCF_044349645.1 Flavobacterium sp. | reverse complement strand
TCGTAGAAGAGCTAAAGGAAGACATAAGTTGACTGTTTCATCTGAACCAAGACACAAAAAATAATGTTTATTTAAACATATATAAAGGCGTTACTGTTATTAGTATCGCCTTTTTTTATATCTTTAAACTAAAAATAAATTAAGGCAATAAAAAAATAAAACTAACTACACAATACACAACTACAAATGCCAAAAGACAATTCAATAAAATCGATTTTAATTATAGGCTCAGGACCAATCGTTATTGGGCAAGCCTGCGAATTTGATTATGCAGGATCACAATCTGCTCGTTCCATTCGTGAAGAAGGAATTGAAGTAATTTTGATCAATTCAAATCCAGCAACCATTATGACTGACCCTTCAATGGCCGATCATATTTATTTAAAACCATTAACTACAAAATCGATCATTGAAATTCTAAAAGAACATCCACAAATTGATGCTGTTTTACCAACAATGGGAGGACAAACGGCTTTAAATTTATGTTTGGAGGCTGATGAAAAAGGGATTTGGGAGGACTTTGGTGTGCAATTAATAGGTGTAGATATTAATGCGATCAATATTACTGAAGATCGTGAGCAATTCAAACAATTATTAGCTAAAATTAATGTTCCTACTGCCCCTGCTAAAACAGCAACTTCTTTCTTAAAAGGTAAAGAAATCGCTCAGGAATTCGGATTTCCATTGGTAATCAGACCTTCATTTACCTTGGGTGGAACAGGCGCTGCATTTGTACACCATAAAGAAGAATTTGATGAATTATTGACAAGAGGTTTGGAAGCCTCACCAATTCACGAAGTCTTAATTGACAAGGCTTTAATTGGTTGGAAAGAATACGAATTAGAATTATTACGTGATAAAAATGATAATGTTGTAATCATCTGTTCTATAGAAAATATGGACCCAATGGGTATTCATACTGGAGATAGTATTACGGTTGCTCCTGCGATGACTTTATCGGATACTACTTTCCAGAAAATGCGAGATATGGCCATTTTGATGATGAGAAGCATCGGAAATTTTGCTGGAGGATGTAACGTACAATTTGCGGTTTCACCTGATGAAAAAGAAGATATTGTTGCTATTGAAATCAACCCACGTGTGTCAAGATCCTCAGCTTTAGCTTCAAAAGCAACAGGTTATCCGATCGCGAAAATCGCTTCAAAATTGGCTTTAGGATACAATTTAGATGAGTTACAAAATCAAATTACAAAATCTACTTCTGCATTATTCGAACCAACATTAGATTACGTAATTGTAAAAATACCACGTTGGAATTTCGACAAATTTGAAGGTGCCGACAGAACTTTGGGACTACAAATGAAATCAGTGGGTGAAGTAATGGGAATTGGACGGTCTTTCCAAGAAGCTTTACACAAAGCAACTCAATCATTAGAAATAAAAAGAAATGGGCTTGGCGCCGATGGAAAAGGATATAAAAACTACGAACAAATTATTGAGAAACTAACTTATGCAAGTTGGGATCGAGTATTTGTAATTTATGATGCTATTGCAATGGGAATTCCGTTGAGCAGAATTCATGAAATTACAAAAATTGACATGTGGTTTTTGAAACAATATGAAGAGTTATTTACTTTACAAAAAGAAATTTCCAATTTTACAGTAGACACTTTACCAAAAGAATTATTATTAGAAGCCAAACAAAAAGGTTTTGCAGACCGCCAAATTGCTCACATGATGGGTTGTTTAGAAAGTCAAGTTTACAAGTTACGTGAAGAGAAAAATGTAAAAAGAGTATACAAATTGGTGGATACTTGTGCTGCGGAATTTAAAGCAAAAACACCTTACTACTACTCTACTTTTGAAGCAGAAATTGAAACTGCCAATGGTACAAAATATGTAGACAATGAAAGTATTGTAACCGATAAGAAAAAAATAGTTGTTTTAGGCTCAGGGCCAAATAGAATTGGTCAAGGAATTGAATTTGATTATTCTTGTGTTCACGGAGTTTTAGCTGCAGCAGAATGTGGCTATGAGACGATAATGATTAATTGTAATCCAGAAACTGTTTCAACCGATTTTGATACAGCCAATAAATTGTATTTTGAACCAGTATTCTGGGAACACATTTATGACATCATTCAACATGAAAAACCAGAAGGAGTAATCGTTCAATTAGGTGGTCAAACAGCGCTGAAATTAGCTGAAAAGCTATCTAAACACGGAATCAAAATTATTGGAACAAGTTTCGACGCCTTGGATTTAGCTGAAGATAGAGGTCGTTTTTCTGAACTATTAACTCAATTACAAATTCCTTTCCCAAAATTTGGAATTGCAGAAACGGCAGATGAAGCTTCACAATTGGCTGATGTTTTAGACTTCCCACTTTTAGTAAGACCATCCTACGTATTGGGTGGACAAGGAATGAAAATTGTAATCAACAAACAAGAATTAGAGGAACATGTAATCGATTTATTAAAATCTATACCAGGAAATAAGCTGCTTTTAGACCATTATTTAGACGGCGCAATTGAAGCTGAAGCAGATGCAATTTGCGACGGTGAAAATGTATATATCATTGGAATAATGGAACATATTGAGCCATGCGGAGTACATTCTGGTGATAGTAATGCCACTTTACCTCCATTTAATCTTGGGGAATTTGTTATGCAACAAATTAAAGACCATACTAAAAAAATTGCTTTGGCGCTGAGAACCGTTGGTTTGATAAACATACAATTTGCTATAAAAGACGATACCGTTTATATTATTGAGGCCAATCCTAGAGCGTCGAGAACGGTACCATTTATTGCAAAAGCCTATGGCGAACCTTATGTGAATTATGCAACTAAAGTAATGTTAGGTCATAATAAAGTAACCGATTTTAAATTCAATCCGCAGTTAAAAGGATATGCAATAAAGCAACCTGTATTCTCATTCAGTAAATTCCATGGAGTAAATAAAGCACTAGGTCCTGAAATGAAGTCGACAGGTGAGAGCATATTATTCATCGATGATTTAAAAGACGATCAATTCTATGAGTTGTATTCGAGAAGAAAAATGTATTTAAGTAAATAAAAAAAGCCCCATATCTGGGGCTTTTTTTATTCTATGTCTTTTATATATTCATCGTATTCGAGGTAAATTAGTTCTAAAGCATTCATTTTTTCAAAAAAGAAATCAAAAATTTCATCCCAATATTTTGGATTGCTTACACTAACATTCAATTTTTCAACCCAAATTCTGCTTATTACTTTACCATTTTCTAGACTAAAATTTTTCTCGAATACTAAGTCAGAAATAAACTCTTCTTCTAGTATACTTTTTAATGATTCTAGTTTTTCAAAATATTGAATTCTCTTGATATCATTGCGACTTTCAATATCTATTTGTACTTGTGCTTTAGTATTTTCAACGTAAAATTTAAAAGAAAAATCTTTTATTTTGGTATTGTATAAAATCCATTTACGAGGATATTTATTTGCAAATGAAACCCAAAACTCTCTTTTTAATCGTTGATTTTCTTCTTTACTATACATTTACTACTAATGATTTATTTTTGTGTTGATTTTCAAATAGTTGTAAAATTCGATTTAATAATCTACATTTATAACTAATTAGCTGCAAAAGTAGAACATCAATATGGATTTTTCAGAATTTTTAAAATATGTTCCAAAAATAAAGCAAGAAAAACTACTTGCTGAAGAAGCGCACTTAAAAATGGTGCCTATTGAACGTATTTTAGAAGTAGAAAAAATCAATACAACTTCCAATAATCCCAGAAAAGCTGCCGTAATGATGTTGATATATCCCAAAAATGATAAATCCCATTTGGCTTTAATTGTTAGAAATACCTATCCCGGAGTTCACTCAGCTCAAATAGGTTTTCCGGGTGGAAAAGTCGAAATTGAAGATGAATCATTAGCACATACCGCTTTAAGAGAAACACATGAAGAAATTGGAATTCATCCTGATAACATTAAAGTAATTAAGACATTTACAGAGGTTTTCATTCCACCGAGTAATTTTATTGTTGCACCATTTTTAGGGATTAGTTATTCTGAATTGGAATTTATGGAGCAAGAAGAAGAAGTTGCAGGTATAATAGAATTTCCGTTACTCGATTTTTTGGATGACAAAACAATTGTAAATAAAATTATGGACACCTCCTATGGCAATAATATAGAGGTTCCAACATTTAAAATTAACGAACATTATGTTTGGGGAGCTACCGCAATGATGATGAGCGAATTGAAAGAAGTATTAAAAAGTTCATTTAAAAATTAATTTGTAAATTAGCCTTCCTAATTGATAATAAAATATGGTTTTATTTAAAAGAAACCCTTTTGGACATATACTATTTATTAAAAAATGGTTAATTCGAATTTTCGGTGGTATCACTCATAAAAGATACCGTGGATTCAACCATTTACAAATTGAGGGATCAGAAATAATCAAAACTTTACCAGAAACTAATGTGCTGTTTATATCCAATCATCAAACTTATTTTGCTGATGTGGTTGCAATGTTTCATGTATTTAACGCGAGTTTATCTGGTCGTGGTAATTCAATTAAGAATGTAGGGTACTTGTGGAATCCTAAACTAAATATTTATTATGTAGCGGCAAAAGAAACCATGCATGCTGGATTATTACCTAAAATTTTGGCTTATGCAGGGGCAATAACTGTTGAAAGAACATGGCGATCTCAAGGTAAAGACGTTACTGAAAAACGAGATATTAACCCGAATGACACTGAAAATATTAGAATAGCTTTGGAAGACGGATGGGTAATTACTTTCCCACAAGGAACCACAAAATCATTTAAACCAGTTAGAAAAGGAACGGCCCACATCATAAAACAACACCGACCAATTGTAGTTCCAATTGTAATTGATGGTTTTAGACGCTCTTTTGATAAGAAAGGATTGCTTTTAAAAAAGAAAGGAATTCAACAATCATTTGTTATAAAAAAACCATTGGAAATTGATTATGACAACGATACGATCGAGCAGATTGTTGAAAAAGTAGAATTTGCAATAGAGCAACATCCTTCTTTTTTAAAAGTAGCACCAGCTGAAGAAATTGAGAATTAATATATTGGCTTAAAACCTATAAATTCTTATTTTTATAATAGTTTACCAATAAATCGACGAACCTGCTGTAGCCATCAATTCCGTCTTTTTGCTGGTTCAATTTAAGAAAGCGATCGTAAAATAGGTGAAATCCTGTTTCCACAAATGATTCGTAATTGTCCCAAAAATCTTCACTCTCTTTATAGTTTTTTATTATTCCTGGATGAACTGTTTTTAGTAATTTTTTAAATTGGACTTCATCTCTATATCTCCAATTACTAAGACAATAATGTAAAGCGTGGCTGTAACCAGAATATTGAAAATAGCTATTTTCATTATTAATAGAAGCTAAAAAACCGATGAAATTAGCTTCGCTTTCAGAGGCATAACCCAACTGGTGCGCCATTTCGTGAGTTACGGTTGTAGGAAAATTATACATTGGAATTTTATCATTAACCTGAGCTTCATTTGTAAAAGGATTTAAATAGCCACTAAAACCCATATAACTTAAAGGCAGACTAAATAGTGATTTTTTAATACTCGGATGATTGTATTTAAATGACGGAATTTTATTTGAAAGCCAGTTATAACCCTTTAAATTCATTTCAAAAACTTGCTCCTGAGAATAGGGAAAAACAACTTTTATAGAGTCGTTTTTGGTAATTTGAGAATGAATAGCATTGGTTTTTGCAATTAATATTTGGGTGAATTTTAATAAATCGTCATTGGAATACTCTTTTTCAATTTTCAATTTTTCAAATAAAGGAACACGATAATAATTCAAACCCCAAAGTATATTAAAAAAGAAATAAAATACAGAAAAGTAGCTTACAATTTTAAGCAATCTATCTTTCCATGATAATTTAATAGTTTTGCGATTTTTATAATAACCAAAAATTAAAAAAAATATGGCTAATAAATAAGATAAATCTCCAACAGAAAAAGGTAAATACCCAAAAATTATCCTTGAAAAACTTGAAATATAATAATAGAATCCGTTGCTATAGAAACCTTCAATAATTTCCGGAAAAAAGGAAATTAATTGTACAAATACAATTTGAATCAGTAACCCTAAAGGAAGATAATATTTTTTCTGCATTACTTGAAAATAGATTGTTAAAGTAACAAATTTTGATGAATTATTAATTTTAAAATTTTTGTTTTTTATTATAAAACTATCTTTCGTCTTTGTAACTTTGAAAAATAAATCTAAGAAACTAAAAATATAGCGATGAGTCAAGAAATTAGAAATCTAGAACCGAAAGCACTTTGGAATAAATTTGCCGATTTAAATGCAGTTCCAAGACCTTCAAAAAAAGAAGAACGTGTAATTGAATTCATAAAAAATTTCGGAAATAATTTAGGTTTAGAAACTTTTGAAGATGAAATTCGAAATGTAATCATCAGAAAACCAGCCACTCCAGGAATGGAAAATAGAAAAACAGTAGTTCTACAAGGGCATTTGGATATGGTTCACCAAAAAAACTCTGAAACTGTATTTGACTTTGACACACAAGGAATAGAAATGTATGTAGATGGCGATTGGGTACGAGCTCGAGGAACAACATTAGGTGCAGATAATGGATTAGGTGTTGCGATGATTATGGCCGTATTAGAAAGTACAACAATGCAACATCCTGCAATTGAAGCCTTATTTACAATTGATGAAGAAACTGGTATGACAGGCGCTTTGAACCTAAAAGGTGGTGTTTTAAATGGTGAAATCCTGTTAAATATGGATACGGAAGAAGACGATGAAATTGATATAGGATGTGCTGGAGGAATAGATGTTACTGCTACCAGAAAATACAACGAAGAGGAAACTCCTGAAGGATCTGTTGGATATACAATTACGGTGAAAGGGCTTAATGGCGGTCACTCCGGAATGGATATTCACAAAGGCTTAGGGAATGCAAATAAAATCATGAACCGTTTATTGTTTGATGGTTTTGAGAATTTTGGACTTCAAATTGCTGAAATCAATGGTGGAAGTTTGAGAAATGCAATTCCTAGAGAAAGCGTTGCAAAAATTATTGTAGCTCAAATGTATGATGAGGCTTACGTTTTTGACATGCAAGAAATCATCAATGATATCAAAAATGAATATAAAACTACCGAACCCAACTTAGTTATTGAAATTACAAAATCGGAATTACCTAGTAAAGTAATGGATTTAGGAGTTCAAGAAGGTATTATTCGTTCGATTTATGCAGCTCATAATGGTGTTTATAGAATGAGCGCTGATATGGAGGATTTGGTTGAAACTTCAAATAATGTGGCTCGAGTAATCATTAAAGAAGGTGAAATTACAATTGGTTGTTTAACCCGCTCTTCTGTAGAAACTTCTAAGTTTGATTTAGCTAATTCCTTACGTTCAGTATTTGAATTGTGTGGTTGCGAAGTAACTTTATCAGGTTCTTATCCAGGATGGACTCCTAATGTAAATTCGGAAATTCTTGATGTTTTAGTATCTATATATGAAAAACAAAACAACGAAAAACCAAAAGTAGTAGCTTGTCATGCAGGTTTAGAATGTGGAATTTTAGGGACTAATTATCCCGACATGGACATGATTTCATTTGGTCCAACAATACATGGAGCTCACTCACCAGATGAAAGGGCAAGTATTAAATCGGCTCAAAAATTCTGGAAATTTGTACTAGAAATATTGGAGAATATTCCAATGAAAAAATAAAATGTTATAAAAAACGCCCTATTTAGTAGGGCGTTTTTTTTATAATGAAATTACTATGAATTCACTTCTTCTATTGGCTTGGTGTTGCTCTTCTGTGCAGTCAACTCCATCAGAACAATTGTTAACTAATTTAGTTTCGCCGTAACCATTTGCAGTTAATCTATCTGCAGAAATACCTTGCTTAATCAACCATTTTCTTGTTGATTTAGCTCGATTATTTGATAACACAATATTGTAAGCTTGAGTTTGACGACTATCTGTATGCGAATTAATTGCAATTTTCATTGTAGGATATTCCAATAAAACCTCTAAAATTTTGGCCAATTCAATAGCGGCATCTTTACGGATATTGTATTTGTCAAGATCGAAATAAATTTCTTTTATATGAAAAACTTTTGACAAATCGGTACCTGGAACAATAGGTATTTGTGTTTTCTCTATCGCTAAAGTTGTTTTAGTTTCACCAGTATAATTTGGTATTTGAATGTCTTTTTCATCTGTAGAATAGTCTTTTTTTGATGCTCTAATAAAGAAAGAAGAATTACAATCTACATATCCAAAATTAAATTCCCCTTTATCATTTGAAACTTGAGTACTAATAACCTTATTGTCTTTTGAGAACAAACTAACTTCTGAACCTGGAAGAATTTCATTAGTTTGTTTGTCTGTAACATTCCCGGCTAATTGTTGTTCGCATGGATACACAATCGGTTTGATTTGCGTAAAGCCATAAATATCATCGTTTCCTTCCCCACCTTCTCTATTTGAAGTAAAAAAACCACGATTTGTAGTTTCGTTAATACAAAATGAAAAATCATCCATCGGTCCATTTATGGGAGCACCAATATTCAAAACAGAATTTCTTTTATCAATTTTATTAATATCGACTTGGAAAATATCAAGACCTCCTAAACCAGGTCTTCCGTCTGAAGCAAAATATAAAATCCCAGATTCAGAAATAAAAGGAAATGTTTCTCTACCCTCAGTATTGATACTTTTTCCTAAATTTTCGGGTTCGCCAAAATTTCCATTTGCTTGGATTTCAACTTTATAAATGTCAGATTTTCCTAATGTTCCAGGACGATCAGAAGCAAAATACAATGTTTTTTCATCTGGACTTAAGGCAGGATGTGCGACTTGAAAATCATCTGAATTAAATGGAAGTTCAGTAATATTATCCCATTCTTGTTTTTGATTTTTTTGAGCTCGGTAAATTTTCAAAAAAACCGTTCCTTCTGAATTTTGCCCTTTTTTACCTTTAATAAAATTATTTCTTGTGAAATAAACGGTATTGCCATCTTTTGTAAAAACGGGTGTTGATTCATTAAATTTCGAATCGATGGCTTTTGCAAACTTTTTAGCATCAGAAACCAATCCATCAGAGGTAATTACTCCTGAATATAAAGAAGTGAATGGTAATCCTGTCCAAGAATGAGTTCTTTTATAAATACTTTTTGATTCTCTAGACGTAGAAAACACTAATTGATCTTTAAAGAATGAACCCCCAAAATCGGAATTAGGAGAATTTATTGATAGTGTTTTTAGTTCAAATCGATCAGAATTTTGTTTAATAAATTCTTTATAATTGTTTTCTTTTTTTAAAATTTGAGCACGATTTTGCTCAGGAACTAAAGAAATATATTTCACCATGTACTTATCGGATTCTTCGATTTGACCTATTGATTTCAAGGTTAATGCATATCGATAATAGTACTCAGGATTCAAATCGGTAGATAAAGAAAATGCTTTTTGGTACCATTCTGCAGCAATTTTATAATTGGCATTAAAATAATAGGCATCCCCTATTTTCTCACATATTTCGGGATTCACAAAACCTTTTTTAACAATTTTTTCATAGGTTTTTATTGCATCGATATAAGCTAATTTCTGGTTTAGCTTATCTCCCTTGATGATTTTAGTATTTTGAGCAAAAGCACCAATAGCAAAACTAAATAGTAACGAGTAAAATATATTTTTCATAATTATCTAGATTAAAAAAATCGTGGTGAAACTAATTTATCCTTTTTATAAACAAACTCATAGCGGATAAAAACCTCATGGGAACCAAAATTATATCTGGACAAAGAAGTTGTATCAAAATCATAGCTATAACCTATAAATAAAGCGTCATTGACTTGAAATCCAGCCAATCCACTTACGGCAGCATCCCATCTATATGCAGCTCCTAAAACGAATTTGTTCATGAACATAGCATTACCGGAAAGGTCTAATTGCACAGGCGCACCAGTTACAATTTTAGAAACTACAGCAGGTTTAAATTTAATGGAATTGGTAACATCAAAAACATAACCGCCAATTATATAATAATTCATTCTTTGTGAATTGATTGCGATATCATTGTCGTTATAAAAATTAGATTCCATGATATTTGGAATAGATACTCCAAGGTAATATTGCTCAGAATGTAGAAAGGTTCCTAATCCAAAATTAGGAGACAATCTAGTACTTACACTTCTCCATTTTGGATCATTTGCTTGAAACGGCGTAACTTTATATTGGTCAAAACTAAAAAAACTAGCAGTTCCTTTAACTCCAAATGATAAGTTGGTCTTTTCATTTAATCGAATGGTATAAGAAATATCACCCGAAAAAGTACTTTGTTCAGTTGGCCCAATTCTGTCTGAAATTGCTGATATTCCAAGACCTAAATTTGTTTCTGGAATTGGAGTATTTATTGAAAAAGTGCTTGTTGTAGGTGCTCCATCAAATCCAACCCATTGAGATCGGTGCAAAGCCAAAACACTTAATACATCTCTAGAGCCCGCATAGGCAGGGTTTACAGAAATTGTATTGTACATATACTGAGAATATTGTGCCTCTTGCTGCGAATAAATTGAATTTACACACAATATTAAAAAACCTAAAAAAGTAAATTTTATATTCATTTAATTTCCAATTAATAAGTTAAATACAAATAACCTGTTTTTTCCATTCTAATACCACTTCTTGGCTTAGTATATTTAATCACATAATAATAAGTTCCCTCTGGAAGATTAGAATTTACTTCCACTGTTACTCTCCCTTCTGACCTTCCTTTGAAAGATTTATCACCATTATTATAACTATTTATCTCGTAAACCAAAATACCCCATCTATTAAAAATTTGTACATTATTTTCAGGATAGAATGTAATTCCATCAATCATGAATACTTCATTCAATCCATCATTGTCTACTGAAACAAAGTTATAAACCGTTACATCGCATTCGTTAATTTTAACCAAAACAGGTAATCTTGTTAAGCTAGGACATCCATTAATAATAGCCTCAGCATAATAGGTTGTTTGATTTTGTAAAACTGTTGTAAATGGAAGTGGAGTTCCACCAGAAGCTTGGGTAAACCATTGAACAGTATTTCCATTACTATTTACAGTTAAATCTGATAATATTGCAGTAAAACAAAATTCTTGAGTTGAATTTCCTGTTGGAGTTGCAGGTAATGCTGTAATGTTAATTGTTGCAGTATTTGTAATTGGTACACAAGGAGAAATAGCAGAAATACTATAATTAAAAATACTTGTACTTGCTCCAAAAGCAGGTGTATACAATCCTGAACCTGCATTAAAAATACCTCCAGAACCGGATGATTGACTCCAAATACCACCGGTTTCTTGATTTGAAATTACTGTATTTAAATTAATTACTGACCCAAAATCTTCACAAATAGCTAAACTCCCGTTTAATCCTAACTGCGGTTGTCGATTTAAGGTAATTGTGGCTAAACTTTCATCGTCACTACAACCCACTAATCCGGTTACAGTATACTTAAAAATACTAGATGTTGCTCCTAAAGCAGGTGAAAAAGTTCCTGCACCAGCGTTGAAAGTTCCGCCATTTCCTGAAACTCTTGTCCACGATCCAGATGGCTGTTGATTTGAAATTACAGTAGCTAAATTAATTGGCGCAAAATTACTATCACACCTGGTCAATGACCCATCTAGACCAGCATTAGATCGAGGATTTACAACCACTGTGGCTACATTAGTTACATTCACACATGGAGAAACTGCTGTTACAGTATATAAAAAGGTACTAGTTGTGGCAGCATTTGCAGTTGTATAAGTTCCATTAGAATTAAACACCCCGCCAGAACCCGTTAATCGAGTCCATGTTCCTCCAGACTCTTCATTTGTTAAAATTGAAGACAATTGAATTGGAGTTGTATTGGAGTCACAAATTGTAATTGAATTATCAATTCCCGCCACGGGTTGTCTTTGAATTACAATTGGAAAACTGACATTTCTAGCGGGACATCCTTGAAAAGCTGGAATTAAATAATTAATGTTATAGCTTCCCGATGGAGCGTTGAGTGGAGAAAATTCACCATTATTTGGATTTACTACAATACCTGAAGGAACAGATGAATAGGTCCCTCCTTGATAACTCCCAGTTCCGGATATTTGAACCTGTTGCAAACTATTATTTGAATTACAGAACAAGTCAATTGGATAGTTTATGTTAGCTGTTGGCGGTGCTACAACCGTTACTTGCTTAGTAATTGAATCTACACAACCTATTGAATTTGTAACTGTTAAAGTTACATCATAGGTTCCTGGATTTGCATAAACATGAGTTGGTGAAACGGAAGTTGAAGTTTGTCCATCCCCAAAATTCCACAAAAATGAAATAGAAGTTAAATCGGTACCAGGTGAAGTAGTGGATAAATTTGTAAAATTAGCTCCACTAGCACAATTGTTTTGCTGTGTTAAATTAAAATCAGGTATTGGAGGTGCTGGTTGTAAAACTGATGTTAAACTGACCCTACAACCCGTTACTGAAGTTAATTGACAACTTATGGTTTGACCAATAACTGGGTTGGTAATTGTAATACTCTGTGAAGTGGCTCCATTACTCCATAAATAGGTAAATCCAATCGGAGCTGTAAGAGTTACAACAGAAGAACCAGCACAAAAATTGGTATTAATTCTTAAAGCTGTACAATAGGCATCTAAATAGGCATATCCATAATGACCTCCTAAATCGCAATCTCCCGTGGCGAAAACCAAACTAATTTGTTGTCCAATATAGGGAGTTAAATCAATTCCAACTGTTGTCCAATTTTTATAAACAACACCACCACAATTTTGAAACCCAGGAATATTATCATCGGCAACAACTAAATAGTAACCACAAACCGGATCAATAACTTGACCACTAGCATTTAATATTTTAAGTTCAAATCTTGGTTGATCAACCGCTGTATGCGATGGATCTTGAAGTACAACGGCATATTTATATATAAATAAAGCATTAGAAGCATCTACCACAGGAATTGTATAGGTTAACTTTTCAGCTTGTCTTCCTACAGAAGAATTTCCTAATCGTGCAGAGTAGGTTCCACCAGGAGCAACTAAAGTTACGTTATTACAAGTGTTAGGATCAGTCCCTGTACCGGTCATAATAGTATGTCTTCCGGTTATAATTGCCGATGGAGTTGTTGAAATTGGGCAACAAGTACCTGTTTGACCACTCCAACCGTTAAAATTTCCTAATTCAAAATCAGAATTTGTACAAGAAGAGGTTTGACTTTGTATCAAATGACTTGAAAAAAACAATAATATTAAATATACAATTCTAAATAATTTCATAATCTTTAGCGATTAATAGATGTTAATAATAATTTGGGCAACCAAAGCAATTCTCATTTTTATCAAATTCATAAGAAATTGAAATTTCATAAACTCCACCAGTTCTTCCGATTTGACTTGTACTAAAATCATAAGAATAACCAAACTTAAAGCCTTCATATTTCAAACCTACAAAAGCATTCAAGGAGGTTAAAAAATGACTGTTTGGATTTGTTCTAATGGGATTTGTAGCAGCTAATAAACCAAATGAAAGATGACCGTTTACATATTGAGGTCCAATATCAAATCTATTATATTCTCCCTGGTGCATGAAATTAGTTAATAAATATAAACTATCTTCATTACCCATTCGTCCAAAATTCGTATTTAAAGGAAACTCGATGGAAGAATGTATTGATAAAAACATATCTAAGTTGTTATTATCATTAAAAGCCATTGAAATATTAGGTCTGTTCAAATGCTTAAGGGTTAAACCAACCCATGACCGTTCATTGTTTAATAAAAGTGAAGTACTAATATCAAAGAAATTCATTTTTTCATTTAATAAAATTGGATCAATACTTGTTGAGTTGATTACACCATTACTAATATTAATTTGATCTCCCAATAACAAATCTTGGAATCCAAAAGATTTATTTCCATAACCTAGTGATAAACTAGGTCTAAAAAACCAGTTGTCATTAATTTGAAATTTTAAAGCATAATTTAAATTAACTTGAGTAAAATTATAACGGGTAGTTGTTTCCTTATGATTTAAAACACTAATACCTATTCCACTATTAAGATCTTCGAACCAATTATCTACATATGCAAATTGAGTATTGATACTAAAATTAAGCCTTGGCCACTGAGTTCGATGAATTATCCCTGCTTTCGGACCTTCTTTAGCACCAGCAAAAGAGGAGTTGAAACTCTCCGGAATCATAAAATATTGAGTGAAAATAGGATCTTGAGCATAAATACTACTCAAACTAAAAAACAAACAAATTGAAATTATTATCTTTTTCATTATCTTATTTAATTAAAGTAAATGGACCGTTATAATCTACAATTGCTCCGAAAAGTGTTGTTGCTCTAACAACTATGATGTAATTTCCATTTTCACTTTCGTGTCCATTTATAGTTCCATCCCAACCTTTTAATGTAGGTCCTGATTCAACATATAGTAGAGAACCCCAAGTATCGTAAACTCTCATTTCTAGCTCTTTCATACAGTTGTATTCAGGTTTAAAGTTGTCATTTATACCGTCATGATTTGCTGGCGTAAAAGCATTAGGAACTATCATATCGTATCCTCTTGTTACGGCAATTGTTTGGGTGATACTATAGGTACAAGTAACACCTCCAATGGTATAATTAACAACTAATGTAATATTATGATCACCAATTGTAGTAAAAGTATGAGAAACTGAATTGGCTCCTGCCAATGAAACTCCATCCACAAACCATTCTATTGAGGTGAAATTCCCTGTTGATACATTTGTAAATGAGATTGGATCATTGATTGAATAAACTCCACAAATTGTCATTGCACTTGATGAAATATTCATTAATGGATTACCAATTACAGGAAGATTTACCACTACTGGGAATTGAACTGGAATACATCCAAAAGTAATTCCTTCCTGATCATTTACATCTACAAAATAATTTCCATTTACATCAGTTGTCATACATAGAGGGTTTGGAGGTCCTGCACATGGTACTCCTCCAGACCAATTATAAACATAACCCGGAATTCCGCCTGAAGCAAAAATATAATTGGTTTGGGATACATTTTTAACTGGACAATTAACATTTAGATTAGATGTAATAAAACCTGTTATAGGTGTTGGTCTCGTTAAAGTAAGCGTTCTAGTATTAGCAGGACAGTTATTTACATCGGCAATTGCAATGGTATATGTACCGGCACTTAATCCATTTAAACACCAATCATTAGGAGTTGATATATTGGTTGATCTAACCCAGCCTGGGCCAACAGGGAAAGGATTAGTTCCTCCAGTTATAGAAATACAAATTGATCCATTGTTATAAAGCCTATTTGGGAAACAATTAGGATTTGTAGCGCTTTTAATCGTGAATGCTAAAGGACCGGGTTGAGTTACGGTTATTGAAGTTGAAGAACGACAACCATTTGCATCAATTACCGTATAAAGATGAAGCCCAGCATTAACAGTATAATTACCATAATCTCCAGCATTAATAGTATAAAGCGGAGTTCCTCCAGTCGCTGTCACTGTAACAACTGCAGTTCCTCCATTACATAATACTGGAGAAGTAACTGCAGATGAAGCTACTAATAATGGTGGTTCTGTAACTACAATTGTCACTGTATTTGAAATACATCCATTAGAATCTCTTACAAAATAAGTATGGGTTCCTGCATAAACTGTGAAATTTCCGGTTCCAACATATCCGCCACCTGGCACACCTCCAGTAGCACCAACCGATACTATTGCAGTACCACCTTTACACAATATTGGTGATATTATGGTAGCTGTGGCAATAACTGGTGTTGGCTGAGTAATTGTTAATGGAACCGAGGCACTACAACCGTTTGCATCAGAAATAGTATAGGTTCCAGAACCTGCAGAAACTGTAATTGGACCTGTTCCTGAATATAGAAGACCAGTAGCAAAAGGGGTTCCTCCAGTTCCAGAAATAGTAATAACTCCTGTGCCTCCGTTACATAATATTGGCGAAGTAACGGTTGCAGATGCAACTAATAGTGTTGGTTGTGTAATATTTAAAAATACAGTCTTAGAACATCCATTAGCATCAGTTACCGTGAATGGAATGTTATTTCCAGCTGGGACAGAGAAAGTTCCTGTTCCGGTATAATTTTGAACTCCTCCAATAGCTGAAACAGTTACAGTTGCATTTCCTCCAAAACATGAAATAGGAGTTGTAACAACTGCTGTAACTTGAAGTAATGGTGGTTCAGGAACATTTATTGTAATTGATTTTTGACATCCATTAAAATCAGTAACTGTGAAAACATTAACTCCTGCTGAAACCGTAAATACTCCTGTTCCACTATAAACTGGTGTTCCTGAAGTTGTATTTGGAACTCCACCTGTTGCTGTAACAGTTACTGTCGCGGTTCCTCCAAAACATCTAATTGGAGTTGTAATATTTGCAGTAGCTACTAATAATGAAGGCTGAGTAATTACACCAGAACCATTAAAAGTACAACCGTTAGCATCAGTTACTAAGACGTTATAGGCTCCTGCTGGTAAGTTCGTTGCACTTGAAGTAATTTCATTACTTGGTGTCCATAAATATTGGTATTGACTACCTGATGTAAATGGCACTCCACCTGTAACTACTGCTTGATAGGTTGCAAAATTACCATTACATAAAATTGCAGCTGTTTGAGTTATATTTGCTTGTAAAGCTGGCGGTGCTGTTAATACTATATTTCTAATTATATCCGGACAGTTACTTACTAAATCTCTTATTACAACTGTGTAATTTCCTGCAGGCAACCCAGTAAAATTAGCAGGATTTGGCAAGGTTTGCGTATTAGGACCTAAAGGATTTAATATTACATTTATTGGACCATTACCACCGGTAACATTTATTCCAATAGAACCATTATTACCTCCATTACAAGAAACTTGGAAACCATTATAATTGGATAATGTTGAAGTAATTACTAAAGGAGCTGGATCCGTTATTGTATAAGGACCAAACTGCTTTTGACAATTTACACTATCTGTTACTACAAGATAATAAGTCCCACCACAAATATTCTGCAAAATACTTATGTTTCCTTGTGCCAATGACGTTGAAATTGGAACATTTCCAGTACTAGTAACCTGAAACCACTGGTATTGATATGGATTTGTTGTCGATGCAAATGGGGTTCCTCCAGAAACAGCTACCTGAATAATACCATTACAACCTGTTGCAATATCACAATTAGTGTTGTTTATAGGATTTACTGCCGGTACTGAAATCATTGGCGGTGGAACAGTAACGGTATAATTAAAGCGATAAGTACAACTATACGAATCTGATATCTCTACCCAGTAATTACCCGAACATAAATTGGTTTGTGAAGCTGCTGTTCCTGGAACACTCCATTGATAATTAAATGGTGTACCACCCGTTGGTGCAAGTAAAATACTACCATTACAAAATGGAGGATTAGAATTACAAATCACGTTATTAATTGTGACATTTGGTTTAACTTTTGGATTTACAGTTACTGTAATTGTGAACGGTAGTCCCTGACAATTGCCTGTAATTGGTGTCACATTATAAACAACATTATAAGGAATTGCTCCATTATTAGTTAAAGTCTGAGTAATATTAGATTGTGGTACTATTAACATGTCTGAATAACCCGAAACATTAAAATTTGGAGTAGGATTTACAAACCAAGTATATTGAGTTCCAGAAGGAACTATTTCTGGAAGTACAGAACCAGATGGGCTTATATTAAAACTAGCGCCACTACAAATTGTAATCGTTTTATTTGGAATAAATGCTATAGAATTAACAATAACTGTTGATATGTTTGTTGTTAAAGAACCACATCCACCCGCAGAATATTGAATTATGCAATAATAGTACTTTGTATCATTTATAATTGTAGAAGGACTATAAGTAGCATTTGTAGCACCTGCAATTGCAGTACCTCCTACAATTGAATTTGTAGTATTTGAATACCACTGATAAGTAGGAATTCCTGTTCCATTAATAACAGTTACACTGAGTGGAGTTGATGGATCATTTTGACAAATTGTTTGAGTAGCAAGAGGTTGGTTACTAATTGTAGGTACCGAAACAATAATTACCTGTGATGATGTAGAAGTTACAGAACATCCTAATCCTGATTGAGTAATTATACAATAGTAATATTTAATGCCTACAATAGAATTTGGTGGAGTATAAGTTGGTGAATTTGCTCCAGATATTTGAATCCCTGTTGTCGTATTATTAGTCGTATTGCTATACCACTGGTAGCTGTACGAACCTACTCCTCCACTCGGGGTAACCACTAAATTGGTAGGAGTTGTACCTTGACAAATCGTTTGACTACTTGGGGTAATTGTAACTGTTGGATCGGCAACCACTCGAACTAAGGCTGTAGCACTAGCAACGCTTCCACACCCTGATCCCGATAATGAAACCATAGCATAATAGTAATAATCTCCTGTAGTATTAAATACCGGTGGTGTATACGATGAACCGTTTGCTCCAGATATAGAAGTACCTCCCGTATTAGCATTGGTTGTATTACTGTACCACTGGTAAGTAGCTGTTCCTACTCCATCGGTATAAGCAACTGTTAATGGTGCAATAGCACCTCCTCTACAAATATCTTGACTCGCCAAAGGTTGAGTAGTGATCGTTTGAATTGGATTGACTATAACTTGAGCTATATTGGAAGTAGCTGATCCGCAACCACCATTTGGATAAGTAGCAATACAATAGTAATAAAGAGTTCCTGTAGCCGAAGTTGGTGGTACATAACTAAGACTTGTAGCACCTGCAATAGCGGTTCCAGTAAGAGCATTAACCGTGTTGGAATACCACTGGTACGTTGGAGTACCCGTACCGTTAATTAAAGTTATTGATAACGGGGTTGGTGCGCCATTCAAACAAACTGTTTGCGTTGGTGTTGGCTGAGTGTTAACCGCTGGTGCAGCAACTACCTCTACACTTACTGCAGCACTAGTAACTCCACATCCTAATCCCGTTTGAGTTATTATACAATAGTAATATCTAGTTCCCAATGCTGTCGTTAATGGAGTATAGGTTGCACTCGTAGCTGAGGCTCCTAGTGAGGTTCCTGTTGTAGTATTATTAGTCGTATTGCTATACCATTGGTAGCTGTACGTTCCTACTCCTCCACTTGGTGTGACAACCAAATTGGTTGGAGTTGTTCCTTGACAAATCGTTTGACTACTTGGGGTAATTGTAACTGTTGGATCGGCAACCACATGAACTAATGCAGTAGCACTAGCAACGCTTCCACATCCTGACCCCGATAATGAGACCATAGCATAATAGTAATAATCTCCTGGTGTATTAAATACTGGTGGAGTATACGATGAACCGTTTGCTCCAGATATAGAGGTGCCGCCCGTATTAGCATTGGTTGTATTACTGTACCACTGGTAAGTAGCTGTTCCTACTCCATCTGTATAAGCAACTGTTAATGGTGCAATAGTACCTCCTCTACAAATATCCTGACTCGCTAAAGGTTGAGTGGTGATCGTTTGAATTGGATTGACTATAACTTCTGCTATGTTCGAAGTAGCTGTAGTACATCCGCCTGAATTATAAGTAGCAATACAATAGTAATAAAGAGTTCCTGTAGCCGAAGTTGGTGGTACATAACTAAGACTTGTAGCACCTGCAATAGCGGTTCCAGTAAGAGCATTAACCGTGTTGGAATACCACTGGTACGTTGGAGTACCCGTACCGTTAATAAAAGCTACTGATAAAGTAGTTGGAGTTCCATTCAAACATAATGTTTGCGATGGTGTTGGCTGCAAATGAGCGATTGGTGCAGCAACTGTAACCACTTGAACTACTGGTGTTGTATAATTACAATTTAAACCATTTGATATAATACAATAATAGTAATTAGTTTGAACTGTATTTGTTGGTGGTGTAAAGGTTGAAGTTGTTACCGCTGGCACTAAAGGGCTTCCTCCAATTGTATTAGGAGCAACATTACTATACCATTGATAAGTATAAACACCAGATGGAATTCCAGAACTTGCCGAAACCACAATTGGAGTTGGTGGTGTATTTTGACAAATAGTTTGTGTTGAAGGTGTAATTGTAGCATTTGGGTCACCATAAACATTCACTTGGGCAATGTTACTAAATACACAACCACAACCCAATCCATTTAAACAAACACGTGCAAAGAAATAATAAGTTCCAGTTGCTAAAAATAAAGGTGGAGTATAGGTTGGATTAATGGCACCACTAATTAATGTTGCTCCTGTTGTAGTGGGTGAAGTATTATAAAACCACTGATAATCTGGATTCCCATATCCATTAATATAAGCCACGTTAAATGCTGGAACAGTACCGCCAACACAAATATCTTGGGTTGGAGTTGGATGAACAGAAATAGTTGGTGGAGGATAAACTGAAATTGTAAATTGACTTGTAGGGCCAGGACATCCTACTCCACCATTCGTATAAGTTGGAGTTACAACTACTGTACTAGTTGCAATTCCAGAACCAATATTTGAAGCAGCAAAAGAAATATTACCGGATCCAATAGCCTGAAGTCCAACATTTGGAGTTTGAGTACTAGTCCAATCATAAACCGTTGTTCCTGGAACATTATTTGTTGTAAAACTAACATTTATAATTCCTCCATGACATAAGCTTTCATTTGCAGTTGTATTTACTTGCCCTAATGGATTTACAGTAACTGTGGCATTTATTTTACAACCAATTGAGTTAGTATAAGTAATTACTGTAGTTCCTGGATTTACAGCTGTAACTAAACCTGTAGTGCTATTAATTGTGGCTATTGTAGGAACAGAAGATGCCCAAGCGCCTGTTGTTGCTGGAGTTCCACTACCCGTAAGCTGTGTAGTTGATCCTTTACAAACAAATAAAGTGCCTGAGATTGTAGGAAGAGGGTTTACAGTAATTATTGCAGTTCTCTGACAACCATTTGAATTGGTATAGGTAATTGGTACATTCCCGGAACTAATACCGGTAACCAAACCCGAATTACTCACTGTTGCAATACTATTATCCGAGGAACCCCATGGATTTGAAGTTGCCGCAGTAGGACTACCAGTTAATTGAATAGTTGAACCAATACAAACATTTAAAGTATTTGAAATAGTTGGTAAAGGATTTACAGTAATGGTAACTTTAGTAGAAATTGCTTGTGGACATACACCATTCTTTACAACTGCTTGATAATACATAGTTGAATTTAATGCACCTAAAGTCAAAGTACTTGTTGTAGCTCCACTAATATCTGTCCAAGGTCCATTTATTAATGTTGATGACTGCCATTGAATAGTTCCTAAATTACCCGATAGGATTAAAGCACTTGGAGTATTGCCAGAACAAATCGTTTGATTAGAACTTGCAGTTCCAGGAACAGTAACTGGAATTACAGTAATTGTAACCATATTTGAATTAACTGCTGGACAAACTCCATTAGTAATTTCTGCTCTATAGTAACGTGTTGAAGTTAATACACCCATTTGAGCACTTGTTAATGTGGGACCATTCGCCCCCCCGATAATTGTCCAACCAGTTGTTCCATCATTTGAAAACCTCCATTGTATTGAACCTGTATTTCCTGTAATTGAAAGTGGAGAAGGAGAAGTCCCATAACAAATAGTTTGATCCGCGCTCGCTGTACCAGCAACAGACGGCTGTATTACTGTAATAGTAACTTTAGATGATGTAGCTGATGGACAAGTGCCATTTGTAACAACAGCCTGATAATACATATTTGAACTTATTGGGCCTAAATTCAATGTCGAACTTGTTTCACCCACAATATCAGTAAATGAAATATTATTTGTTGATGACTGCCATTGAATTGTTCCCACATTTCCTGATATCATTAATGCAGTTGGGGTACTACCCAAACAAATTGATTGATTGGCGCTTGCAATACCGCCAACTGAAGCTAGATTCACACTAATTGTTACAAGATTTGAAATTACTGGAGGACAAACTCCATTTGTTACAACTGCTTGATAGTATCGTGTTGCTGTTAAAGATCCTAAACTCAATGTGCTACTTGTAGCTCCAGTAATATTTGTCCAACCTGAAGTACCAGTTGTCGAAATTTGCCATTGAATTGATCCAGAATATCCATTTAATGTTAATGCTGCTGGGGTACTACCAGAACAAATGGTTTGGTTAGCACTTGCCGTTCCAGCAACTGATGATGAAAATATTGTAAATGTTTTATCAACTGCTTGTGTCGTACCACATTCGTTAGTTACTGCCAATGAAACTGTGTAGGTTCCAGGAGTAGAATACGAAATATTGGTAGGACTTAATGCTGTAGAAGTAGAAGGTGTTCCTCCGGGGAAGGACCAACTATATGTTGGATTATTGGAAGTAATATCTGAACAACTATTAATTACTGCAGTTGGACTTATTGAAGCGGTTAAACAATAATTAGGAATTGAATTTATTGAAGCCGTTGGTGGTTTTTTAACAATCACCGTTTGAGTTAATGAAGTTGTTGGACCACAAGTATTTCCTGAAATTGTAACTCTTATTGTGTATGTTCCGGGTGTTACAAAATTAAAAGAGGGGTTTTGAGAGGCAGCTGTTGTATTATTTGTAAAATTCCATACAGCTGGAGTAGATCCACAGTAACCATTAGCATAGGTAACATTCCATGCATAAGTTAATGTACTACAATTATTAGCTAAGTTGGTAGTATCTGTAGCAGTTAAGGCTACAGGTGTACAACCTGAGGTTGAATTTAATGTGAATTGTGCTAAAATTGGTGATTCAATACATATTGTCTTAGTGAAAATTGAGCCATTTCCTGGAGGTACACAATACCCAATAGCTGTTAGAGTAACTGTATAGGTCCCAGGAGAAGTATAAGTATGACATGGAGGATTTGGATTTCCTGTAGATGTAATATCATAAGTAGTTCCGTCACCAAAATCCCATGAGTAATAGGTATTTACTGCGCAATTTTCATTTAATGCTGGAGTTGAAAGATTTGTAAATGAAACACATGAATTTACACAAGCATTCGCCGGAGCGGTAAAATTTGGTATTGCGGGTTTTAAAATTGTAATTGGATTAATGGTAGATTCAGTCGTACCACATGAATTAGAAATTGTTAATTTTGCAGTAATACTTGGATTTGGGCAACTAGATGAATTGTAAGAATGAGGTACTGGATAATTTTGTGACAAACTTGGATTAGCTGAATTGTAATATGATGAATTAATCAAGTTTGGTTGAGTTAGTGTTACCAAGGGTGAGTTATCCCCATAATCCAAAACATATATCGTACCTGGTGAATTATTTGCCCAATTTGCAATTGTGAAAGCTAAGTTTGGTGTTGGAGCGCATAAATTTGTTGTGTTACCTGGACTGACCAATCCACCTGCGGGATTTGATTCGTTTTTTATTGTATAATTCTTTGTAACAGAACAACCATTACTACCCATAGCAGTAATTGACATTGTATATGCTCCAAGACCTGTATATGAATGTGTAAATGGAGCTGCTGTGAATGTCTGAGGAGAACTTGCATCTCCCCAATTAACAATATAATTACTTATACAACTTGAGTTTTGATGAATAGCAACAGTTACATTATATACAGGATTAGCAGCACCAGCACTTTGACAATTATTAAATTGATTAGATAAATTCAATGGATTATATGTAACTCCAACACTCCCATCCTTAAATATTGCGGTTGGAACCTTCTTAATTGTTATTGTCTTTACTATTGTATTTGTGCAGCCATTCGCATCAATAACCGTAAGAGAAACTGGATAATCAATTGTTCCACAACCAGAAGAATTATATACATGATTTGGATTTTGAAGTGTTGAACTTGAACTATCTCCGAAGTTCCAAGTATAAGTAGTTCCAATAGAATTTGAATTAAATTGAATTGTTGATCCAGAACATTGATTATTTGCAAACGTAAAATCTACAACCGGAATAGAATTAACAGTAACAACTGTTATCGATGATGTTCTAGAACACCCAGATGAATTTGTTACAGTAACAGTGTAATCACCTGATATTGTTGCTGTATAGGTTGAATTTGTTTCAGATGGAATTACTACCCCATTTTTTTTCCAAACATAAGTCAAACCTGTTCCAGAATTTGCAGTAAGTAATACAGAACCTCCAGAACAAAATGAAACCGGAGTTGAAGTAGTAATAGTTGCACTTGGCAATCCATTAACAGTTATGTTTTTGGTATCACTACAACCATTAGAATCAACATATGTAATTACAGAATTTCCAGCGCTAATTCCCGTAATTAACCCACTAGAATCTACTGTTACATTACTAGTTGAAGAAGTCCAAGGATTCGTAACAGCTGCAGTTCCTGTTCCAGTTAATTGTAACGTGGAACCTACACATACATTGGAAGTACCTGTAATATTTGGAATTGTATTAACATTCCCAGTAATATTAAAATTTCCATTATCAGATCCAGATGAAATAGTAACGGTTCCATTATGTGAACCTGAACTCGCATTTGCAGCAATTCTTATATTTATTATTGTTGATCCAACACTCCCAGCTCCATCAATTCCTAAAGATAAGGAAGTAGACCATGTTGTGCCATCCAATGAAATTTCATAACCTGAGGGAGCAGAAATACTAATACTAGTACTCAATCCACTTCCACTTACTGTAAATGTTTGCTGCTGAGATGCAGTTCCAAAGCAAGTAGAAAATGAATTTATGTTACTCGAATTAACATTTATTATTGGAACTACACTTTTTTCAGAAAATAAATTTTTAGAATAATTGATTGAAATAATATCGTTTTTACTACTCGCAGAAATTACATTTACAAATAATAAAAAATAAAAAAACAAAATTTTGAAACTATTTCTCATAAATAAAATTGTTAACAGCAAATTGCCAAATTTTAATTTAACAAAATATCAAATACAATAATAATCAACGTGAATTATTATAATTTAATATTAAAGTCATAAAAATGTTAACAAAAATATAAATAAAAAACGAGATTTTCAAGCAAATTATTTAACGTACCCATTTGATTATTAAACGTAAAAAAGAACGTTGAAATAATTTATGTCAATTTTTAATTTGTATGGTATTTTTTTAACATGCTTTAATGTGAATTTTTTATTATGAGGGTTATAATTCACTGACAAAAAAACAAGATTATGGGTTTCGAGTTTTAAAAAATATATTGAAATTTTGAGATCATTTCAATTAATATGCCCATTTAAATTTTCTTAAAAAATGGAAAAAAAATTGAATTAAAATTAATTCATAAATTTTAAAATGCGCTTAACCAATTTTGGGAGTTGATAAAATATGAACCAATAAACATTCGGCACCCATAGCCTTTGCAATAGAATAACCCACTTCTGCCACTTTTTGAGCTGTTGGATTATAATCCAAAGCAATAAGAACTTTTTTGAATTTAATATTTTTCATTTGCCAATTAATTAAGTAATAGTCAAAATTGTATAATATTAGAAAAGAACTTATTACATAACTATTAACTTAACTTATATAATTCATAGGTTAAATAATTGTACTTTGTTTAACCTTGATTTATTAAATTCAACTTAAAATAAAGTAACCTACTATATTTTTTAGTATTTTTATCTAAATAATTATTATAACATACGAATTTAGAAGTTGAGCAGTCTCGATTAGAAAATCCAACAGCTTTATTATTTATTTTACCCTATTATTTGTGAGAGTATTTTTACTTTTTATTGGATTATTTTTCTGGCTTATTTTATTAGGGTTCTTTCATGTGTTTTTCAATGAATATTTCTATTTCATTTGTTTTGCATTTCTAGGTTGGATAATCACAAGATTCTTCGATAAAAACAAATTTAAAACACTCTTTAATAGTTTATTTGCATCAGCATTATTGTTTATTTTATTTTCTATTTTTTCAAATAATGGCTCATTAATTGACCCAATAATTGAGAAAAAGAAAGGAATTATAAAAATATTTGAACCTAAAGAAATAAATGAGGTCTCTACAAAAAATAAAACTGACTACCTTGTTGAAAAAGACATTAAATGGTATGATTTTTATACCAATATTTATAATATAAAATACAATACCCGTTATTTATCTTTTGTAGAAACCAAGCAGAACCACCAAAAAGTAGAATTTAATTTTAGAGTTACTACTCCAAATCCTATTGAATATTACAATAAGTTATATTTAAATTTAGTTGAATTTGATAATAATAAAATTGATTCCATTGCAAAATTATTTGTAATTGAATCCAAAGCTAAAAAACTTAATCAATTGCAAACTGCTGAGATGGTTACTACTTTTATTCAAGAAATTCCTTATGTTTTAGTACATCAAAATACATGTAAACAAATTTTAGGATATGAGTCAGCTGATTCCAATATTGTAAAATACCATAATGAAAAAAAACCGTGTTTGGCTAATATTCCTGGTGGTGTGCAGTCGCCGTATGAGTTTTTACACAATTTAAAAGGGGATTGTGATACACGAAGTTTATTGGCTTTTGCTATTCTTAGTAAATTAAATATATCTTCCTCAATTTGGGTAAGCAAAGCTTATGGACACTGTGTTTTAGGAGTTGGCTTACCGGTTGGAAATGGAATATATAAAACAATAGAAGGTTTAAACCATTATGGTGTAGAACTTACCAATAAAGGATTTAGACTGGGCATGATTTCACCTCATCAACGCGATATTTCTAATTGGGATATTGCCTTATATTCAAATAATTTTTAATTTTTAACTATGAAAACAATTAGTATTATTCAATTTTTATTAGCCTTTGGAATAGGTATCAGTTCTTTATTTGTATTGTACCGAATTATTCGATATTTTATGATGAAGATTTATAAAATAGAAAAAAACAATACCGCTTTTGCCATTTTCCAAGTAGGAATTATTATTTCAGGATCATTTATATTATCCTCAATTATTAGCCCTGCCTTGAATGCAACACGCTTTCTAAATCAAGACAATACGTATACTTTAGAATCGTTATTGAACACCTACGGTTACATCACCATGTTTGTATTTATTGGCTTTTTCTGTGCTATTTTAGTAATTTCATCCGGTTTATTCGTGTTTTTTAAATTAACCGATGTTAACGAAGGTGAGGAAATAAAAAACAACAATATTGCTGTAGCAATAATCACGGCTGCAATCATTGTGGGGCTATCAATTATTGTTGACGAATATGTGGGAATTTTATGTGAAACACTTATCCCTTATCCACAAATACCAACATTTATATAATTATGGAAAATAAAAAAATAATAGATTCAGAAACTACTATCACCGAGTTAATGATTCCTTCTTATGCTAATTTTGGAGGAAAAGTTCATGGTGGAATTCTACTTTCTTTGATGGATAAAGTTGCCTATGTTACTGCTACTAAACATTGTTCGACTTATTGTGTTACCGTTGCGGTTGATGGTGTTGAATTTCTAAATCCTGTTGAAGTTGGTGAATTAGTTTTTCTAAAAGCATCGGTAAATTATGTTGGAAACACTTCATTAATTATTGGAATTCGGGTAGAATCTATGAATCCTATTTCAGGAAAAATAAACCATACTAATTCTTGCTATTTTACAATGGCGGCAAAAGATGATTCTGGAAATCTTACAAAAGTCCCTGGTTTAGTTATAGAAAATGAAGAACAACTTCGAAGATTTTGCGAAGGCATGGAACTAAAAAAATTATCCAAAAGAAAAAGAGCGATGTTAAAATCGAATTTAATCGAGCATTCTATCGATGAATTAAAAGTAATTTGCAAAGATGAAAATTGTGTAATTATTTAATCTTTTGAAAGACCATCAAACCTAGCTTTCATCGTTGGATTATCCTGAGTTAATTTTTTGATGCTCAATTCATTGGCTTTATTATTTGCTAATCGGAGGTTATTCTCAGAAGACAATAATGCTGCTTTTGTTTTCTCTAATTCTTTGATTGTTTTGTCAATTCCAGCAATCGCTTCGGAAAATCTTCTCGTTGCTAATTCATAATTTTTAGAAAATGCATCTTTAAAATTATTCATTTTTTGTTCAAAATTATTAATATCAATGTTTTGGCTTTTCACCAATGCTAGTTCGGCTTTAAATTGAAGTGAATTTAGAGCTGCATTTCTGAGTAATGTTATTATTGGAATAAAAAACTGTGGACGGATGACATACATTTTTGGAAATCGATGAGACATATCAACAATACCGGTATTGTACAATTCATTTTCAGATTCTAACATAGAAACTAAAACGGCATATTCACATTTTTTTTCATTTCTATCCTTGTTTAATTCGGCTAAAAAATCTTCGTTTTTCTTTTTAGTTGCAGTTTCATCACCTTCATTTTTCATTTCAAACATGATGGAAATAAATTCGATTTTATTATCATCATAATCTCTAAAAATAAAATCCCCTTTACTACCCGATGAAGAATCGTTGTCTTTCTCAAAATAGGCATTTTTAAAAGCGGTGGCTCTTAATCTATTAAATTCTGTTTCGCAATGTTGTTCTAAGGTTTCACCAAGCATTTTATTTGAAAGCTTTACTTTCATGTCTTTTCTAAAAGCGATTTCTTCATCTTTCATTTTGATGATGTCTTCCATCGTTTTTAGATCGTTTGAAAAACGTTCCAATAAGGATTTCTCCAATAATTGTGATTCGGTGTCTTTGATTTTCAATTGATTGTTTAAATCATCACGTTCTTTTTCAATTTTTTGAACTGCTTCAGTTACAGAAAGCTGTTTTTGAAGTTCAGCATTTTCCAATTTTGATTTAATATCAGCAATTTCTGCCATTTTTGCTGCTATCTTTTCAGAAAGCTCCATATCTTTTTTAGTTAAATTCTCTTGAAGTACATTTTTAAGATTTGCTTCAGCTAATTTAACAGCGTTTTCTTTTTCAATTTCAGCTAGTTTTAATCTTTTTTGCAATTCTTCCTCGAACTGATGGTCGCGAACTTGTTTTAAAATATCTGCATATCCGGCTTCATCAACTTTAAATGCTTTTTTACAATTTGGACATATAATTTCGTTCATAATAAAAATGTAATTGGATTAAATCTAATTTTAATATTGTAGCGTACTAAAATACGAAATATAGTTCAATAAATAATGTGGATAAAAAT
>NZ_JBIKQP010000047.1:0-10178 GCF_044349645.1 Flavobacterium sp. | reverse complement strand
CATTTTTTTTTCATTTTTGTAAAGTATCAATGCTTAAGATATTGCTTTTTAGAATTAATTTAACACTTTATGAAGTTATAGTAAAATGAAATTCTATTTACCTTCAAATCTTAACTTTAATTCAGCGGCCATTTTTTCGTGTGTATCTACAAATTTTTTGTCGTCATAACTCAACCTTAAAGTTTTGAATTCGGTTAAATATTTAGTTGCTTTTTCAAATTCATTTGTAATTATACTTGCAAAAATAATATTTCTCAACATCGCAATTCCCACTTTTTCATCAATTCTTGCTTTACTGTCGTCATAATTAACTTCGGTTAGTATTTTTTCCCAAATAGCAATTGCACTGGCAAGATCTTTTACAGCATCTTCTTGATGTTCGGTATAATTTTTATATCCTGAAACTGCAAAATCTCTGGCTTTTTCAACGTCGTCATATTCTCCTTTTCTGTTTTTCACAGTATATACATTTGCATATCGAGTTACCTTAACATAACCATATTGATCGTTCAAATATTGATTAATTCTTGCCATAATTGACTCAATTTCTTGTCTTTCGATATACAGTCGAGTTGGCTTAGAACTTGTTGCTTTAGATTGAAATTCGCTTGTTCCTTGAAAAATCCCTGACGACAAACTTTTACCATCAATACTTATTTGAAGCATCGTAGGATGTCTGAATTTTGTTACAAATTGAGTTTGTTTTGTATAAAATTTCTCTTTTGTTTGTGGATTGTAATTTTCAACATTTACCAACGAAGCTACAGGCTCTACATATTCAAATCCTTTGAAATCAATTTTAATTTGTAGTCCATCATTTCCATCACCAAATCCACTTAATTTAATGTAATTTTTAGCTAATGTTTCAGGATTATAAATAATTACATCCCCCACATTTATTGATTCTAGTCTTGGAACTGGAGGATCATAATAAACTGGTTTCGGAGGATATTGCAATACTGGTTTTTTATCGATTAATGCCAATCTTTCTAATGTTGACATTTTATTGAACTGTTCTGATTCTAATTTATATCGTTCTTTAGCTTCTTCAACTTTAATGTTATGGTTTACCAAATCTACTTCATTGAACTTTTTCTTAGCTTCAGCAACTACATTTGGATAGTTTTTCAAATCCTCTTGGTATTTGTCCTCAGCAATTTTTCTAAAAGTGCTATCGTCTTTTAAATAGGGTGTTGTAACAGTTACTACATAATTTTTTATGTTTGCTGGCAACGTTTTTTTAGGAAATAATGTTTGTGTAAATGATATACCTACAGTTTGAATGTTCTGAGCATTTATTGTGCTTAAAGCAAATGATAATGCGATTAATAAAATGTTCTTTTTCATAAATTAGAATGTTAAATAACCAAATTTCTCGTTACCTCCTGATTTTGCTCTAACAATGTATTTTCCGTCTTTAATTTTCACTAAAAATGTAGTGTCTAAATCGAAATTTTCTTCAAAACCATAATTGTATCTGTATTTTAGTTCTAAACCAGTTTCAGGAATTAATGTATTTGAAATTAAATTTCCACTTGCATCATAAGTGTCAAAAGCAGTAAAACGATCGTCCATTACAAAACGGTCAATTTTCGTTTTTTGAGTGTCATTGTAAAGGAGTATAAGTTGGTTATTATTCAATATTGGCAAATAAGAAAGATACGTTCCGTTATCATTAGTAGTGTTAGGTTCCTCGTATTTCAGCTCTTTTTTCCATTCTAATTTTCCTGTTTCATTATCTAATTTTCCGAATACAAATGCGGTATTTGAATAGAAATTATCTTTTTCAAAATTATAGGATCCTGCTCCAGGAATTGGTGGTTTGTTTTTTTGCAATAAAAACATTTTATCTGCAAAAAGCCATGTTTTGATTCCATCGAATGTAAAGTCTTTCAAATTCAAGCCCGGAATTTCTCCTGTTTCATTCGCTTCAATATATTTTTTCTCGCCTTTTCCGTTAAATCGAGCAGCATAAATTCCGGCAGCTGGAAGTCCACCACCATACATTTGAACTCCTTTTGAACCAATTCTCGTGTACAATCCGTGTATGTAAAAATCGTCACCATCAAAGTGACCTTTAAATTGATAAATTTGAAAGTCATTATCAAACTTCAAGCTTGTTTCTTGCATGGCCGTTCCATTTCCATCCCAATAAAAAACAGTTTTGAAAGGTTTCATTTTTTGCAATTCAATTTCTTTTACCACAAATACAGTTCCTTGATTAGATACAAATATTTTTGGTTCGGATTGAGTTCTATTTAGATATTGCGATTCAAATGAAATTTCTCTAATTACCTTAAAGTCTTTATCGATAAGAGTTACGTTAACTTTTTCGTTTGTCTTTTTGTCAAAATTATATTGTTTAAATACAGCATAAAACATCTTATTTGGCGATTGAGAAATAAAATAGGATGAGTTTCTTGTTGGCATAGAAGTTATAAACTCCGGTTTTGACTTTTCACTTGTTTCCAAATTTACTCTCTGCCAGTACAACTCACGTTCTTTGGTTTTGGTATTAAATTCGTCCAAAAAAATGATGTTATTAGTGCCTTTTTCTTGAAACATTTCTAAATGTGTTTGCATAGCCAATCCCATTACAGGTTGTCCAATACTGAAATCACTTGTTTTTTCTTTGTTTAAATTAATTAAAGAATAGGAATTTGATAGTACAGTTCTATTAAAAATTTTATCATTGTAGATAGAATTAGTTTGATAAAATTTAGCGTCAACGATGTTACTAATTTTAGCATCAGTTTCTTTTAAAGATGGCGAAGCCGATCCCCAAGTGAAAGTTTGAGCGTTTGTATTTGAAATTGCTAAGCAAATATATGCTGACAATAAAATTTTTGTAGTTAGTTTCATGGTTTTATTTTAGTTAGTTAATTCTACTATTTTACTTTCTCCCACAAGGGAAACTTTTATTAATCCGTGTTTTGAAAGTCCTTTCATTGCGGCATCCCATTTTTTTCCGCTTAAATCTGATTTTACTTTTAAAACACCCAAATCCATTTTGTTGTCATTGGATTTTAAAAAGTCAATAATTAATTTTTCTTCGTCTAACAATTCAACTTGAACTTGTTTTTTCTCAGGACGCATTTGTGGGAAAAACAATACCTCTTGAATAGAAGAATTATTAGTCAAAAACATCATCAATCGATCCATTCCAATTCCTAAACCTGAAGTTGGTGGCATTCCGTATTCTAATGCACGAAGGAAATCTTCATCAATGAATTCGGTAGCTTCATCATCACCTTTTTCAGCCAATTTTAATTGGTGTTCAAAACGTTCTCTTTGGTCAATTGGGTCGTTTAATTCAGAATATGCGTTGGCTACTTCTTTACCGCAAATCATCAATTCAAAACGCTCTGTCAATTCAGGATTGTCTCGGTGTGCTTTACAAAGCGGCGACATTTCCTTTGGATAATCAGTAATAAATGTTGGCTGAATATAATTTCCTTCGCATTTAGCGCCAAAAATTTCATCAATCAATTTTCCTTTTCCCATTGTTGAGTCTACGTCAATTCCCATTCCTCTAGCAGCTTCAAATAATTCTGCTTCTGATTTTCCAGAAATATCAAAACCTGTAAAATGCTTGATAGAATCGGTCATTGTCACTCTTGCATAAGGCGCTTTAAAGTTTACTTTATGTTCTCCAAAAGTAACTTCCGAAGTCCCATTTACAGCAATAGCGCAGTGTTCCAATAAATTTTCGGTGAATTTCATCATCCAATTGTAGTCTTTGTAGGCCACATATATTTCCATGGCAGTGAATTCAGGATTGTGTGTTCTATCCATTCCTTCATTTCTGAAGTTTTTCGAAAACTCATAAACTCCTTCAAAACCTCCAACAATCAATCTTTTTAAATACAATTCATTTGCAATTCTCATATACAATGGAATATCTAATGAATTGTGGTGGGTAATAAACGGACGAGCTGCAGCACCACCAGGAATAGGTTGTAAAACTGGAGTTTCTACTTCTAAATAGCCTTGTTCATTAAAAAACGAACGCATTGCATTGAACAATTTTGTTCTTTTTACAAACGTTTCTTTCACATGGTCGTTTACTGTTAAATCCACATAACGACGTCGGTATCTTTGCTCCGGATCTGCAAAAGCATCGTGTGTTTTTCCGTCAGCATCGGTTTTTACAACAGGTAGTGGTTTTAGGGCTTTTGACAAAACGGTTAAACCATAAACGTGAATAGAAATTTCACCCACTTGGGTCTTAAAAACAGTTCCTTTAATTCCAATAAAGTCGCCAATGTCCAATAGCTTTTTGAAAACTACATTGTACATTGTTTTTTCTTCATCGTTAGAAATATCGTCTCTCGAAATGTAAATTTGAATTCGCCCTTCAGAATCCTTAAGTTCAGCAAATGAAGCCTTTCCCATAATTCTCTTTCCCATCAATCTACCTGCTAAAACGACTTCTTTACCTTCAAATTTATCGAAATTCGCTAAAATTTCATTTGATAAAGCTGTTGTAACAAATTCGTCAGCAGGATAAGGGTTTATTCCCAAATTGCGTAGTTCTTGAAGCGCTTCTCTACGAAGTATTTCTTGCTCGGATAATGCCATTGTGATCTGTTTTTAAGAATGCAAAGATAGTTAAATTTGAAAATGTGGCAATTTGAAAATTTGAAAATTAATTTGACAATCCTTTTAAAGTTTTTAAGTATTTAACTTTGTAACTTTGCATCACAAATAAAAACAATGAACAAAAAAATCCAATTTCAAGATCTAGGTTTGAAAGATTACAAAACCACTTGGGAGTTCCAAGAAAAATTGTTCAAGGGAATTGTTGACTTAAAAATCAAGAATAGGAGAGAGGAAACCGATTTGCAAACTCCAAATTATTTTTTGTTTGTGGAACATCCGCACGTTTATACGTTAGGAAAAAGCGGAGATTTAGAAAATTTGCTTTTGTCAGAAAAACAATTGGAAGCAAAAAGCGCAACATTCTATAAAATTAATCGCGGTGGTGATATTACCTATCATGGACCTGGACAAATTGTTGGTTATCCAATATTAGATTTGGATAATTTTTTTACCGATATTCATAAGTATTTGCGCTTTCTTGAAGAAATAATTATTTTGACTTTAGCCGACTATAATATAATAGGTACAAGAAGTGAAGGTGAAACAGGAGTTTGGTTGGGTGTTGGAACTCCATTTGCAAGAAAAATTTGTGCTTTAGGAGTTCGTGCTTCTCGTTGGGTTACGATGCACGGATTTGCATTAAATGTTAACGCCGATTTAGGTTACTTTGATAATATCATTCCTTGTGGAATTAAAGGAAAAGCGGTAACTTCTTTAAATGTAGAAATGGGGATAGAAAAAGTGGATGAACAGGAAGTGAAAGATAGAATTTTGAAACACTTCTCGAATTTATTTGAAAGTGAATTTATTTAACCACAAAAGGCACAAAGTTTTTTACAAAGTCCGCAAGGAAAATTATTTTAATTTTTGGTTAATCGTTTAATCGGTAATTCGTTTATTTGGAAATCCGTTTAATCTGTGTAAATCTGTGGCAAAAAATCTCTCCCCTTTCAACTTTATGTATTTCGTTTATTTTCTTTAACCGCAAAGTCCGCAAGGTTTTTCGCAAAGTCCGCAAGGAAAATTATTTTAATTTTTGGTTAATCGTTTAATCGGTAATTCGTTTATTTGGAAATCCGTTTAATCTGTGTAAATCTGTGGCGAAAAATCTCTCCCTTTTCAACTTTATGTATTTCGTTTATTTTCTTTAACCGCAAAGTCCGCAAAGTTTTTCGCAAAGTCCGCAAGGAAAATTATTTTAATTTTTGGTTAATCGTTTAATCGGTAATTCGTTTATTTGGAAATCCGTTTAATCTGTGTAAATCTGTGGCGAAAAATCTCTCCCCTTTCAACTTTATGTATTTCGTTTATTTTCTTTAACCGCAAAGTTTGCAAGGAAATATCATTTTGCTACGAATTACATAAATTAGTACAAATTTTAAAAGTACATTATCTTTTAGTCAATTATCTCTTCATCTATTATTTTTTATCTTCCAATAACCGAAACGTCATTCGATGGTATTTTGTTACTCCATATTTCAAAATCGCTGCTCGGTGTTCTTTTGTAGGGTAGCCCTTATTTTTTTTCCAATTGTACATAGGGAATTCTTCGTGAATTAAATCCATGTAATCATCACGATAGGTTTTTGCCAATACTGATGCAGCCGCAATACTCAAATATTTTGAATCCCCTTTTATAATTGATGTACTAGGAATCGATTTTATTATTTTTAGTTCTTCGGTGGTAAAAACTTTTCCTATTGTATTAGAATGGCTTCCTTTTGAAATTAATGGGCGGTTTCCATCTACTATAATATGTTGAGGAATTTTATTTAATTTTAATATAGTTTCTTGCATTGCTTTTAGAGAAGCGTTCAAAATATTTATTTCATCTATAATTAATGGTTCTATATGTGTGACCGAAAAGGATATCGCTTCACTCATTATTATAGGGCGCAAAGCAAATCTATTTTTTTCTGAAAGTAATTTTGAATCGGTAAGTAATTTATTTGAAAAATTTTCAGGGAGAATTACAGCAGCTGCAGTTACTGGTCCTGCAATACAACCCCGACCCGCTTCATCGGTTCCAGCCTCAATACAATTCTCTAAAAAATAGCGATTTAACATTAATTTAATATTGAATAATTCATTACAAAACTATAAAAATAGTTGGTTAATTCTTAATTAATTTCATAGGTAGATTATAATAATTCATACTATGGTATATTACTATAACAATTGTTAAAGTTTATTTTTTTTTAATAAAGTTTGGTAAATTAAGAAATTATTAAGAAGTTTGCTGAATAACTAATTCAAATAAAAATAATATGAGATCAAAGTTAAAATGGATTTTTACGCTACTAGTAGCGTTAACTATGCAGTTTTCTTTTGCACAAGAGAAAATTGTCACAGGTACTGTGTCTGATCAATCAGGTCCTCTACCAGGTGCTAATGTTGTTGTTCAAGGTACAAAAATCGGAACACAAACAGATGTTGATGGAAAATTTTCTATCAAAGCAAAAGCTGGAGACGTATTGGTTTTCTCTTTTGTTGGAATGACTGAAACCACTGCTAAAGTAGGTGCTTCAAACACTGTAAATGTAAAAATGCAGGATGGAGTAAAATTACAAGAAGTAGTAGTTTCTCAAGGTTACCGAAACGTTTCTAAGAAAACAGCGGTAACTGCGATTGCATCAGTTTCTTCTGAAACTATCGGAAACCGTCCAAACGCGAGTGCGATTAACACTATCCAAGGTCAATTGGCTGGGGTTAACATCTCTGCTAACACTGGACAACCTGGTGCTAAATCAACAGTTATCATTAGAGGGGTGGGGTCTATCTCAGGTAGTACTGATCCTTTATATGTAATTGATGGTTTCCCTTCTAACAGTGATAACTTTAGAAGTATTAACCCAAACGATATCGAATCTATCGCTGTATTAAAAGATGCTGCTGCAACTTCTGAATACGGAAATAGAGGTTCGAATGGTGTAATCGTTATTAAAACGAAACAAGCCAAATTTGGTGAGGCTAAAACTACGTTCAAGTATGATTCTCAATACGGAGCGGGTTACTTACAAACTCCAAAGTATGATTATGCAAATTCAAGACAATTATTGAAAATTGAGCAAAATTTAGGTACTGGTTTAGGAGGTACTTTAACTAACGCTCAAATTGATGCTTTTGCAATTGATACTGACTGGGTAAACTATTTCTTCCGTCCTTCAACTTCTGTTTCTCACAACTTAAGTATTGAAAACAGTGGAAAAAACATGAGCTCTTTCACTTCATTAGGTTATTTCCAACAAGATGGTATTCTTAGAACTACTGGATTAAACAGATTCACTTTAAGAAACAACATCACTGGAAAATCATCTAACGAAAAATTCAAGTATTCTGTTAACACTGCTTTTGGTTATTCAAAAAACAACGAAGCAACTAACTTAGGTACTGGAGCAATCAACAGAAACTACATTACTGGTGCATTTTTAGGTGCTCCTTACGTTTCTCCAGATGAGTACCAAGGTTCTCAATCTGCACTTGATTTTTACAACAACACGCCAGGTTTATTAGCAACTCCAATTATGTTGATGGATAAATTGGCTACTTATGATAACTTAACAGATGAGATTCGTGTGGATATCACTGGAGATCTTTCTTACAAAATCTCTAAAGATTTCACAATTAGAAACAGAGCTGGTGGTCAGTTAATCAGTAACCGATTCCACCAATCAGAAGGACCTAACTCTTTTAACGCATTATTATTCTCTTCAACTCCAGGAGTATCTTCTTTAGCGGGTGGTAACTTCAACGGTTTTGAGGATGTTAACCAAAGAAGAGAGTTTTACTTTACAAACTTATCTCAATTAGGATATTCAAAAGAAATTGGATTACATACATTCAATGCTTTTGCTAACTTTGAGTACAACCACTCTCGTTTGCATTCGAACAACTTAAGAAGAAATGGTTTGATCCCAGGGGTATGGGTTCCTAACACTGGAGCTGGATATGCTGCGGATACTGCTGCGAATGACTTTTATGTACCAAGTGCTTCAGTACTCCAATTAAGAAATGACTTAGTTTCTTACTTCGGATCTGTTGACTACGATTACAACAAAAAATACGGAATTTTAGCTTCTGTAAGAAGAGACGGTACTTCAAGATTCGTTGAAGAATACCAATGGGGTAACTTCTGGTCTGTAGGTGGTAGATGGAATTTGGACGAAGAAGCTTTCATGGACAAATTTACTTTCGTAAATTCATTGAAATTAAGAGGTTCTTACGGAACGGTAGGAAATCAAAGAATTGTTGCTGGTACTGTTTATGCAGGTATCAACCCTCCAGGGTTTGCTGATATCTATAGCGTTGCAAACAACGTTTATAACGGTGGTACAGGTTACTCAATTAGCTTTGGTTACCCAGCTTTAAGATGGGAAACTACAACACAATATAATATTGGTTCTGATTTCGAATTGAACAACTCTAGAATTAGAGGATCTTTCGATTACTATAGTAGAGCTACTTCTGATTTATTCTTAGATTCTCCAGTTACTCCAACTTCTGGTGTATCTTCAATCAACAGAAACTCTGAAGCTACTATTACAAACAAAGGTTTTGAATTGAATTTAACTTATGATTTAATCAAAACTAATGACATGACTTTAACATTAAGAGCTAATGGAGCTTACAATGATAATAAAGTAAGTAAAATTGAATCAAATAATGGTGTAATTGCTTCTGGTAACTACATTACACAAAATGGTGGTGCTATCAATGAGCCAAACGTATTCCATTATTTAGGAGTAAATCCTGCAACTGGTAACTTATTGTTCGAAGCTGCTGATGGAACTGCTACAGAAACTCCTGTTGCTGCTGATAGAAAACCAGTTGGTCTTAACAACGTTCCTGTTTATTCTGGAGGTTTTGGATTCGACTTTAACTACAAAGGTTTCTTCGCTTCAACTTTATTTACTTATGCATTTGATGTAGTGAGATTTGACTTTGATTTAGATGGATTATATGATGTAGGAAGTATTGGTCAATTTGTGGTTGGTGCAGACATGTTAAATGCTTGGACTCCAACAAATACAAACACTAATGTTCCTTCATTATCTGCTACTAACTTAGGTGCTGGAGATTCTTCTGACCGTTTCTTAAGAGATGCTTCTTTTGTTCGTCTTAGAAACGTTCAAGTTGGTTACAACGTACCAAAGAAATACTTAAGCGGAACTTTTATCACTGATATGTCTTTCACACTTCAAGGTGAAAACTTGTATAACTTTACAAACTGGCAAGGTTTTGATCCAGAAAGTGATAGAAATGCTGATCAATATCAATATCCAACTCCGAAATTATACACTTTTGGATTACAAGTTAAATTTTAATTAGACAAATTATGAAAAAAATATATGGATTATTGTTGTTGTCGTTCGCACTTTTAGTTTCTTGCGACAACCAATTAGAGCCTTTTACTCCAGGTTCATTAACGGAGGAGGTTGCTATTACTAAAAGTTCCGATCTTACAAGATTGATGAACTCAGGTATGAACATAATGACCAATAGAGCTGAGTACGTATTCAGTTCTGTATTCACTGATGAAGCTGCAATGGGTTTCAACAATGGTGGTCAAGGAATTA
>NZ_JBIKQP010000023.1:0-34785 GCF_044349645.1 Flavobacterium sp. | reverse complement strand
AACAAATTTAATTTTCTAAAGAATATGTTTTTGAGCTTTATATGAAGAACGTACTAACGGACCGCTTTCTACATGACGGAAACCTAATTCTAGTCCGAATTGTTCGTATTTTGCAAATTGCTCCGGAGTAATAAATTCCTTTACAGGCAAGTGTTTTTTGCTAGGTTGCAGGTATTGTCCGATGGTAACCACATCAACATTTGCTTGACGCAAATCTCTTAATGTTTGGAACACTTCCTCTTCAGATTCACCCAAACCAAGCATAATTCCCGATTTAGTTCTGTTGATTCCCTTTTCTTTTAGGTATCTTAAAACTTCCATACTACGATCGTATTTTGCTTGAATACGAACCTCACGCGTTAATCGACGAACGGTTTCTATATTATGGGATACCACTTCAGGATTGGCTTCAACAATTCGATCAATATTTCTTTCAATTCCTTGAAAATCAGGAATCAATGTTTCTAATGTAGTTGAGGGATTCATTCTACGAATCGCTTTTATAGTTTCAATCCAAATAATTGATCCGCCATCTTTTAAATCGTCTCTGTCAACGCTTGTAATAACAGCATGTTTTATATTCATTATTTTTATTGAACGAGCAACTTTTTCAGGTTCATCCCAATCTACCGTTTCTGGTCTACCAGTTTTAACTCCACAAAATCCACAAGAACGCGTACAAATATTTCCAAGAATCATAAAAGTAGCCGTTCCTTCGCCCCAACATTCACCCATGTTTGGGCAACTACCTGAAGTGCAAATGGTGTTTAGTTTGTATTTATCAACTAAACCTCGAAGTTCGGTATATTTTTGACCAATTGGTAATTTTACTTTTAGCCATTTTGGCTTTCCTGTAGGAAGTACATTTTCTAAAACAGATTCCATAATCGGGATTTTATGGTGCAAATATACGGAAAGTAGTAATTAAAAAAACGGTTTTTGACTCGTAATTCGTTAATAAATTACTAATCAAAAACCGAATTTTTAACATCAATATAAAAGTCTTATTATTCTAATCTTACAGTTATAGGCAAGTAGTAGGAAGTTCGAACCGCATGACCACCAACTATTCCTGGTGTCCACTTTGTTTTTAGTGATTTTAGTACTCGAACTGCTTCTTTTCCTAGTCCATAACCAGGATCTCGAGTTACTTTGATATTTGACATCGTTCCGTCTTCTTCAATTATAAAAGCTACGTAAACACTAATTGTTTGCTCTCCTTCAATTTCAGGTTTCTCAAAATTATTACCTACATAGGAATAAAACTTATTAATTCCACCTGGAAACTCTGGAAGTTTGTCTAAGTTATTTGTGGTAACAGGTTCATCAGTTTTTGTTGTACTTGCATTTATTGAACCGCCTGTGTTCACAGGTATTTCATTTATAGTTCCTGTGGATGAACCAGTATCTAGTGGAGCTGTTTTCCCAATGTCTTTTGTTTTATTTACGTCATCAATAGGCTCGTATCTTACAATTGTTGGATTAATTAAATCTTTTTTAGAATTAATTATTTCAGGTTTTTTCTTTTCAATTGGTGCAACTGCTTTTTTCGGTTCTTCAATTTTTTTATGATCAAATTTCACAAGATGTACATCAGGATACACGATTGGCTTTTCCTTAATTACCTCTTTTGTATTAAATGAACTTAGTAAAAATGCTATACCAGAAATTGAAATAATAAATAATAATCCGAAAAAGAAGGCTGTAATGGTTGTTTCAGAGTCGTTTTTTCTCAATTGATAAGCGCCATATTCTTTATTTTTTCCTTCGAAAACTAGGTTAGTCCACCCGTTTTCATAAATACTAACTTTAGACATAATTTTGAGTTTTAATGGTTAGGTAGTATTACATCATAATATTGGCTTTTACCTTATAACGATAAATGCCAATATGATATTGTTAAAAACCAGGTTTATTTTGAATTATAAATTTATCCTTTAGTTTGGATAATTTCAGCAAGTAATTTTTTAGCTCTAAGAATTTTTACTTTTACGTTGCTTAATGGCTCATCTAGTTGATTTGCAATTTCTTGGTAACTTAATTCTTGAAAATAACGCAACTGAATTACTTCTTGATAATGAGGTTTTAATTCTTTAATATATTGTAACAATTGAGATAAATTTTGTTCGGTAATCAATTTATCTTCTGCTGAAGGAGTTGAATCAGCAACATTATAAGCACGATAATCTTCATTATCGGTAATTTCAATAAAAAACGAAGCTTTTTTCTTACGCAAAATATCGATGTAGACATTTTTTGCAATAGCAATTAACCAAGTATTAAATTGAAATTCAGAGTTGTAAGTAGCTATTTTATCAAATGCTTTTGAGAAAGTTTCAATAGTGATGTCTTCGGCATCTGCCTCGTTTTCGGTTCGCTTAAGCATAAATCCGTAGACTTCATTCCAATAAAAATCCAATAGAAAAGTGAAGGCAACTTGATCGCCTAATTTTGCTTTTTCAATGGTGTTATTTATTTCCAATGTACTGGTTTTGAGAAACTGTTGGATACAAATATATTCATTTGGGTGAATAAAAATGCAATCTCAATAATTGGGTACCAATACATTACATCTTTTTCCTTCAATTTCCCCGCTGAAAATCCTAGAACAATCCAAGTAAATAAGTATCTAAAACCGATTAAACTCAAAACAATTATCCATTGGTATTGAAAAGCTAGAAGTACTATTGGAACAATAAAAAACAAAATTTGCGATATAAAAAATACCGAAAGTTGAATTCTGTCAAAAGGTTTGTAGAAAGAAGCTGTGGCAACATGACGTTGTTTTAAAGCTTTCCAATCGGCGTAATTAGTTTTTGGTGCGCAATAAGTAAAACTATCTGCGGCATAGCAACATGTTGTATTGGTGCCTTTACTCGCTTGGTTAACAAATAAATCATCGTCGCCAGATCGTATTTTCATGTGATCAATAAAGCCATTAACTTTAAAAAACTCGTCTTTTTTATAAGCTAAATTTCTTCCAACTCCCATGTAAGGACGACCGATTTTTGCCCAAGAAAAATATTGAGTTGCATTAAGTAATGAATCGAAACGTATTATTTTATTTAAAAAGGAACCTTTCACTTTTTCATATCCGCCGTAACCCAAAACAAAGGTTTTGTGTAATGTAAACTGAGAACTCATTAATGTGATCCAATCTTTTGAAGTTGGGTAGCAATCGGCATCTGTAAAAAGTAAATAGTCTTTTGTTGCCGCTTTGATTCCTAGGGTTAAAGCGAATTTCTTATTGCCCCAAAAAGCTTCGTTATTGACCACTTTTACCACTTTTACATTTGAATATTGTTTTTCAAATTCTTCAAAAATATCAAGAGTTGCATCGCTAGAAGCATCGTCAATTAATATAATTTCAAAGTCAGGGTAACTTTGTTCAGCCAATAAAGGAATGAACTTAACCACATTTTCCTCTTCATTTTTAGCACAAACGATTACAGAAATTGGAATTCTTTTTGGAGTTATTTTTTGATTTTTTGCAAAAGAAAATTTAGAAAATACGATGGTATAATAAAAAAGTTGCACCGCAACAATAACAATAAAAATGTAAAATAACGTGATTAACATATCTGATTTTCCTCTTTTTTTGATGTGTGCAAAGGTATGAATTCAAATAGGATTTTCAAACACTGATTTAGCATTTAAAATAAAAAAAATCGAATAAATTTAAATTAAATAATGTTTACTTCAGCTTCAATGTGGATTCCAAATTTTAGAAAAATGGTTTCTTGAATTTCTATTGATACATTTACTATTTCTTGTCCAGTGGCATTACCATAATTTACAAGAACTAAAGCTTGGTTTTTATGAATACCAGCATCGCCAAATCGTTTTCCTTTAAATCCTGCTTGTTCAATTAGCCATCCAGCTGGAACTTTTACTTCTGTTTCTGAAATTTCGTAATATTTCATTTCAGGAAATTTTTTATGAATTGGTTCAAAATCAGTTTTCAATACAATTGGATTTTTAAAGAAACTTCCGCTATTTCCAAGCACCTTTGGATCGGGTAATTTACTTTGACGAATTGTAATTACTGCATTACTTACATCTTTCAAAGTAGGGGTTTTGATATTTAATTTATCTAATTCAGCAGTTATATCTCCATAGGAAATATTTATTTTGTGATTGCGTTTTGTCAATTTGAAAATCACAGAAGTGATGATGTATTGGTCTTTAACTTCATTCTTGAAAATACTTTCACGATAGCCAAAATGACATTCTGCATTGCTGAAACTCCTCATTTCCATTGAGTCAATTTTCATTGCTGAACAAGAAACGAAGGTATCTTTAATCTCAGTTCCATAAGCCCCGATATTTTGAACTGGAGTAGTTCCTACATTTCCTGGGATCAACGACATGTTTTCGAGACCACCAAAATTTTTGTCAATTGTCCACATAACAAACTCATGCCAATTTTCACCTGCTTGACTTTCTACCCATACGAAATCATCATTTTCCTCAACTATTTTTTTTCCTTTTAAATCAATATGGATTACCAAAGCATCAATATCTTTTGTTAATAGCATGTTGCTTCCACCACCTAAAATAAACTTCTTTTTTGATTTATTTTCAGTTAATACTGTTTCTAGTTCCTCAATCGAATGAACTGCGACAAATTCTTTTGCATTGGCTTCTATGCCAAAAGTATTGTAGTTTCTTAAAGAAAAATGATTTTGAATTTCCATTTTTATAACATTAATAGTATAGAGCAAAGGTACTTTAAACCAATTTAAATTTATATTATTTTATTCTGTAAATAACCCCCGATTTAAAAACTCTAAAAGTGGTTTCAAAAGAATTAATTTAGCTGAGGTATCCTTGACAAAAGTAGGTTTTGTTACTTCAGAATCATCAAATTTATGAATAGAAACGAAACTTTTAAGTTTTAAAAATTCAATTGCTGGATGGTCTTTTTCAAAATCTTTAGGTCCGTTTTTTAAGGAATTGGTTTCGGTAATATTCAAACCTGAATAAACTTTTTTGAATTTTGGATCCCCTAAAATAGCTTCCAAATCCTCATAAAAGAAGGCGATTTCTTTTCGGATTTTTCTTAAATCTTCATTTTCTGGGCCATACATTCCCCCGGCAAAAAAACAATTTCCTTTTTCAATATGAATGTAGTAACCCGGACCATTGTTATTCCCATGGTTAGTATTCATCCAAATTCCCATGTGGGTTTTATAAGGATCTTTATTTTTTGAAAAACGTATGTCTCGATTGATTCTAAAAGTGCAGTTCTTAACTTCTAAAAGTTCCAAACTGGCATCTTGTGGCTTCAAAATTTCTAAAAAACTTTGAATTAATGATTGGTATTCTTTTTTGTATTCTTCGTATCGCTTTTTGTTGTCTAAAAACCAATCTCTATTGTTATTGGATTTTAAATCTTCAAGAAATTGTAATGATTTATTTGAAAGCATGATTTATTGTAATTTTTTTGTCAAATCTTCTTCACTAATAAAACCCGAATGTTTCCATAAAATTTTATTGTCTTTATAAATAAATAAAGTTGGAAGTTCTTCAATTTTTAATTGAGAAATTAGCGTTTTATTTTCATCAGCGTTCAACCTTACAATGGTCACTTTATCGGCCATTTCTTTTTGCATTTTAATTAAGAAAGGAGTCATTTTCTTGCAAGGAGCGCACCATTCAGCATAAAAATCAATAAGAACAATTTTATCAGTATTTAATAGTTCGTTGTATTCTTGGCTACACATTCCAATTATTTTATCACTTGGAACAGACAATCCAGCGGCATTCCACTTCATAATTCCACCTTGTAATTCATATATTTTAGTGAATCCCAATTCTGATAACTTTTCTGCAGCTTTTTTACTTCTTCCGCCACTCATACAATAAACAAATATTGGTTTTGACTTGTCGTATTTTCCAATTTTTCCATCAAAATTATCGCCGTTCCAATCGATGTTTATAGCGTTATCAATATGCTGACCGGCAAATTCTTCAGGAGAACGAACGTCAATAATTGCAGCTTGAGGAGTAGTTTTAATTTTTTCAGCAAAATTCACTGCTGCAATTGATTCATAGTTGGCATTCGTTTGTCCGTTGCAACTTGTGAATAGAAATCCGATAAATAGTAAATTGATAAAGGCTTTTTTCATATTAGTAATTTTGATTAAAGTAAAGAAAATTTATAATTATGGGTTTTACAATAATTATAAGTTAAATATTTTATAGCTCTGATGGGTTGATTTTATTATTGTTTCTGTTCGTTCTGGATGAGTATCTGAAATGAATAGCTGTCCGAAATCTGAATTATTGACCATTTCTATTATTTTTCCAACACGAGTTTCGTCTAACTTATCGAAAATATCATCAAATAACAAAATAGGATTTTCACCTGAATTCTTTTTCACAAATTCAAATTGTGCCAATTTCAAAGCGATTAGAAATGATTTTTGCTGGCCTTGTGATCCGAATTTTTTTATTGGATAATGATCAATTTCAAATGACAAATCGTCTTTATGAATTCCAGCACTTGTATATTGTAAAACCCTGTCTTTATTGATGCTTTCTTGTAATAGTTGTAACAAATCTTTCTCAAACAATTGACTTTCATAGACCAATTGCACCGTTTCAGCAGAACCAGTAATCGTTTGATGGTGTTTGTTGAAAATGGGAACGAAATCGGCTAAAAATCCTTTTCTTTTTTCAAAAATTATTTTACCCAATTCATCCAATTGTTGATTGTAAATTGATAAAGTGTCTGTTTCAAAAACCTGATTTAATGCAAAATATTTTAACAATGCATTACGCTGACTTAGTGTTTTTTGGTATTGAATTAACTGATTTAAATAGGTAGAATCCAATTGAGAAATTACAGTATCCACGAATTTTCTTCTAGTTTCACTGCCTTCCACAATCAAATCTCTATCGGCTGGAGAAATAATTACTAATGGGATAAATCCAATATGTTCTGAAAATTTATCGTATTGCTTTCCGTTGCGTTTTAGAATTTTTTTCTGCCCTTTTTTTAAACTACAAATTACGATTTCGGATCTTTCATTTTTCTCAAATTCGCCTTCAATTACAAAAAACTCTTCTCCATGTTTTATATTTTGAACAGCCAACGGATTGAAATAACTTTTTCCATGGGACAAATGAAAAATAGCATCTAAAACATTGGTTTTGCCAATACCATTTTTACCAACAAAACAATTTATTTTGTTGTCAAAATCGAAATTGACTTCCGAAAAATTTTTATAATTGAATAAAGAAATTTTTTTAAGATACATTCTGTAAAAAGGGTAGAATAGGAGAGATTTTAATTTCTAATTTTGTTTTTATAATACTGGTGCAAATTATTGAAAATTATCGATAAATCCACATTTTTATCAATTTGAATTCTAAATATTTTTCTATTTTGATTAAAAGCATCTCCTTATCTAAAAAATGTTACTTTTATTTGAATTTAAACGCATTTTTTTTATGACAGTTTGAATAAAAATTTTATTTTTGCCACTCACTAATTTAAATTATAATGGCAACGTACAATAAAAGAGGCTATAAAACCCCAAAAGAAAAAGTTGAAAAAGACACTCCAGTTGAAAATATAACTATTGATGAAAAAGACAGCACTACTGCTGGCGTATTCAATTCATTAGATCAAACCGCTTCAAAAACTGAAGAATTTATTGCTAAAAATCAAAAAGTAATTTTCGGAGTTGTAGCTGTAATAGCATTAGTTACCGTAGGTTATGTTTTATTTCAAAAATTTGTTGCAGAACCTAAAGAAGAAAATGCAGCTAGCGAAATGTTTTTGGCACAACAAAATTTCCAAAAAGCAACTGAAGGAACCAAAAGCGATTCTTTATATAACCTTGCACTTAAGGGTTCGGAAGGAAAATTTGGATTCATCGATATCGCTTCAAAATATGAAGGAACTGATGCAGGGAATTTAGCTAATTACTATGCAGGTATGGCTTATTTGAACACTGGTAAATACGATGAAGCTATTTCTTACTTAGAAAAATTCAAATCGGAAGATATGGTTTTGAGTACACTTGCCATTGGTGCAATTGGAGACGCTCATGCTCAAAAAAACCAACCAAAAGTAGCTTTGGAATTTTATGTAAAAGCATTTGAAAGTAATAAAAATGATTTTACGACGCCACGTTTTCTTTTAAAAGCTGGACAAACAGCTTTAGGATTAAACAATAAAGCGGATGCGTTAAAATATTTCACTGAAATTAAAGAAAAATATGAAGCAACTCCAGAAGCTGCTAACATTGATGCTTTAATTGGTTTATCTCAATAAGAGTTTTAGATTTCTGATTTCAGAATTCGGATTCTAAAATCTAAATAAGATGGCTACAGCAAATAAAAATTTATCAAATTACGATAAGAATACAATCCCAAGCGCGAAATATTTTCGGTTTGGGATTGTTGTTTCTGAATGGAACCCAGCAATAACTGAAGGATTATATTCTGGCGCAGAAGCAGCTTTGTTAGATTGTGGCGCGCTTAAAGAAAATATTGTTCGTTGGGATGTTCCTGGAAGTTTCGAGCTGGTTTATGGTGCTAAGAAAATGATTGAGACGGAGAAATTAGATGCTGTTATCGTAATTGGTTGTGTAATTAAAGGCGAAACAATGCACTTCGAATTTGTTTGCGAAGGCGTAACACAAGGAGTTAAAGATCTCAATATTAAATATGATGTTCCTGTAATTTTTTGTTTGTTGACCGATAATAACGAGCAACAGTCTATTGATAGAAGTGGAGGAATTCATGGAAATAAAGGAACTGAAGCCGCGATTGCTGCTTTAAAAATGGCCCATCTAAGAAGGCAAGCCCTTTTGAAATAAAAAATATAAATTTTATTATACAATTTAACAAAACCTCTACTTTTTAGAGGTTTTATTTTTTTAATTTTGGTATGAAAGCCAACAGAAATTAGTTAAATTTGTGCATTCACGAATAACCCTAAACAACAATTTATTTTAATGTCGAGTATAATTCAATTGCTTCCGGATCACGTTGCCAATCAAATTGCGGCAGGAGAAGTTGTTCAAAGACCCGCTTCGGTAGTCAAAGAATTGCTAGAAAATGCAGTTGATGCAAAAGCAACCGACATTAAATTGATTATTAAAGACGCTGGAAAATCGCTAGTTCAAGTTATTGATAACGGACAAGGAATGAGTGTTACAGATGCTCGCTTGTGTTTTGAAAGACATGCAACTTCTAAAATTCGTCAAGCTGAAGATTTATTTTCATTACACACTAAAGGTTTTCGCGGAGAAGCTTTAGCTTCTATTGCGGCGATTGCTCATGTAGAAATGAAAACCAAACAAGATCAAGAAGAGTTAGGAACTCATATTGTGATAGAGGGAAGTAAATTTGTTTCACAAGATTTGGCTGTTTTGCCAAAAGGCACTTCGTTTTCGGTAAAGAATTTATTTTTCAATATTCCTGCACGACGTAATTTTCTGAAATCCGAAACGGTTGAACACCGACATATTATTGATGAATTTCAAAGAGTGGCATTGGCACACCCAAATATACATTTTACTTATTTTCATAACGGTAGTGAATTGTTCAATTTACCACAATCAAATTCTAGACAACGAATTGTAAATATTTTTTCTGGTAAGACCAATGAAAAACTCGTTCCTGTAAATGAAGAAACTGAAATTGTTACCATTCAGGGATTTGTAAGTAAGCCAGAATTTGCCAAAAAAAATAGGGGAGAACAGTTTTTCTTTGTAAACGATCGGTTCATAAAAAGCGGTTACCTACATCACGCAGTTATGGCAGCATACGAAGGATTGCTTAAAGACAGCAACCAACCGAGTTATTATTTATACCTAAATGTTCCTCCGAATACTATTGATATTAATATTCATCCTACAAAAACTGAAATTAAATTTGATGATGAACATGCACTCTATGCCATATTAAGATCGTCAATTAAACACAGTTTAGGTCAATTTAATGTTGCTCCAGTTTTAGATTTTGATAGAGATTCAAATTTAGATACCCCCTATAATTATAAAGATCTAGAGGCAGCAACACCTACAATTCAAATAGACGGTAATTTCAATCCCTTTTTGGATGCTACACCAAACAAACATTTTACTTCTCCTAGAAAAACGGAAAATACCGCAAATTGGGAGAGTTTGTACGTTGGTTTAAAGCACGATACAGATGAAATTAGCAATGTAGAGTTTGAAAGTGATGAGGTTACCGGATCATTATTTAATGAAAATGAAATTGAGCAGGCGACAAATAAGATGTACCAAATTCATAAAAAGTATATTGTGAATCCTATAAAATCCGGGATGGTAATTATAGATCAGAATCGTGCTCATCAAAGGGTTTTGTACGAGCAATTTCTTACCAATATGACGGTTCATCAAGCTTCGAGCCAACAATTATTATTTCCATTAAATTTATTTTTCTCCAAAAGTGAGATGAAATTAATTTCAGAATTGCAACTTTCATTGGTCAATACAGGCTTCGTTTTTGACGCAAGTAATGAAGACCATTTGGTTATTACAGGTTTGCCTGTAAATGTTACAGAAAATGAAGTTTCAAGTGTGTTAGAACAATTATTGAGTGATTTAAGTGATGGAATTCCCGAGTCTAGTTTTAGTCAAAATGATAGTATTGCAAAATCAATGTCGAAGAGTTTAGCAGTTAAAACGGGTGCCTATCTGACAGAAAAAGAACAAGAAAATCTTGTAAATGGTCTTTTTGCTTGTAAAGACCCTAATGTTTCCCCATTTCAAAAACCAACTTTCATCACGATGCGTGTGGAAGATATTGATAAAAAATTCACATTATGAGAAATGTAACAGAGGTAGTTAAGCAACTAATTATCATTAATATTTTGTTTTTTATAGGAACCCAATTTCTTGGAGATGTCGCCTATAAATATTTGTCATTATATTATCCAGAAAATCCAGATTTTAATTATTGGCAGCCATTAACACACATGTTCATGCATGGAAATGTAATGCATATTTTCTTTAATATGTTTGCTTTATTCTCATTTGGTTCTACCTTGGAACAAATGTGGGGTTCAAAAAAATTCCTATTTTTCTATATCTCTTGTGGGTTAGGCGCTGCTTTGGTTCATATTATCTCAAACTACTATTTTTTCCATGAAGGATTGAATGCATTGGTTGCAAATGGAATTCCAAAAGAGGAAATATTAAAAATAATGGGTGAGGGAAAATACGATTCAAGATGGACAGAATTGCTCTCGAAATCTAATTTTGAGAGTTTTACATCCGCTTTTGTAACTCCTGCAGTTGGTGCTTCTGGAGCAATTTATGGAGTCTTAGTTGCGTTTGCTTTTATGTTTCCAAATGCTGAATTGGCATTGATGTTTATACCAATTCCAATAAAAGCTAAGTATTTTGTACCTGTAATTGTAGGTTTAGATTTGTTTTCTGGAGTTACAGGTTTTTCAGTTTTTGGTGGCGGAATTGCTCATTTTGCACACGTAGGAGGCGCTTTATTTGGATTTTTAATGGTTTGGTATTGGAAAAAAAATCAATTTAATGCCAATCGGTGGAATTAATACTTTAGTAAATGAGTATACTTGAGGATTTAAAATTGCAATTTAAAATAGGTGATGTACTTACAAAATTACTATTTTGGAACATCGCTTTTTTTGCTTTTCCAAGTATTGTATTCGGAGTTTTACCTCTATTTAAGGTCAATATTGACTACTTATATTATGTTAGTTTGTCATCAAATCCTAGTGATTTACTTTTGAAACCATGGTCTATATTTTCTTATGCATTTTGTCATTCTTCTATTTTACATATTCTGTTTAATTTAATTATGTTGAATTTTGCAGGTAGATTATTTCTTATCTTTTTTAACCAAAAGCAATTATTGAGTTTGTATTTTGTGGGTTCACTATTCGCAGGAATTGTATTTCTACTTAGTTATATGTTTTTTCCTGCTCTAGCAAATGTGAATACTGCTTTGGTTGGAGCTTCTGCCTCTGTTATGGCACTATTATTTGCAACGGTTTCGTATTCACCATTAATGAAAATTCGTTTATTGCTATTTGGGAATGTAAAATTATGGCATATTGCTTTGGTACTAATTGTCATAGATTTGTTTCAGTTACCAATGGAAAACACAGGAGGACATTTGGCACATATAGGTGGTGCTTTTTTTGGTTATATTTACATTCAATTATTAAAAAAGGGTACCGATGTTTGTAATTGGTTCACTTTAATAATAGATGCTTTTTCATCTATATTTGTAAAAAGAAATTCAAAACCATTTAAAAAAGTACATCGAACTTACAAGGCTCCAGTAGAAAAGAGAACTTCTAAAATTGTAACAAAAGATAAAGTACAACAACAAATAGACGAAATATTAGACAAAATCACTCAATCAGGATATGATAGTTTGTCATCAGATGAAAAAGAATTTCTGTTTAAGGCAGGTAAACAATAGGATTTATTTTTAATGAAGAAGCTTTCTTGGATAAATAAAATAATGTTTGTTGTTAATATAGTTTTGGCTGTATTGACTTTCGTTGCTTATGTTTTACCTTTTTTAGCACCAAAGTTATTTCCGATTTTATCTGCGCTAACATTAATACTCCCGTTATTTTTAATTCTTAATGGACTTTTCTTTATTTATTGGGGAATCCAAGTCAAAAGGCAAATTCTTTTACCTGCAATTGTATTATTATTAGGAATAACCTTTATTAATAAATTCTACAAATTTGCTTCAACCGACTTGCCTAAATCAGATAAAGATTTTGTGGTAATGAGTTACAATGTTCGTCTGTTTAATTTATTTAAATGGCTTAATGACGATAATGTTCCTGCCGAAATTCGTAATTTTATAAATGAACAAAATCCTGACATTCTTTGTATTCAAGAGTTTTCTACTGCTGCTAAATTAGATTTGAAAATATATCCTTATCAATATGTTTTTATGCAAGGCGAGAAGATTAAAACGGGACAAGCTATTTTTTCAAAATATCCAATTATTGATCAAGGAAATTTGGTTTTTCCAAACTCCAATAACAACGCTATTTTTGCTGATATTAAGAAAGGGAAAGACATTATCAGAGTTTATAATATGCACTTACAATCCATTAAAATTTCACCTGATGTAAATGAAATATCCGAGAATATAGATGGAATTAACCAAGATAAATCTCAACTTTTAATTATTCGAATTAGTAAAGCATTCAAAAAACAACAACAACAAGCCGAGATTCTGATGAACCACAAAAAGAATTGTGAGTATCCAATTATCATTTGTGGCGACATGAACAATAGCGCCTATTCTTACGTTTATAGAAGTATAAAAGGGTCGTTGAATGATTGTTTTGAAGAAGCGGGTTCTGGTTTTGGTCAAACCTATAATTTCAAATATTATCCAGCCCGTATCGATTATATTTTTGCCGATAAGGTGATGAAAGTTAAAAATTTCACGAGTTTCCCTGAGTTCATTAATTCAGATCACAGCCCAGTTTTAACTCGATTAGAAATGGATTAATTAAAGAGTTTGTTCTTTTAAATAATCTAATGCAAAACGTCCTTCATTAAAAAGTAAATCCAAAACACTTAAATTATTTATAAAGCCGTGTTTTTCTCCAAAAACTTGGGTGTAGGGAGTAAAATTGGCAACTTCTTTTTTTCCATTTGCTAAAAAGCGAAAATCCAAACTATCGCTTACTTCATGAAAATATTCTGTTGTTTTTTCATATTCTAATTTCATATTCAAGCATTTCGAAACAATTTCAATAGTTTCAAAATTCAAATCCATTAGGAAAGTGTGTTTTTTTGTAAATATAGGAAGTAAAGCATCTTCAAAATATTCGAAAAAAGGAGAAGTTCTATAGGCAGCTTCAAGAGATTTAAAATGTTGTTTTTGCCAATCGAAAGCCGTTTCAAGTTTAACCTCTTTAGTTTTTTGATGTTTTTCTCTACTATGTTTAATGGGTATGTTTAGCATCTGAATTCCATTCGGACTGTAAATATAAGTTCGATTTCGATTCGTTTGCTTTTGAAAATTATCTTCTACTTCAAATAACAAAGAATCAGCATTGGCTATGGCCGAAAAATTACTAATTGAGGGGAAATAAGTTGGAAGTAATAAAGAGGACATTTGTTAATTTTAATTCTTATTCTCTTTTCTTTTTCTTACAAAGAAACTAATTCCAAAATAACCTATTAAGGCAAATAAGAAGTATCTGAAATAAGATTGTGGTTGTCCGTCTCCACTAACTGTAGTAAACATTCTGTCCCAACGAATTTTATTTAATCCTTTTCCATTTGGATCCAAACTCATCCAAATGAAAACTGGTTTTCCAACAATGTGATCTTCAGGAGTATAACCAAAATACCTAGCGTCAAGGGAATTATGACGATTGTCTCCCATCATCCAATAATAATTTTGTTTAAAAGTGTAAGAAGTTGCTATTTCACCATTAATTCTAATTTCATTTCCATTTACTTTCAAATCATTTTTTTCATATTCACCAATTATCTTTTTATAAAATGGCAAAGTTTGGGTATTTAAAGCAACTGTTGCTCCTTTTTTAGGAATATAAACTGGACCGAAATTGTCACGATTCCATTTGTTGATATTAGGAAATATTCCTTGTTCATTTCCAGTATCAATATTTCTTTTTACTGAAGTTATACCTGGAATGTTTTTCATTCTTTCAGCATTTTCAAAAGTCAATGCGGTAATTCCAATTGTGTCTTTTGCCTCGCTCACATAATTAAATCCATCTGTAATATTCATTTCCTTAAAAAGGTATTCAAAATCAATTGGCGTTTTTCCGTCAAGGGTAATTTTATAAGAATATTGAGGCTTTGAACGTTCAGGCATTGGAAGAATCTTGCCATTTACATAAACTACACCATCTTTTATAGACAAACTATCGCCAGGAATACCAACGCAACGTTTCACATAATTAGTTTTTTTGTCAATTGGTTTGTCGTATCTTTTATCGGCAGTTTTATACATATTGTATAATGTATCTGCTGGCCAGTTGAATACCACAATGTCAGCTCTATTTACTTCTTGCATTGCAAAAAATCGGAAATAAGGCAATTGTGGAAAACTTGAATAGGATTTTACATTTATTAGAGGTAATGTATCGTGAACCATTGGTGCAGCAATTGGCGTCATAGGTGTTCTGGCACCATAATGAAATTTACTCACAAATAAAAAGTCACCAACTAATAATGATTTTTCTAATGAGGAAGTCGGAATTGTATAAGGTTGCATCACATATGTATGCACTAAAGTCGCAACAACTATGGCGTAAAGTAACGATCCAATAGTATCTGCAGTTTTGGTTGAAGGTTCCAAACTTCTGTTTTCAATATAGACTAACTTTTGAGTGTAGTTTAAATAATAAATATAAAATCCAAAAGTAAATATCCCCAAAATTGTATCTAAAGTTGAGTTTTTACCAAAACTTCTTAATGTCTCAACCCACACAACAGGAAACATAATCAGATTAATAACAGGAACGAATAATAAAATAGTCCACCATGGCGAACGATTAATTATTTTCATCAATACCACTGCATTATATACTGGAATTGCAGCTTCCCATTTTTTTCTACCTGCTGCTTCATATAATTTCCAAGTTCCTAAAAAGTGAACTACTTGAACAATTAAGAAGAATATAAACCATTGAATTAGTGTCATATATATTTTATATTTTAGATTTTAGATTTCAATTGAAACACAAAAATCTTATTATTTTTTAATTTATTCGTTTTTCTTATTATTTTTTTAACTTAATTCTTATATAATTTCTAAGACATCTTTCATAGTGTAAACACCATTTTTACCAACAATCCATTCAGCGGCGATTACTGCACCAAGTGCAAATCCTTCCCTGTTGTGTGCCAAATGTTTTATTTCAATTAAGTCAACATTGGAATTATAAGAAACAGTGTGCGTTCCTGGCACGTTTTCTATTCTCTTTGCTTCGATCAAAATATCATCTGATTTCGGATTTTCTAAAGTCCAGTTTTTATAATCGCTATTTTCAATTACGCCTTTAGCTAATGAAATTGCTGTTCCGCTTGGGGCATCTAATTTTTGAGTGTGGTGAATTTCTTCAATTCCAACTTTATAATCTTCAAATTTTGACATGATTTTGGCCAAATAACTATTCAATTCAAAGAAAATATTTACTCCTAAACTAAAATTAGAACTACTGATAAATGCACTATTTTTTTCATTACAAAGCTGAACCATTTTGTCATAATCTTGCAACCAACCTGTAGTTCCAGAAATCACTGGAATACCAAGATTTAGTGCCGCAGAAATGTTCTCAACAGCTGCATCAGGAGCACTAAATTCGATTGCTACAGTTGCATTTTCTAATCCGTCAAAGGAATCCCCAATAGATTTTCTAACAACTATTTCATGTCCTCTTTGCAATGCTATTTTCTCAATAACTTGCCCCATTTTTCCGTAACCTAAAAGTGCAATTTTCATTAAAAGTGGAAGTTTAAAGTCAGACCTAAATTTTGTTGGTAAGTAATCTCATCACTGTAAATTTCAGGACGAAACGATAATTTGTCATTTACATTAAATTGCATCAAATGCGCATCAATATTAGCATCTACAATATTTAAAGCATAAAAAACCACAGCTACAAATAAAGATAAATCTCTGTTTCTTTGATAAAATTGTTGTGCTGTAATTAATCGGGAATCATCTAAATATTGATAATTGTCATCTCGATAACCTGCCAAACGTCTTTTGTAAGCATCACGATAACTGTTGTATTTATTGCTGTTGATATTATAGTAATACAATCCAGCTCCAATTCCTCCATAAACCAAAGGAATTTTCCAATATTTTTTATTATAAGCTTGTCCTAAACCTGGAATAACAGCCGAATAAAATGCCGCTTTTGCTGGAGATAAAGGGTTTATTTCTTTATATTTCACAGTATCTTTAGCTACCATAAATGTAACCTTTTTTTCTTGGGAGTAATTGGTTAAAGTTCCCAATAAAAATCCCAAAAGAAATATGAAATAGATTTTTTGCACTATCCTTTAATTAGTTTGATAATCCTATTGAAATCTTCCTCAGAATGAAATGGAATTGAGATTTTTCCTTTTCCATTTCCTGCAACTTTCACTTCAACTTTTGCTCCAAAATAATCGGTTATCACTTTATTAGCTTCAGCAGGAATAACAAAACTGGTGGTTTTTGCCTTTGATGCTGATTTAGGTTTCAAACTATCTTGGTAGTTTTTTACCAAAGTTTCAGTTTCTCTTACGGATAGATTTTGACTAACAATTTTTTGGTAAATACTCGTTTGTATGTCTTGATTTTCAATATTAATTATTGCACGACCGTGTCCCATGGAGATAAAACCATCGCGAATTCCTGTTTGAATAATCGGATCAAGTTTTAATAATCGAAGGTAATTTGCAATTGTTGAACGCTTTTTACCAACACGCTCGCTCATTTGCTCTTGTGTCAATTGAATTTCATCAATCAATCTTTGGTAGGATAACGCAATTTCTATAGGATCTAAATCGTGTCTTTGTATGTTTTCCACCAAAGCCATTGTCAACGATTCATTGTCATTTGCAATTCGAATGTAAGCGGGAACTACATTTAATCCTGCCAATTTCGAAGCACGTAATCTGCGTTCCCCCGAAATTAATTGGTATTTATTAAAGTCGGTTTTACGAACAGTAATAGGCTGAATTACTCCCAATTCCTTAATTGAAGTCGCCAATTCTTGCAGCGATTCTTCATTAAAATTGCTTCTTGGTTGAAATGGATTAATCTCAATAGCGTCAATTTCTAGCTCGACAATATTGCCCACCACTTTATCTGCATTCTTATCTGAAACCGATTTTATATCATTTTCTGGATCTTTCAATAATGCCGATAATCCTCTTCCTAATGCTTGTTTCTTTATTGCTTGTGCCATAAATTAATTACTATTTTTCTTAATAATTTCTTCTGCTAATCGCAAATAATTATTCGCTCCTTTACTCGTTGCGTCATAATTAATAATACTTTCCCCATAACTCGGAGCCTCACTCAATTTTACATTTCTTTGAATAATAGTTTCAAAAACCATGTCGTTAAAATGCTTTTGAACTTCCTCAACTACCTGATTTGACAATCGTAAACGAGAATCAAACATCGTTAAAAGGAGCCCTTCAATATCCAAATTCGAATTGTGAATTTTTTGAACACTCTTTATCGTATTCAATAATTTCCCCAAACCTTCTAAGGCAAAATACTCACACTGAATCGGAATAATTACCGAATTAGCTGCGGTTAAAGCATTCAAAGTCAAAAGTCCCAACGATGGTGCGCAATCAATCAAAATATAATCGTAATTCTCCTTGATGCTTTCCAAAGCTTGTTTCAACATATATTCTCTATTTTCCTTGTCAACCAATTCAATCTCGATCGCAACAAGGTCAATATGTGCGGGAATCACATCAACATTTGGCGCTGTACTTGTTACAATTGCCTCCTCCGCTTTATTGCTGTGCTCCAAAATTTGATAGGTTCCAATAGTCACGTTTTCAACGTCAATTCCTAAACCCGAACTTGAATTCGCCTGAGGATCAGCGTCGATAAGCAACACCTTTTTTTCTAAAACACCTAGTGAAGCAGCTAAATTAATGGAAGTGGTTGTTTTTCCAACACCCCCTTTTTGATTGGCAATAGCAATGATTTTACCCATTTATAATTTTAAATTTTGAAACGTAAAAATACAATTTATTATGGTTATTAGAAATCTATTTTGTTAACAATTGTTAACTATTTTATTTTTCAACTAACTTTTTTTGGAGCAATTTCCCGCTATCATTCCAAATCCTCACTAAAAAGTGAGGGATTTTCCCTTCCATCGGGGCTAAGGTTCCTCATTGAAATCACTTTTTAGATTAAAAACACTATTTATTTTTAATATATTTTTTACATTTACAATTCAAATTATTTTATGAATATCACTCCAGAAATACTATCGAAATTCAAAGAAATCATAGGTGATTCTTATGTTTTTACCGATCAAGAAACACGTAATTATTACGGTAAAGATGAAACTGAAGCTTTTGTTTTTCCTCCCTCAGTAGTTTTAAAACCAGAAACTCCTCAAGAGGTCTCCGAAATTTTGAAAATTGCAAATCTTCATGGAATTCCTGTCACCGCAATAGGAGCAAGAACGGGTTTGAGTGGCGGCGCTTTATCAGTTCATCAAGGTATCGGTTTGTCGATGGAGCGTTTCAATAAAATATTCAATATCGACGAAAAAAATCTACAAGTCGTTGTTGAACCTGGAGTAATAACTCAAGTTTTGCGGGAAGCAGTTGCCGAAAAAGACTTGTTTTACCCACCAGATCCAAGTAGTTTAGGAAGTTGTTGGATAGGAGGAAACGTTGCCGAAAATGCTGGTGGTGCGCGTGCAGTAAAATATGGAGTTACTAAAGATTATGTTCTAAATCTTGAAGTTGTCCTTGCCAATGGCGATATAATTTGGACAGGTGCAAATACATTGAAAAATTCTACTGGATATAATCTAACTCAATTAATGGTTGGTAGTGAAGGAACACTCGGAATTATCACCAAAATTGTGATGAAATTAATCCCAAAAGTGAATCACACCGTTTTAATGTTGGTTCCTTTTTATGAAGCAAACCAAGCTTGTGAAGCGGTTTCTGCCATATTTAGAGCTGGAATTACCCCAAGTGCTTTAGAATTTATGGAGCGCGATGCAATTGATTGGACTTTGAAATTTGTCCCTGATTTAAATGTACAAGTGAACGACCAAGTTCAAGCACACTTGTTGATTGAAGTTGATGGAAATTATCCTGATGTTCTTTTTCAAGAAGCCGAAAAAATTATGGAAGTAGTGGAGCAATTCAATATTGATGAAGTGCTATTTGCAGATACTGAAATCCAAAAAAATCTACTTTGGAAAATGCGTCGTAGCGTTGCCGAAGCCGTTAAGTCAAATTCAATTTATAAAGAAGAAGATACGGTTGTTCCAAGATACGAGTTGCCAAAATTATTATTTGGAATCAAAGAAATCGGAGCAAAATACGGATTTAAATCGGTATGTTACGGTCACGCAGGTGATGGGAATTTACACGTAAATATCATTAAAGGCGACATGTCTGATGAAAATTGGAACACCGAAGTCACCAAAGGTATCCGTGAAATTTTTGAGTTAACCGTTTCTTTAAAAGGCACATTATCTGGTGAACACGGAATCGGTTTTGTACAAAAAAACTATATGGATATTGCTTTTAGTGAATCTCACTTAAGGATGATGAAAGGTATAAAAACTATTTTCGATCCAAATGGAATTTTAAATCCAGGTAAGATTTTTCCCGATAATTTGTAAGTTTTTTTTCACCACAAAAGAAACAAAGGTTTCAAAAAACACAAAGAAATTTAGTAGTTAATTTTAATCATTTTCTAATTTTTAACCGCAAAGAGCGCAAAGTTATCGCAAGGTTCGCAAAGAAAATATACATCATCTTTTAGTCTATTATCTCTTCGTCTATTATCTTATGAGTTTATCAATGGTTATCTTTTTGATAAATACTCTAATAATATTGGATCTGCATTTTTAAAAGTAGCCGATTGTTCAGAAATAGTAGCGACTCTTTTTTTGTTCAATTTCATTATTGTGTCAGCCTCTGTTGTAAACAATATAGCCGACAAAAATGGATTGTTTATGTAGGGTATAAGTTCAATAATACCTTCTTCAATAGTTACAATTTTCACTTCTTCTCCCGTTTGGAATTTATAAGTCAATGCCAATTTAAGTTGGATTTCATCTGTATTGGTTCGGATATAAATATTCATTAATTGCGTATTTCCAATCGTTTTTGCTAAAGTCAACTTTGCAAAAGTTCCGTCGAAAATACTATCTCTTACTTTGTCAAAAAATAATTTATAGGTAGCGGTGTTTGGCATAAAAAATAATCTAAAATAAAACGAAACTTATTTAATCTCTTTTAGTGCTATTTTTCTTTTCGCGCTTTTCTTCCTTTTTTTCTTTAGCTGTTTTCAAAGGTTCTTTTTTGGTATTTTTTTTAGCGTCTTGACTTTTTGCCATGATAGTTTTTTTATTTATTTAGAAGTAAAGGTATCGATTATTATTTATATAAAAATGCTCCAACAGTATTAAGCCGTTGGAGCATTAAATTATTATAGCGATTAATTGAATTAATTAACTAAAACCCATTGGCCTGAAGCCAGTAAACTCTCCGCTTTTTTAAATTTCATTTCTTCGACTTTACCGGTTGCAACCTCTTGGATCTTTACAGTATCATTTCGGTTGATTTTTGGCATTTCGCGAACTATAGTTTCAGTTACTTGTCGTTGTTGTGTTTCTCCAGCTTCACGATTTGCACTCTCACTACTTACAATTTCTTCTTTACTAATTTTGTAATTTTCTTTTTTACGAACTTCCTTAGCTTCCTGAATTCTAGGTGCATTTTGTTGTGGTAAATCCCCTTTAAATAAGAAAGAAATTACATCTTTATTAACCCCATTAATCATATTGCTGAACAAATTATACGCTTCAAATTTGTAAATTAGTAATGGATCTTTTTGTTCATGTACCGCCAACTGAACCGATTGTTTCAATTCGTCCATTTTACGTAAGTGCTTTTTCCAAGCTTCGTCTACAATAGCCAACGTGATATTTTTTTCAAAATCGGCTACCAATTGTTTTCCTTGAGTTTCATAGGCACGTTTCAAATCAGTAATTACTTCCAAAGATTTTATTCCGTCTGAAAATGGAATTACAATTCGTTCAAAATGATTTGTTTTGTCCTCAAAAACATTTTTGATTATTGGGTAAGCTTCTCTTGCGCTTCTTTGAGTTTTTTCAGTATAATAGGCTAAAGTTGCTTTGTAAGTTTTTCCTGTCAATTCAACTTCAGTCATTTTCAAGAAATCACTTTCTGAAACTGGTGATGTGATAGAGAAATAACGAATTAATTCAAATTCAAAATTCTTAAAATCACCTGACAATTTATTGTTATTCACAATTATTTCGCAAGTATCATACATCATATTGGCAATATCCAATTTCAATCGCTCCCCAAATAATGCATGGCGACGACGTTTGTAAACTACTTCACGTTGTGCATTCATTACATCATCATACTCTAATAAACGCTTACGAACACCAAAATTGTTTTCTTCAACTTTTTTCTGAGCTCTTTCAATAGACTTGGTCATCATAGAATGCTGAATAACTTCGCCTTCTTTCAATCCCATTCTGTCCATTACTTTAGCAACACGCTCCGAACCGAACAAACGCATTAAGTTGTCTTCAAGTGACACATAAAATTGTGAACTTCCTGGATCCCCCTGACGACCAGCACGACCTCTCAACTGACGGTCAACACGGCGTGAATCGTGACGCTCTGTACCAATAATCGCTAATCCACCAGCAGCTTTTACCTCTGCAGACAATTTAATATCCGTTCCACGACCAGCCATGTTCGTAGCAATAGTTACTACTCCAGCTTTTCCCGCTTCTTCAACAATTTGAGCTTCTTGCTTGTGCATTTTTGCATTCAATACGTTATGATTTACTCCGCGCATTTTCAACATTCTACTCAATAATTCGGAAATCTCTACCGATGTTGTTCCAATCAATACTGGTCTTCCAGCTGCTGATAATTCAGTAACATCTTCAATAACAGCATTGAATTTTTCACGAGTAGTTTTATAAATTAAATCTTCTCTATCTTGTCTCGCCATTGGTCGATTAGTTGGAATTTCAACTACATCCAATTTGTAAATTTCCCAAAGTTCTCCTGCTTCAGTCACCGCAGTTCCGGTCATACCAGCTAACTTACTGTACATTCTGAAGTAATTTTGTAAAGTTACGGTTGCAAATGTTTGAGTAGCAGCTTCAATTTTTACGTTTTCTTTAGCTTCAATTGCTTGGTGCAATCCGTCAGAATAACGACGTCCATCCATGATACGACCCGTTTGTTCATCTACAATCATGATTTTATTGTCCATGATTACATATTCTATATCTTTTTCAAATAAAGAATAAGCTTTCAATAATTGAGTTAATGTGTGTATTCTTTCACTTTTAATACTAAAATCTTGAAACAACATCTCTTTAGCCTCAGCTTCAGCATCTTTATCTAAATTTTGTCTCTCAATTGCTGCAATCTCAGTTCCAATATCTGGAAGAATAAAGAAGTTGCTATCGGTATCTTTTGATAAAAATTGAATTCCATTGTCAGATAATTCAACTTGATTGTTTTTTTCTTCAATTACAAAATACAAGGCCTCATCCACAAGATGCATATCTCTTTTGTTGTCTTGTAAATATTGATTTTCAGTTTTTTGAAGTAATTGTTTTACACCTTCTTCACTTAAAAACTTAATTAACGCTTTGTTTTTAGGCAAACTTCGATAAGCACGTAATAAATTAAACCCACCGTCTTTAGTGTTTCCTTCCTTAATTAATCGTTTCGCCTCGGTTAAAAAACCATTTGATAATTGTCTTTGTAAGTTAACTAAATTTTCAATTTTTGGTTTCAATTCATTGAACTCATGACGATCTCCTTGAGGAACTGGACCTGAAATAATTAATGGCGTTCTTGCATCATCAATTAATACAGAATCGACCTCGTCTACAATTGCAAAATTGTGTTTTCTTTGTACTAATTCTGCAGGTGAATGTGCCATATTATCTCTTAAATAATCGAAACCAAATTCGTTATTTGTTCCATAAGTAATATCTGCTTCGTAGGCTTTTCTTCTTTCGTCAGAATTCGGTTGGTGGTTGTCAATACAATCGACTGTCAATCCGTGGAATTCAAAAAGTGGCGCTTTCCAAGTACTATCCCTTTTTGCCAAATAATCATTCACTGTTACTAAATGCACTCCGTTTCCAGTTAAGGCATTTAGGTATAATGGTAAGGTTGCTACCAATGTTTTTCCTTCACCCGTTTGCATCTCAGCAACTTTTCCACCGTGAAGTACCATTCCACCTATTAATTGAACATCATAGTGGATCATATCCCAAGTGATTTGCTTTCCAGCAGCACTCCAAGAATTTGCCCAAACGGCTTGTTCTCCTTCTAAAGTAATGTAAGTTTTTGTAGCAGAAAGTTCTCTGTCTTTTGCAGTAGCGGTAACTTTTATTGAAGTATTTTCTTTAAATCGTTTTGCAGTTTCTTTAACTACAGCAAATGCTTCTGGAAGAATATCATTCAAAGTTTTTTCAGAAATCTCGTAAGCTTCTTTCTCTAAAGCATCGATTTCTAAATACAAATCTTCTCTTTTGTCAATATCTTCAATAGTTTCTACTTCAGTTTTAAGAGTAGCAATTTTTGCATCTTTTTCAGCTCGAGCTTGTTTAATTAACTCTTTAAAGTAAGCTGTTTTTGCTCTCAATTCATCATGAGATAATGATTCTAAAGCGCTTTCAAACGATTTTATTTTATTTATATTTCCTTGTAAAGCTTTTACATCTTGTTGCGATTTATCTCCAACAAAGACTTTTAATATGCTGTTTATGAAACTCATAATATGATTTCTATTTCAATTTATATTGTGTGTGCAAAATAACCAAAAAAAAAGCCTCGTTGGAGACTTTTTATTGGTTTTAATATTTTTTTAATATTCATCCTCGTTCCAAAGATAATCTTCGTCCGTTGGATAATCAGGCCAAATTTCTTCCATTGATTCATAAATCTCTCCTTCATCCTCTATAGATTGTAGGTTCTCCACTACTTCAAGTGGCGCACCAGCTCTAATAGCGTAGTCAATAAGTTCGTCTTTGGTCGCAGGCCACGGCGCATCACTTAAATAAGATGCTAATTCTAATGTCCAATACATTTTTACTTATTTTTAGTTTATGCAAAAATAATTTTTTTACTTAAAAAGTCAAGTAAAATTCCATTTATTTTACAAAATAGTTAAGAACGTTGTAATTATCGACTAAATATTGATATAAAATAACTGGTTATCAATATTTTAATTAAATGAATTTTTTCTAGAAATTACTTTCTTGGAATCCATTTAACTTCGGCTGCTTTGAGGTCATAACTCAACTTCCGTGCCAACACAAAAAGGTAGTCAGAAAGACGGTTTAAGTACTTAATTGCGTTTTCATCTACCGGCTCATTATGGTCTAGATGAACTGCTAATCGTTCAGCACGTCGGCAAACACATCTTGCAATGTGACAATATGACACCGTTGTATGACCGCCAGGTAAAATAAAATGAGTCATTTGCGGAAGTAATTCTTCCATGGTATCAATTTCTTTTTCTAAAAATTCAATATCACTTTCAACAACTCCTAGATTTTTTAATCTTAATTCACCATTTTTTTTAACTGCTTTTTCAGGTGGAGTTGCTAAAATGGCTCCAACAGTAAATAATCGATCTTGAACTTCAATCAAAACTTCTTTGTAATGGGAATCCATTTCTTGATCGCGAAGTAAACCGATATGAGAATTTAATTCGTCGACAGTTCCGTAGCTTTCTATTCTAATGTGGTCTTTTAGAACTCTTGTCCCTCCAAAAAGGGCAGTTGTTCCAGTATCACCTGTTTTAGTGTAAATTTTCATTTTACCGATTTAGTTTTTATTATTGGTGTCACTTTCAATTAAACCATCACGTAAACGGATCACTCGGTGAGCGTAAGCTGCAACTTCTTCCTCGTGAGTTACTATAATTACTGTATTTCCTAATTTATGAATATCGCCAAATAATTTCATGATTTCTTCAGATGTTTTACTATCTAAATTTCCTGTAGGTTCATCTGCAAGAATAATTGAAGGTTTGTTAACCAAAGCTCTAGCTACCGCAACACGCTGGCGTTGACCTCCTGAAAGTTGGTTGGGTTGGTGGTCCATTCTATCGGCTAAACCAACTTGTTTCAGAACTTCTTCGGCTCGTATCATGCGCTCAGATTTTGAATATCCTGCATAAACCATCGGTAAAGCAACATTGTCTAATGCGGTTGTTCTTGGCAATAGATTGAATGTCTGAAACACAAAACCAATTTCTTTATTACGAATTTCAGCTAGTTCATCATCATGCATTTTACTAACATCTTTTCCGTTCAAAATATAACTTCCTGATGTTGGTGTATCCAAACAACCCAATAAATTCATTAATGTTGATTTTCCTGAACCTGAAGGCCCCATTAATGCAACATATTCTCCTTTATTTATTTCTAAATCAATTCCTTTTAGAACGTAAACAATTTCATTCCCTAGAACGAAATCTCTTTTTATTTTGGTAATTTGAATTAGTGGTTTTGCCATTTTTATTTGGAATTCAATTGGTGTTAGTTTTTGTAATTTTATTTTAGGCATTAAAAGTACAAAAAGGAATTATGGATTTACTAATTCCTAGACTTTTTTTAACTTTTGAAAATTATACTCGAATGGTGAAATGTTCTTTTACTTGTTCTTTTCGAATAAATGCCAAACCAAATGAATAGGTGTCAATTGTAACATTAAAATTAGAACTAGCAACAACAGATTTCCATTGTGTTTCAGTTGATTTAGAATTATGTGGATTCTCGAAAATAATACAAGTTTCATTATTTGCTAAAGCAATAATTGACTCTAATTCAGTAATTTGATTATTTAAATTAGTCAAATCTATATAAATAAAATCAACTTTCGAGGGTACAATTTTTTTATTTTCCGAAATATAAATCCCTTCTTGAAATTGGAAATAATGAAACAATCGATTTAAAAATTTACCTTTTTTTGTCTTTGTTTCCAAATTTGGAAAGTAAGGAGCTAATTTTGATTTGTTATAAAAACATTTGGTAACCAATAAAAATACAAATGGAGAATGAACCCCATGTTCGTTTTTGGAGTTCCAGAGAAATTTCAAATATGATATTATAATTTGTATCACTAAGTTGTACTAAGTTTGGACAAAATTACACAAAGAAATAATTAAAAAGCATAGAAAAAATTAGTGTTTTCTCTTCGTGAAATAGTAAAATATTATCCTTCCATTTTGCTTGAAAGTTCAAACCATCGTTCCTCTTTTGACTCTATTTTATTGATGATATTTTTCAATTCGTTTGCCTTTTTCTCAATATCATTGGTGTCTATTTTTCCATCAGAGAATAATTGCTCAATTTTAGCTTTTTCTATTTCTAAATCTTTTATATCTCTCTCAATTTTCTGAAACTCTTTTTGCTCATTAAATGTTAAATTTCCTGTTGGATTGTTTTGTTTCCAATCTTTCTTTTCTGCTTTATTATCTTCTTTTTGTGCCACGTCTACACTGTCTTCATAGGCTCTAAAATCAGAGTAATTTCCTGGAAAATTCTCTATTTCACCTTGACCTCGAAACACAAATAAGTGATCCACAATTTTATCCATAAAGTAACGGTCATGTGAAACCACAAGCAAGCAACCAGGGAAATCCAAAAGGAAACTCTCTAAAACATTCAACGTCACAATATCCAAATCGTTTGTTGGTTCATCAAGAATTAAAAAGTTTGGATTCTGAATTAAAACAGTGCATAAATACAAACGTTTCAACTCGCCACCACTCAGTTTCTCAATATAATCGTATTGTTTTTTGCTATCAAATAAAAATCGTTCTAACAACTGAGATGCCGAAATAATTTTCCCTTTTGTCAACGGAATGTACTCGCCATATTCTTTAATAACATCAATTACACGTTGCGCCGGCTTAGGATTGATTCCACTTTGGGTATAATAACCAATTTTTATAGTGTCTCCCACAACCACTTTTCCACTATCGAGTGGTAATGTGCCCGTAAGCAAATTCAAAAAAGTCGATTTTCCAGTTCCGTTTTTACCAATAATTCCAATGCGTTCCCCACGTTGAAAATCAAAATCAAAATTATCTAAAATTACATGGTCCTTGAATTTCTTAGAAATCTTGTGAAGCTCTATAATTTTGCTTCCCATCCGTTCCATATTTATTTCTAATTCAACTACATTTTCCTTTCTTCGACTTTGCGCTTTCTCCTTAATTACATAAAAATCATCTTGTCGAGATTTCGATTTCGTTGTTCTCGCTTTTGGTTGGCGACGCATCCATTCTAATTCCTTTACAAATAAGTTTTGCGCCTTATCAATACTCGAATTTTCAGAAGCTATTCGTTCTTCTTTTTTCTCTAAATAATAGGAGTAATTTCCTTTGTACTGATAGATTTTTCCATTGTCTAATTCTATGATTTCATTACAAACGCGCTCTAAAAAGAATCGATCGTGGGTAACCATAAACAAGGTAATATTTTCTTTTGCAAAATAACTTTCAAGCCATTCAATCATTTCTAGATCCAAGTGATTCGTTGGCTCGTCCAAGATTAATAAATCAGGTCGATTGATCAATATAATTGCTAATGACAATCTTTTTTTCTGTCCACCTGATAGATTTTTAACTTTCAATTTAAAGTCTTCCAACTTTAATTTGAACAAAATTTGTTTGTATTGAGTTTCAAAATCCCAAGCATTGTGTTGGTCCATTGCATCAAAAGCTTTTTGATAGGTATCTTGGTCATCAGGATTTTCTAGTGCTTTTTCATAAGCTTCTATCACCTTTAAACTCTCATTATCAGAAGCAAAAATGCTCTCTTCAATAGTCAATTCTTCCTGCAATTTATTATCTTGAGATAAAAATGCCATTCTAATGCTTTTTCTCAAAACCACTTGTCCAGTATCTGGTTCGTCAAAACCGTTTATGATGTTCATAATGGTAGTTTTTCCCGAACCATTTTTGGCTATGAAGGCAATTTTTTGGTCCTTATTGATACCAAAAGATATGTTTTCAAAAAGTGTTTTTTCTCCAAATGATTTAGAGATATTTTCAACAGATAAATAATTCACAAGTCTATTTTTTTGCAAAAGTAAGCTATTGTATTGAAACTTGTTGCTTTGAAACTTTGCAACTTTACAACTTAAAATATATCTTTGAAAAATGCAATTATCAGTAATCATACTTAATTATAATGTTCGCTTCTTTTTGGAACAATGTGTTGCAAGTGTTCAAGAGGCGCTTTCAAACATTGAAAGTGAAATAATTGTAATTGATAATCATTCTTCTGATGATAGTTACGAAATGATTAAATCTCGTTTTCCAAATGTTAAACTCATTGAGAACAATTCTAATTTAGGATTTCCAAAAGGGAATAATATTGGTGTGGCTCGGGCCAAAGGGGATTATATTTGTATTTTAAATCCAGATACTGTAGTAGCTGAGGATACCTTCGAAAAGATTCTCGCATTTGCTGAAAAGCAAGAAAATCTGGGAATTGTTGGTTGTAAATTAATAGATGGTTCGGGTAATTTTTTACCAGAAAGTAAAAGAGGCATTCCAACACCATTTGTAGCGATAACAAAAATATTTGGTCTTTATAAATTATTCCCAAATTCGAAACTTTTTAATCGTTATTATGCGCAACATTTGTCTGAAAATGAAACAGGAAAAGTCGATATTCTTGTTGGTGCTTTTATGATAATGAAGCTTGAATTGTATAATGAAATTGGAGGATTTGATGAAAATTGTTTTATGTATTCTGACGATATTGATTTGTCTTTTATGGCATTAAAAAGCGGAAAATCGAATTATTATTTCCATGAAACTTCAGTTATACATTATAAAGGAGAAAGCACGGTAAAAGACGGATTGTATATGAAGCGATTCCGAGAAGCAATGCAGTTTTTTTATAAAAAACATTATAATAATTCTCCTTTATTTGATTTTTTTATGAATATAGGAACTTTGTTTTTTGCTTTATTTAAAAAATATCAGGGAAATACTAAGTCAATTGAGGTTGATGATTATATTTTGATTTCGGAAGATGAAAATTTGAGTAATAAATTGGAAAAACAATTGAATAAAAAATTAAATTGGGAAACTAAATTAGATTCAAATAACTTATTTTCGCATATAAATAATTGTAAAAAACAAACAGAGATTCTAATTGATAATAACTCGTTTTCATTTAAATCGATAATTTCATTTTTAGAAACACATAAAAATCAAGGTTTTACCTTTAAAATTATTCCTAAAAACGCTTTATTTATGATAGGAAGCAACAATAGTAATGAAAGAGGAATAGTTATTAAAATTGATTAATATTTCATATTGCGCAGTAATTATTCATATTATTTAGTAATTTTGCAAAACGAATACACAAAAACAACTTTAGTTTAAGAATATGGCAAAGTTTGAATTGAAATTACCAAAAATGGGAGAAAGCGTTGCTGAAGCTACGATTACCAATTGGTTAAAAAAAGTTGGAGATAAAATAGAAATCGATGAAGCAGTATTAGAAATTGCTACCGACAAGGTGGATAGTGAAATACCTTCTGAAATTTCTGGTGTTTTATCTGAAATAATTTTTAATGTAAACGACATTGTTAAAGTAGGACAAACTATTGCAATTATTGAAACTGAAGCTCAAGCTCAAGAGACAACTCAAGTTGTTTCAACGCCAGAAGTTGCTCCAGAAAGCGTTGTTGCTGTTGAAGAAATTATCGAGAAAGCTGTTGCTACAGTTTCTGAGCCTGTTAATTTCTCAAGTTCAGACAAATTCTTTTCTCCTTTAGTTAAAAATATTGCCAAGCAAGAGGGAATATCATTAGCAGAATTGGAAGCTATAAATGGATCTGGAAAAGAGGGACGAGTTACTAAAGAAGATATTTTGAAATTTGTGGAAAGCCGTAAAACAAATGTTACTGCACCAGTTTCAACACCAACAACTAGTTTCCAACCAGCAAAAGCAGCTCCGGTTTCTGTAAATGGAGGGGATGAAATTGTAGAAATGGATAGAATGCGAAAGCTGATTTCAGGATATATGATGGCTTCGATTAATACGTCTGCTCACGTGCAGTCGTTTATAGAAGTGGATGTAACCAATATTTGGAAGTGGCGTGAGAAAAACAAAAATGCTTTTGAAAAGAGAGAAGGAGAGAAGCTAACTTTTACTCCAATTTTCATGGAAGCAGTTGCAAAAGCGTTAAAAGATTTCCCTGGAATGAATATTTCTGTGGATGGCGAATATATAATCAAGAAGAAAAACATCAATTTAGGAATGGCTGCGGCGTTACCAAACGGTAATTTGATTGTCCCAGTAATTAAAAATGCCGACCAGCTGAATTTAGTTGGAATGGCAAAAGCAGTTAACGATTTAGGAAATCGCGCTAAAGAAGGCAAACTAAAACCAGACGATACTCAAGGTGGAACTTATACGGTAACAAATGTAGGAACTTTTGGAAGTGTTTTTGGAACACCTATTATCAATCAGCCGCAAGTGGGTATTTTGGCATTGGGTGCTATTCGTAAAGTGCCAGCGGTAATTGAAACCCCGGAAGGAGATTTCATTGGAATCCGTAACAAAATGTTTTTGTCTCACAGTTATGATCACCGTGTGGTGGACGGCGCTCTGGGAGGAAGTTTTGTAAAACGAGTGGCCGATTATCTTGAAGCATTTGACATAAATAGAGAATTTTAATTATTCTTTAAATAAATATTATTTTTTAAACCCATCTGTTGAATCAGGTGGGTTTTGTTTTTTTATATTGTATTATAAAAGTATATTTGTTTTCTAAACAACAAAAAATGGAATTAAAATTAACCCGACCGATTTGCTTTTTTGATCTTGAAACTACCGGTATTGATGTGGCTAAAGATAGAATAGTAGAAATTGCGATTTTTAAGGTTTTTCCTAATGGCAATAAGGAAAGTAAGACTTGGTTGGTTAATCCGACGGTTCCCATTCCTCCTCAATCGACGGCTGTTCATGGAATTTCTAATGAAAAAGTAGTCAATGAACCTACCTTTAAAGAATTGGCTCCTGTTATTTATAATATGATTAAAGACAGTGATTTAGCGGGTTATAATTCAGATCGTTTTGATATTCCGTTATTGGCGGAAGAGTTGTTGCGTGCTGGAGTTGATTTTGATATGAAAGGACGAGTTTCAGTAGATGTTCAGACGGTATTTCATAAAAAGGAAGAACGAACTTTGAGTGCGGCTTTAAAATTTTATTGTGGTGAAGATTTGGTGAACGCCCATTCAGCTGAAGCCGATACAATGGCGACATACGAGATTTTGAAAGCCCAGTTGGATCGTTATTCCGATTTGGAAAACGACATGAAAGCCTTGTCAGAGTTTACCACCAGAAAAAAGAATGCTGATTTTGCTGGAATGATTGCTTTTGATGCTGATGGCGATGAGGTTTTTAACTTTGGAAAACACAAAGGAGCAAAAGTAAATACCGTTTTGGAAGCAGAACCAGGTTATTACAGTTGGATTCAAAACGCTGATTTTCCTTTATATACTAAGAAAATATTGACAGCCATTAAGTTAAGAAAATTGAATACAAAGTAGAAACGATTTAAAATAATTTAACGAAATACCATAGCCCCGATAGCAGTGGAAATCCCTCGGTTTTTTGCGAGGATTGAAACGGATAGCGGGAAAAAGCTCCAAAAAAAAATGAAAATAATTTGTATCGGTAGAAATTATACCAAGCACATTGAAGAATTAAACAATGAACGTCCTGACGAGCCGGTGGTTTTTATGAAGCCCGATTCTGCGATTTTGTTGAAACAACATCCGTTTGTGATTCCAGAATTTTCGGAAGATATTCACCATGAATTAGAGGTTATAGTGAAGATTAGCAAAGTTGGGAAATATATTGAGCCGAAATTTGCGCATAAATACTATGATGAAATTAGCGTTGGAATTGATTTTACAGCTCGAGATTTGCAGCAAAAATTAAAAGACAAAGGGCTTCCTTGGGAAAAGGCGAAGGCATTTGACGGTTCGGCGGTTATCGGTGATTTTGTTTCTAAAAGTGACTTTAAATCGTTGGATAATCTTAATTTTGAAATGACCAATAACGGAGTTACGGTTCAAAAAGGGAATACGAGTTTTATGTTGTGGAAAATAGACGAATTGATTGCCTATGTATCACAATTTTTCACTCTAAAAATAGGCGATATCATTTTTACAGGAACCCCTGAAGGCGTTGCTGTTGTTCGTCCAGATGATGTTTTAGAAGGATATTTAGAAGGAAATAAATTGTTTCGAATTCAAGTAAAATAATGGCACTACATTACAATTTAGCAAAAGTATACGCAATTTCAGATAATGATCCTGATTTTGTTCACCAAATAGTGAAAGTATTCGTATTGGACACGCCAATTGATTTGGATCATATTAAGGTAGCCATTGAAGAGAAAAACCACCAAAAATGTTTTGAATATGCTCATAAAATAAAACCATCATTGGATTTATTGAGTTTGAATATTGCTTTAGAGGAAGTAATATTAATAGAGCTATGGGCAAAATCATTGGGTAAAAAGAAGGAAGTTGTAGAACTTTACAAAAGTGCTTCAGAGCGAATTGAAAAAGCCATTAAGGAAATTAAAAAAGATTTCAACTTAAAAAACGCTAAAATTTAACCCAATAATTTATTTATTTCAACTATGAAAGCAGCAATAATCACCATTGGAGACGAGATATTAATTGGTCAAATAGTTGATACCAATTCAGGGTTTATTGCAAAATCGTTGGATAAAATCGGGGTTGATATTCATGAAATGATCTCTATTAGTGATAATAAAAATCACATTTTAGAAACGTTTGCCAAGCTTCAAAATCAAGTTGATTTGGTTTTAATAACTGGAGGCCTCGGACCAACTAAAGACGATATTACGAAACATACCTTTTGCGACTATTTTGAAGATCAATTAATTAGAAATGTCGAAGTTGAAAAACATGTTATAGAATTGATTGAAAAGGCAATGAATCGTCCTGCTTCTCAAATGAATAAAGACCAAGCATTGGTTCCTTCAAAATGTACTGTTTTACACAATGCAGTGGGAACGGCACCAGGAATGTGGATGAAAAAAGAAAATACTGTTTATATTTCTTTGCCAGGAGTTCCCTATGAAATGAAATATATAGTTGAAAATAGTATTATTCCAAAAATAGTAAAAGAATACAAGCGGCCATATATTATTCATAAAACAATTCTTACCTACGGTCAAGGGGAGAGTTTGGTAGCAGAACGAATTGAAGATTGGGAAAATAACTTACCTGAATTTATTAAATTGGCTTATTTACCGAGTCCTGGAAGAGTGAGATTACGACTTTCAGCCAGAGGAATTGACAAAGAATTATTAGATCAAAAAATCAATGAAAATGTACTTTCGTTAACGCAATTAATAGGAGATATTATTGTTGGTTATGAAGAAGATGAGACAATTGAAGTGATGCTCGGGCGATTGTTAACGAGTAAAAACGCAACTTTGGCGACTGCAGAAAGTTGTACTGGAGGAAAAATTGCTCAAGTGATAACATCAGTACCTGGTGCATCGAATTATTTTAAGGGAAGTGTGGTAAGTTATGCGACAGAAACTAAAATTTCGGTACTTGGAATTTCTTCAGAATTAATTAAAGAGCATTCAGTTGTGAGCTTTGAAGTGGCAAAAGAGATGGCTTTGGCTGTCAAAAAGTTGATGAATACCGATTATGCGATTGCCACTACGGGTAATGCTGGACCATCTAAAGGAGATGGAAATTCGGAAATTGGGACGGTTTTTATAGCAATTGCTACTCCAAATGACCTAATTATTGAAGAATTTAACTTTGGTCAACCGCGTGTAAAAGTGATAGATAGGGCTGTAAATAAGGCTTTTGAAATGCTTCAGAAAGAAATTTTAAAAAATGTACTTTAATAATTTTGTATAATAGGTTTATTTTTTGTTTCTTTGCACCCTGATTTTGAATAACGATAAAAGA
>NZ_JBIKQP010000021.1:0-37161 GCF_044349645.1 Flavobacterium sp. | reverse complement strand
CCACGCCATGAATAAAACTAAAAGAAAGTTTTCTGTAAACTTACTAAAAAAACGTTTTTATCTTCCTGAAGAAGACAGATGGATTACTCTTAGAGTAGCTGCATCTACAATTAAAACGATCAACAAAAACGGAATCGCTGCAGTTTTGAAAAAAGCACAGTCAGAAGGTTTTATTAAATAATCCTCTCGCAATTCGAGAAGAATAATCATACAAAATGGCAAAAAAAGGTAATAGAATTCAGGTAATTTTAGAATGTACTGAGCACAAAACATCAGGTGTTCCAGGTACTTCTAGATATATAACAACTAAGAACAAAAAAAATACTCCAGATAGATTAGAGATTAAAAAATTCAATCCTATCTTGAAAAGAGTAACTGTTCACAAAGAAATTAAATAATTAGAGATTTTAATTTAATCTCAAATGGTTTCATTTGAAGGTTTATTAAAATACACAAATAAAACAATATAAGTCATGGCAAAGAAAACCGTAGCAACATTACAGACCGCTTCTAAAAGATTGTCAAAAGCGATCAAAATGGTAAAATCTCCTAAAACTGGAGCGTATACTTTTGTAGAATCTATTATGGCTCCTGAATTAGTAGACGAATTCTTGAAAAATAAATAATTTTCAATAGCATTATATAGAAAAGCTACTTTCATTCGGAAGTAGCTTTTTTATTTTTTATATTTACAACTTAATTTATTGGTTTTAAATCAAACCCGAATTTTCGGGGGATAAAATATTTAATAATGAGTTTTTTTAAAAAATTATTCTCTTCTGAAAAAAAAGAAACTATCCTTCCTGAGGAAGTAAAAGAATCGTTGGATAAAGGATTAGAAAAATCAAAAACCTCCTTTTTTTCTAAGTTGACCAAAGCGGTTGCAGGAAAAACTAAAGTAGATGCGGATGTTTTAGATAATTTAGAGGAAATTTTAATATCATCAGATGTTGGAGTGAATACTACTCTTAAAATTATTGAGCGAATTGAAAACTATGTAGCTGAAAATAAATATTTAGGAACAGAGGAACTTAATGAAATCCTTAGAAATGAAATTGCGAGTCTTTTATCAGAAACTAATTCTGGCGAAGGAACTCAATTTGAAATTCCAACCACGACTAAACCTTATGTGTTAATGGTAGTTGGTGTTAATGGTGTTGGAAAAACTACCACTATTGGTAAATTGGCTTATCAATTTAAGAAACAAGGTTTTAATGTAGTTTTGGGCGCCGCTGATACTTTTAGAGCGGCCGCAATTGATCAGTTGCAAGTTTGGGCAGATCGAGTAGGAGTGCCATTGGTGAAACAGCAAATGGGAAGTGATCCTGCATCGGTAGCATTTGATACTTTGCAATCGGCTGTTTCTCAAAATGCCGATATTGTTATAATTGATACGGCAGGGCGTTTACATAATAAAGTAAATTTAATGGCCGAATTGACTAAAGTAAAACGAGTAATGCAAAAGGTGGTTGGTGATGCTCCACACGATGTAATGTTAGTTTTAGACGGGTCAACAGGTCAAAATGCATTTGAACAAGCAAAACAATTTACAGCTGCAACGGAAGTGACTTCCTTAGCGGTTACCAAATTAGACGGAACTGCAAAAGGTGGAGTGGTAATTGGAATCTCAGATCAGTTTCAAATACCGGTAAAATATATAGGTGTGGGTGAAGGAATTGAAGACTTGCAAGTTTTCAATAAATACGAATTTGTAGATAGTTTCTTTAAATAATTAGCTGATGAATTTTCCCTCATTAAAAAAAATACCACCTATTTATTTGTACTTTATAAGTTTTTTATTATTTGTAATTTCCAATTTAATTAAAGAAAAAAGTCCGATTTTCTATGGAATATTATTGCCTGTTGGATCAATTTTCTTCCTTTTAGGACTTTATAATCGTATTACAAATAAATAATTACTGGTACAAAGCGTTGATTTTCTGCCAAAGTACTTCATCAAATGTTGAAAGTGCTAAATTTGCTGAATCTGCGGCATCTCCCATTCTTATAACCACCATTTTTTTACTCGGAACAACATAAATTTTCTGGTCGTCTTTTCCTAAAGCCATGTACATGTCATTTGCTCCTGAAGCAATTAGACTTCCATTAAATTGCAATTGAGTTTGAGGTAAACGGTAGCTTGCTTTGCCGTTGATCCACCATAAATAACCATATGCTAAATTGATATTTTGTGAAGTAGTTGTAGCTTGATTTAAGAAGGCTGAATTAATAACTTGTGTTCCATTCCAATTTCCATTGTTGAGAGCTAATAATCCAAATCTTGCCATACTTCTTGTATTACTAAAATAGATTCGTAACCCTAAATTTGCTCCAGTTCCATTATACCAAAAACCAGTTGAACTCATCCCAATTTTATCTCTGAGTTTGGTATTGAAGTAGTTGTTCCATGTTTGTCCGGTAGCTTGTACAACCACATCTTGAAGTTTTACATAAACATTATGATACGCCCATCTGGTCCCAGCATCGGCAACATATTGAAGGTTACTGGGAGCAACATCATCTACTAAAGTATCGTCCAAACCAGAGTTCATACTTAATAAATTTTTGCATGTGATTAGGTTTTCTTTTGCTAATGGTGCACTTGTCCAACCAGTTCCTAAATAATCTGAAACTTTATTGTTTGTATTGATAAAACCCTCTTGTTCAGCAATTCCGGTTATAGTTGAAGTTAGTGTTTTACCAGCACTATTCCACCTCCAAAGTGTAGTTGCAGTATGACCATTAAAGTAATTTTCCATCACTATTCTCCCATTTACAAGGATCATAAATGATTTGGTGTTTTTTAATAATAAATAATCTAGTAAAGGCTGAACCGCATTTTGGTTCCAACCTAAAGAAGAAATAGATTGTGTTTCCCAAGTATCCGTTCCATTGTTAGGTGGGAAATACATGGTATTATTATTGGTGTTGGAATTACTATTATTGTCGTTTGAACAATTGGTAAATGTTATTAATATAAGTAAAAAGCAAATAATTTTTTTCATAACTAAAGTTTGAAATAAGACTTTAAAAATAGTAAATAGTTTAATTGAAATATTATTTTTATAATTTAATTGGTATTCAAAATTATAATGAAGTAAATTTGTATAAACCTCAGTATAATGAAAAAAATAGTTTCAATTGCTTTATTACTTCTATTTTCTGCTTGTCATCAAAAAGTGACTTCCAATGATATTGCCTATTTGAATGGCTATTGGGAAATAGAAAAGGTAGTTTTTTCAAATGGTTCAAATAAAGAATACACTTACAATGAATCGTTTGACTATTTTCAAGTAAAAGATAAATCAGGTTTTAGAAAGAAAGTAATGCCTCAATTGGACGGACGTTTTTTAGTTAATAACCAATTGGAAAAAATTAAAATTTCGTTTGAAAACGAGGAGGTTTATATCAATTACAATACTCCATTTGCAAAATGGAAAGAAAAAATTAAAGCTATTTCAAAAGACAAATTAGTTTTAATAAATTCTTCAAAAGCGGAGTATCATTATAAAAAGGCTTCGCCAATAAATATTTTAGGAGATGGCAAAACGACTAAATAACGAAAGTTCAATTGGTGATGTTTTAAAAGAATTCATCCAAAGTAACAAACTTCAGTCGGGAATTGACCAAGTTTCTGTCAAAGAAGCTTGGGTTTCATTGATGGGAAATGGTGTAAACAGTTATACTAAAAATGTAACTTTGAAAGGGGAAACATTATATGTAGAATTGTCATCCTCAGTTTTAAGGGAAGAATTAAGTCATGGAAAATCTAAAATTATAACCATGATAAATGAAGAATTAAAGCGAGAAATTGTAAAAAGTATAATACTCAGATAAGTAAAATTTGGATCAAAAAAAAATCCCGTTTCATTGAAACGGGATTTTATATTTAAAAAAGTTCTATTAGAATTGCTCTCTTCCAGCAAAGTGGAAAGCACTTTCTATAGCTGCGTTTTCGTCGCTATCAGAACCGTGAACTGCATTTTCACCAATTGAAGTTGCATAAGCTTTTCTAATTGTTCCTTCAGCAGCTTCAGCAGGATTGGTTGCGCCAATTAATACTCTAAAATCTTCAACTGCATTTTCTTTTTCTAAAATTGCAGCAACAATTGGTCCTCTTGACATAAATTCTACTAATTCTCCGTAGAAAGGTCTTGCAGCGTGAACAGCATAAAATGCTTGAGCATCAGCCACAGTTAATTGAGTTAATTTCAAAGAAACGATTTTGAAACCTCCGTTTGTAATCATTGCTAAAATGTTACCGATGTGTCCGTTTGCAACAGCATCTGGTTTAATCATTGTAAATGTTCTATTTGTAGCCATTTTGTTTTTTATAAATTTTTTGCAAAAGTAAGATATTTTAATCGAATTCCAATTATTATCTCATTATAATGTTAGAATCGTAAAATTTGTATCTAAAGGAACTAATTCATTATATAATTTTGAAACCAATGTTTTTCCTGATTCCAAATAAAATTCAGAAAAATTAGCTTGACGTTCTTGCAAACTTTGATTCGGAAATAACTCGTTTTGAAGCTTGATAATTCGCTCTAATTCTAACTCATATTTCTTTTTTTGAGCCTTCAAAAATCGTTTTTCTAAATTTTCTAGTCCTTTTATTTGCTTTGCTTCTTGTGCCTTTACCGCTCCTAAAAAGGATTTATCTGTTTGATTTGTAATAGTATATAAATCTGAGAATTGCTTTTGTAATGCTGTTTTTAGCTTTGAAAAATCAATTGGAATTTCTGATATTTCTTTTACTTTATTATTTATTAGAATCTCTTGTTTTGAAAATAATTGTTTCCAATTCAATTGAAGTTTTTCGATTTTCTCTTCTTGTTTTTTGGTTATTATAAGTGCTGAATTTCTTAGCAATAAAATAGGAAAAGTACATCCAAAAGCATCAAATGTCGACTTTAATTCCAACCAATAGGCAATTTCTCCACCGCCGCCAATATAACATAAATTAGGTAAAATCACTTCTTGATATAATGGTCTCAGTATTACATTTGGACTAAATTTTTCTGGATTGGTTTCCAACAATTCTAACAAATCACTTTGTGAAAATGTAATTTTCGTATTGTTAATTTTGAAAACTCCTTCTTCAAATACAATTCGTTCTCTTAAATTATCTTCAATATAAAAAAGATTAATATCACGAGGATTAACTTGTGTTGGATATTTCTTTAGCTTTTCAATCGTTTCACAAACATTTTTATAGGAAGTATTTTGTAATAGTTCCTCTTTAATATATGGAATAAATTGACTTTTTAATTCGGAATTGTCTGCATCAATAATTACTAATCCGTAAGATCCAAAAAGTTCATTCGCCAATTTACGAGTTGCATTGGCTAACGAATCAATATTTGTGTAAGCGCTTTCAAACAGATTTTTTATTTCATTAGCATTTGAACCAGATCCTAATTCTTTCTCAAATACCGTTAGTATTTCTTGAAGTCCATCAGTTGAAAGCCTTCCAACCGGTCCAGAACTTTCTTTGTCCCATTTGAATTTTTTACCTTTAAAATTAAAGTAGTTTATTTCATCAAAATCATGGTCTTCAGTAGCCATCCAATAGATTGGTACAAATTTATAAGACGGATATTTCTTCTTTAATTCCTCTGTTAATTTTATGGTTGAGATTATTTTGTAAAGGAAATACAATGGCCCTGTAAATAAATTTAGCTGATGACCAGTGGTAATTGTGAAAGTATTTTCTTTCGAAAGAAAAGCAATATTGTTCTTTGTTAATTCCGATACTGAACTATTTTCATATTGTTTATTAAGAACAGAAACTAGTATTTCTCTTATTTTAGGACTGTAATTTTGTTGTTTTTCCTTAATCTGATTTTCGAAATTTTCAATTGATGGAAAATGATTGTAAAATGATTGTAAGCTAGATTCCTGATTTAAATAATCATTCATCATAGGAGTGAAATATCCTGAATTTTGATAGCTAATACAATCCGTAGGCATAGGAAATTTAATTTTTGCTAAATTACAAAAAAAGCAATACAATTACTTGTTTAGTAACATTAGGAATTAGATATTTGCCTAATTACATAAATTAAAAACTAGGATTACTAATGGATTTTGTTATAATCCCAATTGATTTTTACATGTATTTTTTTCTTTAAATCTTTTTTTATAAAATTTTTACAATTGTGTCTTTAAAATTTTCATATTATTTACAACTCAAAACAAACAATCATAAATTAAATTAAATTATACATGAAAAGAATCGTCTCTTTTATCTTTATTTTCGGAGCAATTTCAACTATTTTCGGTCAAGATATTACGGGTACTTGGAATGGAGTATTAAAAGTTCAAGGAATGCAATTGAGCTTGGTTTTTCATATTAATAAAACTGATAAAGGATTTTCATCAACCATGGATAGTCCGGATCAAAAAGCATTTGGAATGCCAGTTACAACTACCAATTTTGAGAATTCAAAGTTAATTATAGCTATTGCAAATCCTAGAATTGAGTACGAAGGAGTTTTGGGTGCTGATGGAAACATAATTGGTAATTTTAAACAATCTGGGCAAAGTTTTCCAATGAATTTATCGAAAGGAAAAGTTGAAAAAGAAATAATTAAACGCCCACAAGAACCAAAAAAACCCTATTCTTATTATACTGAAGACGTAGTTTTTGAAAATAAGGTAGCAAATATAAGTCTTGCAGGAACTTTGACGTTACCAACTAAAGATGGTGTTTTTCCAGCTGTGATTTTAATTTCAGGAAGTGGAGCTCAAAATAGAGACGAAGAATTATTAGGACACAAACCTTTTTTGATAATTGCTGATTATTTAACTAAAAATGGAATTGCAGTTTTACGTTTTGACGATAGAGGAACGGCAATGTCAAAAGGGAATTATGCTACTGCAACAACTTTGGACTTTGCATCAGACGTAGAAGCAGCAGTACTATATTTACTAACAAGAAAGGAAATAGATCAAAAGAAAATCGGTTTAATTGGACATAGCGAAGGGGGAATAATAGCTCCTATGGTAGCTGCTAAATCCAAAAAGGTATCATTTATAATTTTATTAGCAGGCACAGGAATTCCGGGTGACGAACTGTTATTGTTACAACAAGAATTAATTGGAAAAGCATCAGGAATTTCTGATGAGGATTTGAAGAAATCGGAAATAATAAATAAAGAGGTTTCTAAAATTGTAAAAGAAGCGACGAGTTCAGACCTGATGAAGAAAGAGTTAACTGATTACATCACAAAATCTGTTAAATCAGATTCAGGTTTAAAAATTCCAGATGGTATAAGTGAATCCGACTTTATAGAAGCGAAAGTGGCTGAAATAATGATTCCTTGGATGCAATTTTTTATTAAATACAATCCTGCGCCGGCATTAGAAAAAGTAAAATGTCCTGTTTTAGCAATAAATGGTGATAAAGACCTACAAGTTCCTTCAAAAGTTAATTTAGATGCTATAAATAAAGCCCTTGTAAAAGGTGGGAATAAGAAAGTAACTATTAAAGAATTACCCAATTTGAATCATTTATTTCAAGAATGTAAAACGGGTTCCCCTCAAGAATATTCAGAAATCGAACAAACATTTTCGCCTTTAGCATTATCTGAGATCTTGAATTGGATTCAAATTCAAACTAAAAAATAAAAATCTGTTCGTTTTATTTTAGTTATTTTTGTCAAAAACAAATTAATTGGAAAACAACGTTTTTATAGTCACCCCGCCGTTCACGCAACTGAACACCCCATATCCGGCTTCTGCTTATATCAAAGGTTTTCTCAATACGTTGAACGTTACAACTATTCAAGCCGATTTAGGAATTGAGGTGATTTTAGAATTGTTTTCCAAAGAAGGACTTATAAGTTTGTTTAAAGTTGAAAGTTTAAACTTGATGGTTGATGAACTTTCAGCCAATTCTTCTCGTATTTTAGCACTTCAAGACGATTATATTAAAACGATTGATAGTGTTATTTCATTTTTACAAGGAAAAAACCCAACATTAGCTTTGCAAATTTGTCAAGGTGATTATTTGCCTGAGGCTTCCCGTTTCAATCAAATTGAAGAAATGGATTGGGCTTTTGGAACTATGGGAACCCAAGATAAAGCCAAGCATTTAGCTACTTTATATTTAGAAGACATTTCAGATTATATTGTAGAATGTATCGATGAAAATTTTGGATTCAGTCGTTATGCAGAACGATTAGGAAGAAGCGCCAACTCATTTGATGAATTGTACGATGTATTAAATCAAGAATCGACCTATATTGACACCATATTGATTTCGATATTAAAATCGAAAATTGAAACCATTCAACCCACATTATTTCTTATTTCTGTTCCCTTTCCTGGAAATTTATATGCAGCTTTTCGATGTGCTCAATGGGTAAAAAAGTATCATCCAACAATTAAAATTGCAATGGGCGGTGGTTTTCCAAATACAGAGCTGCGTTCCCTTTCCGATAAAAGAGTATTTGAATTTTTCGATTTTATCACCCTTGACGATGGAGAATTACCACTAAAATTGCTAATAGATAATTTAAGTTCAAAATCCCCTAGGCAATACAAAAGAACCTTTCTCATAGAAAATGGAGAAGTGGTTTATAAAAATAATTCTGCAAAATCTGATTACAAACAAGCAGAAGTGGGAACTCCTGATTATTCCGATTTATTGTTAGATAAATACATATCTGTAATTGAAATTGTAAATCCGATGCACCGGATGTGGAGCGATGGAAGATGGAATAAGCTTACCATGGCTCACGGATGTTATTGGGGCAAATGTACATTTTGTGATATTTCATTGGATTATATAAAATTATACGAACCCGTTGCTGCAACTATTTTGTGCGATAGAATGGAACAATTGATTGCTCAAACGGGTCAAAATGGATTTCATTTTGTAGACGAAGCCGCGCCTCCAGCTTTGATGAGAGCATTAGCTTTAGAAATATTACGCAGGAAAATTGATGTAACTTGGTGGACCAACATACGATTTGAAAAGAGTTTTTCTAAAGAGCTTTGTCAATTATTGAAAGCTTCTGGTTGCATTGCAGTTTCAGGAGGATTGGAAGTTGCCTCTGATAGATTGTTAGAACTCATAGATAAAGGAGTAACTGTAGAACAAGTTGCTAAAGTGACCCGAAATTTCACTGAAGCGGGAGTTATGGTTCATGCTTATTTGATGTATGGTTACCCAACGCAAACAATTCAAGAAACGATTGATAGTTTAGAAATGGTGCGTCAGCTATTTGAAATTGGGGTTTTACAATCTGGATTTTGGCATCAATTTGCAATGACAGCTCATAGTCCAATTGGATTAAATCCAGAAAAATACGGAGTTATTAAAGAGACAGAGGAAATTGGAACCTTCGCAAATAACGATATTAACTTTGTTGATTCGACAGGTATTGACCACAATCAATTTAGTTTTGGGTTAAAGAAATCACTTTATAATTTCATGCACGGAATATGTTTTGATTATCCACTACAGGATTGGTTTGATTTTAAAATACCACCAACTACAATTTCAGAAGATTTCATTTATAATGCACTATCTGAAGAAATAGATTTATCGATTAAGCCCAATTCAAAGGTGGTTTGGATAGGAGCAGAGCCGCAAGTTGCTAATTTTATTAAAACCAAAAAAGGAAATTCATGGGAAATGAGCACGTTGACATTTCACGATAGAAAGGAGTCTTATTCTGTTCAATTGAATCGTAAAGAAGGGGATTGGCTAATTGAAACACTTAATAAAGTTAGGGTTTCCAATACTAAATTAAATACCCTTCAAGAAATTAAATCAGACTTTGAATCTCAATTTGAGAATTTTGAGCTGTTTTGGTTTTCAAAACCAATAGCAACTTTGAAGGATTACGGATTATTAATTGTCTAATAATTAGATAATTGTTTTTTTTATCGAAATATTATTCTATTTTTGAGACTGCAATTCAAACCAATGAAAAACTACTTTCAAATAGTCCTTTTGCTACTTCTATGTACTTCTTTGAAAGCACAAGATAAAAACGTGTTCGACGTTGCTCGAAAAGGATCTTTATCCGAAATACAAAATATCTACAAACAAAATCCAGAACTCGTAAACGCCATTAATGATAATAAAGCAACTCCGTTAATTTTGGCTTGTTATAGAAATAATGAAGCCGTAGCTTTATATTTATCAGATAAAGTTTCAAACATAAATTACAATTCTGGGATGGGAACTGCATTGATGGCAGCAATTATGTCGGGAAATAAAGTAATTATAGAAAAATTAATTTCAAATAAGGCTGATTTAGATCAACAAGATATTCAAGGGAAAACAGCGTTAATTTATGCTGCATTCAATAATAATTTTGAAATTGCTCAATTGCTTGTTAAAGCGGGTGCAAATTCTAAAATTACCGATAATGAGAAAAGAACTGCTTTAGATTATGCCAAATTCAATAAGAATACACAGTTAATTATATTATTAGACAAATAAAACACAACCATTCAATTAAAAAATTATGAAAAAACTTTACTTTGCAATTGCCTTATTAGTTGGACTAAATGTCTCAATGGCACAAACAAAATCATCAGGTGTAGTTGCGTTGCATAGCTCAATGTCTTTACAAGTTGATATGAATTCAGCAACATCAACGGTAACACTTAGGCTTTCAGGTCCTGCAGATAGATGGTTTGCAATTGGATTTAATGCAACTTCAATGTCTAACGGAACCGATTGCATCTATTATTCTACCTCTTTAGTAGATTCAGTTTTAACGGGGCAAGGTGCTCCAACTATTGATGCCTCAAATGAGTGGACCCTTGTTAGCAATGATTTAATATCAGGTACAACCAGATCACTTGTATTAACTAGAAATTTTGCTGGTGGTGCAGGTGACTATACTTTTAATTATAACAATAATTCTTTAAATATTATTTGGGCCTTCGGATCTGGAATTTCAATGAATCAACATTCTGGAACTGCAAGAGGTTCAAGTACATTAGGATTTACGCTTGGGGTTGATAATTTCACCTCGTTAGAAAATATTACAATTGCGCCTAATCCCTCTAACGGTATTTTCAACATTACAAAAAACATTCAAACTTCCATTTCTAAAGTTACTGTATTTGATATCAATGGAAAGGTTTTAAAAGTTATTGATTCTGAATTAGCTTTAGATTCAATTCAAATGAATTTATCAGATTTTTCTAAAGGGGTTTATTTTGTGGAAATCAGTAATGATATTGATAAAGTAGTTCGCAAAATAGTTATTGATTAATTCAATTTCTACTATTTTATAAAACTCTATTTGAAAAAATAGAGTTTTTTTTTGCTTTTAAATCAAATTTATTAAAAAATATCAGGTTTCAACCTAATAATTTAATTAAGAAAATCTTACCATTTTTAGACTGTTTTTGATATTTATTTTAATAAATTTGAATAATATTAATTCATCAAAGAATGTCTAAGAAAACAAAAATAATAGGATTTCTGATAGGAGTAGTTTTACTATTTTTATTCACTTTAATTTATGTTTTTTATGGAGGTTCTAGAAATATAGCTACCGAAGAAGCTGAATTTATTATACCATCGAAAGTTATTACCGCTGAATTCAATGCTGATGTTGCTAAAGCTACTCTTAACTATTCCGACAAAACTATTGCTATTTCTGGCAAAGTAACTGCAGTTTATGATAGTATAGTAACTATCGATAATACTATAATTTGTAATTTTAATTTACCAGATGCAACTATAAAAACAGATCAATTAGTTTCCATAAAAGGAAGATTAGTAGGTTTTGATGACTTGATGGGTGAGTTGAAATTAGATCAATGTTCAATTAATAAAAACAATTAAAATGAAAATAAAGTACTTTTTATCGTTCCTTTTAGTCTTTTGTACTTTCTATATTGCAAAGGCGCAAGACGATTTATTAAACCAATTGGACGCAGGTATACCAAAACAAGTTAATATAGAAATAGCAACATTCAAAGGCCTACAAATTTGCAATATGCAATCCACAAAACTACCTGCCAAAGGAGAATTTTATTTCATAGTTTCACATCGTTTTGGTGATTTGGCGCAAGGAATGGAGAATTTTTTCGGATTGGACAATGCTTATACTAAATTAGGAGGAATTTATGGAGTTTCTAATTGGCTGGCAATTAGTGCTTCACGTCATACTTTTCAAAAAACATTTGAATTGGCTGCTAAGTATAAAATGGCAAATCAGGAAGTTGATGGATTTCCAGTTACAATTGTAGGATACAACACAATGGATATCAATAGTGAATTGAAAAAGAATGATCTAATGCCTGGGTTGCAATTCAATAACCGATTGGCATTTACAACCCAATTATTAATTTCGAGAAAATTTAATGATTCCTTTTCATTTGAATTAGCACCAATTTACGTTCATAAAAATTTATATGACGGAATTTTAGATCAAAAATCGACCTTATTATTGGGAACAGGAGCTAGATATAAAATTGCAAAGCGATTAAGTTTGAATTTAGAATATGCAGCTAGATTAAATCTTCCAGAAGGATTTGTTTCAAATTATAGTAACCCATTAACTTTAGGTTTAGATATTGAAACAGGTGGTCACGTATTCCAATTGGTGTTCTCAAACAGCCAAGCTATGAATGACGTAGCTGTATTTACTAATGCAAATGGGCGATGGGATGGTACTAAGCAATTGTATTTCGGATTTAATATGTACAGAGTTTTTTAAAACATATAATTATGAAAAATTTAAAATTAGTTTTATTCGCAATTAGCAGTTTGCTTATTGTTTCATGTGAATCTACTACGATTCAAGATATATCGGGTGTAGTTACAAATCCAACCTACAATGTACATGTTAAACCAGTTATGACATCAAAATGTACAGGTTGTCATGCTGCAGGAGGTCAATTTCCAAATTTAACTTCCTATTCTGCAGTTAAAAATGCAACCCAAAATGGAACTTTATTATGTAGATTAGATGCTTCTTGTGGTAACATAATGCCACAAACCGGGAGTTTGCCTCAAGCAACAATTACAATGATAAATACATGGGCAACCAATAATTTCCCTGAAAATTAAATTAAGATGAAAAAAATATTCTTATTTACGTTATTATTAATAGTAAACATAACTTTCGCTCAAAGATTGTTAACTCGTTCTGGGGAAATTAAATTTGATGCATCTATGCCTAATTTAGTTGAAATTGCGGGGAAAAGTAATACCGTTTCAGCAATTTTAGATCAAGCAACTGGGCAATTTGCAACAAGTGTGATCATTAAATCTATCCGTTTCAAAACACCATTAATGGAGGAACATTTTAATGAGAATTATATGGAATCTTCTAAATTTCCAAATTCCACATTTAAAGGGAAAATAATTGGTTTTGATGCTAGAAAATTATCATCTAATAAAGTTGCTTTTGATATTGAAGGTGATTTAACTATTCATGGAGTAACTAAGAAAATAAAAACCAAAATCTTTTTAACTTCAAATGGGGGTGGGGTAGGCGCAACAGGAAATTTTACAGTTCATGCGCAAGATTATGACATTGAGATTCCAAAACTTGTAAAGGATAAATTTGCAGAACAGATAAAAGTTAGCTTTAATTTAGATTTAGGATCAAAATAAAATTTATAAAAAAACCGCGATAATCGCGGTTTTTTTAAACTTTATCTGTTTCTCCTTGAATAAGCTTCTTGTTGTTTCTTCGCATCTTCAGCAAGCAATTTGTATTTTGCTTTTTGATCTTTGTTAAGTAAAATCATTATATCTAGATCCATTTTTTCAGCAATTGCTTTTAGTTCATTTGCTTTTTCCTCATTACCACCTTCTTCTTTTTTTATTATAGCATTTTGCTTTTTTATATTTTCAGTAATAATATTAGAAATAGCAATAACCTGTAGTTCATCTAATATTAGTTGTTGGTTGAGTCTATCGACCACTTTTTTTACCGTTTCTTCGATTGCTGGTTCTTTTGGTTGAGACCTTTGAGGTTGCATATTGCGGTTTCCATTCATTCCACCACCCATTCCGCCTTGACCCATTCCGCCTCCCATTCCTCCCATTCCACCACCCATTCCGCCTTGGCCAAATTGAGCTGAAATAGATTGCATAGAAAATAACAAAAACAAAGTGCAAATTATTTTAATTGATTTCATATTTAATTTTATTAAATTAATATCTAAATTGGTTCACCATATAAATCAAATTCTGTAGCTTCTGTAATTTTAATCATCACAAATTCACCCGTCTTTACATAGTGTCTTGAAGCATCAATTAATACTTCATTATCCACATCTGGGCTGTCAAATTCTGTTCTTCCCACAAAATGTGCACCTTCTTTTCTATCAATGATACATTTAAATGTATGCCCCACTTTATCTTGGTTTAAATCCCAAGAAATTTGCGATTGCAATTCCATTATTTCTTCTGCTCGAGCTTGTTTTACCTCACTTGGAACATCATCTTCTAAAAGGTAAGCATGTGTATTTTCTTCATGAGAATAGGCAAAACAACCCATTCTATCAAATTTCATTTCTTGAACAAAGTCTTTCAATATTTCAAAATCTTCCTGAGTTTCTCCAGGATAACCCACAATTAAGGTAGTTCGAATTGCCATTCCAGGAACTGCAGCTCTAAAATCTTTCAATAATTGAGTGGTTTTTTCTCTTGTTGTCCCACGACGCATCGATTTCAATATAGAATCAGAAATATGCTGAAGTGGAATATCAATATAGTTGCATATTTTGGGTTCGCGTTTCATGATTTCCAAAACATCCATTGGAAAACCTGTTGGGAATGCATAATGCAAACGAATCCATTCTATTCCTTCAACTTTAACTAAAGCTTCTAATAATTCACCTAAATTACGTTTTTTGTAAATATCAAGACCATAATACGTTAAATCCTGAGCGATTAATATCAATTCTTTAACGCCGTTTTTAGCTAAACCTTCTGCTTCTTTTACTAATTTCTCAATAGTTTGAGAAACGTGTTTTCCGCGCATAATCGGAATAGCACAAAAACTACAAGGGCGGTCGCAACCTTCAGCTATTTTTAAATAAGCATAATTTTTTGGAGTAGTAGTCAATCGTTCCCCCAATAATTCATGTTTGTAATCAGCTCCTAAAGCTTTCAATAAACCAGGCAATTCTGTAGTCCCAAAATACTGATCTACATTTGGAATTTCTTTCTCTAAATCAGGTCGGTATCTTTCAGATAAACAACCGGTAACAAAAACTTTATCTACAATTCCACGTGATTTTTTATCAGCATATTCAAGGATGGTATTCACCGATTCTGCTTTGGCATTATCAATAAAACCACAAGTATTTATAACCACAATATTTCCCTCTTCCTCATGCACCACGTCTTTTCCATTGGCTCGCAATTGCCCCATTAAAACCTCACTGTCGTATACATTTTTGGAACACCCAAGGGTAATTACATTAATCTTATTCTTTTTTAACGATTTCGTTCTCATATATTGTAAATCCTCAACTAATTTGAAGTCAGCAAAATTACACTATTTATTTCTAGGAGCATAAAGTTGGTTGGTTTTTATGACGTTATTTCCCGCTATTCGCTATATCCACGCAAACGCGTGGGATGTCGCTACTATCGGGGCTAATAATTATGTTATTAGTTTCAAATGGAATTTTATCTTTTCAGCGTAAAATGACCTTTCTCAGTTCTTCCGTCTTCAAAATAAATAGTATACCAATAATCATCTGACGGCAAGGGTTGACCATTAAAAGTACCATCCCAACCTTTACTAATTGGGCTTAACTCTTTCAATAATTTACCATAGCGGTCAAAAATATAAATAGTAGTATTATAATTTTTTGTTGTAGTTAAACCTAGAACATTCCATGTATCATTAAATCCATCAGCATTTGGAGTAAAAAATTTGGGAATTCCAATTACATTAATTACTTGAGATGTGGTTCCACAACCATCTAAATCTTTTACATAAACGGTATGAACTCCTGGAGCTACATCAGTAAAAATATTTATAGTTTGATAAGCATTTGGATAATCTAAACTGAAAACATAATTTCCTAATCCTGTTACATTAATAATTACAGTATTATTTTCACTTAAATCCATAATTGTTGGCATTTGGAAATGCGCTGCATCTGAAGCAATTACAGTAATTGTTCTAATTCTAAAACATCCTAATGAATTTATGACTTTAACTGTATAAATCCCTTCAGTATTCACATTTAAAGTATAAGAAGTTGCAGTTGGTATTGCCACACCATCTTTATACCACTCATAAGTATAATTGGTTATTGGACTTCCATCGGTGATTCCTGCATTCAACATTACAAAGAAAGTAGGATCATTACTACATACTAACGTTGAAGTTTGTAATTCAATCACCGGGATAGGATTTACGGTGAATGTTATTGTTTTAGTGATTTTACAAGTTGGATTTATCGGATTGTAAACTACTATTGTTATGTTTTTTGTTACTGTTACTGGCAACGGATTTGGAAGTGGCGTAGATAGAAGTACATTATTTTCATCATAATATTCAAATGCCATTCCTGAGGGTTGATTTAAAGTTACAATATCATGAATAGATTGAGAAGTTGTAAAATCAAACTGTCCGTTTTGCAATGCAGGATCGGTTTCATCGTCACAAATAGTTGTCAAAGATGCTGGTATTGTAAAATCTATTGGAGATTTATCAACTATAAATTGAATGGTTGTATCATACCAGCAAGCCTGAGGAGTGGTATTTGTCACCAACGCTCTAATTGTTTGTGATGTTGATGAGAATGTCGCTGGAAACGGACTTGTAATCAAATTATTATTTGAATCTCTCAGCGGGTTATTTGAAGAATCATAATAAGTAACTGCAACTCCAGTTTGCCCAAGCAATAAATCGCTTTCTAAGTTAGCGGTATTAAAATTAAAAATACCGTCTGTATTATCGTCACATTGTCTAGGAATGTTTACAGTATGCGCAAATGGTTTTGCTTGAACATTTAATGTGACCCAAGGCCCTAAGCCATAACAAGCATTCGTTATATCGCTATCAACTCTCACCCAAATATTTTGAGTTGATGGATATCCGATATTTCTATAGCTGGTTAAATTTGTTATTTCATTTTGTTGCGCCAAAGCATCAGCTCTATTTCGATAATATTTAATGAAGTAGTTTGCAGAAGTTGGTAATAATCCCCTAATTGTAGGTTCTGTAGAACTAAAATCGAAAGTTGCAACACCATCCCGATCGTTATTGTTTGCATTATTATTTCCATTAATATCGAGAAAGTCATCACAAACAGCAGGCATCGTAATATTATAGGTACTAGGAATATTTGGAGCGGCAACTCTCAAAGTTATTTTTGCAACTCTATAACAGCCATTAACTGTCGTAACTCTCGTCCAAATATCCATTATTCCAGCTGTGGTATTTGTGAAAGCAAGTGGAGTAGTAATCTGATCAAAAGTCGGATTCGCATTTGCACCAGCTAAAGAGGTAAAATAAGTAAATGTTTCATTAGCAGCATCTGTCGAAATTTGATTATTATTTACTGTTAAATTGAAAGCTGTTACTGCATCTAAATCATCATCACATTGAACAATTGTAATATCATTAACTACGGGTAAAGGATTTACAATTACTTCAGAAATATTGGTAGAAACTGTTCCACAATTTCCGTTTGCATAAGTTGCAACACAATAATAATAAAGAGTTCCCACAGCTGATGTTATCGGCGTATAACTGAGTGTTGTAGCACCTGAAATTATTGTACCTCCCAAATAAGAATTAATAGTATTTGAATACCATTGATAAGTTGGTGTTCCAGTACCATTAATAAAAGCGGTCGTTAAAGTAATCGGAGTGTTATTAATACATATAGGCTGACTCGCTAATGGCTGAATACCAACAATTGGATTATCCACTACTTGAACACTTACCACCGGGCTTGTCACAGAACATGCTAGTCCTGTTTGGGTAATTATACAATAGTATGATAACGTTCCTACAATTGCGGTTGAGGGTGTGTAATTTGCACTTGTGGCGCCTGCTATTGCTGTGTTTGCTGGAGAATTATACCACTGGTAACTAAAAGTTCCCACTCCGCCTGATGGAGTTACAACTAAATCAGTTGGTGTAGTTCCTTGGCAAATAATTTGAGTATTTGGGGTAATCGTTACAGTAGGATCAGCCACAACACGAACTAAAGCGGTATTACTTGCAACGCTTCCGCAATCTAAACCTGAAAAAGAAACTATTGCATAATAATAAAAGTCCCCTGCTGTATTGAAAGTTGGTGGGGTATAGGAAGTGTTTGTAGCACCAGAAATTGCATTTCCACTAGTTGTATTATTTGAATTAGTACTGTACCACTGAATTGATGGTGTACCTAATCCTCCTGAATAAGCTATTGTAAATGGAGCAACATCACCACCAATACAAATATCTTGAGATGATAAGGGCTGTGTAGTGATTGTTTGAACTGGGTTTACAACCAAATTAAACGACGTAGTCAAAAAACAACCTGAGGCCGCCATAGTTAATCTTACATAAATTATTCTATTTCCAGTATTTATGGAAGTGATTCCGTTTTGACCTAAATTAGCGTCGTTTTGGGAAGTATGGTACGTTACATTTACTCCAGTTTGAGTTCCTAGTGCTTCGCTATTTTTTAATAATAAGTTGAAAGTTGCAGTTCCATTAGTGGCACTTCCATCAACGGCATCATCACATTTAGAAAAATTGGTAATTGTGTTTATAATTGGAACGACTGAATTATTTACATTAACTGTAGATGACACTAAAGGACAAGCTCCCGTTGCAGGAAAACTATAAGTATAGATTCCACCTGCGTCTACTGCTGGATTAAAAACACCAGTTCCAGAACTTAATGCCGGACTCCATGTGCCTCCAACTTCTGCTGTACTTCCTAACAAACTAAATAAATTATAAGCTGGTGTGGTTACGCAAGAGGATGTATTTGTGCTAACTCCAGGATTTTTAATTTGTTGAATAGTAACATTAACTTTTACGCTTATTGTTGTAAGAGAAGTATTACAAGATTTTGTAAACGTGTAAATATATTCTCCGGGTAAATTAATTGAAGGATCAAATATATTTCCATTTAATGGGCTTCCACCCGCAGGAACTGTCCATGTTCCACCTGTTCCTGGATTTCCATTGATTACAGTAAATAAATCACTAGTACTATTGGAACAAACGGTTATATTTGTATCCTGAGGTGTACTTCCAAATCCGGAATAGTAACCTGCAAATCCAACTGCTGTACCCTGAAATCCAAAAACTCCAACTGCTAATGGACCTGTTGAGGTAATATTAAGATTTCCAGATTGATTTGCAACTCTATACGATACCCAGTCGTTATTTCCCAAAACGGCTTGAGCTTGTGAAGTAGGTACTGCAACGCCATTGATAGATATTGTAGCATTGGAGTATGTCAGCATCATTAAATCGGAATTATAAGTATTAGTTCCAATTTGATTTACGTTTGGAATATTAACAGAATTTTGAAAAAAGCAACTCAAAGGTGGAATGAAATTGAGACCAGAGGTAGCAGTGTCCGAACCTCCACCTAATAATTGATATGCGAAAACGGGTTTGCTAGAACGAACATATATATTACTATTATTGGTTCCTTGATAATAAGAATTAGGAACCAAATAGTATTGTCCAGCATTTATGGTAGTTACAGGTGAAGCACTTCCATTAACAAAAATAGCTGTATTGTCTTCGTGAGCTACAATTAAAGGATTTTCCATTGATGCACTCCCATTTCCTTCTATAAAAATATAATCGGTACCAATTTGCGATGCAGAAACTATTTGGTCTAAAGTTAGATCAGCACGACCATTTGTAATGCCTCCAAGTGCATTTCCAGTATTTACAGCAACAGGTTTATCTGAAGTGATTAAACCACCAATAATTCCATCTAGATTAGCAGTCACATTACTGTTTCCACTAAAAACGATACATTCTCCAGCATTTAAAGTAAATGTTTGAGTATCGGCAGTAATATTCCCAGCACCACTAGTAAAAACAACTCCTGTATTATAATTTGATAAGGTTACATTGGTACTATTTTCAGTTGCCATTACACTGGCTACAAAGTTTTTTCTATTGTCTTGACTTTCATTAATTGTACAGCCCAATCTAAAGCTTGTACCTATCCCTGGTCTTCCTTTAGAAATAATTGTTTCGGCATGACTTGCGTGACGCATTCTAAAACTAACATAAAAATCTTTGGTTCCTTGTAGTATAACTCCTCTCCCTGAAACAACTGTATTAACATCACTTAAGTTAAGAAACATTTTTGTTGGCTGGCCAGTTCCTACAGTAAAAAATCCAGGTGTTGACGCTGAAATTGTAAATGGAGAACCGGCATAGGGAACACCATTTCCATCTGTAGCAGTTACTTGAAACGGAACTGTTTCGTTAGTAGACATATAAATATACTGGTCAGAAATAGCAGTGTTATCTCTTGAATGCAATGGTGGTATCCAGTGTTTATTACTCAACTGAGAAAATGAAATCAAAGAAGATAATAGTAAAAACAGTAACGCTAATTTTTTCATAGTAGTAATCACAAAGTGTAAAAATATAATATTTATCTCAATAGAGCAAAGTGTCCTTTAATTATTCTATCGTTATTTATAATTATGGTAAACCAATAATCATCTGCTGGAATTGGTTGCCCGTTATAGGTTCCATCCCAACCACTTCCTCTAGGATTGACTTGTGTTAGTAATTTCCCATATCTATTGTAAACATAGATTGTCATGTTAGGATATTTAGCGCTATTTTTTATAGTCCAAAAATCATTAAAACTATCACCATTAGGAGTAAAAAATCTTGGATAATCCAATACAAAAACCTTCGTAGGAGCTGGAATTTCGCAACCATTTATATCTCGAATATAAATTAGATAACTTCCTTCGGCTACATTATAAAACTGAGGGCTATCTTGATAATTAGTTCCGTCAATTGAAAATTGATAAACACCAATTCCGGTATAATTTATTACAATTGAATTCTCACTTCCTGAAAAATCTACAACGTCAACCGATGTAATTGTTCCAGTTCCTGAATTTAATGCGATAAATTTCTTTGTAGCTTGACATCCTAGTGCATTTGAAACTGTTACTGTATAAGTTCCTGGGGAGCTAATGTTTGTATAGCTCGTTCCGTCTCCATTACTCCATTGGTAACTTGAAAATCCATTGGATACGGCAATTCTCTTCGGATTCCCATTGCAGATATAAACGGTTTCATCTTCAAAACGAGATGGAGAAAAAGCAGTTACTTTTAATATTAAAGGGGTAATTCCAAAACAATCGGGACCATTAACAATTCTTGCATAAATAATTTGCTCGTAAATAGTTGAATTGGTATAATTATTAGGCAAAGAATTTTGTTGAACTAATGCATCATTATTGGTCAAATAGTATTCTACAGCTAATCCTGTTGGCAATCCTGTTAGTATTTGCGGAGTTGCATCGTTATTTAAATTAAACGTAGTAAATCCATCTAAATTACCATCTACATCACACTTAATAATTGGATTTTGCGCACCGATAATTTGATTAGATATTTGTAAATTCACTGTCGCAAAAGCTACACACCCAAAAGAATTTGAAACTCTTCCATAAACTGTATTTGTTGATGTATTTCTGTAGCTTCTTGGATTTGGAATCGGATTAATATCAGTAATATTCTCAAAGTAAACTACACTACTTAACTGAGTGTTATTTCCAGTAATTATCGAATCGACTTTCGTCAAATCAAAAGTCGCAATTCCATCATTATCGTCATCACATTGAATAAGACGCGAATTTGTTAAAGATGGTTTTGAGCTATATTCAATTGTTACTTCATCTGTTGCAACACAAGTAGTTCCTGTTAATGTGATTTCTACTTTATAAATTCCTGAATCTCGAACAGTATAAATTGGAGATGTTTGACCTAATATTTCCGAATTATTCTTAAACCATTTGTAGGAGTACAATCCTGGAATTGTGGCGTCTAAGGTATAAGTATCGCCTTCGCAAATAGGATTATTAGTTGCAATTAATTTATCAGAACCTAAATTTGCACCAACATTAAAACTATTTGCCCCAAGAAAAATAGCGGAGTCATATAGATTGTTTCCTTGATCAGCAATTACTAATTTTATATGATATGGGGTTCCTGGAATTACATTGGCTTCAGCCTTCATAATTACAGTTTGGCCATTAAAATTGGTTGGGTGATTGGTTCCATTAAATGCATCAAAAAAAGATTGATTTGCTGGAGGGCAAACACTTCCGCTTCCTCTAACAGTATTTATTTTTACAGGAATATTAGTGCCTGGAACAATAGCTAAATTTTGGTAGGGTGTTGAGTTATCTACTGGTTTCAATAAAAAAGCAAATCCATCTGTATAATTACATTGGTTGGCTGTAGCATTAATTAAATATTGTTCTGATGAAAATATATAATCGAAACTAACTTTATTAGTTATTGGAATGAAATCAAATTCTAAGACGGTTGCATTAATAGAATTTGAAATACCAAGCGCCGATTCTAAATCTGAATCACCAAGCCAGTTAGTGCCGCCTTGACTCAATATGAAATTATTAGGACCAACTGCAGAAGTTGCCCTACCTGTGCTCAATACAATCCCCTGAGAAAATGGGAAATTACTAGTTCCAGAATTAAAATAGCCATAACTATTTTGACCTCCGCTAGAGGGATCTCCACTAACAGTGAAATTGCTAACGTTAGCACATGGACTATTACCAACCAACACATTTTGCACTAATTGTTGTGCAGTATACGTATCGTTAATTTGAATGTACTGGGCGTTTATTGCTCTTGAAAAGCAAATTATTAGTATGAAATAGAGGGATTTTTGTGTAATTTTCATAACTACACAAAGATACTATAAATCTCGTTTTTTTAATAATTTATATGAAAGAAATACAAAAATAGCAGTCCAAGCCAAAACTATCATAATTGAACTAAAATGTACGCTGTAGTCTTTTCCATTTCCCGCGCCCCCAATTGCCGTTTGGATGTTCTTAATTACCGATAATCGAGAAAACGGCTCTACAATTAAATTTCCCATTGACTCTAAAGGAAAAAACTGCATTATATTATCTGCAGTTTTTCCTTCTGGAAATAATTTAAAGTTCAAAATACCTTTAGCAATTCCCTCTAAAATATTCCATACAAAAAGAAATCCAATTGCAAATGCGGATCTTTTTACAAGAATACCTAAAAAAAGACAGAAAGAAAAGAATCCAAGTAGTTTTACAAAATAAGCCAATAAATATTCAAGGTCAGAAAAAACAATACTAAATTCTGTATATGAAGAGAAGCTGTATCCGAGAATTAATGACATTACAAATACAAATAAAGTCGATACTGCTGCAAATACTACTACGGTTAAAAATTTTGAAAGAACAAATTCTTGTTTGCTCATTCCGTCAATCAAGTTTTGCTTTAAGGTTCCGTAACTGTATTCATTAGCCATCATTGAAACAATTACAATAGCTAAAAAGAATTTCAAGATAGCTGCAATGTAGGTGTTAAAATGCCATATATAAGGAAAATTGAATATCCCTTGCTCTGCAATATGAAGTTGGAAACTACCAATATTGAATTTTATAGAGGCAATTAATGCGATAAAAGAAAGTATGAAAAAATACGCTATTGATAATATTCTACTAGATCTGCTCAACCATATTTTTTGTAATTCTATTAAAAGTAATCTTTTCATTTCTATTTATGATTTTAGATTTTTGAAAGTGAAATTTATATTATTGTTTATTCTTTGTTAACTCCAAAAATTGGTCTTCCAAACTTGTTTTGCGTTTAACTAAATGATTCAAAAAGATATTATTCTCAAATAAGTATTTATTTAAATCGGCTGCAGCCAATGGACTTTTAAGATAAACAAGTACTTTTCCATCTTCTGTAACTACTTTTTCAATTGCTGAATGCGATTGTAAAACTTTTATTAAAGCATCGTTATTTTCAGATTGTAATTCGAAAAACCCTTCATTGGAAGACATTCCATCAACTGTTCCAGAATATAAAATCTTACCTTTTTGTAAAACTAAAACATGAGAACACACTTTTTCAACTTCATCAAGTAGGTGAGAAGCTAATAAAATAGTAGTTCCCTGCGAGGCAATTAACCGAATAATATCACGAATTTGATGAATTCCCTGAGGGTCCAATCCATTGGTAGGTTCATCTAAAATAAGAATTTCAGGATCGTTCAATAAAGCAGAAGCAATTGCTAATCGCTGCTTCATTCCTAATGAAAAAGTATTGAATTTACTGTTTTCACGTTCAACTAAACCAACCAGCGCCAGTTTTTCTTGAACCTTGGAATAATCAATATTCTTGATTTTGCATACCAATTCCAAGTTTTGTTTTGCAGTCATGTAAGGATAAAAATTCGGTCGCTCGATTATTGCCCCTACTTTTTTTAGTGCTTCATGGGTTTCCACTTTGCCCCCAAACCAGCTATAAGTTCCAGAGGTTTTATTAACTACATTTAAAACAATTCCTAAGGTAGTAGATTTCCCGCTTCCGTTAGGCCCTAAAATACCGTAAACATTACCTTTTTTTATCTCAAGTGAGACGTTGTTTACTGCGTGAACATATTTATTGTAAATTTTGTTCAGATTATTAATCGATAGTATTGTTTCCAAATTTTATATTTTTTATAAATGTATGACGTTTTATTTTTCTAATTGTTACAATAAAAAATTTTAACAAAAAAAATCCCTTATTTAAGTAAGGGACTTTATATTATTGTAACCGTCTAGCTTTTTTGCTCTTTGTTGAAATAAACCAAGTAATAATACATTTGTTTTTCTTCGTCCCAACCTTTTTCGACAAATTTTTCAGCGCTTTCTGGATTAATAAAATCCATCTTAATTTGAATGTGAGTATCTAAATTGATTACATTTTTTATCGATTTTCGAGCGTCAGAAACGGCTGAATTTGCAATAGGAAAAGTAGTCACATCTTCAATGCTGTATTTCTCTCCTTTGTCTACTTTGTAACTTCGAAATTCCGGGATTAAGTCAGGATTATCCATCACTTCATTTAAGAAATTACTTTCTTCAAACTGATCGTTTTTAGCAAAATAATTTACCGAACGGTTCATGAACATCACTTCTTGTTTTTTATCTTCAGCAGGAAAAACAACGTCTTTTGCAAATCCTTGACAGAACTTCAAATATTTTTTAGTAATAAAATTTTCGTCCTGAAAAGCATCTACAGATAGGAAATGTTCTAGCCAATATCTCGCATCGTAACGGTTGCTATCAACAGATAAAATCTTATAACCTTCCTCTTTTTTGTAATTAAAAATTAAGCATCCCTTGTCTAGTTTGCTGAGGTTAATCCCTTGTTGCAAAATCATTTCTAATGCTGTGCCTCGCTCTTCAAATTGTAAAAAATCTGTTTGAACTTCACTTTTAAAAACTCCAATTGCATCTACAACATTGTTATCAATATTTACATTGGATAAATAAGTCACATAAACTTCCCCGTTTTTAATATGCGGATGGTTCGATTGCTCAAATAAATGATTTGTTATTTTCTTAGAAACGTCATGAAGACTACTTGGGTTAGCAAAAACCTCCGAAGCAAATTTGAACATTTCATTGTAATCCAAATCCACTTCATGAGCAAATTGGAAATAGTTTTCCTCTTTTTCTCTGAAAGGTCGGAAGAAATATTCCTTCATCAGGGGTACAATTTCATCGGTAAGATTAAAAGGTTGTTCAGATAAAAATTGAGTTTCGTTTCTACTTTTATTACCAACTCTGTGAATGGATAACGTTTCAATGTGGGTATTATATAAGTTTAGCATTTATTATTTTTGGTTTTTTAGAAAAAAGAAGTTTTTTTCTTTCTTCTTGACACTATGTAATTGTATTTTTTGACTTTGAACCTATATTTAAACTACCATTTCTCCTCTGATCCGTAATCTTCAAAGCTGTCGTCCCCGCTAAACATATCTAAATCATCTTCGTCTAAATCGTCTTCAAATTCTCCGTAAATATCATCGTGCATGTCGGCTTCAAAGTTTTTTTCAATTGCTTCATCTGGCATTTCACCGTGAGAAAAAATAGTTTCAGGATAAATATTTCCTGGAATTTGTTCCTCAATAGCAGCCAATTCCACTAGGAATGTCCACATATTTATAAAATCGTAAACGTATATTATTTTCGTATTTTGCTTATCTAATAAATCTTCCAATTGATAATCGCTCATCGTTTTTTGTTCGCCTGGAACATCTCCAGAATCAAACATTGGAATCTCATCCTCCTGATTCCAGGTATCGTCACAAGTATAAAACGACGCGACTTCCATCCCGTCAAATCCAAATGAATTGAAAATTGCATTGTGTAAATCCTCCAAAGTATCGTCAGAAAGTATCGCAATATCTCTAAAAATATCTTCCTCCGCGTCTAGAATTACTCTAAATTTATAAACCATATTCTTAATTTTTGTAAAGCAACAAAGTTAAAATTAAATTTCAGATTTCGATTTCCCATTTCCGTTTTGTTAATAAGATTTTTTTCAGGAGCTATTCCGGCTATCATTCCAAATCCGCTTTATTTTTGCTTACGCAAAATAAAACGGGATTTTCCCTTCTATCCGGGCTAAAAAGTGGTGAAAAAGAACGATTGAAGACTATTTTTACAATTCATCCCAAAAATCCGACAATTCAGTAAATAATTAATCTGTATTTTCATCATCCGAATTACATTTGTATCAATTTATTAAAGTATGGAAAAAGATTGGTTAAATATTGAAAGTTGGAATCCTGAAATGATGCGCCAGTTCATTTGGTTAATAGCAACGTTATTCGTTTCAATTTGGATTTATAGAGTAATTTATTCAATTCATAAAAAACAAGAAGGTAAAGTCAAAGAGCAGAAAATTATTGCTGGAACTGCCTCGGCCAAATTTGAAACGCTAAAAAACCAAATCGACCCGCATTTTCTTTTTAATAGTCTGAATGTATTGAGTTCCTTGATTGAAGAAAATCCCGAAAGTGCACAACGGTTTACCACTTCATTGTCTAAAGTGTATCGTTACGTTTTAGAACAAAAGGACAAAGACTTGGTTCCAATTGAAGAAGAAATGGCTTTTGCCAAAACTTATATGAATTTGTTGCAAATGCGTTTTGAAAATAGCTTGACTTATGAAGTTCTGGTTGATAATTTTCATATTGAATCCAAAGTGGTGCCGCTTTCTTTACAATTATTGTTAGAAAATGCTGTGAAGCACAACATTATAAGCCAACAAAAACCATTACATATTAAAATTTACATCGAAAAAGATGATTTGGTAATTCAAAATAATTTTCAAAAGAAAGCTGTTTTACAAGATGGACAGGGCGTTGGAATTCAAAACATCATTAGCCGCTACGCTATTATCACCGACAGAAAAGTTACGATTGAACAAAACGAACACACATTTACAGTCAAATTACCAATTCTAACAAAACAAATTACAATCATGGAAAATTCAAATTACGATGAAGAGAATGCATACAACAAAGCAAAACGACAAGTGGATGAACTAAGAAAATTTTATACCAGTTTGATTTCTTATTCCTTAGTGATTCCGTTTCTTATTTTTATTAATCTCCGATTTAGCTCTCATTTTCAATGGTTTTGGTTTCCTGCATTTGGTTGGGGATTTGGGCTTACTATGAAGGGTCTTCGGGTATTTGGTTACGGCACCAACTGGGAAGAACGTAAAATCCAACAAATTTTAAACAAAGAAGAAAATAAACAAAACTGGAAATAATTAAAAAAATAAAGTTAGAAAATGGAAAATCAATTTCAACAAAACGAGCGTTATTACGCTGCAAAAAAAAGAGTAAAAAGTATTACAGGATTTTACGTTCACTTCACGGTTTATGTTTTTGTAAATATACTCCTGTGTATTCAAATTTACTTAATGAGCAAAAATAACTTTTGGAGATGGGAAAGTTTCTCTACGGCTTTATTCTGGGGAATCGGAATACTATCTCACGGAACAAGCGTTTTTGGTAGTAATTTACTATTTGGTAAAAACTGGGAAGAGCGTAAAATTAAGGAAATAATGGAAAAAGAAAAAAGGGCTAATCAATAATATCGTTTTTAGAAATTAAAAACCATCCAGAATGAAAACCATAATCATAGAAGACGAAAAACCAGCGGCAAGATTATTGCAACGCAAACTCGAAAAGTTAAATGTTCGGGTAGAAGTAATGCTTCATTCTGTTCAAGAAGCTATTGAATGGTTTTCTAAAAATGAGCACCCCGATTTGATTTTTCTAGACATACAATTGTCAGATGGATTGTCATTTGAACTTTTTGAAAAAGTCGAAATTAATAGCGCTGTAATTTTTACAACTGCGTATGACGAATATGCATTACGAGCTTTCAAATTGAACTCAATTGACTATCTTTTAAAACCAATTGACGAGGACGAATTAGCTATTTCAATTTCTAAATTCAAGTCCCATTTTTTAAAATTAAATGAAGCTATTTTTGCCAGTCAAATGGACTTTGAAAAAATAAAACAAATGTTTCAAAATTCATTCGATCAAAAATCTAAAAAACGATTTACGGTAAAAATAGGGCAGCACCTGAAAGTTATTTCAACCGATGAAATTGAATGTTTTTTTAGTGAAAATAAAGGAACTTATATTCACACTTTTGACAATAGAAATTATTTAATTGATTCCACTTTAGAAGTTTTGGAACAGGAATTAGAAGCTAAAGATTTTTATAGAATCAGTCGAAAATTTATTATTTCAATCAAATCAATTAAAGAAATTTTGGTCTATAGTAACTCAAGATTGAGAGTTATTTTACCCACTTATAAAGACGAAGAAGTAATCGTAAGTCGGGAAAAAGTAACCAATTTTAAAAACTGGATCGGTTAAAAATTAATTTAATTATTTTATTCAAGTAATTTATTTTAAAACACTGACAAACAGATTTTTAAATTACTACTATCGATTTATTCTATGGTGATTTTAAGCCTTAAAAAACGTTTTTCTAATGCCAATTATAACAAAAATAAATAACGTATAAACGATAAAAAACGGAACGATAAATTCGATCAAATTCATCGGTAACATAATCGCAATAATTAGTAATTGAAAACCCAATCCGTATATGGATAAAAACGTCATAAACCAATTTGGAAACGTTTTTACTTTGTAAGCTTCAGGATCTAAAAAGTGAATTATCTTATCAAAGGTTCCGTAAACCAAGGTGTAAATTTTAAACAAAATATCAACCGATTTTTGTGTTTCTCCAGGTAAAGCTCGAGGCGATTTGTACTCAAAAATTTTACTTGTAGTATCTCCACCCACCGATTTATTTCTTAAAATCACATAGTAATAATTGTATAAAGTGCCTTGTAATTGAACTCCAATAAATGCCAAAATGGTAAACCAAATTGTAGTTTTTGAGACATAACAAATGGTCATTAAAATCATGAAATTTAATACGATATCAAAAACACTATCGAGGTATCTTCCTACATAAGATGGTGTGTTTTTCAATCGAGCTAATTCCCCATCAGCAGCATCTATAGCCGATTTTAAAACAAGGAAAAATCCTGCCCAAAAATAATGGTTTTGTAAGATACAAACTATCGAAGTCAGTCCCGAAAGGCCGAACATTAGCGTTACGTGAATAGGAGTGAAGCGGGTATTTTTTAGTTGGATGGCAATTAATTTTCCAATTGGCCTTCCATAATCTGATAAATCTAAGAATTTATCTTTTTTTAATAGTTTAGACATTTATAGTAATGTAAACAACGAAATGCGACAATATAGTCTGGGTATTATTTTGTAATTTTTTTACAGTTTTCTAATAATAAATAGAGTTGTAAGCCAAAAATAATAGTAGCAATTACAATATGTACCGTTTGTGAACCAAATGGAAAATTGAAATAGAACATTGTAATTCCCGATAAAATTTCTACACAAAGTAATGCAATTACCCAATTAATTTTATTAGATCCTAATTTTAATTCTCTGTTTCTCCAAAACAAAAACAAGTTGGTAAATAGAACTAGTATCGAAAAACTTCGGTGCATATAAAAACCTCCTTTAGGATTTTGTAGCCAAACTTCCTTTGGTAAACCAGCTTCTACAATGGTATCAACCGATTCCCGAACCTGAGTTCCAAAAATAATTTGAGCAATTGTTAATCCTAATGCAACTACTAGAACCCATTTGAATTCAACGCTGAAAGTTCTTTCTTTCTGCTTTTCTTTAACAGAGTAAATCACAAACAATTGAACTGCAACAATTAGTAATGCGGCAAGCATGTGAGTGGTTATTTTATATGGGTTTAACACAGAATCAACGACTGTTTTTCCTAGCCACGCTTGGAATCCCATTAAGAAGCAAATCAGTAAATTAAGTAAAACCAACTTTTTATTTTCTTTCCAATAACCAAAGGAGAAAAACAACGCAATAACACATGCTAATCCCGCTAATGCCCCAATTAAACGGTTTATATATTCTACCCAAGTGTGTAATGGATTGAAAATAGCATATTCATGTTTGGTGTATTTCTCCCAATGTGTATTTTCAAAATTTTTTGCAGCAATAAAATCTTCTTTGGCTACTAATAGCTTTTCATCTTGAATTATTACTTGCCCTTTTGAATATTCTCTTCCTGGAGTGTATAGTAACTCTTTCGCTTCGGTAGGTGGAATGTAGTAACCAAAGCACTTTGGCCAATCAGGGCAGCCCATTCCGGAGCCCGTCATTCTAACTAATGCACCTGCAACTATAACTAAATAAACTAAAATTAAAGAAGCTTTTGACCAAGAAATAAAATATTTTTTCATTATTTTTCAAGTTTTTTTAATCCCAATTTTGCGGCTTTATTTAACATAAATTCATAGGCTTCATCGTATTCATTAGCGATTTCTCCTTCTAAAATAGCTTCTTTTATAGCTTCTTTTAAAATTCCAATTTCACGAGAAGGCTTTAAATTGAATAAAACCATGATTTCTTCACCGGTTATTGGTGGTTGAAAATTTCTAACATGATCACGTTCCTCAACTTCAATAATTTTCTTGCGAACAATTTCAAAATTATTGTGGTATTTCTTGAATTTCTTTGGGTTTTTCGTAGTAATATCTGCTTCACACAATGTCATTAAATCGTCTACATCTTCACCTGCATCAACTATTAATCTACGTACAGCAGAATCGGTTACCACATCCTCTGAAAGTACGATTGGCCGTGAACTCATCATGACCATTTTTTGTACAAATTTCATTTTGTGATTAAGTGGCATATGAAGCCGTTCAAAGATTTTCTTTGCCATTTTTCCGCCTAAAAACTCATGTCCATGAAAAGTCCAACCTTGTTTTTTATTGAATTTTTTGGTCGGTGCTTTACCAATATCGTGTAATAATGCTGACCAACGAAGCCATACATCATCAGTATTCGGACAAATATTATCTACTACTTCCAAAGTGTGATAAAAATTGTTTTTGTGCGATTGACCTTCAATTTCTTCCACTTGATTTAAAGCGGTTAATTCAGGCAAAATAATATCCAAAAGTCCCGTTTTATATAATAAAAGAAACCCAATTGAAGGTTTCTCGGTAGATAAAATTTTGTTTAATTCATCCACAATTCGTTCGCCAGTAATAATATTTATTCGATCTTTATTATTTGCAATTGATTGCAGAGATATCTCTTCAATTTCAAACATTAATTGATTTGCAAATCGTATTCCTCTTAGCATTCGTAAGGGATCATCAGAATAGGTAATATCAGGATCAAGTGGCGTTTTGATTATTTTGTTTTTTAGATCTTCCAAACCGTTGAATGGATCTAATAAATCGCCATAATTGTTCTTGTTTAATGAAATTGCAAGCGCATTAATGGTAAAATCACGTCGGTTTTGATCGTCTTCCAAGGTTCCGTTTTCAACAACGGGATTTCTACTTTCAAAATGATAAGATTCTTTACGAGCACCTACAAATTCAATTTCTGTATCTTCAAAACGCAGCATTGCAGTTCCATAGGTTTTGAAAACTTGAACTTTAGGTTTCTTTGGGAGCATTTCCGAAACTTTTAAAGCCAATTCAATTCCGCTTCCAATCGCAACAATATCAATGTCTTTTTTAAATTCTCTTCCTAATAAATAATCACGCACAAAGCCACCTATAACATAACTTTCTATGTTTAGTTCTTGTGAAGCTTTTGAAATTACTTCGAATATTTTGTTATTTAAGGCTGATTTGTAATTCATTTTTTTTAACCGCAAATTCGCAAATTAATTTTTTGAGCTAATTATGCGTTTGTACTCTAAAGATACTAAGTTGAAATTTGCTAGTATTGCTAATTTGTTTTTAGAAACTCTAAGATAATTTAAACATTGGTTATAATGACTGTTATTAAAACAATCTACAGTTTTAATTTCAAGTATAATTTTATCGTAAACTAAAAAGTCTGCATAAAATTTATGGTTTAAAACAGTATTTTTATAATTCACTGAAAATTCTTTTTCTCTTTGAAAAGGTATTTTGTTCTGTTGAAATTCATATTCAATAGCATCTTTGTAAACAATTTCAGAAAAACCCTTTCCCAGGTTTTTATGAACCTCAAACAGAATGCCCACAATTTCGTAATTTTCTTCTTTAAAAATATAATCTTCCATAATTTTATAAAATAATTTGCGAATTTGCGGTTAAAGATTATTTATTTTCTAATTATTTTTACCTGACTGTCTAACCCAATTTTAATAATCGTTGACGGTTTTCCAGCAATTTTATCTTGGTGCAAATTTACAACATAGTCCACACCTTTAATAATTTCTTGGCTAATATCTTTGAAAGCAATTGGAGTAGGTTGTCCAGAAATATTTGCAGAAGTCGAAACCAGTGGTTTTTTCATTTTCTCCATTAATTTGTAGCAAAACGGTTCTTTTACTAATCTAATTCCTAATGTTTTATCAGAAGCGATTAAATTGGCAGCTACATTTCTTGGCTCATCTAAAATAATTGTAGTTGGCTTTTCTGATAAATCAATTATTTGCCAGGCAACTTCTGGAACTTCCTTGAAAACATTGTAAATCATTTTTTCCCCATTCATCAAAACGATCATGCTTTTCGACTCTTCACGCTGTTTTAATCGGTAAATTTTTGCAACAGCGTCGGGATTTGAAGCATCGCAACCAATTCCCCAAACGGTATCTGTTGGGTATAGAATTATTCCGCCTTCTTTAATTATTTCGAACGCTTTATGAACTTCTTGGTTGATATCTGAATTCATTATTTGAAAATTTCAGCAAATATATTACTAAATTCCTATAGAAACCCAACCTTTTTTGATTGAATCGTATTGTTATTTTTATTAATTAAATTACATTTGCTACAATATTTAAGAACTAGGATTATTTTTATAATAGTAGCTTTTAAACATTTCTTAGCAATAATAAAATAATGATAGGAATAACAGGAGCTAAAGGCGTTTTAGGAAGAATTATTTGTCAAAAATTAAAAAGTCAAAATGTAGATTTTTCAATTTTTAATGATGATATTCGAAATGAAAGTGCTTTATATCAATGGCTAAAATCAGATGAAATTACTTACATAATTCATTTAGCATCAAAAGTTGCTGTTTCTGACGTTGAAAACAAAATCTCAGAAGCCTATGAAGTTAATGTTTCAGGAACTATTAATTTGATAAAAGCAATAGGCAAAATAAACAAACCAATTGGAGTTTTTTATGCTAGCACGAGCCATGTGTACGAAAGTTCTGCTATACCACTGAAAGAAACAGATGCTATCAATCCTATTAATTCTTATGGTTTAACCAAAAGAATTTCTGAATTACTTTTGCTAGATTATACTAATAAAAATAGCTCATTAAATTTATGTATTGGAAGGATATTTAGTTTTTACCATGAATCACAAAATCCACCATTTTTATATCCAAATTTGCTAAACAGATTTAAAAACGAAGATTTATCTAAACCGTTTAAATTATTTGGAGCAAATTCAACTCGAGATTTTTTAAATGCAGAATCCGTTTGCGACAGAATTATCGATTTAGTTAAAATGAATCACAAAGGAATTGTAAATATAGCCTCTGGAAAATCAACTAAAATTATAGATTTTGTGAAAAGTATTTCGCCAGTAGATTTGACTTTTGATATAGATGATTCAGAAAAGGTAAATCATTTAAATGCCGATATTTCTTTATTAAATAAAATTCTAAACCACAATGAATAAGAACGTTTCAATAATAATTCCAACTTTCAATAGAGCCGATTTTTTAGTCGAATGCATCGATTCTTGTCTTGCTCAAACGCAACCTTGTGAAATCATTGTTTGTGATCACGGAAGTACAGATACTACTCCTGAAGTGGTTAAAAAGTATGGCGATAAAATAAAATACATTCGAAGAGAATTGGATTCTGGAGTACATTTTTGTTGGCTTGACGGAATATTACATGCAACAAATGATCTCATTCATATCAATTATGATGACGATTGGATTTATCCAACTTACATTGAAGAATGCCAACAATTATTTCATGAAAATGTTGGTTGCGTTTTTTCTGACGCTATCGCATATCATCATGATGAAAAGAAATTTGGGCGAAATTTATTTAATTTAACCAATAGCACTGGAGTTTTTTCTACAAAATCACTTCTTAACTTTAATATTAAAAAATTAACTTCGCCAGGAGCTGGAATTTTCAGAAAACAAATTTTGTTGGATTCATTATTTGTTGGAAAAGTACCGTTTTCTAAAAATCATTACCACGGAGTTGGTCCAGATATATTATTTTCAATGATGAGCTGTATTGATTATCAGTATTTTGGATATGTAAATAAGCCCTTAGCGGTTTTTAGAGTTCATGAGAATTCTATAACAATAGATGCTGCTTCAGATAAGAAAAAACAATATAAAATTAAAATAGCTTATCAAGACGCGCGTATTTTTTATTTTATCACTAAATTCATTGATAATTTTAAAATATATTATTTAGCAAAATATTATTACAAAATAAAAAAGAACTTTATTAAAATAGCAAAAAATAAAAATTAATATAATGATTAGATTAGCCGAAAACACAATAACTCACGAGGAATTATTAGCTTTAAGCGAATGGATTCCTAATTCCCCACAATTAACAAAAGGCCCTTTAGTAATCGAATTTGAAAAAAAATTCGCAAGTTTTACAGGTACTAAACATTGTGTGATGGTAAACAGTGGATCTTCAGCAAATTTATTGATGGCTTATTCTCTATTGGAAGGGAATTATCTAAAGAATAAAAAAGTGGTTGTGCCTGCAATTAGTTGGATTACAACACTTTCTCCTTTTTTACAATTTGGCTTTGATGTATTATTATGCGATAGTAATAATGTTAATTTAGGTCTTGATACCCAAAAACTTGAGGAAATATTTATTAAAGAAAAACCAGCTCTATTGATTTTGGTGCATGTATTAGCACATTTAAATGATATGGAAGAAATTAATAGACTTTGTGAAAAATACGATGTGATATTAATTGAAGACGCCTGTGAAGCCCTTGGAACCTCTGATGTTAATGGAAAAAAAGCTGGTAATTTATCTTTGGCAGGATCTTTTTCTTTTTATTATGGACACCATATTTCAACAATTGAAGGTGGTGCTGTTACTACAAACGACACTAAACTTTATAATTTAATGCTATCTATTCGCTCGCATGGTTGGTCTAGAGATGTGGATTCAAACTTTAAAGAGGAATGGAAAAATGAGTTTAGCATTGATGATGTTAGAGAATTTTATACCTTTTATTATCCTGGATTTAATTTAAGATCGACTGATTTAAACGCTTTTATTGGGATTAGTCAATTGGATAAAATGGAGGAGATAATTAAAGTTCGAGAAAATAATTATAATCTTTATAACAAGTTTTTAGAAGGAAAATACTGGAAACAAGAAAGTAAATATTCTGAATTATCCTCATTTGCCTATGGAACTATTGTAGAAAATAGAATGGAAGTTTTCAATCATTTGAAGAAAAACAATATTGAAGTAAGGCCTTTAATTTGTGGAAGTATGGGTAAACAGCCATTTTGGATTAAAAAATATGGGCATACTCCATTGGAAGTTGCAGATGTAATACATGATTACGGACTTTATTTACCAAATCATCTGTATTTGGATGAAGAGAAAATAAAATTTGTATGCGATAAATTCAAAGAAGTGGCGGTACCTAAGTTCTTTTAATTTTAAAACTATTCAATATTATTTGCATTGAGATTCGTCTAGTTACTGATTACTTCATTTTATTTTAAAAAATAATTTATGACTAAAATATCAATAATTACTATTAATTATAATGACAAAATTGGTTTGTCAAAAACAATAAATAGTGTGCTAAATCAAAGTTGGCAAAAATTTGAATTTATTGTAATTGATGGTGGAAGTAACGATGGTGGACTTGAAGTGATCGAGCAAAATAAAGACAAAATTGATTATTGGGTAAGTGAACCTGATAAAGGGGTTTATAATGCCATGAATAAAGGCATAAAAGTTGCAAAAGGGGAGTATTTAATTTTTATGAATAGTGGTGATACATTTTATGATGATAATGTATTAGAAAAAATTGAAAACCAACTTACAGCGGAATTTGATATTTATTATGGCGATTATTATAGAGTTTATAGTAATTCAACCAAAAAAAGAACCTTTCCCGAAAAACTTTCTTTTTCATTTTTCTATTCGAGTTCATTAAGTCATCAATCTTCAGTTATTAGGAGAAAGTTATTTTCTGATATTTTCTTGTACAACGAAGAATATAAAATTGCTTCAGATTGGGAATTTTTCATTTATGCAATTTGTCATAAAAACGTTCCTTATAAATATTTAAATCTTACAATTAGTAATTTTGATTTCAGTGGAATTTCATCAATTGGTAAATTCAAAGATCTTGATAAGGAAGAACGCGCTAAAACAATTAATAAGTATTTTCCTCTTTTTGTAGAAGATTATACACAAGTTTCCGAGCTTAATTCAAAACGCTTTAAACAAATTTTTCATATTCAAAATTATTCAAAAGCCTGGAAATTTTTAAAAATGATGATCAGTTTTACGCTGTTATTTGTACCTAAAATTAATAA
>NZ_JBIKQP010000006.1:0-75178 GCF_044349645.1 Flavobacterium sp. | reverse complement strand
AAACTTGGAATAAACATTAAATTTGTCATAATTAAATTGGTTAATTTGGTTTTCTTACTCGTAAGGCTTTTCGGTTCCGCCCCGTTGTTTAAAGTAGTTTCTGGACTCCACTAACATTACAAAATTAATAAAATTATTGTTAATATTATATCAAATTTAAATAATTTTAATTAAATTGATAATTGTAAATGTAAAAAGTTATCAAATATATATTTATTAAATTGTTAATAACTACATAATTTAACAAAAAAAAAAACGAACTTAAATAAGTTCGTTTTTTAATATTTCGCAATAAAAACCCTAATGTAATAGGATGAAGTTTACTTTTTTGACAAATAATCTAGTACGTTTTTTTCAATCCTCTTATTAATATTAGAAATATCAGCTTTAATGAATTTTTCACCGATAATATTTTCAAATAATTCAATGTAGCGATCAGAAACCGTTTGGATGTATTCATCAGTCATATTTGGAATCGTCTGTCCTTCTTTACCTTGAAATCCATTTTCTATCAACCAACGTCTAACAAACTCTTTAGAAAGTTGTTTTTGCTCTTCGCTATTATCTTGGCGTTCTTGGTATCCATCTGCATAAAAATATCGAGAAGAATCGGGGGTGTGAATTTCATCGATTAATACAATTTTACCGTCTTTGGTTTTTCCAAATTCATACTTAGTATCCACCAAAATCAATCCGCGACTGGCTGCAATTTCAGTTCCTCGTTGAAATAAAGCACGTGTATATTTTTCTAATACCAAATAATCTTCCTCAGCCACAATTCCCTTTGCTAAAATGTCCTTACGAGAAATGTCTTCGTCGTGTTGGCCATTATCAGCTTTTGTTGAAGGAGTAATTATTGGGGTTGGAAATTTGTCGTTTTCTTTTAAACCTTCGGGCATTGTAACGCCACACAACATTCTTTTTCCAGCAGCATACTCACGAGCAGCATGGCCAGAAACATAACCACGAATTACCATTTCCACTTTAAAAGGCTCACATAAATGTCCGATTGCCACATTTGGATCTGGAGTTGCAATTAACCAATTAGGTACGATATCCTGAGTTAATTCCATAAACTTAGTAGCAATTTGATTTAAAATTTGCCCTTTGTATGGAATTCCTTTTGGCATAACGACATCAAATGCAGAAAGTCTATCGGTTGCAACCATAACCAATAACTCGTTATTGATATTGTAAACTTCACGAACTTTTCCATGGTAAACTGACTTTTGGCTAGGAAAATTAAAATTAGTGGTAGTTATTGTATTCATTTAATTTTGTTGTTTGCAGTTGTTTAATGCAAAAGTAGATTGTTTTGTAGAAGAAAGCAAAAGAGAAAGAGATTAAATTTAAAAATCATTATTTTGATTGTTGTAATTTTTTTTACTAAAACTTGTTTTTATCATCTAAGAGAGTTACAAATAAAATCCCAATAAAAAAGATAATTAACAAATAAAACATAATTTACAGTGTTAGCCTCAAAATATTGTTTCATGTCTTATAATGCAATAACAAAAAAAAAATCCAATAAATCCAATATTATAAATAATTTTAATTATGTTTACCATTATTATAAACCAAATAAAATTATTATATGCAGGTTACTTACTCTACTTTCTACTTATTAGAAATCCTTCTAATACATATTACCCAATCTTTACTGCTTGAAACCGCAAGTTTTGAACTGTTTTTAAAGAATAGAACCTTCCAAAATCGTTTGAAACGATATTTAACTTATCGAATATTATACAATCACAAAAAATAGCGTGGTTGGCCACTACAAAAACTTCGTTAACCAAACTCGAAACTACTTTAAAGGATGGTACAACTTGTTTTAGATGTACTTATAAATCAGTTAAAAGTGTGATTCAAATAAAATTATTAGCGCAGGTTTTTCGCTTTCCTCGAAGCTTTGAGCAAGCCAAGCCTATCTAAAAGGAATCGCTTACTAAATTCAATCCCTAAAATACAAACCAATTAAAAATAAATATATAAAATATGGAAAGAAGAAAATTTATAAAAGACACATTGACGGGACTGCCACTAATTCTAATTACCCCTACAATTTTGGCTAGCTGCGAAAAAGAAGATGAAAACTTGAGTCCAAACGGCAAAACAGTAGTTATTATTGGAGCAGGTATTTCAGGACTTGCAGCTGCTAAAAAACTGAAAGAAAAAGGATTTAATGTTATTTTGCTCGAAGCACAAGATAAGATTGGTGGGCGACTTAGGACAAATAGGAGTTTGGGTGTTGCCTTTGACGAAGGGGCAAGTTGGATACACGGTACAACTGGAAATCCAATTACAGCATTAGCCCAACAAGCTGGAATGAATACTGCATTTACTGATGATGCCAGCAGAAAATCGTATGATATTGGTGGTGTTTTAAGAAGTGTATCGACTTTTGATAATGCAGAAGATGAGTTAGACACAATTCTAAACACTATGATGAATAGTGGAAATTCTAATCAAAGTTTTGAAACTGTTTTCAATAATTTATATCCAGCAAAAGTAAATGACAGACTTTGGAAGTTTTTACTCTCAACAAATGTTACTTTTGATACAGGCGATTTGAATAATTTATCATCTACACTATACAATGAAGGTGAAGAATTTGGGGGTGAAGAACGAATAGCAACCAATGGTTACGACACTATTCCAAACAATTTAGCCTATGGATTAAATATACAACTTAATCAAAGAGTTTCAAAAATTGACTATTCAGATACAAAAATTAAAATAACTCATAACATAACAATAACCGAAGCAGACTATGTTTTAGTAACTGTTCCACTTGGTGTGTTGAAAGCAAATACAATACAATTTGTACCTGCACTGCCATCAGTAAAACTTACTGCAATTGAAAAAATAGGTATGAACTGTGTGAATAAGTTTTTATTAATATGGGACACTGCATTTTGGGACGATGTACAATATATTTCATATACACCAACTATAAAAGATAAATTCAATTATTTTGTAAATTTAAAAAAAGTAAACCCGAGTATAAATGCCTTAATGACATTTGCATATGCAGACTATGCACGTCAAACCGAAACGATGACAAATGCTCAAATTATTGATGAAATAATGATCCATCTTAGAGATATTTACGGAAACTATATTCCAAACCCAAACAATATTTTAAGAACTAAATGGAATAGTAATGAAAATTCATTTGGTGCTTATTCATATACAGCAGTTGGAACAGAAATGAGACATTTTGATGATTTAGCAGAAGAAATAAATGATAAATTGTTTTTTGGTGGTGAACATACCGAAGCAGATTATTTCTCAACAGCTCACGGTGCTTATTTAAGCGGAATAAGAGAAGCAGATAAAATAATTGCACTGTGATTAATATAACTGTATTTAACAAGAGGTCGGAAAAATTTAGCATTTGGTGAAAAATTTAAGCATTACAGTTCCAAAGAACTTTGAATCTTAAATAATATTTGCAGCCTATTTCCAACTTCTAAAAGTAAAATAACTTTGAAAAGATTTAACAGAATCACCTCCGAAATAAAATCTTTAAGTGGTAAAAAATGACAAAAAAAAATTTCACAATATCAATAATTTATCTAGTATTGTTTATTTCGTGTAAAGAAGGAATAAAAAAAGAAAATTCAGAAAATCTTGGAACAAATTCAATAGAAACAACAGGAAAACTTACAGGTATACCTTTTACTCTAGCGAAAAATTATTTTGTTTTAAATTCAGTTGAAACATTGGCTAACCCCAAAATTGAAAATTCAGAAAATTTTTATAAAATCTTTGGAATGGCAACAACAATGGGTTCTGAAGGAAAACCTACCCACATTGACTTTAATACAAAATTTGTTATTGTTATTATTTTACCAGAAACAAATGTTATGACAACTATTGAGCCCGTAATTTTACAAAAAAATGACAAAGGAGAAATCATATTTACATATAGAAAAATTGTAACAAAAAAAATCTCATGGACTATTAGACCTAGTATCCAAGTAATAGTAAATAAATATGAAAAAGGAATAGTAAAATTAAAAGAAATTTAAAATAACTTCAACCAGCTGGTATTACTTTACTTTATGTAAGTTTTTTATTTAGCAAAGATTAAGTTAATTCTAAACTATTTTTTGCTTATTCCAAAAGTCATACTCTAATCGTGATTCTCAATTTGCTTGTAAGCATCAATAACTTTTTTCACTAATCGGTGGCGCACAATATCTTTATCGTCTAGGTAAATAATTCCAATTCCGTCAACGTCTTTCAATACCAACAAAGCTTCTTTAAGACCGGATATGGTGCGTCTCGGTAAATCTACTTGCCCTGGGTCGCCAGTAATCATGAACTTGGCATTTTTACCCATACGCGTTAAAAACATTTTCATTTGGGAATGAGTGGTATTTTGCGCTTCGTCCAGAATCACAAAGGCATTGTCTAAAGTTCTTCCACGCATGAAGGCCAAAGGGGCAATTTGAATTATACCTTTTAATATATAATCTTCTAGTTTTTCGTTAGGTAACATGTCGCGCAAAGCATCATATAAAGGCTGCATATAAGGATCTAGTTTTTCCTTCATGTCTCCCGGCAGAAAGCCCAAATTTTCTCCAGCTTCAACGGCAGGACGCGTCAATATAATTCTCTTAACTTGCTTTTCTTTGAGTGCTTTTACCGCCATTGCCACACCAGTGTAGGTTTTCCCTGTTCCGGCTGGCCCTACGGCAAATACCATGTCGTTTTTATTGATGGTTTGAACCAATAGATGTTGGTTGGCCGTCATTGCTTTAATAATCTTGCCTCCTACTCCATGAACCAAAATATTGTCTCTGGCATCCATTCGATTGTCGTCTTGCGAGTCACTTTGGATTACTCTTTCAATCACATTGTCATCAATATTATTGTACCTTGTAAAATGAACCATCAACCTGTTGAATCTTTTTTCAAATTCATCTAGTGCTTCTTTTTCTCCAAAAACTTTTATGGTGGTACCACGAGCCACAATTTTCAACTTTGGATAATACTTTTTAATCGTTTCAAGATGAGTGTCTTGAGCGCCCCAGAAGTCTTTTGGAGCGATGTCTATGAGCTCGATAGTTCTTTCGTTCAAATGTATTGGATTTAATTAAAAAATAGTCATTGATAATTATTAGCTTTGCATTTCAAATTTAATATAATTTAGGTATACATCCTTAAATTAGTTATAAACAATTTTATGTCAATAATTACACTTACCACCGACTATGGACTCAAAGATCACTTTGTGGGTGCTTTGAAAGGGAAAATTTTGACAGAAAATCCAGAGGCTAAAATTGTAGATATTTCTCATAATATCGAGCCATTTAACACCGTTCAAGCGAGTTATATTATTGGAGCTGCCTACAATAGTTTTCCAAAAGGTAGCGTTCACTTAATTGGCGTTGACGCAGAAAAAAATAAAGAAAACCAACATATTGCGATGCAATGGAACGATCATTTTTTTATTTGTGCCGACAATGGAATACTTAGTATTTTGACTCAAAAAGTGGCACCTGAAAAAATCGTGGCTATCAATATTCACGATCGCTTACCAGAAGACGCAACGGATTTGGATGTATTTGTAACTGTTGCGAGTCATGTTTCAAAAGGTGGATTATTGAATGTTATTGGTAAGGAAATAACTGCAATTAAGGAAGTAACCGAAATTCAACCTACCGTGGCTGCCGATAAAAATTCTATAAAAGGTTATGTAATTTACATTGACCATTTTGGAAATGTGGTGACTAATATTTCTAAAAAATTGTTTGTTGAAATTGGAAAAGGGAGACCATACGAAATTCCGTTATTGCAAAATCGCTTACAGAAAAAATCAAATCCTATAAAAAATATTTGGGCAAAATATTCAGATATTGGTAACACCGGAAAATACCCAATTAAGGATTATGAAGGTGATAAATTAGCGATTTTCAATGAAGCGGGATTTTTAGAAATTGCTATTTTTAGGAGTAATCCTTTGAACGTTGGAAGCGCTTCAAGTTTATTGGGATTGAATTATAGAGACAGTATTATCATACAATTTAATTCTATTTAGTTATGTTTGTAAGAATTGTAAAAATGAGTTTTCACGAAGATAAGATTTCCAATTTTTTAGAAAATTTTGAAGTTATAAAAGAGAAAATACGAAATGCGCCAGGAAATCGTTTATTAGAATTGTATCAAGATAAAACCGACAACTGCATTTTTTTTACTTATAGTTATTGGGAAACCGAACAAGATTTGGAAAATTATAGAAATTCCGAACTTTTTTTCGAAATTTGGACAGATACAAAAAAGCTATTTAATAATAAACCTGAAGCCTGGAGCGTGGAAAAATTAGTTTCTTTAGTTTAAAAAATATAAAATGAAAGCAATATTATTCAGAGAAATTAGGTCCTTTTTCGGTTCGCCGATTGGCTACTTAGTAATCGCTATTTTCCTAATTCTTAACGGATTGTTCTTATGGATTTTCAACGGTGAGTACAATATCTTAGATTCTGGTTTTGCCGATTTAAGTCCGTTTTTCACTATTTCTCCTTGGATTTTGCTATTTCTAATTCCTGCGGTTACCATGAGAAGTTTCGCTGACGAAATGAAACAAGGAACCTTGGAGTTGCTTTTAACCAAGCCTTTAAGTATTTGGGAAATTGTTGGTGGTAAGTTTTTGGGATCGTTTTTATTAATTGTAATAGCTATAATTCCAACATTGATTTATGTATATGTAATTTCTAAACTTGGTATGCCCGAAGGCAATATCGATATGGGAAGCACTATAGGATCTTATTTTGGGTTGTTGTTCTTAATTTCAGGCTATTGTTCTATTGGAATATTTACTTCGTCAATAACCAACAATCAGATAATTGCATTTTTGGTTGCGGTTTTATTGTGTTTTACTTTCTACTTCGGATTTGATGGTATTGCTACCTATTTACCAAGTTTGGAAAGCAGTATTTCCCATTTAGGAATGAACAGTCATTTTAAAAGTATGAGCCGCGGGGTAATTGATACTCGCGATTTATTTTATTTTTCAAGTGTAACTGTCTTTTTCATGTCACTTACTGTTTTTAAATTAAAATCTTTAAAATTGTAATGATGAAAAATAAAAATCTAAAATCGGTAGTATTTATTTCACTAGTATTAATCCTAATTAATATTGCTGGGAACTTCTATTTTCATCGTTTTGACTTAACCGCTGATCACCGTTATACGCTTTCCCAAACTACATTAAATATAGTTAAAGACGTTAAAGAACCTTTGATTATTTCTGTATTCTTGAAAGGAGAATTGCCAGGTGAAATGAAGAAATTGCAAACAGAAACGCAACAAATATTAGAAGAATTTAAAGCTTATAATTCTAATATTGTTTTTCAATTTGTAAATCCACTAGAAGAAGAAGATAAAAAAGACGCCACCATTCAAGCGTTTCTAGAAAGTGGTTTAACTCCAATAAATGTAACCTTAAATGACAAAGGAAAACAAACACAAGAAGTAGCTTTTCCTTGGGCGATTGCAACTTATCATGGTAGAAGGGTAAAAGTTCCGTTGCTAAAAAATGTTATGGGAGCTTCAATTGCTGAAAAAGTAGTGAGTTCTGTCCAACATTTAGAATATGCTTTTACAAGCGCATTTAATTCTGTTATGAAACCTAAACAGAAAAAAGTTGCCGTAATAAAAGGAAATGGCGAGTTGAACGATTTATTGATGGGAGATTTCATTAAACAAGTCAAAGAAAACTATTTTATTGGGACTTTCACTTTGGATTCAGTTGCTAATAAACCGGTTGAAACCTTAGCTTTTTTAAAGAAATACGATCTTGCAGTTATTGTAAAACCAATTGAAAAATTCTCCGACGAAGAAAAGCTGGTTTTAGATCAATTTGTAATGAATGGCGGAAAAACACTATGGCTTATCGATCAAGTGAACATAGAAATGGATAGCCTGTATAATGAATCTGGAACTACTTTAGCCTTTCCAAACGATTTGAATTTGAACGATATGTTCTTTAAATATGGAGTGAGATTAAATCCCGACATGGTTAAAGATATTATGGCTGCTCCCATTACTCTTGCTACGGGTGAAAACGGAAGCGGAACGCAATACAATCAATTTCCTTGGTTTTATTCACCATTGGTTTATCCAACAGCAAAACATCCAATTGTGAGTAATCTTGATGCGGTGAAATTTGAATTTACCAATGGAATTGACACTTTAAAAAACGGAATTAAGAAAACTGTTTTATTACAATCTTCCCCTTATTCCAGATTAGTTGGTGCTCCGGTAGAAGTAAAATTAGAATTGGTTAACGATCGCCCTGAGCAATCGGAGTTTTTAAATAAAGGAAACATTCCTGTTGCGGTTTTATTGGAAGGGCAATTTCATTCAGCATTTGAAAACCGAGTATTGCCATTTCAGGAGAAATCGTTTTTGAATTTAGGTAAAACCAATAAAATGATTGTGATTTCTGATGGTGATGTGATTAAAAATCAATTGGACAAAAATTACCAGCCTTTAGAATTGGGTTATGACAAATGGACCAATAAATTATACGGAAATAAGGAATTCATGATGAATTGTGTCAATTATTTATTGGATGACAACGGACTTATTAACATTCGAAGTAAAGTGGTAAATCTACCTATTTTAGACAAAGAAAAAGTCTATGATAATTACACAAGTGCTCAAATTATAAGCGTAGGATTACCAATAATTATCTTGGGAATATTCGGATTACTTTTCACTTTCCTTAGAAAAAGAAAATACAGCAAATAATTGTTAATAAATTTGTTTTCACTATTTGATTAGATTAAGATATATTTGTAAAACAAAATGAAAATAATTCTGAATAATTCAGATTTTAAGATTGATTAAAAAAAGCCAAAGATGAAGTTTATAGTATCGAGTTCGTACTTATTGAAACAATTACAAGTATTAGGAAGTGTTATTAACAGTAGCAACACCTTACCTATTTTAGATAATTTCTTATTTGAATTAGACAACAAAACATTAACTGTTTCTTCTTCAGATTTAGAAACTACCATGTCTGCAACTTTGGATATCGATTCTGAAAGCAAAGGAAGTGTTGCGGTACCTGCAAAACTACTTTTAGAAATATTAAAAACATTTCCTGAGCAACCGCTTACATTCACTGTTGAAGAAAATAGCACTATCGAAATTAGCTCTAATTCAGGTAAATATGCATTGGCTTATTCACCAGGCAGTGAGTTTCCAAAATCAGTGAATCTTGATAATCCATCAACTACATTAGTTCCTGCAGAAGTTTTGGCAACTGCAATTAGTAAGACTATTTTTGCTGCTGGAAACGATGATTTACGTCCAGTAATGTCTGGCGTTTTCTTTCAATTTTCACCAGAAGGATTAACATTTGTGGCAACAGATGCTCATAAATTAGTTAAATATGCTAGAACTGATGTAAAATCTTCGCAAGTAGCCGATTTTATTATGCCGAAAAAACCTTTGAACATTTTAAAGAGTATTTTAGGTACTTCAGATGCAGAAATCAAAATTGAATACAACGATAGCAACGCAACTTTCTCATTTGACAATTACATTTTAATGTGTCGATTGATTGATGGTAAATATCCAAATTACGAAGCCGTTATTCCTAAAGAAAATCCGAATAAATTAATGATTGATAGAACACAATTTTTAAATTCTGTTCGTCGTGTAGCGATTTTCTCAAATAAAACAACCCACCAAATTCGTTTGAAAATTGCTGGTGCAGAATTGAATATTTCAGCTGAAGACATCGATTATTCTAACAAAGCCGAAGAAAGATTGACTTGTGATTATCAAGGTGATGATATGCAAATTGGTTTCAACTCAAGATTTTTAACCGAAATGTTGACCAATCTTCAATCGGATATGATAATGCTAGAAATGTCATTGCCAAATCGTGCCGGAATTTTAACTCCAGTTGACGGTTTGGAAGAAGGCGAAACAGTTACCATGCTTGTAATGCCGGTAATGCTTAACAATTAACCAACCAAACCAATATAAAGGTCAATTAAATCCGAATTTTCTTAATTGAAATTTCGGATTTTTTTATTTCAAAAGCGAGGGTTTATAACCAATTAATTTCTTTGTAACTTTGCCACTTGATTTTCAAACTATGATTCAAAACGACACCATTGTAGCCTTAGCCTCCCCTTCTGGATCAGGAGCAATCGCTGTTATTCGTGTTTCTGGTTTGGATGCAATAACCATTTGCAAATCGGTTTTTAGTTCCGTTTCTGGTAAAGATATCAGCAAGCAGAAATCACACACTTTGCATTTAGGGCATATTGTGGATGATGAAAAAGTGATTGACCAGGTTTTGCTTTCTATATTTAAAGGAACCAATTCCTATACAGGCGAAAATACGATCGAAATTTCTTGCCATGGCTCAACCTATATTCAGCAACAAATTATTCAATTATTACTTCGAAAAGGTTGCCGTATGGCAAATGCGGGAGAGTTTACTTTACGTTCGTTTTTAAATGGAAAAATGGATTTGTCACAAGCTGAAGCAGTTGCTGATTTAATTTCCTCTGATAATGAAGCGTCGCACCAAATTGCAATGCAACAAATGCGTGGTGGATTTAGTAATGAAATCATGCAATTACGACAAGAATTATTGAATTTTGCTTCCTTAATCGAATTAGAATTGGACTTTGCTGAAGAAGATGTTGCTTTCGCAGATAGAACTCAGTTTAGAGATTTATTAAATAGAATTGAATTCGTATTGAAACGATTAATTGATTCTTTTGCGGTTGGAAATGTTATAAAAAACGGAATTCCTATTGCTATTGTGGGCGAACCTAATGTTGGGAAATCGACTTTATTGAATGCGCTATTAAATGAAGAACGCGCCATCGTTTCAGAAATTGCGGGAACCACTCGTGATACCATTGAAGATGAATTGGTAATTGGCGGCATAGGATTTCGTTTTATTGACACTGCAGGAATTCGAGATACAGAAGACGTTGTTGAAAGCATTGGAATTAAAAAAACATTCGAAAAAATCGAACAAGCCCAGGTGGTGTTGTATTTGTTTGATAGTTTAAAGTTTAAAGTTCAAAGTTCAGAATATATTTTAGAAATAGAAAAAATTAAAAATCAATTTCCATTAAAGCCTTTAGTTGTAATAATCAACAAACTTGATTTAATGACAGATTTTGAAATTTCGACTATTCGTAAAGAACTTGAAACATTAAACATTAAACTAATTTTCATAAGTGCGAAGGAGAATATCGGTGTTGAAGATCTTAAACATCAGTTGTTGTCTTTTGTTAATACGGGAGCTTTACGAAATAATGAAACTATTGTGACCAATACCCGTCATTACGATTCTTTACTTAAAGCGTTGGAAGAAATTCAGAAAGTAAACTTCGGATTGCAATCCAACATTTCAAGTGATTTAATGGCAATCGATATTCGAGAAGCTTTGTACCATTTTGGAATGATCACAGGAGAAGTTACCAATGACGAGCTTTTAGGTAATATTTTTGCTAATTTTTGTATCGGAAAGTAGAGGAATTACAAATAAATAAATTTCACTTTTATATAAACCGTTTTTGTTTTTTTAATCTAATATTGTTCAGACCAGCTAAATTTATCCTGAACGATTTGCTCCTTTTCTTTAGTCAAATACTCTAAAAAAGCTTTAGAAACTGGAGAATGTTGTTTTCCCTTTAACCATATTAAGCTCCAGGTTGTTTTTATTGGAAGGCCTTTGATTGAAATAATTTTCAATTCGTTATTTTGTATTTCATTTTTAATCCCAATTAATGGCATTATTGAATATCCTAAACCAGCCAATAGCGATTGTTTAACTGCTTCATTAGAGGTTAACTCCATTTTTTTTAATACCGAAATATTGTTTCGTGAAATAAAACTTTCCATTGTTTCCCTTGTGCCCGAACCTTTTTCTCTAAATATTAATGGTAAATTTTTAAAAATATCTTTAATATTGGTTCCCTGCTTACCATTTAATTCATTGCTTCCAACTAAGAATAATTTATTTTGAAGTAGATCTAATTTTTCAATATTTAATGTATTTGGCAAAATAGAAACCAGGGCAAAGTCAACTTCATTATTTACTAAACTTTCAATGACTTTGTTTTTATTGGTAACATCCATTAATAATTCTATACCAATATGATGTTGTATAAAATTGGATAGAAAATAAGGCATTACATACTTTCCAGTTGAAACCACCGAAATTTTTAAACGGCCTGTTAATTGCCCTTTAAAAGCCAATGTTTTATTATTAATGGCATAAACTTGGTTAATAATATTTTCGGCAGCCTCTGCAATTTCTATACCAAAATCGGTGATATATATCTTTCGTCCAACTACTTCAGTTAGTGGAATGTCGAATTGTTCTTGAAAATTTTTTAACTGTATAGAAACCGCAGGTTGAGTAAGATGCAACTCTTCTGAGGCTTTTGTTACGCTTTTTGTTTGCACTATTTTCAAAAAAATCTGTAATTGATTTAAAGTATAGTTCATAATTATATTTTATAGAATACATTACAAAGATAAATAAAAATTTATGAATTAGAATTATCAATTTTGCAGTGTTTAAAAAAACTTCAATACTTTTTGAATTTTAAATAGTAATTATAATTGAAACAAGATGGATATAATTCGAATAAAAACTAGCATTTATTTATTATAAATGATTGCTTTTCTTGTTACAGCATTTATTACGAAAGACGAAATAAATAGTCAAATATTTACTTCATTATCAATAATTATTGGAGTAATAGCATTTAAATCAACATCCCCTAAAAATTCAAAAGAAAATGAATAAAATTGAAAAATTAAAACTTATAGAAGGTGAATTCACATTTAATGAAGCGAGAGAAATCCTAACAAGTATGTTTAATTCTAAAATCAATTTTCATAACATCCAAAATTGGAGTTCTCAAGAGCGATATGGAAAAGACGATGAAACGGCTCAAAAGAAAATTCCGCTACTAAAAAACGAAATTGAAAAACTTGAGGAAATTATTTTAGAGGCTAAAGCCAATAATAAAAAACTGGTTATTAATTCAGAAATAAATATTTCATTAAAAGACAATTAATGTTCCAAGGAAGGAATTTACTTATTGCAACAAAACACAAAAAAGAAAAAGTAATTGCTCCAATTTTAGAAAGCCAATTGGGAGTAAAATGCTTTGTTGCTTCTGATTTAGATACTGATAAATTGGGAACATTTACTGGAGAGATTGAAAGAAAGGGCGATCCAATTACAACTGCTCGAAATAAATGCCTAATAGGTATGGATTTGACAAATTGTGATTTAGCAATTGCAAGCGAAGGTTCTTTTGGATCTCATCCAACCATTTTTTTTGCAGCTGCCGATGATGAATTTTTGGTCTTAATAGACAAAAAAAATAATATTGAAATAAGTGCACGAGAACTAAGTTTAGAAACCAATTTTAATGGTTCAGAAATAAAAACAATAGAAGAACTTCAAGAATTTGCGACCAAATCAAATTTTCCCTCACATGGCCTAATTCTAAGAAAATCAAAAGAGGAATTAGAAGAAATTACCAAAGGAATACTTAATGAAAAGCTATTGAACGAAACTTTTTTTGAACTAATAAAAAATCACGGAACAGCTTATATAGAAACCGATATGCGTGCAATGTTCAATCCTAGTCGAATGAAGGTGATTGAAAAAGCCACCTTGAAATTAGTTGACAAGATAAAATCCTTATGTCCAAAATGTGAAACACCAGGTTTCGGAATTGTTGATAGAAAAGTAGGTTTGCGGTGCAATCAATGTAACTTTCCAACGCGGTCAACTTTAAGCTATATCTATAATTGTCAAAAATGTAATTATAAAAAAGAAGAGGAATTTCCTAATGGAAAAAAAACGGAAGACCCAATTTACTGTGACATTTGTAACCCTTAAATGATATGATAACAACAGATATAAAGAAAGCAAAAAAAGCACTTAAAAAAAATAAGCTTGTAGCAATTCCAACAGAAACTGTATACGGACTTGCTGGAAATGCCTATGATGAATCTGCACTTGTCGAGATTTTTAAACTCAAAAACAGACCTTTTTATAATCCGCTAATTATTCATATAAAGTCGGCGTCAAGTATTACAGATGTTGCAATTGATATCCCAGAAAGCGCAATGATTCTAGCTGAAAAATTTTGGCCTGGACCTTTAACATTAGTTTTAAAAAAGCAACCCCATATATCCGATTTAATTACCGCCGGTAAAGATACCGTTGCTGTAAGAGTTCCTAATCATCCAGTAGCACTAGAACTATTAGACAAACTTGATTTTCCTTTAGCAGCACCTAGCGCAAACCCTTTTGGATCTATAAGTCCAACTAATGCCGATCACGTTTTCAATTATTTTGGAGGAAAACTAGAGGTGATTTTAGATGGTGGCGAATGTGAAAAAGGTTTAGAATCTACGATTATAGGTTTTGAAGACAACCAACCAATTTTGTACCGACACGGATCTATTTCTTCGGAGGAAATAGAAAAGGTTACGGGTAAACTAAGAACAATTACAAATAGCGAAAAAACTCCAAACGCACCAGGAATGTTGTCTAGACACTACGCTCCAAATACAGATACTTACCTTACCAACAATGTAGTGGAGTTGATTAAATGTTTTAAAGGAAAAAGAATTGGAATCTTAGTATTTAAAAATCAAATTAATGGTAATGGTATTATTCACAAAGAAATTTTATCAAAATCGGGCGATTTGAATGAAGCAGCAAAAAATTTATATGCGGCAATGCATCGTTTGGATGAAAAAAATTTAGATGTAATTATTGCAGAACGTTTGCCTGATGTTGGTTTAGGCAAAACCATGAATGACAAATTGGAGAGAGCAACAAAAAAAGCAAGATGAAAACAATTATAAGAAATGCATCAATTGTAAATGAAGGCAAATGTAGTATTGCAGATATTCTAATTTCAGATGGTAGAATTGAAAAAATAGCTCCTTCAATTAGTTTGAAAAATCAAGAATTGATAACTGAAATTAATGCGGAAGGGCTGTACTTATTCCCTGGAGTAATTGATGATCAAGTTCACTTTCGAGAACCAGGTTTAACACACAAAGGAACTATTTATTCCGAATCTAAAGCAGCTGTAGCAGGCGGAATTACATCATTTATGGAAATGCCAAATACAATTCCCAATACGTTAACTCAGGAATTATTAAAAGAAAAATATGTTACCGCTTCAAAAACAGCATTGGCAAATTATTCCTTTTTTATGGGAATCAATCAAAACAATTTGGAAGAAGCATTAAAAACCAATAACGAAACTGTTTGTGGTATAACTGATGATGGTTTGTATTTTAATAATGACGAAGGGATTCTAGCAAATTATCCAGAATTTTTAGAAAAACTATTTTCTAGAACTGAATCACTTGTTGCCTTGCATAGTGAGGATGACGGTATTATTAAAAATAACACTCACTTTTATCGCGAAAAATTCGGGGAAACCATTCCTTTTGAATTTCATCCAAAAATTAGAAGCGAAGAAGCTTGTGTGGCTGCTACAAAACGAGTTTTAGAAATAGCAAAAAAACACAACAATCGGTTGCATTTGTTTCATATTTCAACACTTTCAGAAGCTAATTTATTCGAAAATATACTACCAATTAATGAAAAAAGAATTACTGCCGAGGCCTGCGTGCATCACCTTTGGTTTTCAGATGCTGATTATGCAAAATTGGGCTCGAAAATAAAATGGAATCCAGCAGTAAAATCCGAGAAAGATAAAAATGGTTTATTGGCAGCACTTTTAGAAAATAGATTAGACATTATTGCAACTGATCATGCTCCTCACACTATTGAAGAAAAAAGCGGCACCTATTTCAAATCAATGTCTGGAGGTCCTTTGGTTCAACATGCTTTGCCTGCAATGCTTGAATTTTATCATGAAGGTAAAATTAGTCTAGAAAAAATTGTAGAAAAAATGAGCCACCATGTTGCAGAAATTTATAGAATAAAGGAACGAGGTTATATTCGAGAAGGATATTTTGCCGATTTAGTACTTGTTGATTTAAATCAAAATTGGCAAGTAACTCCGAAAAATATACTTTATAAATGCCAATGGTCACCATTTGAAAATCAAGTCTTTAAGAGCAAAATTGTAAAAACTTTTGTAAATGGAAATTTAGTTTATGATGATGGAATTATAAATGAAGGCAAACTAGGGAAAAGATTATTGTTTTCAAAAATTAGATAATAATTAGTAACCGCTATAAATTACATAAAAAGAGAAAGAATACTAATTGATACTAAAAATAAAAAAATATGAATTTAGATTTACTAATTGATAACTTAACCAACCCAGCATTACTATTTTTTGCACTTGGAGTTTTAGCAGTTTATTTAAAAAGTGATTTGGAAATACCAGAAAATTCTTCAAAGTTCATTTCATTGTACCTTTTATTCGCGATTGGTTTTAAGGGTGGACAAGAATTATCACATGAAGCAATTACAATGGAAATTGGTTGGGCAATGTTGTTTGGTATTTTTATCTCATTAATGATCCCAATTTACAGCTTTTTTATACTTCGAAAAAAATTAAATGTATATAATGCAGGAGCAATTGCAGCAGCATATGGATCGGTTAGTGCAGTAACATTTGTAACTGCGGTTACCTATCTTGAATCGCAGCAACTCCTACTTCATGGCTATATGGTAGCAATTATGGCATTAATGGAGTCGCCAGCAATAATAATTGGATTGATACTAATTTCAATATTCAATAAAGACGAAACCCAAAAAATTAAAAAAAGTAGCGTGATTAAACATTCCTTTACAAATGGAAGTGTATTACTTATACTGGGAAGTTTGATTATTGGATATGTAGCAAATGCAAAACAGGCAGAGGGAATAAAGCCGTTTACCAACGATCTATTTAAAGGATTTCTAGCTATTTTCTTATTGGATATGGGAATTACAAGCGGTAAAAAACTAAAAGCATTCTTCTCATTTGGATGGTTTCCAATACTTTTCGCAATTATTATTCCAATTATTAATGGCTGCGTTGTTGCTTATCTAAGTTCTTTTGTAACTCATGAAATATCCAACCGATTTATGTTTGCCGTTTTAGCAGCAAGCGCGTCTTATATTGCAGTTCCAGCAGCTATGAAAATTTCAGTACCCAAGGCTAATCCTGGCCTTTTATTACCTATGGCACTAGCAGTAACGTTTCCAATAAATATAACAATTGGGATGCCTATCTATTTTCTAATTGTACAAAATTGCTAAAACCTTAAATCTTAAATCTAAAATCACTACTCCTCTACTTTCTTAACGACTTTTCTGGCAACTTCAATTTTGTACTTTTTGCCCTTCATTTTTTCTTCGCGAATATTTTGAAGTAAGTCTTTGACTTTATTGAATTTAACCGCCGCAAATGAAATAAAATCTTTCACTTCGATTAATCCTAAATCGCCTTTTTCGAGTTTGCCTTTTTGAGAAAAGAAACCTACAATATCAATTTTATTTAACTTGTTTTTCTTACCACCACTGATGTAAATCGTTTGAAATTCTGGAGGTTTTGGCAATGAAGTTGAATTTTCAACTTTTAAAGATTCCATTCCATAATTGATGTAATCCATCTTTTTCTCGCTTTCGTGAGCGATAATATAGGCGGTTCCCGAAGCCAACATTCGTGCAGTTCTACCATTTCTGTGAGTAAATTCATCCTCTTTTGAAGGCAAATGATAGTGAATTACGTGTTTCATTTCTGGAATATCCAATCCACGTGCGGCTAAATCGGTAGTGACCAAATAGCTCACACTTCCGTTTCTAAACTGAATTAAGGCTCGTTCACGTTCGTCTTGATCCATTCCGCCGTGGTAATAAGTAGCGTAAATTCCCTTTTCGTTTAGTGCATCGCTGATGCGTTCGGCAGCGTCTCGGTGGTTGCAAAATATCAGTGCCGATTGAGATTTCAAGGAACAAATCAAGTTGAATAAACTACCTATTTTGTCTTTTTCTTTAGAAACTACCAATTTCATGGATAAATTCGTGCGCTCTTCTTCGGCAGGAATATAATCCAGAATCGTAGGATGGATCACTCGCGTGTATTTTGGTATTTCAATATCAGAAGTTGCCGAAACCAAAACGCGCTTGTTAAGCTTCGTTAATTTCCCAATGATAAATGACATTTGCTCGTGGAATCCCAATTGCAAAGATTTGTCAAATTCATCTAAAACCAAGGTTTGAATTTTGTCTAAACGGAAAGTTCCACGGTCAATATGATCGGCGATTCGTCCGGGAGTTCCAATTAAAACTGCTGGCGGATTGCTTAAATTTTTAATTTCGGTATCGATGAAATGTCCGCCATAGCATACGTTTACTTTATAATCGGTTCCCATTTTTTTCCAAACTTGCTCGATTTGCAAAGCCAATTCACGGGAAGGAACTAAAATCAAACATTGCACCGAAAGAATTTCAGGTTGCAACATTTCAAATATTGGCAATAAAAAAGCCAATGTTTTCCCAGAACCTGTTGGCGATAAAAGCAAAATGTTGTTGTCGCTCAAAATCGTTTCTTGCGCGGCAATTTGCATTTCGTTTAGGTTATCAATGCCTAAATTGAGAAGTATATTATTGGAATGGTATTTCGTTTTCATTTTGCAAAGGTAAACCCAATAATTAATTATAAAATATAAATGTTGAATTATAAATTGGGAGATAGAAAAACAACAAGCTTACTTTTATTCTTCAAATAACAACTTGATGTTTTCGTAGGAATTTTTCAGTGCTTCTTTAATTTGTTCAGGGTTTTTCCATTCTACTTTCTCAATTCCTTCTTCGGCTTGACCAATGGGAATTCCATCATAGGTAGAATGCATTTCAAACCAATGGGTGATTTTAAGTTTGTAAATGCCGTTGCGTTTAAAAACGTGATACGTTTTTTGGAGTTTTTTAGAAATTGACAATCCGTTTACGCCGGTTTCTTCTTCCACTTCGCGCATGGCAGTGTCTTCAATTTCTTCACCTTTATTTGTTCCGCCTTTCGGCAAATCCCATTTTCCGTTTCTAAAAATGAATAAAACTTCGCCGTTTTTATTGTAAACTAATCCGCCACCAGCTTTATTAACGGGGATTTTTGTCTTTAAAACCTTCATTATTTCCTTTTCATCGGGATGATACAAATACGCTTTTTGAATTTTATTTTGGAAATATTTTACGATAAGCTGTTTGAAATCAACACTTTCAAGCAAGAACAGTTGGAAATCTGTTTCTTTGAAGATTTGATTTGTTAAAAAAAGTGGTTTATCGTTGACAAAAACTTTATACATTTGTACTATGATTTTTAATAAAGACACAGCCGAAAAAACAGCCGAATTGCTTTTACAAATTAATGCAATTAAATTGAATCCACGAAATCCTTTTACATGGGCTTCGGGATGGAACTCCCCTATTTATTGTGATAACAGGATAACACTCTCATTTCCAGCAGTTAGAAATTACATTCGTGATGAATTTTCTAAAAACATTGAGAAACAATTTGGAAAACCAGATGTAATTGCAGGAGTTGCTACTGGAGCAATTGGAATTGGAATTCTTGTTGCCGAAAGTTTGGGATTACCGTTTGTATATGTTCGTCCAGAGCCTAAAAAACACGGTCGATTGAACCAAGTGGAAGGATATTTGCAGAAAGGACAAAACGTAATAGTAGTGGAAGATTTAATTAGCACTGGGAAAAGTAGTTTGCTAGCTGTTGAAGCTTTAAAAGAAGCTGGTGCAAATGTTAAAGGTATGGCTGCCATATTCAGTTATGGATTTGATATTGCAACAGATAATTTCAAAAATGCCAATGTTGATTTATACACTTTAAGTAATTACGAAAACCTTTTACCATTGGCTGTAGCCAAAAGATACATCACTGAAGAAGAAGAAATCACCTTACAAGAATGGAGAAAAAGTCCATCTACCTGGGGAAAATAAATAGCCTAAAATTCCAACTATTATGAATTTAGAAAGTCCAAAAGTTACCGTTCAAAACAATGCAACTTATTTGTTTAATGCACTTTGCGATGTAAACAATTTTGAGAAATTAATGCCAGATAGCATTGCAAAATTCGAAGTTACTGATGCTGATTCGTTTATATTTGGATTAAAAGGGATGCCTGAAATTAAATTGAGAATGAAGGATAAAACGCCCAATTCTAAAATTGTTTTAGGAGCTGCGAGTGATAAATTACCATTTACATTAACTGCCAATATTGAGGAGATATCGGAATCTTCAGCAGCCATTCAATTGGTTTTTGAAGGAGAGTTTAATGCGATGATGGCGATGATGGTGAAAGGACCAATTTCCAAATTCATTGAGACTTTATCTGAAAACATGTCTAAATTATAAGTTCAATTGACTTTAGTAAAGTAACTGAATTTCTTTTATTCCATAAGTTTCGATAGTATCATTTTCTAATTTTACTTCCAATTTCCCGTTGGAGTTTACACCTTGAATTATTCCCATAAATTTAGTTCCGTCGGGTAATGAAAAAGCCATTGGAATTCCTTTTTTAAATAAATTGAAATTATAGCTGTTCCATAATTGGGAAGCCGATTTATTTTGAAGTAAATCACAATTAAAATTCAAACAATCTATCAATTGGTTTAGAAGAATACCTTTATCAAATTCCTTTTTTGAGATTACTGCCATTGAAGAAGCTTTAGGAAGATTATCAAAATTAATTTGATTAACATTCAATCCGATGCCAATAATTGAAGAGATTTCTCCGTTATTCTTGATGGAATTTTCAATTAATATTCCTGCAACTTTTTTATTGTCTGACAATATGTCGTTTGGCCATTTAATTGATAAATTAGGAATATTATTTTTTTCTAATGTTGCTAAAATGGATAGGGCAACTGCAACATTAAGATCAAAAATTTCATTAATATTGATTAATACATTGTTCACTAAAACACTAAACATAAGGTTTTTACCAGTTTCAGAATCCCATTTTGCTCCCATTTGACCTTTGCCACGCGTTTGACTTTCGGCAGTTACAACAGTGAAATTCTCTAGTGATTGTTCAGCTGACAAGCGCTTCAGAAAATCGTTAGTTGAATCTATGGCATCGAGTTTGATTAATTTCATAAAGCAAAATAGACTATGTTAATTTAAACTTGTGTTAAGTTTCAAAATTAAGTACAAAAAATGGTAACTTTGCAAAAAACATAAAATTATTAAATGGCTAAAAAGAATAATAGCAATGATGTTTTGTTAACAAACATTATTAAAGGGATTGAGGAAGTAAAAGGAAATGATATTGACATTTTAGATTTAAGAGCAATTGATAATTCGGCTTGTGATTATTTTGTAATTTGCAATGGAAATTCGAACACTCAAGTTACCGCAATTGTAAATTCAGTTCAAAAAACAGTTTCAAAAGAAATAAAAGACAAGCCTTGGCATGTAGAAGGAATGGAGAATGCAGAATGGGTTTTAATGGATTATGTGAATATTGTGGTTCACGTATTTCAAAAAAATATTAGAGAATATTATAACATTGAAAGTCTTTGGGGTGACGCAAAAATCACAACAATAGAAAATAAATATTAAGAAAATAAATTAAATGGCTTCAGAAAACAATCCAAATCCAAAAAAAATAAAAATTAGTCCTTGGCTAATTTATGGTGTAGTTGCACTGATATTTTTATTCATAAGCTTTATTACTGGTGGTTCAAGTTTTGAGGAACCATTAAAAACATCGTCGTCAAAATTCAACGAATACCTTGAAAAAGGTCAAGTTGGAAAAGTTATCGTTTATAATAAATCGGAAGCTGAAGTTTATTTAACAGCTGAAGCATTAAAAGATCCAATTCACAAAGCGGTTGCAAACGACATGTTAAACCGACCTAGTAAAGGACCTCATTATTCATTAGAAATTGGTAACGATGAAATCTTTCAAAATAAATTGGAAGCAGCTGTAAAAGCTAAGAAATTAAGAGAATATAGTTTTTTGCCAAAAAGTAGTTGGGGTGATTTACTTCAGATGATATTGCCTTTTATACTAATTCTTGGATTGTGGATTTTCATAATGAGAAGAATGAATGGTGGTGCTGGTGGCGGTGGTGGTCAAATTTTCAATATTGGGAAATCAAAAGCAAAATTATTTGACGAAAAGACAGATATCAAAACTACTTTCAAAGATGTAGCTGGACTTGAAGGTGCGAAAGAAGAAATTCAAGAAATTGTAGAATTTCTTAAAAACCCAGAAAAATATACCAATTTAGGAGGTAAAATCCCAAAAGGTGCTCTATTGGTAGGGCCTCCAGGAACAGGAAAAACATTATTGGCGAAAGCCGTAGCTGGAGAAGCTCAGGTTCCCTTTTTCTCTTTATCAGGATCTGATTTTGTTGAAATGTTTGTTGGTGTAGGTGCTTCAAGAGTTCGTGATTTATTCAAACAAGCGAAAGAAAAATCACCAGCTATAATTTTCATTGATGAAATTGATGCGGTGGGAAGAGCTCGTGGAAAAAACAATATGTCAGGAGGAAATGACGAGCGTGAAAACACGTTAAATCAATTGCTTACTGAAATGGATGGATTTGGAACGAATTCCAATGTAATTGTCTTGGCTGCAACCAATAGAGCTGATGTTTTGGACAAAGCATTAATGAGAGCGGGACGATTTGATAGACAAATATTTGTTGATTTACCAGACATCAGAGAACGAAAAGAAATATTTGAAGTTCACTTAGCCCCATTAAAAAAAGTAGAAGGTTTAGATACCGACTTCTTAGCGAAACAAACTCCAGGATTTTCTGGTGCTGATATTGCTAATGTTTGTAACGAAGCCGCATTAATAGCTGCAAGAAACAACAAAACTGCAGTTGACAAACAAGATTTTCTTGATGCTGTAGATAGAATTGTTGGTGGACTAGAAAAGAAAAATAAAATAGTTACCCCAGATGAAAAAAGAGCAATTGCAGTTCATGAAGCGGGTCACGCAACGGTAAGTTGGATGCTAGAACACGCTGCACCATTAATCAAAGTAACTATAGTTCCTAGAGGTCAAAGTTTAGGTGCTGCTTGGTATTTGCCAGAAGAGCGATTAATCGTTCGAACCGAGCAAATGCTAGATGAAATGTGTGCAACTATGGGTGGACGTGCTGCAGAAAAAGTAGTTTTCGACCGAATTTCAACTGGTGCGTTAAGCGATTTAGAAAAAGTTACCAAACAAGCTAGAGCGATGGTAACCGTTTATGGTTTAAATGACAAACTAGGAAATATTACTTATTACGACTCTACAGGTCAGAGTGAATATAGCTTTTCAAAACCCTATTCAGAAGATACTGCAATGGTAATTGATAAAGAAATTTCAACATTAATAGAAAGTCAGTACCAAAGAGCGATAACTATTTTATCTGAAAATAAAGATAAATTGAATAAGTTAGCTGATATTTTAATTGAAAAAGAAGTGATTTTCAAAGATGATTTGGAATCAATATTTGGAAAACGACCATTTGATCCAATAATTTCAGAAGAAATTTCCGAAGAAATTTCGGAAGAAACTCCAGAATAATTTATAAATAAATAAAAATTTAAAAATCTTAATTCAAAAAACCTATTTGAATTAAGATTTTTTTTATCTTTGAATGTTTTGTTAAAACAAACTAAATATTTCAGGAATAGTTATGAGTCTTTTTAGAAAATTTTTTGGTTCTAGTGATGAATCCTCAAATGAGGATAACATTAGTGAATTCAATCGCTCAGGATCAGATCTATCCTTACCAATTGACGAAAGATTCACTTTTAATTTCAAGAAAAATGGAGGAAAATTCTTGTATTGTGAGAATCTAACTGAAATTAAAGAACAGTTTGAAAATATTTTAGAAGAGAATGATTGGTTTGAATCGGAAGTTTTGTGCTTTGATGCAGGTTTATTCAGCATTTTAGATGAAAACAAACTTACTTACGACCAGCCTTCAAACCCTAAATTTCTTTTTGCTACTTGTGAAAATTTAATTGCAGAAGAAGGGTCTATCTTATTTTCATCAAGTCAAATTAAACAAAACAAGCCCAACGAATTGCCTACAAACATCATAATTTATGCCACAACAAGTCAAATTGTTGAAAGCACTAGCGATGGACTTCGAATGATAAAAAATAAATACCTTAAGAACTATCCTACCAATATAACTACAATTAAGTATTTTGAAAAAGTTAAAGAAGATGACTTTTTACATTATGGAAGTTCTGCAAAGAATCTTTATTTATTGCTTTTAGAGGATTTATAAAATGGATGAAACTCTAAAAAGAGCAATTTCAGGAGCTATTTACATATTTTTATTACTTGCTTCGATTCTTTATTCAACTGAAAGTTTTTTAATTTTATTTGGAGTATTCCTAATTATCTCCCTCTTTGAATTTTGCAACTTAATTCAAGTCGATAAATTAATTCCTGTTTTAGCAGGTACTTCTTTGTATGTTTTGATTACTTTTTTTAGCAACTATAACGAAAGTAAATCCTCAGATATCCAAACGTTAGATATTATTTTACTTGTTTCTACCCTACTAGTATCTATAAAATGTATTGTTTTTTTGTTTGATAATACTATTCAGTCTGTGAGTAATTTATCAAAGTATCTATATCTATTAGGGTATATTACTTTACCTTTTGTATTCATAACCAAAATATCATTTGGTGTAAATGATTACAATCCTAAAATAATTATCGGTTTATTCATATTGATCTGGACCAACGACACTTTTGCCTATATTGTAGGTAAATCAATAGGGAAACATAAATTATTTGAAAAAATATCACCAAAAAAAACAATAGAAGGTTTTTTTGGAGGATTGATTTTTGCGATATTTGCAGGGTATTTAATTTCAATTTATTTAATTAAACCATCGGCTCAATTTAGCGATAAATCCATTTTAATTTGGGTGATAATTGCAGCCATTGTTGGAGTAATTGGAACTATTGGCGATTTAATTGAATCTAAATTCAAACGAATTGCTGGTGTTAAAGACAGCGGTAAAATAATGCCAGGTCATGGCGGTGTTTTAGATCGATTAGATAGTGTTATATTTGTAGCACCATTCATATTTTTATTTTATAAAATTTTATATTATGTTTCATAAAGAAGGCGGAAAAATCATATTGTTTTCAACTACATTAACTGTTGCACTTTTGTTATTAGCGGATACATTTATAACAACTATTTGGTTGCAAAAAACATTTGAAATTTTAGTACTGTTATTTCTAATTATAATTTTACAATTCTTCAGAAATCCTGTCAGAAATGTAGTAATCAATGACAATCACATTATCGCTCCTGTTGATGGAAAAGTAGTAGTAATTGAAGAAGTATTTGAAGGTGAATATTTTAAAGACAAGCGCATGCAAGTTTCCATTTTCATGTCGCCAATAAACGTTCATGTTACAAGGTATCCTGTAAATGGTTTAGTTAAATTTAGCAAATACCATCCAGGTAAATTTTTAGTTGCTTGGCATCCAAAAGCAAGTGAAGAAAATGAAAGAACTACAATTGTAGTTGAAAACAAAGTGTTTGGCGAAATATTATACCGTCAAATAGCTGGAGCATTAGCAAAGAGAATTGTAAATTATGCTGAAGAAGGAACACAAGTAGTTCAAGGAACCGATGCTGGTTTTATAAAATTTGGTTCAAGAGTAGATTTATTCTTGCCTTTGGGGACAGAAATTAATGTAAAACTAAATGAAAAAGCAGTTGGAGGTAAAACAATAATTGCGATAAAATAATAAATGGACAATAGAGACTTAGAAACCAGATTTGCTGAAGCAGTAGAAATAGCTTCAAATATGTCGCAGGATTCATTGCCTCAAGATGTACAATTACGATTATACGCCTATTACAAACAAGCTACATTTGGTACGGCAAATGGAATTCCAAATTCAAATTTTGACTTAAGAAATGCTTTTAAAACCAATGCTTGGATGCAAATTAGTCATTTATCAATTGAAGAAGCCAAAGAATTATACATACAAAATATATTATCATTACAGAAAAAATAAACTTATCATGAAAAAGGCAAAATTTTACATACTGTGTTTTTCATTACTTACCCTAGTAATTTCTTGCAACAATAAAAAACTCACTGAAGTTGTTGAAGTTCCTTTACCAACGGCTGAGGAAAAATTTACAATTGGTTCCCCAAATGATGTTGAAGCAAATGATGGAGTTTTTGAATTAATAAAATTACCATATGCATATGACGCTATTTCTCCAGAAATTGAGGCTGGAACAATGCAATTACATTACTCTAAACACTATTTAAATTACACCAATAGCCTTAATAAAGCGATTAAAGATACCGATTTTGAAGACTTATCAATCGAAGAAATATTGGCAAAATCAATTCCTGATAGTTTGAATATTAGAAATAATGCTGGTGGATATTATAACCATTCGTTGTTTTTTGAATGTATTGGACCAAAATCCGGAAGCCAACCGAAAGATACTCTAGCAATGGCCATAAATAGAGATTTTGGTTCAATAGACGGATTTAAAAACCAATTTAAAAACGCAGCAAATAGGGTTTTTGGGTCTGGATGGGCTTGGTTGATTGTTGATAGCTCTGGAAAATTGAAAGTTACTACCACCGCAAATCAAGACAATCCATTAATGCCAAGAGCAGAAGTGCCCGGGAAACCAATTTTAGCTCTAGATGTTTGGGAACATGCTTATTATATAGAATATCAAAATTCTCGAAAAAACTATATTGATGCCTTTTTCAATATTATCAATTGGAAAATAGTTGGAGAAAAATACGAAGAAGCCCTAAATAAGGAATAATTCGTATAACGCAAATTTATAATCTAAATGAAAAAGTTTAAACTTCTATTTATCTGTTTACTTTCTGTTACTTTTTCAAGCTGCGAAAAGGATGACATTTGTGATGCAAACACTGCTACAACTCCAAAACTGATAATTGAATTTTATGACATTCTAAATCCTACAATTAAAAAAAATGTTACCAATTTAGCTGTTAAAGAAATAAATACTTCTACGAGTTTAGTATTTAATGGAACAAGCAAAATCAAAATTCCTTTAAAAACAAATGTAGATCTTACCAAATTTAGTTTTATTTTAAATAGCACAGATGCAGCAATTGATAACGAGGATTTCCTTCAATTTAATTACTCAAGAGAAAATCTATTTGTCTCAAGAGCTTGTGGATTTAAAACCAATTTTACACTAAATTCAACAACACCATTTGTTAAAACTGAAGCTTTAATTCCTGATGGGTATTGGATTCAAAATGTTGTAATTACTACTTCAAATATAACCTCTGAAAATGAAATACATGTCAAAATTTACTTTTAGTATACTGCTGATTTTGACATCATTTTTAGTGATTGCTCAAAAAACAAAAACAGACAGTATTCCTCCAAAAATTGAAAAATACGGAATCCGATTTGGAGCTGATATTTCAAAATTAGTTCAATCTTTTTACGATAAAAATTACAAAGGAATTGAATTTGTCGGTGATTACCGAGTAACAAAAAATTATTACTTAGCTGGTGAATTAGGAAATGAAAACACTACAGTTGAAGACAGTAGGTTAAGTTTTACAACTCAAGGAACTTATTTAAAAGTTGGTTTCGACTATAATTCCTATGAAAATTGGCTAGACATGCGAAATATGATTTATTTAGGTATGCGATATGGCGCAAGTACTTTCAGCCAAACCTTAAATTCCTATACCATCTATAACACATCAACCTATTTTCCTGAGGCTCCAACCGTAATTTCTGGACAAAAATACAACGGATTAACATCTCAATGGATAGAAGTAGTATTGGGATTAAAAGCAGAAGTCTTAAAAAATATTTATTTAGGATTTAGCGTAAGAGCAAACCGACTACTAACCAACACAAAACCTGACAATTTTGACAATTTATATATTCCAGGCTTCAATAGAACCTACAATGGAGATTTTGGAGTTGGTTTTAACTATACCGTTTCCTATTTCTTACCTTTGTATAAAACTAAATCAAAGGCTGATCCGAAAAAGAAGAATTAATTACTTAATTTCTTTAATTCCTTTTAAGAATAACCATTTCATAAATAGTTTTTCACCATCGTTTGTTTTTACCGCTTGAAATTTAGGTGACAAAATTGTACTGACAACAAATGATGTAATTGGAACCCAAAATCCAGTTAAATTTGAATATTTTTCTAATAAAATTCTAAACAGAATAAACAAAACAGCGAAACATAACAATTGGAAAACGAAAGCTTTAACTTGTAATTTAGTCATAATTATAAATTTAATCAGTTGAATTTTCTATAACTTGGAATTTTGTTCTTTTACTACCTTCATACATTTCGTATTTCACTAATCTAGCTTCAATACTTGCATTAAATAACTTTATTTTTCTTGACGGCTTAAGACCTACAAACTTCAATGCTTCTAGGTTTCCTGTGATAAACCAAGCATTAGTCCCTGGATAATTTTTCTTCAAAGTATCACCAATATTCTTATAGAATTCTTCCATATGAATATCTAAACGTTCGTCATATGGAGGATTGAAAACGAGGTGTAATTTACCTTCAGAATTCTTTTCAGTCTCAAAAAAGTTCTTTTCTTGAATGGTTATGTATTCCTCTAAATTGGCATTTTTTATATTTTCTTTTGCTTTACTTACCGCACTTGGCGCTTTATCATAACCTTTAATAGTGTAATGAAATTCTCGAACTTTCTTCATTAACGAATCCATAATCATATCAAATAGATCATTATCCCAATCGTTCCATTTTTCAAAAGCAAATTCTTTTCTATTGATGTTTGCTGGGATATTACAAGCAATCATTGCAGCTTCAGCAAGAAAAGTTCCTGAACCGCACATGGGATCCAAAAAATCACTTTGACCGTCCCAACCTGATAATAATACTATTCCAGCGGCTAAAACTTCATTTATTGGAGCAATATTGGTCGCAGATCTATACCCTCTTTGGTGCAATGAATTCCCTGAAGTATCCAAAGCCACAGAAACTTGATCTTTATCAATGTGGATATTAATTCTTAAATCGGGGTGTGCTTTATCAATACTTGGCCTCTGCCCTGTTCTCTCGCGAAATTGATCTACAATGGCATCTTTACATTTTTGAGAAATAAACTCCGAATGATTGAAATGGGTTGAATGCACCGTTGCATCGATCACAAAAGTTTGATTGGCATTAATGAACTTAGACCAATTAATCCCTTGAACACCTTTGTATAACTGACTCTCATTGGTGGCTTTAAAAAAATAAATCGGTTTTAGAATTTTTAGAGCAGTCCTCAAAGACAAATTGGCTTTGTACATAAAACCTTTATCTCCTTTAAAACTTACCATTCTAACGCCTTGCTCAACATCCTGAGCGCCAAGCATTTTTAGTTCATTCGCCAGAATTTCTTCAAAACCAAAAAAGGTTTTGGCAATCATTTTAAAATTATTTTCCATTATAAAATCAAGTATTCGTTGCAAAAATACACTAAATTTGCTCGACTTTAATTAATTGAAAAAAGATAATGTCGGATTCAAATAAACAAATGGAACAAAATTCACCATTAAAAACCAGTAATTGGTTTGCTTCTTGGTTTGATTCTCCCTATTATCATGTGCTTTACAAGGAACGTGATGAAATAGAGGCTCAATTGTTTATGGACAACATAGTACATTACTTAAACCTTCCTGAAGATGCTAAAATTTTAGATTTAGCTTGCGGAAAAGGACGTCATTCAATTTATTTAAATCAAATGGGATTCCATGTAACAGGAGCAGATTTATCCTCAAATAGTGTTGCCATAGCTTCACTTAATGAAAATGAAACGCTAAAATTCGTTGAACACGATATGCGAATCCCGTTCGATCAGAAATTTGATGCCATTTTTAACTTATTTACAAGTTTTGGTTATTTTGAAAATGACGAAGATAATTTTAAAACGCTCAAAGCTATAAGAGATAGCATTTCTGAATATGGATTTGCAGTAATCGACTTCATGAATGTGCACAATGTACTAGCAAACTTAGTGCCTGAAGAAATAAAAATTGTTGATAAAATCGAATTTCATATCAAAAGATATTTAAAAAATGGATTCATCTACAAGGAAATTGATTTTGAAGACCAAGGCCAAAAATTTCATTTTACAGAGAAAGTGAAAGCAATAACTCTAGAAGATTTTGAATCAATGATGGAAAATGCAGGTATTTATTTACTTGATGTTTTTGGTGATTACAAACTGAAAAAATTCCACAAACTAGAAAGTGAAAGATTAATATTGATATTTAAATAATGAGTACCTATTTTCCGTTCTTACTTCCTCTATTTTCTGTATTAATCGGATATACTTTTGCATTATTTATTAAGCCAAAAGTTAAAAAAAATCTGAAATTACTTTTAGCATTTAGTGGTTCTTTTTTATTATCACTAACAGTAATGCATTTGCTTCCAGAGCTTTATGTTGGTAATAATTCAAGTATTGGATTATTTATAATGCTTGGAATTTTATTTCAAATTATATTAGAATTTTTCTCAAAAGGTGCCGAACACGGCCACGTGCACGGCCACGATAAATTGCAAAAAATGCCATGGCTACTTTTTATAAGTTTGTGTATTCACGCATTTTTAGAAGGATTTCCTGTGGGTCACCAACACAAATTGGCTTTGGGAATTGCAATTCATCATTTCCCAATTGCGATAATATTAACCACCTTTTTCGTAAATGCCGAATTAAACAAAAAAGCGTTGTTTTTATTCATGGTCTTCTTTGCAATTATGACGCCTTTGGGAACTTTGGCTTCAGAGATTTTACCAATAATTAATAGCTATTACAACGAAATTACGGCAATTGTCATTGGAATATTATTCCATATTTCGTCAACCATTATTTTTGAAAGTAGCGAAGGACACAAATTCAATATTGCCAAAATTTCTATGATTGTTCTCGGAATTGTAATTGCCTATTTTATATAATTTGGGCGTGCCCTCGTTTACAACGATTCTTTTTCCAATTAAATTAAGTGCAAAACTCGGTCGGGCTATTCGCTACAAGTCCTCGCCACGTTCCGTTTTACTCCACTTGCCTGTGGGCTTTCCACTTCTATCCCTCACGCTAAAAAATTGCACAATTTTACAATAGCGGTTTACATAAAATCTTTGTAACTTTGAACTTAAATCATTGAATCTATAAAATGACCTTTATTAAAACTACCGAACAATCTTCAAAATACGAACATTTAGAAAAAATGTCGGTTGAAGAATTGTTATATAATATCAATCAAGAAGACCAAACCGTTCCTTTAGCAGTTGAAAAAGCATTGCCTCAAATAACAGAATTAATAACTCAAATAGTTGCAAAAATGAAACTTGGAGGACGATTATTTTATATCGGCGCTGGAACTTCTGGGAGATTAGGAATTGTAGATGCCTCTGAATGTCCGCCAACATTTGGAGTACCTTTTGATTTGGTAAATGGAATAATTGCTGGTGGCGATAAAGCCATTCGACGTGCTGTTGAAAATGCCGAAGATAACCCAACGCAATCTTGGATCGACCTTAAAGCTGAAAATATCTCAGAAAACGATGTGGTTGTTGGAATTGCAGCTTCAGGAACGACGCCATACGTAATTGGAGGTTTGAAAGCGTGTAATGAAAATAATATAATTACTGGATCTATTTCTTGTAATGCTGGAAGTCCGCTTTCACAAACAGCACAATTTCCAATTGAAGTAATTGTAGGCCCTGAATTTGTAACTGGAAGCTCGCGAATGAAAGCTGGAACCGCACAGAAATTAGTATTAAACATGATTTCAACGGCTACAATGATTCAGTTGGGAAAAGTGAAAGGGAATAAAATGGTAGATATGCAATTGAGCAATAGCAAATTGGTAGATCGTGGTGTAAAAATGATTATGGGTGAAATTCCAGTAACCTATGAAAAAGGAGCTGAATTATTAGCAAAATATGGAAGTGTGAGAAAAGCAGTCGACCATTATAATAATGAAAACAAATAATTATGAATACCAATAAAGAGGTTTTAAGCAAAGGCATAAAATACATCACCATTTCTCTACCCTGCTTATTCATTGGTCCGGCTGTAATTCATTTTGCTTTTATAAATAAATTGCAACCTTTATTTTATTTGATTTTAGCAATTGGAATCGGTTTTTGTATTACGGCAATGGTAATGCTTTTTAAAGGTTTAAATACAATAATGAAAAGCCTTTTTAATAAATAATGGACGCCTTAATTCACATTAATAAGACTTTTGAAAAAGTCATTTCTATAAATAGTAGAATCAATAATAGGGAGTTTGAGGGCTGTATTTTTAAAAATTGCGATTTTTCAAATAGCGATTTTTCCAACAATACCTTCATGGATTGTGAATTTTACGATTGCAATCTTTCAATGACCAAATTAAAAGGTACTAGTTTAAAAACAGTGGATTTCATCAATTGCAAATTGCTTGGAATTCAGTTCAATGAATGTGATGATTTCTTATTTAACGTGAGTTTTGAAGAATGTGTTTTGGATTATGCTTCATTTGCCAATAAAAAAATGCTGAAAACAAATTTCATGAATTCGACATTAAAGGAAGTTACATTTATAGGCGCCAATTTATCGAATTCAGTGTTTGAAAATAGTAATCTTGATGGAGCCATTTTTAACGACACCCAACTGGCTGGTGCTGATTTTACCTTGGCACAAAACTATAAAATTGATCCAGAATTTAATCCGATGAGAAAAGCAAAATTTTCAACCTTGGGAATCGTGGGATTATTAGATAAATATGATATAAAAATAGAGTAAATAGCCCTGATAGAAGGGAAAATCCCGAGCTTTTTAGCGAGGATTTGGAATGATAGCAGGATTAAGCTTCAAAAAAAACATAGAAATGAAAAAAATTATATGGTTCTTCTCACTACTGATTTTGACTTCGTGTTACGATGTAGAAAGAAATTGTAAAGACTTCAAAACAGGTAAGTTCCAGTTTGATTACGTGGTTAATGGCGTTAAAAAAACGACCTTATTTGAACGAACTGAAACGATGCAAATAGAAACCTACGAGGGTAAAACCGACACCGCTACAGTGAGATGGGTGAACGATTGCGAATTTGTTTTACAGAAATTGCACCCAAAAAATATAAAAGAAAAAAAAGCAATTAGCATGAGAATAGTGTCAACTACGAAAAATTCATATACCTTTGAATTCGGAATTATTGGTAGTGACGAAAAGCAAAAAGGAGTTGCCATAAAACAATAAAATTAAACGCATTTAAATGGAAGTTTTTTTAAATCCAAGTGCTTGGATAGCCTTATTAACATTGACTTTTTTAGAAATTGTATTAGGAATTGACAATATCATTTTTATTTCTATTGCTACAGGAAAGTTACCCGAAGAAAAGCGTAAAAAGGCAACACAAATAGGATTGTTTTTGGCGATGTTTTTACGTATTGCTTTATTAATGGGAATTTCGGTATTGATTGCAATGAAAGAGGCGTGGTTTACTATTGATTTAAGTTGGTTTTCAGCTCAAATAACCGGTCAGAGTTTGATATTGCTATTTGGAGGCTTATTTTTATTATATAAAAGTACTACCGAAATTCGCGAAAAAATTGAAGAAAAAGGAGTTGAAGAAAAGGAACTTGGAAAATCAGCTGCTAAGAGATTTTCTAGAGTTTTATTGCAAATTATGTTAATCGATTTAGTGTTTTCGTTTGATAGTATTTTAACCGCTGTAGGAATGACAAATGGCGTTCCTGGAGCAATTTATATAATGGTGACTGCTGTTGTGATTTCAGTATTTATAATGATGCAATTTGCTGTTCATGTTGGAATTTTCGTTAACAAGCATCCTACGATTCAAATATTAGGGCTTACCTTTTTAATATTAATTGGTTTTATGCTAGTAACCGAAGCGGCACATTTGTCAAATGCATCCTTTTTTGGAAACCACGTAGATGTAGTTCCAAAAGGGTATCTGTATTTTGCTATTTCCTTCTCGCTTTTGGTGGAAGTTTTAAATATGAAAATGTCGAAAAATAAGAAATAAAAAAAGCCACTTTCGGGTGGCTTTTTTGTTATTATCAATTATTTTTTGAGCTTGTCTTTGAAAATTTTTCTAACTTTCTCCACTTTTGGAGTAATTACATAACTGCAATATCCTTGAGATTGATTTTGATTGTAATAATTTTGGTGATAATCTTCTGCATCATAGAATTTTGAAGCTTCAGAAATTACAGTTACAATAGGTTTACCAAATGTATTTTCTTTAGTTAATAAAGCAATATAGTCCTCGGAAATTTTCTTTTGGTTAGCATTATGATAGAAAATTTCACTTCGGTACTGCGTTCCCATATCATTTCCTTGACGATTTAATGTGGTAGGATCATGGGTTGCAAAAAATACCTCTAGAAGTTCACCAAAAGAGATTTTATTTGGGTCAAAGGTAATTTGGATTGCTTCAGCGTGTCCGGTATCTCCCCTACAAATATCAGAATAAGATGGGTTTATTGTTGTCCCGCCAATATATCCTGAAATCACCTTTTCTACACCTTCTAATTCTAAAAATACGGCTTCGGTACACCAAAAACAGCCACCTGCAAATGTTGCTACTTCTAATTTATCATGAATCTCCATTGGTTTGTTGGGTTTTAAATGAGGTAAATCTTGGACTTTTTCTTTTGACTGACACGAAAAAGCTAACATGGATAATAGAATACTGATTTTCTTTTTCATACTTAATGTTTTTACAAATTTATCAAGAATAAGAAGCTGTAGATATGCAATTAACTAAATATTATAATTTGTGAGATAATTTTATTCCTTGTTATTTTCAATAATCGTGAAAATCTTTGTTACTTTGTGAAAACACAATCAATATGATAGAAGCAAAAAAAATATACAAATATTACGACCAACTCCAAGTATTAAAAGGGGTTGATTTGCATATTAAAAAAGGTGAAATCGTATCGATTGTCGGTTCTTCAGGAGCTGGAAAAACAACGCTTTTGCAAATATTAGGAACATTAGACAAACCCAATTCAAGTAATTCTTCTGAAGATCAATTGTCTGAATTGATAATTAATGGGCAAAATGTACTTTCAATGAATGATAAGGAATTGTCCAAGTTTCGAAATTTAAACTTGGGATTTATCTTCCAATTTCATCAATTACTACCAGAATTTACTGCATTAGAAAATGTATGTATTCCCTCATTTATAGCTAATAAATCTAAACAAGAAACAGAAATTGATGCTAAGAAATTATTAGATTATTTAGGACTTTCTCAACGTATTAATCACAAACCAAATGAACTTTCAGGAGGTGAACAACAGCGCGTAGCAGTTGCAAGAGCCTTAATAAACAAGCCTTCCATAATTTTTGCTGATGAACCTTCAGGGAATTTAGATAAAGCATCAGCAGAAAATTTACATGAATTGTTTTTTAAATTACGTGATGAATTTGGTCAAACCTTTGTAATTGTTACCCATAACGAAGAATTAGCTAACATGGCTGATAGAAAATTGGTAATGGTTGATGGGCAAATTAGTAATCATTTATAGGGTTTCAACTTAAAATGACACCAAACGAAATTAAATCTTTTCTAGACGAAAAAGTCGAATTGTATAATAATCCGAATTTTATTGAAAGTGATCCCATTCAGATTCCGCATTTGTTTTCACAAAAAGAAGACATTGAAATTGCAGGTTTTTTAAGTGCAACTATTGCTTGGGGAAATCGAAAAATGATTATTAAAAATTCTCATCGAATGATGGATTTGATGGGAAATACACCCTACGATTTTGTGATGTCGCACACTGAAAATGATTTAGAGCGATTGGAAACTTTTGTTCATAGAACATATAATAGTTTGGATTTTCAATATTTTATTAAGAGTCTTAAAAACATCTATACAAACCATAACGGTATTGAAGCTGTTTTTTACAGAGGACAATCAAATAATGATTCAAGAGCGATGCAATCATCCATCTCAGCGTTTAAAAAAGTATTTTTTGAATTACCACATTTAACAAGAACAGAAAAGCACATTTCAGATCCTATGGGGAATTCCGCAGCAAAAAGAATCAATATGTTTCTTCGTTGGATGGTTCGTCAAGACAATAAAGGAGTCGATTTAGGAATTTGGAAATCAATATCACCTTCTCAACTTTCCTGCCCATTAGACGTGCATTCTGGAAATGTTGCCCGAAAATTAGGCCTTTTGCAAAGAAAACAAAATGATGGAAAAGCACTATTTGAACTCGATTCAAAGCTTAGAATTTACGATCCCAATGATCCTGTGAAATACGATTTTGCATTATTTGGATTGGGAGTTTTTGAGGGATTTTGATTTTTACAACCATTCGATAATAGCATTTAAAAAAAAATATCACAATTTTCAATTTTTGGATTTATAAAAACTTATTTTTGCGCTATGGCAAGAAAAATCACAAATAAAATCGTTTTCGATCATATAAAAGTCCTTGATGCAGGTGCTAAGGGCGTTTCAGTTGCAAAAGCTCCTGATGGAAAAGTTATCTTTATTCCTAATGTTGTTCCCGGTGACGTAGTAGACGTTCAAACATTAAAGAAAAGAAAAGCCTATTATGAAGGAAAAGCGGTTCGATTTCACGAGTTTTCTGAACACAGAATTGAACCTATTTGTGAGCATTTTGGTGTGTGTGGTGGTTGCAAATGGCAAAATATGAAATACAGCCAACAATTATTCTACAAGCAAAATGAAGTGAAAAATCATTTACAGAGAATTGGTAAAATTGAACTTCCAGAATTTGAACCAATTTTAGGGTCTGAAAAGCAGTTTTTCTATAGAAATAAAATGGAGTTTGGTTTTTCAAATAGTCGATGGCTGACACAAGATGAAATTGATAGCCAAGACGATTTAGGAAATAGAAATGCTCTTGGATTTCATATTCCAAAAATGTGGGACAAAATATTAGATATTAATAAATGTCACCTTCAAGAGGACCCCTCAAATGCTATTCGTAACGAAATTAAAGAATTTGCCAACCTAAATAAACTTACTTTCTTTAACCCAAGAAGTCATGAAGGCTTATTGAGAACGCTGATGTTAAGAACTGCCTCTACAGGAGAAATAATGGTTTTAATTCAGTTTTTTGAAGATGATAAACAAAATCGTGAATTGTTATTGGATCATTTGTATGATAAATTTCCTCAAATTACTTCATTACAATACGTAATTAACAATAAAGCGAACGACACTTTATACGATACAAATATAAAATTATACAAAGGTCGTGATTACATTTTAGAAGAAATGGAGGGCTTGAAATTTAGTATTAATGCGAAATCATTTTACCAAACCAACTCTGACCAAGCCTATGAATTGTATAAAATAACTAGAGATTTTGCAGGATTAACTGGGAATGAAATTGTTTACGATTTATATACTGGAACAGGAACTATTGCTCAATTTGTTTCTAAAAAGGCTAAAAAAGTAATTGGTGTAGAAAGTGTTCCAGAAGCAATTGAAGATGCTAAAGCAAATGCCAAAAGAAACGAAATTACCAATTGCGAGTTCTTCGTAGGAGATATGAAAGTTGTATTTAATGAGGAATTCATTGCGCAACACGGAAAACCAGACGTCATAATTACAGACCCTCCAAGAGACGGAATGCATAAAGATGTAATTGAACAAATATTAAAAATTGAACCTCAAAAAGTAGTTTATGTAAGTTGTAATTCGGCTACACAAGCCAGAGATTTAGCTTTGATGGACGAGAAATACAAGGTAACAAGAGTTCGACCAGTTGATATGTTTCCGCAAACCCACCACGTTGAAAATGTAGTGCTTTTAGAAAAACGATAGTTATTCTTTTACAATTACAATTGTAGCTTTAAAACCAGTAGAAAGATTCCATTGATTTGAAGAAATTGAAGCACCTTTGTCATCAAAAACCTGGAATTCAGCAGTATTTGGTCCTGATGAACCTTGGTTTATTGCTTCAATATCTATTTTATTAAAGCCGTTTTTTAATGTGAATTCAAAAGATTGATAATCCCCAACTAAAAGTACATTTTCCTGAATTATTAAGTCGTTTATGTAAATTCGGACTCGGTCTCCATCAACAAATTGGTTGTCACGACATAGAATTTTCACAAATAAAGATTTAGTTTTAAAATCACCCAAATTCTGATTTCTTCTAAATTCCTGAGTTACTTCCCCATCGCTATTTTTATTCATTTTTTCTTGAAAAATAGCCCCTGGATTCACAAAATCACTTTTCATAGTAAGATCTATAGGTTTAGACCCTCCTATTTTTTGAAAAATAATCTCTGGTTCTTTAATTACTGGTACATCTTTAAAATTAGGGGTTATTGGCGAAACAGGGCTGAATTTTGAGGTAGAAGGCTTCGGTTTTGGAACTGTTTTGTTCTTAATTGGTGAGATTTGCAACGCTTTATTTCCATTATCAAATTGAGAATAGCAAAGCGAAGAAAAAAACAAAAATACCAATAAAGAAATTCTGATTTTCATAGTAAACGTCCAAATCATTAATTTTGATAAAAATAAATAAAAAAACTTCGTTAATAAATACATTAACGAAGTTTTAGTAATATTTTAGATATGAATTCTATTTTGAATTATAAGCTGCTATAGCATTTTTTAATATTTCTACAGAGCGAATCAAGTCTGCTTCATTCAATACATAAGCAATTCTTACTTCATTTAACCCAACTCCTGGCGTAGAATAAAATCCCGCAGCTGGAGCAACCATAACGGTTTCTTTGTTTAAATCATAGGATTCCAACATCCATTGTGCAAATTTATCAGCATTATCAATTGGTAATTGCGCAATACAATAAAAAGCACCTTTTGGTTTGCTCACCACCACTCCATCAATCTTATTTAATTCATCAACTAAAGTATCTCTACGACTTCTATATTCAGTGATCACCTCATCAAAATAACTTTGTGGCGTATCTAAAGCTGCTTCACTCGCAATTTGAGCAAATGTTGGCGGACTCAATCTTGCTTGCGCAAATTTCATTGCTGTTGCCATTAACTCTTTATTTTTTGAAACAATGCAACCAATTCTTGCGCCACACATGCTGTAACGTTTTGAAACAGAATCAATCATAATGGCATTTTCTTCCAAACCAGGAATATTCGTTACCGAATAATGAACATCACCATCATAAGTGAATTCTCTGTAAACCTCATCAGCAATTAAAAATAAATCGTACTTTTTAACTAAATTCGCCAACTGCATAATTTCCTCTTTAGAATACAAATAACCGGTTGGATTTCCAGGATTACATATTAATATAGCCTTAGTTTTAGGAGTTATTAATCTTTCAAAATCAGCAATCGGTGGCAAAGCAAATCCCGTGTCAATTGACGAAATTACAGGAACTACTTTTACTCCTGATGCAGTTGAAAAACCATTGTAATTTGCATAAAATGGCTCAGGAATTATCACTTCATCACCAAAATCCATTGTGCTTCCCATAGCAAATAACAACGCTTCAGAACCTCCAGTGGTTATAATAATATCGGCAACATCAATTGGTAGACCTGTATTTTTATAAAATTGTGACAACTTAGTTCTATAACTTTCAAATCCTGCTGAATGACTGTATTCTAAAACCTTAATATCAAGATTTTTTATCGAATTCATTGCCACTTCAGGTGTTTTAATATCCGGTTGACCAATGTTTAAATGGTACACTTTGTGACCTTTCTTTTTCGCAATTTCCGCATAAGGTACCAATTTACGAATTGGCGATTCCGGCATTTGAATTCCTTTATTTGAAATTTTAGGCATAATAGTTCGTTTTAAAATGCAAATTTGCAATAATTATTTTAGAATAATAAACAATTTTGTAATCTTTATATAAAAAAAAGCGCCTCAATTGAAGCGCTAATATTTTGAATAAAATTTTATTGACTTGGTAATGATTTTTTCTTTTCTAAGACATTAACTTCAGGCTTTACTATTACTTCCCCTTTGATTTTTAGTGCAATTTTCCCACCTTCCACATTAATAGCATTCGATTCAACTGTAATTGTTTTACGAATTGGTCCAGGATTCATATTGTATTTAACATCAATTTTTCCTGTCATTCCTGGCATAATTGGTTCTGTAGGTCTTGTAGGAACAGTACATCCACAAGTTGACTGAACATTTGAAATGATCAAAGGTGCATCACCAGTGTTTTTAAATTCAAATGTACGAAGTCCATTGTCTGAATCTTTGCTCACAGTGCCATAATCGATAGTATTGTCTTTATTTAAAAATTCAATTTTAGCGCCGCTCTGAGCAAATCCAATTGCAGTAAAGGCAATAAAGGCAAATAGTAAGATTGTTTTTTTCATCTAATCAGTATTAAATTAGTACAAGTAAATATACTTTTTTTTAATTAATCACACAAATTTTTATTTCCCTTTTTATAGTGTTCATAATTATTTACTTTTGTAGCAATTACAAAAAATAGACCAATTTATATATTCAATTGTTTTGGAGCGAATATCTTGGCTTTTTCAGTAATTCATTTTCCTGCTGTTCGTTTCAATATTCGCTAAATAGCGAATTATTTTCTCTACCATCAGGGCTACTATTTTAATCATTTTTTTGCTTGGAATAGTTTTTTAAAAATTTCAGAAATAACGAATAAATATTATAATGACGATTCCATCGCAATTTGAAGCAAAAACCATCGAAGATAAATGGTACGATTACTGGATGAAAAACAACTATTTTCATTCCACACCCGACCACAGAACTCCCTATACAATTGTTATACCACCTCCCAATGTTACTGGGGTGCTTCACATGGGTCACATGCTAAACAATACCATTCAGGACGTATTAATCCGTAGAGCAAGACTTAAAGGATTTAATGCTTGTTGGGTACCAGGAACCGATCACGCTTCTATTGCAACCGAAGCAAAGGTAGTTGCAAAACTAAAAGCCGAAGGAATCAATAAAGACGATTTGACTCGTCAAGAATTTTTAACGCATGCTTGGGAATGGACCGAAAAATATGGCGGCGTAATTCTCGAACAATTAAAAAAATTAGGTGCTTCTTGCGATTGGGAAAGAACAAAATTTACCATGGATCCTGATATGTCAGCTTCTGTAATTCGTTCTTTTGTCGATTTACATAAAAAAGGCCTAATCTATCGTGGTTTCAGAATGGTAAATTGGGATCCAGAAGCAAAAACTACACTTTCTGACGAAGAAGTAGTATTTGAAGAACAACAAGGAAAATTGTATTACATAAAATACGGAATTCAAGGAAGCTCAGATTTTGTTACCGTTGCCACTACCCGACCAGAAACTATATTTGGAGATACTGCAATTTGTATTAATCCAAATGACGAACGTTTTTCTCACTTAAAAGGCAAAAGTGCGATTGTACCAATTTGCGGAAGAGTAATTCCTATTATTCAAGACGAATATGTCGACGTTGAATTTGGAACCGGTTGTTTAAAAGTAACTCCAGCTCATGACACCAATGATAAAACTTTAGGAGAAAAACACCAACTTGAAATTATCGACATTTTCAATGAAGATGCTAGTTTAAATAGTTATGGATTGCATTACCAAGGCAAAGATCGATTTATAGTACGTGAAGAAATTGCCAAAGAATTAGAATCAATTGGTAATTTAGTAAAAGTTGAAAACCACTTAAATAAAGTGGGGACTTCTGAAAGAACAAAAGCCGTTATTGAACCAAGATTATCGGATCAGTGGTTTTTAAAAATGGAGGATTTAGTAAAACCTGCAATTAAAGCGGTTCTGGTTGATAACGAAATTAAATTGCATCCTAAGAAGTTTGATAACATATACAAACATTGGTTGGAAAATATCCGTGATTGGAACATCTCCCGACAATTGTGGTGGGGACAGCAAATTCCAGCCTATTATTATGGAGATGGAAAAGAAGATTATGTTGTTGCAGAATCAATTGAGGAAGCATTGGTTTTAGCCAAAGAAAAAACGAATAATAACCAATTAACTATTGAAAACTTAACTCAGGATAAAGATGCTTTAGATACTTGGTTCTCCTCATGGCTTTGGCCAATGTCAGTATTTGGAGGAATCATGAATCCTGAAAGTGAAGATTTTAAATATTACTATCCTACAAACGACTTAGTAACTGGACCAGACATTTTGTTCTTTTGGGTGGCGAGAATGATTATTGCAGGTTATGAATATACCGGTAAAAAGCCTTTTACAAACGTCTATTTAACTGGATTAGTTCGCGACAAACAACGCCGTAAAATGTCAAAATCACTTGGAAATTCTCCTGATCCTTTGGATTTAATTGACAAATTTGGTGCTGATGGTGTTCGCGTAGGATTACTTTTAAGTGCTTCTGCAGGAAACGACATCATGTTTGATGAAGAACTTTGTAACCAAGGAAAAGCATTTACCAATAAAATTTGGAATGCCCTAAAATTAATAAAAGGTTGGGAGGTTTCAGATTCTATTCCACAACCAGAATCTTCAAAAGTTGCTATCGAATGGTATGAAGCAAAATTGCAACAAACCTTAGTTGAAATAGAGGATAATTTTGAAAAATACAGAATTTCTGACGCCTTAATGGGTATTTACAAATTAGTTTGGGACGATTTTTGTTCGTGGTTTTTAGAGATGATAAAGCCTGCTTATCAAGCGCCAATTGATAAAATTACTTTTGATAAAGCAATTGAAATGCTGGAAAGTAATTTGAAATTATTACATCCATTTATGCCATTTCTAACAGAGGAAATTTGGCATTACACTGCAGAAAGAACTCCTGAGGAAGCGCTAATTGTTTCAACATGGCCAACATTAAAACCATTTAATGCCAATTTGATTTCAGAATTTGAAAATACAATGGAGGTAATTTCAGGAATTAGAACCATTAGAAAAGATAAAAACATACCATTTAAAGATAGTATTGAATTTAAAGTAGTGAACAATGACAAAGTTTCTGATCATTTTGATTCAATTGTAACCAAATTAGGTAATATTTCTTCATTAGAATATGTTTCTGAAAAAGTAGATGGCGCTTTATCATTTAGAGTAAAATCGAATGAATATTTTATACCAATTTCTGGGAATATTAATGTTGAGGAAGAAATTTCTAAATTGACTGAAGAGTTAAAATACATTCAAGGATTTTTGAAATCGGTGCAAGCGAAGTTGTCAAATGAAAAATTTGTAAATGGCGCACCCGAGAAAGTATTGGCAAACGAAAAACAAAAAGAAGCCGATGCATTAGCAAAAATTGCAACAATAGAACAAAGCTTAGCTAGTTTGAAATAAATAAAAAAGCCTCAATTATGAGGCTTTTTTATTGAATATAAATCCCAATCCTATTTTTGCTAACATTCTTTTTCCAAAAGGAAAGAAAAACTTTGATTGTCCAAATAAATAGCCAAAACCCATTAATAAAAAGGGATAAATTGGTAAAACTAAAACTAATAAAATCAGGTAATAAATGAACCAATGGGTGTTTTTATCATTTAATCCAATTAGCGTCATTAAATAACTAGAAATCCTGGCAGATAAAGAACCGTTGATTGCAAATACAATAATTATCAATAATAATTGATAAATAGTAGTAATTCCCCAGCGTTCTTTTAATTTTTTCATAACCCAAATTTACAAAATTAATTCACAATAAATCAGCTTGCTAAAACAAAAAAAGCATCTCGTGAGGAGATGCTTTTTAATAAAAAATATTTTAATCTTGAATTAATTTTTCAATATACTGATTATTTGGGAAGCCAATTCAGTTCCAATTCTATCTTGCGCTTCCAAAGTAGCCGCCCCAATATGCGGCGTTAAAGATATTTTTTGATTCATTAAAATCGTGATTTCTGGATTTGGTTCGTTTTCAAAAACGTCTAAACCTGCGAACAATACTTTACCGCTATCTAATGCTTTTACTAAAGCAACTTCATCAATTACTCCACCACGAGCGCAATTTACAATTCCTACTCCAGGTTTCATAGTTTCTAATTCGGCTTCACCAATAATATATCCATCTTGAGCGGGAACGTGAAGCGTAATAAAATCAGCTTCTTTGATTAAAGATTCTAACGATTGTGTTTTTATAGTTGTAGTAATCGATTGACCATCAAAAAACTCCACTTTTACATCTACTTTTTCAATAAAACTATCGCTTGCAATTACCTTCATTCCAAGGCCTAAAGCCATTTTTGCAGTTGCTTGTCCGATTCTTCCGATTCCAACAATACCAAGCGTTTTTCCTCTCAATTCCACTCCATTTGCGTACGCTTTCTTAAGACCTTCGAAATTAGAATCTCCTTCAAGTGGCATATTTCTATTGGAATCATGTAAAAAACGAACTCCTGAAAATAGATGAGCGAAAACTAATTCTGCAACAGATTCAGATGAAGATGCAGGAGTATTAATTACAATAATGCCTTTGCTTTTAGCATATTCAACGTCAATATTATCCATGCCAACTCCACCTCTACCTATAATTTTTAATCCTGGACAAGCGTCAATAATGTCTTTTCTGACTTTAGTTGCGCTTCGAACTAAAACTACACTTACGTTATTCTCATTTACGTAATTGGCAACTTGCTCCTGAGCTACTTTTGTAGTAATTACTTCAAATCCACCTTTTTCTAAAGCTAGGATTCCACTTTTTGAAATTCCATCGTTTGCTAAAACCTTCATATTTATTTATATTTTACTTTCAAAATCTTTCATTACATCAACTAATACTTGTACACTCTCTATTGGAAGTGCATTGTACATAGAAGCCCTATATCCACCCACAGAACGGTGTCCTGGCAAACCAGAAATTCCTGCTGCTTTCCACATTGAATCAAATAGTTCAGTATGCTCTTCAATATTTAATAAGAAAACAACGTTCATATTAGAGCGGTTTTCCACTTTTGCAGCTCCTTTAAAATATGGATTTCTGTCAATTTCAGCATACAACATATTTGCTTTAGCTTGATTCAATTTCTCAACAGCTGCAATACCACCCATTTTCTTCAACCATTGTAAAGTCAATAATGATGCGTAAACTGGGAAAACAGCTGGAGTATTGAACATGCTTTCGGCTTTTATATGTTTTTCATAATCCAACATACTTGGAATAACTCTTCCCGACTTACCTAAAATTTCCTCTTTAATAACTACTAAAGTAGTTCCTGCAGGTCCCATATTTTTTTGAGCACCAGCGTAGATGATATCAAATTTTGAAAAATCTAAAACTCGTGAGAAAATATCAGAACTCATATCACAAACCATGGGTACAGAAACATTAGGGAATTCATTGATTTGTGTACCAAAAATTGTATTGTTACTTGTGCAATGGAAATAATCTACATCGCTTGGAACGGTAAATCCTTTTGGAATATAACTGTAATTCTCGTCTTTGGATGAAGCTACAATAGTAACCTCTCCGAACAATTTAGCTTCTTTAATAGCGGCAGATGCCCAAGTTCCTGTATCTAGATAAGCTGCTTTTCCGTCCACTTTCATCAAGTTATAGGGAACCATCAAAAATTCTAAACTCGCACCACCATGTAAAAACAATGCTTGGTACCCTTTCCCTTTTAGATCTAATAATTCTAAAGCTAAATCTCTAGCTTCATCCATTACAGCTACAAAATCTTTGCTTCTGTGAGAGATCTCTAAAAGAGATAAACCTGAATTATTGAAATCTAATATCGCTTCAGCAGATTTTTGAAAAACTTCATTAGGTAAAATACAAGGACCTGCGCTGTAATTGTGTTTTTTCATTCGTGTTGTGGGGTTGAAAAAAAATTAAGTTACAAATTTCGTAAATAGGAAACTAAAATCAATTAAATATTACTAAATAGTTATGCCAATTTATTAACAAAATCGTTTTAGTATAACCCTGAAATTGAGAATTTGAATATCTACAAATTGATCAAGAAGTTTATAGTATCAATATTGTCAGCATAATCCCACAACTTTGGTTTTTGTGTTTGACCAAACGGGACGCTATTTTCAATTAAATTATTGGAAACAACACATTGAATTTGTTCGTGATCTTGCTGTAATTTATTTTTTATATCTTCCAAATTATCATAATATTCATAAAAAACAGCTGAAATTGGGGAAGCATAACTTGAATCTTCTTTGATAATTAGAAATTCATTGTCCAATAAATTAAAATTACTCATTAAGAAAACGGCCTTATTATAATCGTAATTATTTATGTATTTTTCAAATTTCATAACTTGATGATAAGGATACATCCCACCAAAAAAAGAATCAAAGTTATAATTTCTTGTTACAAACAATTTGGAAACATTTCTACATCCTAAGCCAAAATAGCGAAAGACATCTTCTCCTAATGCAATCATTTGCTCCTCTGATTCATTTCCGTCTAAAACAGCAACTGAATTCCTTGATTTTCTAATAATCGAGGGCTTGTCTTTAAAATAATATTCAAAATAACGAGCGGTATTATTACTTCCGGTTGCAATTACAGCATCGAAATTTTCTAATTTTCCCTCCACAAAAGTGATGTAATTATCTAATTTTGGTTCAACCGAAATAATATATTTTGCTAAAAAGGGTAATAAATGTTGATCGTTTGAAGAGGTTTTAACCACTACTTTATGACCTGAAAGTAAAACCGAAATAAAATCATGAAAACCCACCAAAGGTATATTTCCAGCCAAAACCAATCCAACTGTTTTAGGAGTAACTTTATCTAAATTATAACTATCCAACCATTGGTTTAAATTTTCCTCGGTCAATGCCTCTGCCCAAGATTGAATTGAAAAATATACGTTTTCATTGGTGTACCAGCCGTTATGTGAAGGTGATAACTGAATTAAATTAATGAAATCATCAAAGTACAAATCGTTGTGAAGCACCAACGGACATTTAGTATTTTCAACTTCGGAAAATTGCGATAAAAATTTACCAAGTTCGATGAAAATACTTTTTTTGTGTTCTAATGTCATATTGATTTGCTTATGATAAGTTTTGGATGTAATTTTGCACAAAAATAAGATAATTATCTGCAATAGGCAACACGCAACAAGCTTTTAGCCCTTTGCATAAATCAAAATAGTATGGCAATTATAATAACTGACGAATGTATTAATTGTGGGGCTTGCGAACCGGAATGTCCAAATACCGCAATTTATGAAGGTGCTGACGATTGGAGATACAAAGACGGAACAAAAATTAGAGGGAAAGTAATTTTGGCTGACGGAACTGAAGTGGATGCTGACGCTCCTCAAACTCCAATTTCAGACGATATTTACTACATCGTGCCTGGAAAATGTACCGAATGCAAAGGATTTCACGAAGAACCACAATGCGCTGCTGTGTGCCCAGTAGACTGCTGTGTTCCTGATGAAAATCATGTGGAAAGTGAAGAAACACTTTTAAACAGACAAGCTTTTTTACACAACGAATAATTAAATAATCCTGAGTTACTAGCTCAGGATTTTTTTTTGTTTAGGCATTTATTTTATACAATTTTTATTAAAAGATATAAATCCTATATTTGCAGTCTTAAAAATAAACCATAATGAAAGCAGGAATTGTAGGATTACCAAATGTTGGAAAATCAACATTATTCAATTGTTTGTCTAACGCAAAAGCACAAAGCGCCAACTTCCCTTTTTGCACCATCGAACCTAATATTGGTGTGGTAAATGTACCCGATTCAAGAATCGCAAAATTAGAAGAATTAGTAAAACCTGAGCGCGTTCAAATGGCAACTGTTGATATTGTAGATATTGCAGGATTGGTAAAAGGAGCTAGTAAAGGAGAAGGTTTAGGAAATCAGTTTCTAGGAAATATCAGAGAATGTAACGCTATTATTCACGTTTTACGTTGTTTCGATAACGATAACATTATCCACGTTGATGGAAATGTAAATCCGATTAGAGATAAAGAAACCATTGACATCGAATTGCAATTAAAAGACCTTGAAACAGTTGAAAAACGTCTTGAAAAAGTGAATCGTGCCGCAAAAACTGGAAACAAAGAAGCGCAAACTGAAAAAGCGTTATTGGACCGAATTAAAGACGCTTTATTACAAGCAAAATCAGCTAGGACGGTTGTTCCACAAAATCATGAAGAAGTAGAATTAATGGAAACTTTCCAATTAATCACCACAAAACCAGTTCTTTATGTTTGTAATGTAAACGAAGAAGCCGCTGTAAACGGAAATAAATATGTCGATCAAGTTCGTGAATTAGTAAAATCGGAAGACGCTGAAGTAATTATACTTTCTGTAGGTGCTGAAGCAGATATCGCCGAATTAGAAAGCTTTGAAGAGCGTCAAATTTTTCTTGAAGACATGGGATTGTCGGAACCAGGTTCTTCAGTATTAATTCGTGCTGCCTATAAATTATTAAAACAACAAACCTATTTCACAGCTGGAGTTAAAGAAGTTCGAGCTTGGACAATAAACGTTGGTGCCACAGCACCACAAGCCGCAGGCGTAATTCACACCGATTTTGAAAAAGGATTTATCCGTGCCGAAGTGATTTCTTATGAAGATTTTGTTCACTACGGATCAGAAGCAAAATGCAAAGAAGCAGGAAAATTTAAAGTCGAAGGAAAAGAATATGTCGTAAAAGATGGAGACGTAATGCACTTCCGCTTCAACGTATAAATAGAATTAAGACCGCTAATTTAGCGGTTTTTTTGTGCCTATTTCCAGCTATCCATTACAAGATTTTTTTATAAAATGGTATTTTCTGAGCCAAAAATGGAGCTCCCTATGGTCGCTCATTTTAGCCAAGAAAAAATACATTTTCTTAAAAAAATGCTTTCCATTTCTATCTGGGGCAAAATCTCGTTAAAAATCATAAATCTGAGATCTAAGATCTTAAATCAAAATTGTCAATATCATTCTTAATAACTTTGCTGAAAATTGTTTTAAATCCTCACTTATATCACTAAATTAGCACCAAATCAGTTTTATTAAAATGTCAGAACAAAATCAATATACCGAAGACAATATACGCTCCCTCGATTGGAAAGAACACATCCGAATGCGACCAGGAATGTACATTGGAAAATTAGGTGATGGATCCTCCCCTGACGATGGTATTTACATTCTTTTAAAGGAAGTTCTAGATAACTGTATCGATGAATTTGTAATGGGAGCAGGTAAAACCATTGAGGTTACAATTAAAGATAAAACCGTTACCGTCCGTGATTATGGCCGTGGAATTCCTTTAGGAAAAGTAGTTGATGTAGTTTCTAAAATGAATACTGGAGGTAAGTACGATTCACTTGCCTTCAAAAAATCGGTAGGTTTAAATGGTGTGGGAACAAAAGCGGTTAATGCACTTTCAAATTATTTCCGAGTAGAATCTGTTCGTGATGACAAACAAAAAGCAGCAGAATTTTCTGAAGGAAACCTTGTTTTAGAAGAAGATATTGTTGATACCACCAAGAGAAAAGGAACCAAAGTAACTTTCACTCCTGATGAAGCTATATTTAAAAATTACAAATTCAGAATTGAATATGTAATTAAAATGGTAAAAAACTATTGTTACCTAAACAACGGTTTGACCATTTTATTCAATGGTGAAAAATACTATTCTGAAAATGGTCTAAAAGATTTATTAGAGGAAACCATTCACGCTGATGATTTAGAATATCCAATTGTTCACTTAAAAGGAGACGATATCGAAATTGCGCTAACTCACAGTAAAACGCAATACAGCGAAGAATACCATTCGTTTGTAAACGGTCAAAATACCACTCAAGGTGGAACGCACTTAGCAGCCTATCGAGAAGCAATTGTAAAAACCATTCGAGAGTTTTACAATAAAGGTTTCGAAGCCTCCGACGTTCGAAAATCAATCGTAACTGCGATAAGTATCAAAGTAATGGAACCGGTTTTCGAATCACAAACAAAAACGAAATTAGGGTCAACTGATATGGGTTCGGACCCAGGAATGCCATCTGTTCGTACCTTTGTAAATGATTTTGTCAAAACAAATTTGGATAATTATTTACATAAAAATCCAACAACAGCAGATGCTTTATTGCGCAAAATTCTCCAAGCGGAACGAGAACGAAAAGAGCTTTCTGGAATTAGAAAATTAGCCACCGATAGAGCAAAAAAAGCCAATCTTCACAATAAAAAATTAAGAGATTGTAGAGTACATCTTCAAGACACAAAAAACCCTAGAAGTTTAGAAAGTACGCTTTTTATTACCGAGGGAGATTCGGCTTCTGGTTCAATTACAAAGTCAAGAGATGTAAACACCCAAGCTGTATTTAGTTTACGTGGAAAGCCTTTGAATTCCTATGGAATGACCAAGAAAATTGTATATGAAAATGAAGAATTCAACTTGCTACAAGCCGCTTTAGATATTGAAGATGGATTGGAGCGTTTGCGTTATAATAATATTGTAATTGCAACCGATGCCGATGTCGACGGTATGCACATTCGTTTATTGCTAATTACCTTTTTCCTACAATTTTTCCCCGAATTAATAAAAGAAGGACATTTGTACATTTTACAAACTCCCCTTTTCCGAGTTAGAAATAAGAAAGAAACCATCTATTGCTATTCAGAAGAAGAGCGAAAAGACGCCATTGAGAAATTAAAACCAAAACCTGAAATCACTCGATTTAAAGGATTAGGAGAAATTTCACCAGATGAGTTTAAAAATTTCATTGGAGAATCCATTCGATTGGATCCAATTATGATGGATAAAACAACTTCAATTGAGCAATTATTATCCTTCTATATGGGTAAAAACACCCCAGACCGACAAGATTTTATTATTAAAAACTTGAAAGTCGATTTAGATGTTGTTGAAGCAATTTAGTATAAAAGAGTCAAAGAAATTTAATGGACGAAGAAGAAGAAAACATTTTTCCATACGAGGAAAACGAACCTAAATCAGCAGACGAAAAGCATTTTTATGAAAACGATGAAGATGCCAATGATACCATTACCAAAGTTACAGGAATGTACAAAGATTGGTTTTTGGATTATGCTTCTTATGTGATTTTAGAACGTGCTGTTCCTGCAATTGAAGATGGTTTTAAACCAGTTCAACGTCGTATCATGCACTCTTTAAAAGAGTTAGATGACGGTAGATATAATAAAGTTGCCAATGTTGTAGGTCACACCATGCAATACCATCCTCACGGGGATCAAAGTATTGCCGATGCCATGGTGCAAATTGGTCAAAGAGAATTATTGATCGATTGCCAAGGAAACTGGGGAAATATTTTAACTGGTGATAGCGCGGCAGCATCAAGATATATAGAGGCACGTTTATCAAAATTTGCCTTGGAAGTTTTGTATTCTCCAAAAATCACTGATTGGGGAGTTTCTTATGACGGTCGTCGTGCAGAGCCGAATAACTTACCGGTAAAATTTCCGCTTTTATTGGCTTCAGGTGCCGAAGGAATTGCTGTAGGATTATCTACAAAAGTACTTCCTCATAATTTTAATGAATTAATTGACGCCTCAATAAAAATATTAAAAGGGAAACCATTTACCATTTATCCTGATTTTCAAACTGCTGGAATTGCTGATGTCACTAATTATAATGACGGAATGCGTGGCGGAAGAGTTCGCGTTCGTGCAAAAATTAGTCAGTTAGACAAAAATACTTTGGTGATTACACAAATTCCATTTTCTACCAATACTACCACTTTAATCGATAGTATTTTGAAAGCCAATGAAAAAGGGAAAATCAAAATCAAGAAAATTGAAGACAATACGGCTGCGGAAGTTGAAATCTTAATTCACTTATTTCCAGGTGTTTCCCCAGATAAAACTATCGATGCCTTATTTGCCTTTACCGCTTGTGAAACTTCTGTTTCGCCTTTAGGTTGCGTTATTGAAGATAACAGTCCTTTATTTATTGGCGTTTCCGATATGCTTAAAATTTCTACTAATAGAACGGTTGGATTATTAAAAAGCGAATTAGAAATTCAATTGAGCGAACTAGAAGAACAATGGCATTTTGCTTCTTTAGAGCGTATTTTTATCGAACAAAAAGTTTATCGTTTAATTGAAGAAGAAGTAACTAAAGAAGGTGTTATTGCTGCTATTGATGAAGGTTTGAAGCCTCACATCAAACATTTAAAAAGAGCAATTACTGAAGACGATATTTTGCGTTTGACCGAAATTCGAATCATGAGAATTTCGAAATTTGATAGCAATAAAGCCCAAGACAAGATTGAAGCTTTAGAAGGTGATATCGAACAAGTAAAATTCGATTTAGAAAACCTAATCGATTTTGCTATTGCTTATTTCACTAGATTAAAAGAGAAATACGGGAAAGGTCGAGAGCGCCAAACGGAACTTAGAATCTTTGATGATATTGAAGCTACAAAAGTAGTTTTAAGAAATACCAAATTGTACGTAAACAGAGAAGAAGGATTTGTAGGAACAAGTCTTAAAAAAGACGAATACGTAGCCGATTGCTCTGATATTGATGATATTATAGTTTTCCTAAGAGATGGGAAAATGATGGTAACCAAAGTAGATGCAAAAACATTTGTTGGTAAAGACATCATTCATATTGCCATATTTGACCGAAGTGATAAACGTACTATTTATAATATGATTTATCGTGATGGCAAAAACGGCCCTTCCTACATTAAACGATTTAATGTTTCAGGTGTTACCCGAGATAAATTCTACGATTTAACGAATGAAAAACCAGGCTCTCAAGTGCTTTATTTCTCTTGTAATCCGAATGGTGAAGCTGAAGTGATAACGGTATTACTACGTCAGGTGGGAAGTATTAAGAAATTAAAATTCGACATCGATTTTGCTAATCTCGCAATTAAAGGTCGTACTTCAAAAGGGAATATTGTAACTAAATATCCTATTAAAAAGGTCGAACTCAAAGAAAAAGGAATTTCGACATTATTACCAAGAAAAATCTGGTTTGACGATACCGTTCAAAGACTAAATGTAGATGCTCGTGGAGAATTATTGGGAGAATTCCGACCTAGCGATAAAATTTTGATTATCCAACAATCTGGTAAATTAAAAGTCGTCACCCCAGAATTAACTACTCATTTCGATGAAGATATGGTAGTATTGGAAAAATGGATTCCTAAAAAACCAATTTCAGCTATTTATTATGATGGTGAAAAAGAACGTTATTTTGTAAAACGATTCTTAGTTGAAGTTGAAAATAAAGAAGAAACTTTTATTTCTGAACATCCAAATTCTCAATTAGAAATAGTTTCTACCGATTACCGACCAGTTGCAGAATTGATTTTTAATAAAATAAAAGGAGTTCAAAAAGATAATTTAAATGTTGATATTGAAGCTTTTATAGCAGTTAAAGGATTTAAAGCTTTAGGTAATCAATTGACAACAGACAAGGTAAAACAAGTTAACTTGCTAGAACCTTTACCTTACGAAGTTCCCGAAGAAGTAGTTCCAGAGGAAATAGAAGTTGAAGGAGATGAAGTTGAAAATAGTGAAACCAATGAATATGACGATTCAGATATTCAATTAGACGAAGACGGTCAAATAACATTATTTTAAATCTGTAGAAGAGCTAAATTTAACAAAAAACGCATTACTAATTATTTTGCAAAATGGTCTTTTTAAAGTAATTTTGCACAACACAACAACAACAATAAAATGATTCACTTTTTCGAAAACGAAACCAATACGGTTTTTGCTGTTCAATCGCAAAAAGAATTTTCTGCAGAGGACATTTCAAAATTAAACTGGCTTTTTGGCAATTCAAATAAAATAGATAAATCCGTTCTAAATACAATAGGAACGGATTTTTTTATTGGCCCACGAGCCACTATGATTACACCTTGGAGTACCAATGCAGTTGAGATTACTCAAAATATGGGAATTTCAGGGATAATTAGAATTGAAGAATTTTTCAAAGTAAATTCAGATTTCACCGATTTTGACCCAATGCTTTCGCAAAAATACCAAGAACTAAATCAAACTATTTTTACAATCAATATCCAACCCGAAGCGATTTTAGAAATTGATGATATTGCAAGCTTCAATCAAAGTGAAGGTTTGGCTTTAAGTGAAGAGGAGGTAGATTATTTGAATAAATTATCAACTAAAATAGGAAGAAAATTAACTGATTCTGAAGTGTTTGGTTTTTCTCAAGCCAATTCAGAGCACTGCCGTCACAAAATTTTCAATGGAACTTTTGTGATTGACGGAGTTGAAATGCCCACTTCCCTATTCAAATTAATTAAGAAAACATCTGCGGAAAATCCGAACGATATTGTTTCCGCTTATAAAGATAATGTTGCTTTTATAAAAGGACCAAAAGTGCAACAATTTGCACCTAAAAGCCCTGAAAAAGCAGATTTCTATGAAACCAAAGATTTTGATTCTGTTCTTTCGCTTAAAGCAGAAACACATAATTTCCCAACAACTGTTGAGCCTTTTAATGGAGCTGCAACAGGATCAGGTGGAGAAATTCGTGACAGATTAGCCGGTGGTCAAGGTTCGATACCACTTGCTGGAACGGCTGTTTACATGACTTCTTATTCTAGATTATCTCAATTAATACCTTGGGAAAACGGAATGAAAGAAAGGAAATGGCTGTATCAAACTCCAATGGATATTTTGATAAAAGCTTCAAATGGAGCTTCAGATTTTGGAAATAAATTTGGTCAACCATTAATTACTGGTTCTATTCTAACCTTTGAACACGAAGAGAACAATCGTAAATTAGGTTACGATAAAGTAATTATGCAAGCGGGTGGAATTGGTTATGGGAAATTAGACCAAGCCATCAAGCATAAACCAAAAGCAGGTGATAAAATCGTCATTTTAGGTGGTGATAATTACCGAATTGGAATGGGTGGAGCAGCTGTTTCATCTGCAGATACTGGCGAATTTAGTTCTGGAATTGAATTGAATGCCATTCAACGTTCCAACCCAGAAATGCAAAAAAGAGCTGCAAATGCTATTCGAGGATTAGTAGAAAGCGATCACAATCCAATCGTTTCTATTCATGATCATGGTGCTGGCGGACACTTAAATTGTCTTTCAGAGTTAATTGAAGAAACGGGTGGATTAATTGATTTAGATAAATTACCTATAGGAGATCCAACACTTTCTGCAAAAGAAATCATTGGAAATGAATCCCAAGAAAGAATGGGATTGGTAATTGGTCAAAACGACATTGAATTACTACAAAAAATAGCAGATAGAGAGCGCTCTCCGATCTACCAAGTAGGTGATGTTACCGAAAATCATCGTTTTACGTTTGAATCAAAAACTACAGGTAAAAAACCAATGGATTTTGCCTTGGAAGATTTTTTTGGAAGTTCTCCAAAAACAATCATGACCGATAAAACGGTAACTATAAATTACACCAACTTAAACTATTCGCAAGAAAAAATAGCAACCTATTTAGAGCAAGTTTTACAATTGGAAGCCGTTGCTTGTAAAGATTGGTTGACCAATAAAGTAGACCGTTGTGTAGGTGGAAAAGTCGCCAAACAACAATGTGCGGGAACAATACAATTGCCGCTAAATAACTGCGGTGTTATGGCTTTGGACTATCTAGGAAAAGAAGGGATTGCAACATCAATTGGCCACGCTCCTATTGCATCATTAATTGATCCTGTGGCAGGAACTAGAACTGCAATTGCCGAGGCTTTGTCAAACATTATTTGGGCTCCAATTAAAGACGGAATCAAAGGAATTTCTTTGTCTGCCAATTGGATGTGGGCTTGTAAAAACGAAGGCGAAGACGCACGTTTGTATGCAGCAGTTCAAAGTTGTTCTGATTTTGCAATCGAATTAGGAATTAATATCCCAACAGGGAAAGATTCACTTTCGATGAAACAAAAATATCCAAATGAAGAAGTTATTGCGCCGGGAACGGTAATCATTTCGGCAGGTGGAAATTGTACTGACATTAAAAAAGTAATAGAACCTGTATTGCAAATTGATGGGGGTTCTATTTATTATATAAATTTGTCGCAAGACGATTTTAAATTGGGTGGAACCTCCTTTGCTCAAGTTTTAAATACCGTAGGAACAGAAGTACCAACAATTAAAGATGCTGATTTTTTCAAAAAAGCATTCAATGTGATTCAAGACGCCATTGTAAACGATCAAATTATTGCTGGACATGACATTGGAAGTGGCGGATTGATTACCACTCTATTAGAAATGTGTTTTGCAAATAATAATTTAGGTGCCACAATAGATTCGTCCACTTTTGAAGAAAAAGATTTAATAAAAATTTTATTCGCTGAAAATATTGGAATAGTTTTCCAAGCTAAAAATGATGATGAAATTGAAAATAGATTAAATGCCAATAACATCAATTTCTATAAAATAGGAAAAGTTACCAATGAAGCTACTTTAAAAATTGGTCAATTGTCATTTGATATTCCAAAATATAGAGACATCTGGTATTCAACTTCTTACTTATTGGATCAAAAACAGTCGAAAAACGGGATGGCAAAAGCACGTTTCGAAAATTATAAAAACCAACCCTTAAATTACACTTTTCCAACTCATTTCACAGGAAAAAAACCCGTAATCGACGCATCAAAATCCCGTCCGAAAGCAGCTATTATTCGTGAAAAAGGAAGTAATTCCGAGCGAGAAATGGCGAATGCAATGTATTTAGCTGGTTTTGACGTGAAAGACATTCACATGACCGATTTAATTTCGGGAAGAGAAAATCTAGAAGACGTTCAGTTTATTGGAGCTGTAGGTGGATTTTCAAATTCAGATGTTTTAGGATCGGCAAAAGGTTGGGCTGGAGCCTTTTTATACAATGAAAAAGCAAAAACTGCTTTAGCAAATTTCTTCAAAAGAGAAGATACTTTATCGGTAGGAATTTGCAACGGATGTCAGTTATTTATGGAGTTGGAGGTCATTAATCCAGAGCATGAAGTACATGGAAAAATGAAGCACAACACTTCCAAAAAGCACGAAAGTGGCTTTACTTCGGTAACCATTCAAGACAACAATTCAGTGATGTTATCTACCCTTGCGGGAGCCACTTTGGGAGTTTGGATTTCGCATGGCGAAGGTCGATTCAACCTGCCTTTACCAGAAGAAAATTACAACATCGTTTCTAAATATGCTTACGCAGATTATCCTGCCAACCCGAATGGTTCCGATTATAACACGGCGATGCTTTGCGATAAAACAGGACGCCATTTAGTGATGATGCCGCACATTGAACGCTCTACTTTTCAATGGAATTGGGCGAATTACCCACAAAATAGAAGCGACGAGGTTTCTCCGTGGCACGAAGCATTTGTAAATGCGAGAAAGTGGATTGAAAATAAATAACGCTTATTTTAATTCTATAGGCAAATTAGTAACCACTTAATTAACAATTAATCACTAATGAAAATATGAAAAAGCTAATAATCATCTTTGCAATTACTCTCATTAATGGCTTTGCTAATTCTCAAACTATTAATTTTACCTTATCTACACCTTCAACGCCTTTTCAAGATGCCGATGTTGGATCAATGGCATTTGCTGATATTGATAATGATAACGACCAAGATTTAATAATTACTGGAAAAGGTGGGCCTGTTAAAACAACATTATATTTAAATAATGGTTCTGGAAATTTTACCGAAGCTACAGGAACACCTTTTGTTAATGTTTATAGTGGGACAGTAGGGTTTGCTCATGTGAATAATGATAATTTTATTGACCTTTACATAACTGGTACAACTGGTGGCGGCACTAGAACTTCCAATTTATATATTAACAACGGTAATGGAACTTTCTCAATAACTACGAGTCCATTTCCAAATAGTAATGGTGGTAGTTTTGCTTTTGAAGATATTGACAATGATAATGATAAAGATGTTATTATTACTGGTTTAACTGGAAGCTTAAGTGGTGTTGGATTTACAAAATTATACACAAATAATGGTTCTGGTATTTTTTCCGAAGTTTTATCAACACCCTTTGACCAGTTAGGTAACAGTTCTGTTGTGTTTATTGATGTAGAAAATGATGGTGATAAAGATATTATTTTAGCCGGAAAAGATAGTAATAATACTAATTTAACTAAACTGTATTTAAACAATGGTAGTGGTGTTTTTACAGTATCATCTTCAACAACTTTTGCTGGTATTTCAGGCGGCGATTTGGCTGTGGCAGATTCAGACAATGATGGTGATATGGATGTAATTGTTAATGGTAGTTCATCACAAGGCTGGATTACAAAATTGTATACCAATAACGGTTCAGGAATTTTTACCGAAGTTACTACAACTCCATTTATTGGCACTTTAACAGGAGCAGTTGAATTTGCCGACTTTGATAATGACGGTGATAAAGATGTTATTGTTTTGGGTGCTAGAATTGGAAATCCTTCGGCTATGTGTAAAATTTATCAAAACCAGGGAAATAATTCTTTTGTAGAATCTAATGATTTAATTGCTACTTATATAGCAAGTATAGCAATTGCAGATATAGATAATGATACAGATTTAGATTTTATTATAGGTGGTACTCATTTTACAGCACCAACAGAAAACCCAAAATTGTATAAAAATAACTTGAATTCCCCACTAGGTGTTTTAAATTTTAATAATACAATTGATGTATCCTATTTCCCAAATCCAGCAAAAGATTTTGTAAATTTTGAAGCTTATAATTCTATTGAAAAGATTTCTATTTATAATGTTTTAGGTGAGGTAGTTTTGAAAGAAAATATATATGATAAAAACTATAAATTGGATATTAGTATGTTAACTACTGGCTCTTATTTTATAAAATTAGAGAATGAGAATCAAGTTAAAACTTTTAAATTACTTAAATTATAATAATTAAAAAGAAAAACGAATAACTTTTAACCTTTTTGCAAAAGCTTAGTTAAGTATACATAAATGGAATTCCATAAATTAAAGCTTTTGCAACAAATGAAGTTTGGAATTTAATCAACTCCCACATACAGCGCGGAACGTTACCTCAAAGTATCTTTTCTTCTAATATAATTATGCAAGAAATCACCTTTTGGTTTTCCTAAATCAAAGGAGCTCCATTTGGTTAAAAAACGGGTGCTGGTTCTGGCTTCGTCTTTGTCCCAATTTTCATATTCTATTCGGTAAACCGCAGAATACAATTCGGCACGGCCTACTCCATGATAACAATGAATTAAAACTGGGTAGTTAGCAGGATTGTCCATTATTTTATAAAATAAAACTAAATTTTCTTTAGTTGGAACTTGATCGGAACCATCATTGAAATAATTAACACCATTTATTTTTGCAATAGCAATTTTTTCAGCTTCTAATTCTGCAGCATCTTCTGGATTATTTACATCGTCACCGGTTCCTGGGAATCGTAAATCTACTATAGACTTAATTTTATATTTTTTTACGTAGGATTCTAATTCATCAGGTGGAATAACTCCCGATTTATATACTTTACCTTCTGAAATAGTTTCAAAATTATGGTTGATATTCATATCGTACACATATTTACCTCCAAATAGAAGTGCTAATACAAAAGTGAAAACCCCGATGATTTTTAGCTGCTTTTTCATGTTGTAAAATTAATTATTTAATGGTTGAATTGTGTTAATTTTTATTAAAATATAATAATAAATTATTGAATTTGTGAATTTTTGATTAATTTGGCTAGATTCAAATTAAAATTATTTATAATGACAAATGTAACGCGGTTATTCGAGTTTCCATATTATCAATTAGAAAAATACAATTCCATTTCGGATGCATTAGTAACGAAATATGATGGGAATTGGATAAAAACTTCAACAGAAGAATACATCAAAAAATCCAATGCGATTTCACGTGCTTTATTGAAAATTGGCGTTCAGAAAGACGATAAAATCGCAGTAATTTCTACCAATAATAGAACCGAATGGAGTATTGTTGATATTGGAGTTTTACAAACAGGCGCACAAAACGTACCTATTTATCCTACTATTTCTGAATCGGAATACGAATATATTCTAAATCATTCAGAATCGGTTTATTGCTTTGTTTCTGATGCCGAAATATTACGTAAAGTTAATCTTATAAAAGCTAACGTTCCTAAACTGAAAGAAGTTTACTCTTTTGATACCATCGAAGGATGTAAAAATTGGACCGAACTTCTCACCATTGGCGAAGACCTAGACAACCAAGACGAAGTGGAAGCAAGAAAAAAAATGGTTCAGCCAAATGATTTAGCAACCATTATTTATACTTCAGGAACTACGGGAAAACCAAAGGGTGTAATGCTTTCTCACAATAATATTGTTTCGAATGTATTTGCTGGAGCTACTAGAATTCCACTTTCACCGGGAAATAGCCGTACCATGAGTTATTTGCCTGTTTGCCATATTTTAGAACGATTTTATCTTTATTTATGTCAGTATTATGGTGTTTCCATTTATTTTGGGGAATCAATTGATAAAATTGGTGACAACCTAAAAGAGGTGAAACCTAATTTAATGACTGGTGTACCGCGTGTACTTGAAAAAGTATATGATAAAATTTATGCTAAAGGATTGGAGTTAAAAGGGCTAAAAAAAATGATCTTTTTTTGGGCTTTAAATTTAGGATTCAAATTTAAACCTTACAATGAAAACGGTTGGTGGTATGAATTCCAATTGAAAATAGCGCGTAAATTAGTTTTTAGCAAGTGGAAAGAAGGTGTTGGAGGCAATTTAGAAATGATTGCATGTGGAAGCGCTGCATTACAACCAAGATTAGCTAGAATTTTTGCTGCAGCAAATATTACAATCATGGAAGGTTACGGATTAACAGAAACTTCTCCATTAATTTCTATTAACGATATGAGAAATCGTGGCTATAAAGTAGGAACCGTTGGAAAAGTAGTTGATAAAGTAGAAATAAAAATTGCAGAAGATGGAGAAATTCTTTGCAAAGGACCAAATGTAATGTTGGGTTATTATAAAGATGTTGAACAAACAAAGGAAGTACTTAAAGACGGATATTTTCATACTGGCGATATCGGAGAAATAGATTCTGAAGGGTTTTTAAAAATCACCGATCGTAAAAAAGAAATGTTTAAAACCTCAGGTGGAAAATACATTTCACCACAATTACTTGAAAATGCATTTAAGCAATCTCGATTTATTGAACAAATAATGGTGATTGGTGACGGTCAAAAAATGCCAGCAGCATTTATTCAACCCCACTTTGAATACATTAAGGAATGGCAAAAATTACATGATATCACTCCAGATACTTCATTTGAAGCTATTGCAAATAATCCAAAAGTAATTGAGCGAATTCAAGAAGAAGTAAATAAAATCAATGAGAAATTTGGAAATTGGGAAAGAGTCAAGAGATTTGAACTTACTCCAGACCTTTGGACTATTGATGGAGGCCACGTTACTCCTACACTAAAACTCAAGAGAAAAGTGATTCTCGAAAAGTATAAAGACCTATTTACCAAAATCTACGGTTAAGAAAAAACTCCTCAAATATTTGAGGAGTTTTTTTTTAACATAAAATAAATAAAAAATACTATGCACGCATACTATTTTTTATTACATTTGAAAATAAATCAAAATGAATGAAAGAAAAAACGATTGATTATATACTTCGAGCAACGTGGCAGGCGGTCTCAAGAATGTATAATGACGAGGCCCAAAACTTTGGAGCGTCAATGGCAACAGGTTTTGCATTGTTAAGTATGGATAAAGATAAAGGGACTCCTTCAACTTCATTAGGACCAAAAATGGGAATGGAAGCAACAAGCTTAACCAGAACATTAAAATCAATGGAAGACAAAGGGTTAATAATAAAAAAGAAAAATCCAGATGATGGCCGAGGTGTATTAATTTACTTAACCGATTTTGGTAGAGAAAAAAGAGAATTATCTAGAAATACAGTTTTGAAATTTAATGAAACCGTTAAAAAACATGTTTCAGAAGAAAAATTAAAACACTTTACAGAAGTAACAGATATTATCAATGAGTTAATTCTAGAAAAAAAGATATTTAGTAATTCAGAAAATACAACTGAACAAAAAAATAAATAGATGAAACGTACCATAAAAAAAGTTGCAGTCATAGGTTCCGGAATAATGGGGTCGGGAATTGCTTGTCATTTTGCCAATATCGGAGTTGAAGTTTTACTATTAGATATTATTCCAAATCAACTTTCAAGCGACGAAGAAAAAAAAGGACTGACATTAGAAAGTAAGATCGTAAGAAACAGGTTGGTTAATGAACATTTAGCCAATTCGCTGAAATCGAAACCTTCACCTATATATAATCAAAAATTTGCCAGTCGGATTACCACGGGAAACACCACTGATGATTTGGCAAAAATTGCCAATGTTGATTGGATTATTGAAGTTGTTGTTGAGCGATTGGATATCAAGAAATTAGTATTTGAACAAATAGAAAAATTCCGTAAACCAGGAACTTTGGTAACATCAAATACTTCAGGTATTCCAATTCATTTTATGACTGAAGGAAGAAGTGAAGATTTTCAGAAACACTTTTGCGGAACCCACTTTTTTAATCCAGCGAGATATTTAAAACTATTTGAAATTATTCCTGGACCACAAACCTCCTCTGAAATAATTGATTTCCTAGCCATTTACGGAGAAAAATTCTTAGGAAAAACTTCGGTTGTCGCCAAAGATACTCCCGCCTTTATTGGTAATCGAATTGGTATTTTTGGAATTCAGAGTTTGTTTCATTTGGTTAAAGAATTAGGATTAACAATTGAAGAAGTTGATAAATTAACAGGTCCAGTTATAGGAAGACCAAAATCGGCGACTTTCAGAACGGTTGATGTGGTTGGATTAGACACTTTAGTTCACGTGGCAAACGGAATTTATGAAAATTGTCCAAATGATGAAAAGCACGATTTGTTTCAATTACCCGATTTTATTAAAAAAATGATGGAAAACAATTGGCTTGGAAGCAAAACTGGTCAAGGTTTTTATAAAAAAGAAGGTCGAGATATTTTATCATTAGATTTAAATACTTTAGAATATAGATCTGGGAAAAAAGCGTCATTTGCAACGTTAGAATTAACAAAAACGATAGTAAAACCAATTGATCGTTTCAAAATATTGGTAACCGGAAAAGACAAAGCGGGAGAATTCTACAGAAAGAGTTTTGCTTCTATGTTTGCCTATGTTTCCAATAGAATTCCAGAAATAGCAGATGAATTGTACAAAATTGACGATGCGATGAAAGCTGGTTTTGGTTGGGAAAATGGTCCATTCGAAATTTGGGATGCCATTGGGGTTGCAAAAGGAATCGAAATCATGAAATCGGAAGGCTTAGAACCTAATTCTTGGGTGATTGATATGATAGCTTCTGGAAATTCAAGTTTTTATACCGTAAAAGAAGGTGCTACTTATTATTATTCAATTCCAAATAAAACACAAACGAAAGTTCCAGGTCAGGATGCATTTATTATCCTTAACAACATTCGAGAAAGCAAAAAAGTGTGGAGTAATAGCGGGGCGATTATACAAGATTTAGGGGATGGAATTTTGAATTTAGAATTCCAATCGAAAATGAACACCATTGGAGGAGACGTCTTACAAGCAATCAACAAAGCAATTGATTTATCTGAAAAAGAACATCAAGGATTGGTTATTGGTAATCAAGCAGCCAATTTCACTGTGGGAGCGAATATTGGAATGATATTTATGATGGCTGTCGAGCAAGAATATGACGAATTGAATATGGCGATAAAAATGTTCCAAGACACAATGATGCGCGTTCGATATTCTGGGATTCCAGTAATTGTTGCTCCTCATGGAATGACTTTGGGAGGTGGTTGCGAAATGAGCATGCATGCAGATAAAGTAGTTGCTGCCGCTGAATCGTATATTGGATTAGTAGAATTTGGAGTAGGTGTAATTCCTGGTGGTGGAGGTTCGAAGGAAATGACCTTACGAGCTTCTGATTTATTCCGAAAGAACGATGTTGAATTGAATGTTTTACAAGAATATTTTTTAACAGTTGCAATGGCAAAAGTTTCCACTTCTGCTTATGAAGCTTTTGATTTGGGTATTTTACAACATGGAAAAGACATTGTTGTGGTCAATAAAGACCGCCAAATTGCAGAAGCTAAAAAACACGCATTATTAATGGCAGAGGCTGGATACACCCAACCTATTCGCCGAAATGATGTGAAAGTTTTAGGAAAACAAGCATTAGGAATGTTCTTAGTTGGAACCGATCAAATGGAAGCTGGAAAATACATTTCAGAACATGACAAGAAAATCGCGAATAAACTGGCTTATGTTATGGCGGGAGGAGATTTATCAGAGCCAACATTGGTATCAGAACAATATTTATTAGACATAGAAAGAGAAGCTTTTTTGAGTTTGTGTACCGAAAGAAAAACTTTGGAGAGAATTCAGTTCATGTTAACTAAAGGGAAACCGTTGAGAAATTAATTTTAAATTAAAAATTATGAATTAAAAATTATGAATAAGCTTCATTTATAATTAAAATTCAAAATTCAAAATAACAGTTATGAAAACAGCCTATATCGTAAAAGCATACAGAACTGCCGTTGGTAAAGCACCAAAAGGCCTATTTAGATTCAAGCGACCTGATGAATTGGCAGCAGAAACAATTCAGTTTATGATGAATGAATTGCCTGATTTCGACAAAAAACGCATTGATGACGTAATGGTTGGAAATGCTATGCCAGAAGCAGAACAAGGTTTGAATATGGGACGTTTGATTTCCTTAATGGGATTAAAAATAGAGGATGTTCCTGGAGTAACAGTCAATAGATATTGCGCTTCGGGATTAGAAACCATTGGAATGGCTACAGCTAAAATCCAATCAGGAATGGCCAATTGCATTATTGCTGGAGGTGCAGAAAGTATGAGTTTTATTCCGATGGGAGGTTATAAACCAACACCAGATTATGCTGCTGCAAAAGCTGGAAATGAAGATTACTATTGGGGAATGGGATTAACTGCTGAAGCGGTTGCTCAGCAATATAATATTTCAAGAATTGACCAAGATGAATTTGCTTTTAATTCGCATAGAAAAGCTTTGAAAGCACAATCTGAAGGCAAATTTGACAAACAAATTGTACCAATTACGATAGATCAAACTTTTATCAATGAAAATGGTAAAAAAGAAACGAAATCCTATGTGGTAAATAAAGATGAAGGACCAAGAGCAGGAACTTCAGTAGAAGCATTAGCTGGTTTACGAGCAGTTTTTGCCGCCGACGGAAGTGTAACTGCTGGGAATTCTTCTCAAATGAGTGACGGAGCTGCATTTGTATTAATTATGAGTGAAGAAATGGTTAAAGAACTTAACCTCACTCCTATTGCAAGATTAGTCAATTTTGCTTCTGCTGGTGTAGAACCAAGAATTATGGGAATTGGGCCAGTAAAAGCAATACCAAAAGCATTAAAACAAGCAGGAATGCAATTAAAGGATATTGATTTAATCGAATTGAATGAAGCTTTTGCCTCACAATCTCTGGCTGTAATTCGTGAATTAGATTTAAATCCTGACATCGTAAATGTTAATGGGGGAGCAATTGCATTAGGTCATCCTCTTGGTTGTACTGGAGCAAAATTATCGGTTCAATTGTTTGACGAAATGAAATTACGAGGAAGTAAATACGGGATAGTGAGTATGTGTGTGGGAACAGGACAAGGGAGCGCGGGGGTGTTTGAGTTACTTTAGCCCCTAACATAATAAGGGGAAACCCTACTAATAATGAAATTAATACTATTGAATAAAATCTAAAACCCTACTTACCCCTAGTAGGAATTTCCCCTTTGGGGGTTAGGGGGCCGATATGAACGATAAAACAAGGGGAGGTCAATTCCTCGTAAAAGAGACAAAATGTGAGGACATCTTCACACCTGAAGACTTCAATGAGGAGCAATTAATGATGCGTGATTCTGTAAAGGAATTTGTGGACAAAGAGATTTGGCCATACAAAAATAGGTTCGAAAACAAAGATTTCGCATTGACTGAGGAAACAATGAAAAAAGCTGGAGATCTTGGATTTCTTAGCGTTGCTGTGCCTGAGGCTTATGGAGGAATGGGAATGGGATTTGTAAATACAGTATTGGTTTGTGATTATATTTCTGGAGCTACAGGTTCGTTTTCAACAGCATTTGGTGCTCATACTGGAATTGGAACGATGCCAATAACATTATATGGAACTGAAGAACAAAAGCAAAAATACGTACCAAAACTCGCTTCAGGGGAATGGTTTGGAGCTTATTGTTTAACAGAACCTGGAGCTGGATCTGATGCTAATTCTGGGAAAACAAAAGCAGTATTATCTGAAGATGGATCATATTACAAAATTACAGGCCAAAAAATGTGGATTTCAAATGCTGGATTTTGCTCTTTGTTTATAGTTTTTGCTCGTATTGAGGATGATAAAAATATAACTGGTTTCATAATTGAAAATGATCCTAATAATGGGATTTCAATGGGAGAAGAAGAACATAAGTTAGGAATTCGCGCCTCTTCTACTCGACAAGTTTTCTTTAATGAAACTAAAGTTCCTGTTGAGAATATGCTGTCAGAAAGAGGAAATGGATTTAAAATAGCCATGAATGCTTTGAATGTAGGAAGAATAAAATTAGCTGCTGCTTGCTTAGATGCTCAACGAAGAGTAACTACAGGAGCAATAAAATATGCAGTTGAAAGAGTTCAATTCAATACTTCAATTTCACAATTTGGAGCTGTAAGACAAAAAATTGCTGAAATGGCTACTTCTTGTTATGCAGGTGAAAGTGCTACTTATAGGGCTGCAAAAGACATTGAAGATAGAATAATTGCACGTGAAAATGATGGAGCATCACATCAAGAAGCAGAATTAAAAGGGGTTGAAGAGTATGCAATAGAATGTTCAATTTTGAAAGTAGCAGTTTCAGAAGACGTTCAAAAATGTGCTGATGAAGGTATCCAAATTTTTGGTGGAATGGGATTCTCAGAGGATACTCCTATGGAAAGTGCATGGAGAGATGCAAGAATTGCTCGTATTTATGAAGGTACAAACGAAATCAATAGGATGCTTTCAGTTGGGATGTTGATTAAAAAAGCAATGAAAGGACATGTTGATTTATTAGGACCAGCATCACAGGTTCAGGAAGAATTAATGGGTATCCCATCGTTTGACGTGCCTGATTATTCAGAACTTTTTGCCGAGGAAAAAGAAATGATTGGAAAAATAAAAAAAGCCTTTTTAATGGTTGCTGGTGGTGCCGTACAAAAATATGGTCCAGATTTAGAAGGACATCAACAATTATTGATGGCTGCAGCCGACATGCTTATAGAAATATACATGGCAGAAAGTACGATTCTTAGAACAGAAAAAATTGCTAAGAATAATGGAGAAGATAAAGTTCAAGAACAAATTGCAATGGCAAAACTTTACCTATATAATGCAGTAGATATTATTAACTTAAGAGGTAAAGAAAGTATTATTTCTTTTGCTGAAGGTGACGAACAACGAATGATGTTAATGGGATTACGAAGATTCACAAAATATACCAACATGCCAAATATAGTAGCTTTAAGAGAAGTAATAACTTCAAAATTAGTTGACAAAAACGAATATTGTTTTTAAAAAATAAACACTAAAAATGTTGGTTTTGGTGGAAAGGTCACTTTGTATTTGTTTACAAAGTGATTTTTTTTGTAATTTAATTTTAGTATAAATTTAAGAAAAACGAGACTTTTTCTAATTTATAATGTTTAATTTTATAAAAATTTAATCTTAAATTATGAAAAAAATAATAGTTTCAATCGTAATCATAATTGCAGTAATTATAGGCTGTAAAACGAACTCTTCAAATGGAATTAACTCAAAATTGAATGTAACTTTTGAACCAAAAAGCAACAGTAATGTTCAAGGAACCGGTTTTTTTACAGAAAAAAATAATCAAGTTACGTTTACTGCTAATTTCATAGGTCTAAAACCTGGTATTCACGCGATACATATTCATGAAAAATCAGATTGTTCAGCTGCAGACGGAAGTTCAGCAGGCGGACATTGGAATCCTACATTCAAAAAACATGGAAAATTAGAAGAAGGAGAAGCGCATAAAGGTGATATTGGAAATTTCACGACTGATGAATTTGGTAATGGCAGCATTTCATTTACTACTTCTGAATGGTGTATTGGATGCGACGATAAAACAAAAGACATAGTAGGAAAAAGCTTAATTGTACATCAAGGTCCTGACGATTACGTTTCACAACCAGCAGGAAATTCAGGAGCTAGAGTAGCATGTTCAGCAATTATCAAGTAAAAATTAATTTACTGTAAAAATAATTTTTGATATCATAAAATATATAAATTTGTTGATATAAAATACAAAATGATAAACGCTTCTGCTCAAGGCTGGATTGATAAATTTTTCTCTGATCAAAAATCGATAACGAATCCTGTTATTGAAAGTGCAGCTACTTTTTATTCAAATACAAGAAGCACTGGGTTTATTTACGGGTATATTGTTTCGTTAGATACAGAAAATAAGATAGATACATCTAAATGGACTGAAGATGAAATTTCAAAAGTAGCTTTATTAAATTCCTTATTTAAAGTTTACAAAATAAATACTAGTGATTCAAATCGAGAAGATTTTATTGTAAAAATTGTTACTTTTTATAATGAAATGCACCCGCAAGGTTTTAGTTTGTTAAAGAAAATTCTTCCTAATAATTCCAAATCCATTGATTTAGAAAATATAATTGATGACAGAATTCAAACAAATATTGACATTATCAACAAACAGTTTTCTCATGTATTAACAAATGCATTACTTTTTATTGATGTTCTAGCATTCAATTTTTATTTAACAAATGGTTCTATTCCTGAAAAATATATAAAGAAAATTGAAGAAAGTATTATAGGTATTGTTTCTTTAGCATTAAAAATTAAATCCAATAAAACTAATTATGACGATTTATTGATAAAGTTATTAGAAGCATCTGTTCGTTATAGTAAGTTTTCAAATATCAATATTCAAAACCTCGAAGAATTAAAATTAGACTCGTTTACTTTGGAAATAGAAAAGTATTATCTAATTGATTTAGCTGGCATGGCCTTATGGAGTGATGAAAAAATAGAAAAGAACGAAGCTTTTTTCCTTCATCATCTAGCCGAAATAATGTCGGTTTCTGAGCAATTTGTGGAAGAAAGCATTCGCGATACAAACGAATTCATTACAAAATACAAATCGGAGATTCCGTATTTTAAATATTCTAATCCCGTAAAGCATTTCTTTGATCATACTACACAAAACGTAGAAGTTTTGATTAGTAGAAATAAAAATCGGTTATTTAAAGAAATATCAGAAAGTAAAGAATTGATGTTATTACTTGCTAAATCGACTCGAAAAGATTTAGATGAAAACGAAAAGAAAAAGATAAAGAAACAATTACTAGATATTTGTAAAACAATTCCTTCACTGACTATTTTCCTATTACCAGGTGGTTCGTTATTACTTCCAATATTAATTAAATTTATTCCTAAATTATTGCCTTCCGCATTTAATGAAAACTTGGAAAAGGAATAAAAAAAACCACTCGGAAGTGGTTTTTTTTTTAAAATTTTAATTGGTAAACATCGTCTAAATCTTTATCTGAACTAAAGTTAACTTTTAAATCGGTTACAAAACCTGAATTTAAACCATATGTCCATCCATGTAGGGTTAAATCCTGACCATTTTTCCAAGCCGATTGTACGATAGAAGTTTTAGCTAAATCAAAAACTTGCTCTTTTACATTTAATTCTACAAAAGTATTAAAGCGTTCATTTTCATCTTCAATTGAATCTAAATAATCTTGATGCAAACGGTAAACATCTTTAATGTGACGGATCCAGTTATCTATAATACCAATTGAGTCATTCCCCATTGCTGCTTTTACACCTCCACAACCATAATGCCCGCAAACAATTACATGCTTGACTTTCAATACATTAATAGCGTAATCCAAAACACTTAGCATGTTCATATCGGAATGAACTACCATATTTGCAATATTTCTATGAACAAAAACTTCACCAGGTTTAGCTCCTATAATTTCATTAGCAGGCACACGACTATCAGAACAACCAATCCATAAAAGTGGTGGTGATTGTCCTTTTGCCAGGTCTTTAAAATAATTAGGATCCTGTTCTAAAGCTTTTTCAACCCAAATTTTATTATTGTCTAATATTTTTTTATAAAAATCACTCATCTCTTTTTGTGTGTTTTAGTTAATTTAAATTTTAAGCTAAATCGAATTATAATTAGCCTTATTAAAATTATTTTTCAAATTAATTTGTTATTTCCTTCTTAACCATTTTCCTTTTTACAAAATCATAATGATGTTCAATTGAAACATTATTAAGCGATTCAATTGTATTTTCTAAATTATAAGATTTTTTAAAGCCCTTTAATTTAAAATTAATATTAGCATCAATTGCCCTAGTGACTTTAAATTCTCTAATTAAATCTAAAATATCGTGAGCAATATAAATAGATTCTGTTGCGTCTATAATTACTTTAGAATTTTCAGGAATATCATTTAATGTAGATTTAATAGCAGCTTTATTTAAAAAAGAAACTTCTTGTGCTAAATGGATATGTATTATATCTCCATCTATATATTCTTCTTTTCTAAAGCTGTAAGCCCTTTTTAAATTACCTTTTAAAACAAAAATAATACTTATAATAATTCCTAAAGCTACTCCTTTTAATAAATCGGTAAAAACAACTGCTAAAAATGTTGCAATAAAGGGAAGAAACTGGTATTTTCCTTTTTTCCAAAAATGTACTATTATTTTTGGATTGGCTAATTTATAACCAACTAATAATAGAACAGCCGCAAGAGTTGCCAGAGGAATTTTGTTCAATAAAGCAGGTATTGAAAACACACATAATGTTAATAATAATCCATGTGTAATTGCAGCTAATTTAGATTTTGCGCCCGCAGTATTATTAGCAGAAGTCCTTACAACTACAGAAGTCATTGGTAAACCTCCAAGTAATGAACTAATTATATTACCAATTCCTTGAGCTTTTAATTCAACGTTTGTATCTGTGAATCTCTTTTGTTCGTCCATTCTATCAGCTGCCTCAATGCATAATAAAGTTTCTATAGAAGCAACAATTGCGATCGTTATTCCAATAATCCAAACTTTAGTATTAGTTATTGCTGAAAAATTTGGCAATATAAAAATACTCTTTAATTCTTCAAATGAATTTGGAACAGGCAAACTGACTAAATGTTCATTTTTAATTGAAAAACTACTTCCTGAAATAATAAAATATTCATTCAATAAGATGCTCAAAATTACTGCTACTAATGCTGGTGGAAACAGTTTAATTTTTTTTAAAAATTCAACTTTCGTCCAAGCAATTAAAATAAATAGTGATAGTAATGTTATTATTATTGAGCCAACTTGAACATGTCCAATTATATGAAATAATTCAGAGAAAGTGTTTTCAGAATCAGTTTGAAAGAAAGCTAAATCACCTTCATAATCTTTATCATATCCAAAAGCATGAGGAATTTGTTTCAAAAAAATTATAACACCAATACCAGCCAACATACCTTCAATTACATTGGTTGGAAAATAATTTGAAATACTTCCTGCTTTAATAAATCCTAAAATCAATTGGATAACCCCTGCAATAAAAACGGCAGTTAGAAAAATATCAAAGGCACCTAAATCGGTTATTGCAGTTAGCACAATTGCTGTTAATCCAGCAGCCGGTCCTGAAACACTAAGATGAGAGGTGCTTAAATAACCTACTACTATTCCGCCTACGATGCCTGAAATAATTCCAGAAAACAAAGGGGCTCCGGAAGCCATAGCAATACCTAAACACAATGGCAAAGCGACCAAAAAAACTACTAAACCTGCAGAAAAATCAGATTTTAGATTTGTAAATAAACTATTGTTTTTTGTCATAATACTAAATAAATTTAATTCAAAGTTACTAACGCAAAAGGTTGCGTAAAAAATTAAATATAAATAGTATCTGGTGGTGGTATTACTATTTTTTTAGAAATAGAGTCGTGTCTGTTTAAATTTTCAGAAAGTATAGTAATTGACTTTTTTTTAACGTTAAATAAAGGGTAAGTTAAGGATGCAAAAATAAAATCAGTTTTGAGTTCTTTTTGAAATTCATCTGATTCAGAATTATCATAACTAAATGAAATAGCCTCTTTCTTCTCTACTAAACTTATAATTGTGGGAGTTGAGAGGAAAGTCAGAAAAAATACAATCAAAAATTTTACTATAATTTTCATAAGACAAAACTAATTTTTATTTACTAATAAAATACAATAATCTTAAAAAATATTTATAGTTAATATTAAAATAAATTATCATAAATAGACTTAAAAATTATACTATAAATTAAATTGATTGTTTTTATATTTGCGTAATAATTTACTATTATGACGATAACTCAACTTCAATATGTTTTAGCTGTGGCCGAACATAAAAATTTTACACTTGCTGCCGATAAGTGCTTTGTCACGCAACCTACATTAAGTATGCAAATTCAAAAGGTAGAAGAAGAATTAAATATTCAAATTTTTGACCGTACAAAAAAACCTATTCAACTAACTGAAATTGGTCAAAAAATTGTGAATCAAGCAAAGAATATTGTCAATGAAGCCGATCGAATGAAAGATATTGTTGAACAACAGAAAGGTTTTATTGGAGGTGAATTCAAATTAGGTATTATTCCAACTGTAATGCCTACTTTATTACCAATGTTCTTAAATACATTTGTAAAAAAATATCCAAAAGTGAAACTCATTATTGAGGAATTAAACACCGATGATATTATACTGAGGCTGAAAAATGGAAATTTAGACGCTGCAATTGCTGCCACACCTTTAAATGAAGAAAAACTAAAGGAAATTGTAATTTATTATGAGCCATTTGTAGCTTACATTCCTGAAAAACATAGAATTGCAGATAAAAAAGAAATCGAAGTTTCTGATTTAAACCTAGATGAAATTTTACTTCTACAAGACGGTCATTGCTTTAGAGACGGTATTCTTAATTTATGTAAAAATCAAGATGTAGCTCCAGCAAATAATTTTCAAATTCAAAGTGGAAGTTTCGAAACATTGATAAAATTAGCAGATGAAGGATTAGGATTAACACTACTTCCCTATTTACATACATTGGATTTAAAAGAAAACGACAAACTAAAATTAAAGCATTTTAAGGATCCCAAACCTGCTCGTGAAATAAGTCTGATTTTCCCAAAAACAGAATTAAAAATTCAAATTATTGATGCATTGCGACAATCAATTTCAGGAGTTATTCGAGGTGCTATTGCTTTTCAAAATGTAGAAATCATAAATCCACTACCTAAGAAATAAAAAAGGAGCAAAAATGCTCCCTTTTTTTATTTTATATAAATTAAACATTGCCTTAATTCCGGCTTTTGTTTTGTGTATTTTAACAACCACTCGGTTAATTGTTCGACTTCGTAAGGCAATAACATTTTTAATGCTTTTTCTAATTCTTTACAAAATAACTTTGGATCAAAACTTACGCTCTCCAAAATGTTTCTTGTGTAGGCAAACATTGATGCTTTCATAAAAAAATATTTTATTGTTATTTGATATCAAATTTAATAATTTAAATATTTACTATTGCAAATAATAAGTTAAAATTAAACTTCAAATTTCGTAGCCCTAAACATTTCTCTTTTCCCTGGTGGTCCTGGAAGTTTTTCAACCGTAAAACCCACTTCGATCAAACTTCTTTTTACCACTCCACGAGCAGCATAAGTTACAAGAGTTCCATTAGATTTAAGCGCTTTATACATTTTTCTGAAAATTTCAGTACTCCATAATTCAGGTTGAACTCTATATCCAAAAGCATCAAAATAAATTAAATCAAATTTATCTTCATCTTCAATTTGTTCAAAAAATTGTTGTCTTTTTGTTAGTGTAAATAGAGACGAAATTTCAATTGTGGTTTGCCAATCACATTCGTGTATAAGATCAAATATTGTAGTTTCAGATGTTGCATTAAGCTCTGAAACATAGTTCATCTGAGAAATCTCATTGGTAGAGATAGGATACGCTTCTATTCCATGATAATCAATTTTTTGATTTGATTTCTTAGATTCTAAAAACGTTATAAAAGCATTTAGACCAGTTCCAAAACCCATTTCTAAAATAGAAACTGGCTGGCCATTAAAAGTGTTTAATCCATTTTGGATAAAAACGTGATACGCCTCTTGGATAGCGCCATGTTTAGAATGATACGATTCATTCCAATCTGGCAAATGTATCGTTGTAGAACCATCTAATGTTTGAAGAATTTCTCTTTTCAAATTATTTGATGTATAACTTTTTTATTTTCGGAATTGGCCCACCACATTTAACTTGGTGACAGCTAACACATGCATTTATTCCATTATTAAAATGTTGCTTTGCATTTTTCGGGTCTTTATAAATCAACTCCTGAGACTTGATAAAAAGGGCTGCTTGTTCTTTAAAAAATTGATCATTTTCCGATTCATCTGTCATTACTGCTTTATGAATATTTAGAAAATGAATAGGAAATTGTCCAATAGTATCCCCTTTTTTAATTCTCTCTTTTAGTTTTTCATTTTCAATGTACATGCTCTCCATCAAAGCTGCCATTTCTGACATTTGATACATTTCAAACTTTTTTTCTGATTTTTCATTCGAAGTGCACTCTTGATTGTCGGCATTTTTATTGCACGACAGAAAAAAGAAAATAGAGAGTAATAAAAGTAATTTTTTCATTTTACTTTTTTATTAAAACTCCATCTGCCATAAATGAATAGTTAGTTTTTGGAGCAACAATACTGTCAATTGCAGCTTGAGATTTTCCCTCATCTTTAGCATAATGCTTTAATTCTTCAACAGTTTCAATACTTACAAATGCCTTTCCATTAACAATTACTTCACCGTTTTGAGCGTTTTTAGGAACAAAAAAAGCATAGTCTTTGAACTTTACAAAAGCTTCCTTTCCAGAAGATAATTCTAATGTCATCCAACATCCTTTCTTCTGACAAACACTTTTAATTTTAGATTTAAATTTAATATTAAGTGTATCTCCAGGTTTTAATTTATCATATTGAACCAACATTTCTTCATTTGTAATTGCTTTATCAGCTGAAATACTATCTCCAAAAATTGCATAATCAATTGAAGAATTTGAAGCAATTGTTTCTTTTTTACAACTTGTTAATGCAAAAAAGCAAATTAATAAATAGAC
>NZ_JBIKQP010000026.1:0-31370 GCF_044349645.1 Flavobacterium sp. | reverse complement strand
TGCAGGAGCTTTTGCTGCTTTTGCTGCTTCTTGAGCTGCTTTCATAGCCGCACGAGAAATTCTCACTTGACAAACAACAGTGTTGTCTGGGTGCATTAACTTATAATTGTCAGAAACTAATTTCGTAACATATAATTTATTCCCCATTTCAAGTTCAGAAATGTTAGCCTCAACAAAATCAGGAAGATTTTTTGGTAATGCTTTTACTTTTAATTTACGAGTGTTTAAACGTAAAACCCCTCCAAGTAAAACTCCAGGAGAAACACCTGTAATTTTCACAGGAACTTCCATAGTGATTTCTTTGTTATCAAATAATTGAAAGAAGTCAATGTGTAAAAGTTTGTCTGTAATAGGGTGAACTTGAACGTCTTGTAAAACTGCATTGTATGATTTACCTTCACCTACCTCGATCACAACTGTGTGTGCGTTAGGAGTGTAAATCAACTTTTGGAATGCTCTTTCGTCTGCTGAGAAATGAACTGGTTGATCTCCTCCGTATAACACGCAAGGAACCGCTCCAGCATTACGTAAGGCTTTAGTTGACACTTTGCCCACGCTTTCTCTTTCTGATCCTTTAATTGTAATCGATTTCATTGTAAAAATATATAGTTAATAATTATAAAATACTACTTTTTAAGCTTTTAGCTTTTTTTGATTTACATTAAAAATTTCCCACTAATGGAAGTGTTGTTTTGTACCATTTGCATTACTTCTGCAAAAAGTGGCGCACAACTTACGACTCTTATTTTCTTTGATTCCTGTTTTAAAGGAATCGAGTCGGTAACTATTAATTCAAGTAATTTTGAGTTTTCGATTTTCTCATACGCACCACCTGATAAAATTGGGTGAGTACATATCGCTCTAACGCTCAAAGCTCCTTTTTCAATCATTAAATCTGCGGCTTTCGCCAATGTGCCTCCGGTATCAATCATGTCATCTACTAAGATTACATTTCTACCTTTAACTTCGCCAATCAACTCCATTGTATCAATTACGTTGGCAATTTTTCTTTGTTTGTAACAAATTACAACATCAGATTCTAAAAATTTAGAATAGGCATAAGCTCTTTTTGAACCTCCCATATCAGGAGAAGCTATTGTCAAATTATCTAAATTTAAGCTTTTTACGTAAGGTAAAAATATAGTTGACGCAAACAAGTGATCTACTGGTTTTTCAAAGAATCCTTGAATTTGATCTGCATGCAAATCCATAGTCATAATTCTTGTTGCTCCTGCAGTTTCTAACAATTTTGCAGTCAGTTTTGCTCCAATTGGAACTCTTGGCTTGTCTTTTCTGTCTTGTCTTGCCCAACCGAAGTAAGGGATAACAGCAGTAATATGTCTTGCCGAGGCTCTTTTTGCAGCGTCTATCATAAGCAACAATTCCATCAGATTATCTGAACTTGGAAAAGTAGAGCAAACAATAAAAACTCGAATTCCTCTTATTGACTCTTCGTAAGAAGGCTGGAATTCACCATCACTATATTTAGAGAACGTAACTTTACCTAACGGCATTCCATAGCTTTTGGCTATTTGTTCCGCTAAATATACACTTTGGGAACATGCAAATATTTTTGCATCTGGTTCTTGATGTGACATTTTAATCTGTTGTTTTATTCCTTGACATCCTTTATAATTAGGCTATTTGATAAAAACAGACCTAATAATTATAAATGCCTCGGATGTAGTTAGTTAGTTGTGTTTCGTTTTACCGAGCTGCAAATTTAGTAATAAAATTGAACTGGGAAAGGAAAATTTAGAGTATTTTGTATATTAAATGTAAATATAATTTCTACATTTGCACCGTGTTAAAGGAATTGAAGTCCGTTTTTAATAACATTCTTCTCTTTTATTGCGTTTAAATATTGGTTTTATAACTATTATTTATGTCTGTCAAGCCCGAATGGCGGAATTGGTAGACGCGCTGGTCTCAAACACCTGTGGGAAACCGTGCCGGTTCGACTCCGGCTTCGGGTACAAAAGCTCTTCTGAAAAGAAGAGCTTTTTTCGTTTTTAGAAGCGGAGTCAAACTTTTTTAGGTTGCTCGGCTTCGGGTACATTTATTAACCCTAACTACATACAAATAAGATAGTTAGGGTTTTTTATTCCCGAATAATTCACGTTGACAGATCCCTCTAAAAACCAAATAAATTACTTTATTTAATTATTTTTGTATCTTGCAAACGATTACTTTAAATCAAACCCCTATTTCAACAATTTGTAATTTTATTTTTATGAAAAAAATTATACTATTTATATTTCTTTTTTCCTCAGTAGCATTCTTCGGACAAATCTCAGGATTAAATCAACCAACAGTTAATAACAAAGTATGCGATGACAATTACGATGGATTTGCTACTTTTTCAATGGCTGCAATATCAGGTGAAATTGTTGGTCAAATAACGACCACACTTTTAGTAACACACCATTTATCACAAAGTGATGCCGCAACAGGAGCCAATCCATTGCCAAACACTTTTATTAATACGGTTGTAAATACTCAATTGATTTTTGCAAAAGTGATTAATATTACTACTAATCAAACTCAAATAGTTACTTATAATTTAGTGGTGAATCCAAGACCTTCAGTGATCACCTATTCAATGAATATTTGTGACAACGATGGAACTGTAAATGGATTAACTACTACTTCACCTTTATCTAGTTTCAATCCGTATTTTTCAACAAATAATCAATATGCTGTTTCCTATTTTAGAACTCAAGCAGATGCTCAAGCAAATACTAATGCCCTAATACAAACTACTCCTTATACAAATACTACTCCTTATCAAGAGGTATTATTTGTAAGAGTTCAAACAAGTGCAGGATGTTTTTGTGTTTCACAATTAATATTAATGGTACAATCCTGCGCAGTAACCTGTCCTAGCCCAACAGCTGTTACTTCTTCAAATATAACAGCAACTTCTGCAGTATTAAATTGGGTTGGTTCAAGTGCATCCAATCAATATGAAGTTTACGCTTCTGCTCCCGGAACTCCAGTGCCTTCAGCAACAACTCAAGGAACTATTGCAACTACAATCCCATTTGTGTTAAACAACCTAAATTGTGGAACTGCATATACTATTTATGTAAGAACGGTTTGTGGAAACAATGGGAATAGCGCATGGACTTCGCCAATAACAATTACAACATTGCCATGTGGTCCAGTAATTGGTCAACCAGTAAACTTAACGCAGTGTCAAAATAATGGGCAAGCGTGTTTTGATTTAACATCAAATACTTCAATTATTTTAGCCAATTTAAATCCGGCAACGTATTCTGTTACTTATTTTACCTCTCAAACTGATGCAAATAATAATGCCAATGTTATTTCAACACCTAGTCAGTTTTGTATAACAACCCCTTCGCAGGTAATTTTTGCTAGAGTAACGAATTCGGTTGATAACACATTTCAAGTTGTAGGTTTTTCACTTGTTGCATCCGAATTTGAAACAACTGTTCGCGTCTTAACTGATATGACTCAATGTGATGATAACAATGATACCGTTGTCACCTTTAATTTGACGAATGTCCAAGCTCAGATTAATTCCTCTTTCGTTTTAGAGTATTATACTTCTTTAACAAACGCTCAAAATAGAGTTGTCCCAATTACGAATACTTCGGTATTTAATGTGGGTACACAATCGCCAACTACGGCTATTTTTGTTAGAGAAATAAACCCTACTACGTGTGATAGAATATATAAATTTAATGCAATTGCTTATGCCGTTTGTAACAATGCCTATGTGTGTAATACCGCTAATTCATTGTGTAGCGCTTTAGGAGTTCCATTTGCAAACACTCACCAAGGAATTCAAGCTCAAACTGGAAATAGTTACGGTTGTTTGGGCACAAGACCAAATCCGACTTGGTTTTATTTACCAATAAGTAGAGCCGGAAATATCAATTTAATGATCCAACAAAGCACCGATATTAATTTTATGAATACTGCTGGAAGTTTGGACGTAGATTACATTTGTTATGGTCCTTTCACTAATCCAACAACTCCTTGTAACGGGCAATTAACTGCCGATAAAATTGTAAGTTGTAGTTATTCTGCATCTGCAAATGAATATCCAGTAATACCAAACGCATTGCCAGGTCAGTATTATTTAATTATGACTACTAACTTCAGTAATCGTGCTGGATTTATTAAAATCACGGAAATGCAAACTACTACTGGAGCAATTAATTGTTCTGGATTGCGTTTGAATGCGTTTTTAGATTTGAATTCAAATGGAACTCAAGAAACAGGTGAACAAAATTTTCCACTAGGACAATTTCAATATGAAGTAAACCAAAATGGAACTACCCACAATATTACGGCACCAACAGGAGTTTATAATATTTACGATATTAATCCAGCCAATTCTTACAATATTAGTTATACAATTAATTCAAATTATACTTCAAATTATTCCGTGACTCCAGGATCATATTCAAATGTGAATATAGTAGTGGGTGCCGGTATGCAGGTTTATAATTTCCCTGTTCGAGTTACCAATAACTATGCTGACTTAGCGACTATTTTAGTTCCAACGCAACAACCAAGACCAGGATTTACCCATACCAATAGAATTATTTATACCAATTTAGGAACTCAAACTGTTGCTTCTGGAATCATAACATTCAATAAAGACGCAGTTGTAACCATAACTGGAAATTCTCAAGGAGGAGCTGTATTAACGCCAACAGGTTTTACATACAATTTCACCAACTTATTACCATTTGAAATAAGAATGATAACTGTTACTATGCAAGTTCCAACTATTCCAACAGTTTCTTTGGGTAATTTAATTACTAATTCAGTTTCAATTACTCCTTTAACTGGAGATGTAGTTCCGGCGAATAACACAGCAACAATTAGTCAGATTATTATTGGGTCTTATGATCCAAACGATAAAATGGAAGCGCATGGAGAACAAATTTTGCATTCTAGCTTTTCAGCAAATGACTTTCTAACGTATACTATTCGTTTCGAAAACACTGGAACAGCTAGTGCAATAAATGTTCGTGTTAATGATGTATTGGATTCTAAACTTGACGAGAATTCTATTAAAATGGAGAGCGCAAGTCACAATTATGTAATGGATAGAATTGGGAATAATATCAATTGGAAATTTGACAATATTGAGTTACCTGCAACTTCAATGGATCCAATAGCGTCCAACGGATATATTCAATTTAAAATCAAGCCAAAACCTGGGTATGCTATTGGAGACATAATTCCAAATACAGCTTCAATCTATTTTGATTTTAATCCACCAATTATTACCAATACTTTCCAAACTCAATTTGTAACTGTATTATCATTAGACGAATTTGAAAACGGTGGTTTTGTGTTCTACCCAAATCCAGCTTCAGATTTTGTGACTGTTTCTTTAAAAGACAGTACCAATTCAATTTCAACTATTTCAGTTTATGATGTACTTGGGAAAATGATTTTACAGAAAATGGCCAACAATGCAGTTACAACCGAAACTATAGATTTATCATCAGTTAATCCTGGAATTTATTTTATAGAAGTGCAAACCGAAAACAACGTTAAGGTAGTTAAGAAATTACTTGTTAAGTAATTATAATTATAAGAATTTAAAAACCCTCCATCGAGGGTTTTTACTTTTTAAAGCATTTGTTGGTATGCCAAATATTAATTCCTTAATTTTGAAATATTAATTTTTATTACAAATGAAAAAAGCCCTCGCTTTACTATTTCTTATTTTGATTTCTTCTTGCCAATATTTTGGCGGTGAAGTACCCTCAAAAAAAGAGCTATTGGATAAGGAGCTGAATGCCATCAATTGGAATGAAGTTGATGAGTTTCCGTCCTTTTCAGAATGTGATAAAATTAAAGACGATAAAATGCAAAAACAGTGTTTTTTCGAGTTTCTAACTCAAACTATTCAAGAGAAGTTAACTTCAGATACGCTGGCCACTTTATACCCAGAATTAGATACAATTGAAGTGAAAGTTACTGTGTTTCCAAATTCAACAATGAAATTCGAACCTCAATTTCCGAAAGACAGCACAGCTTACGACACAATTAAAGTTGATAGTATTCTTCAATCTCGATTGGTAAATTTTCCTAAAGTTAATCCCGCAACTAAAAGAGGACTTCCTGTTAAAACACAATTTATATTACCGGTAATTATAAAATCAGAATAGTTATTTGTGTTTAAATGCCAATACAAAATAACTGCCTATTGTAGCAGGTATTACCAAATTTAAAAACCAAAATAGTGTACTTATAAAAATTACAATCCATTCGTTTACGCCTAATATTCCAAAGAAAAACAAAGCCACACTTCCCTTCACCGCAAAATCTAAAAATTGAAAAGTTGGCAACGAAGACGCTAAAAAATAAACACTTGAAATTGCTGCCATTAATGTAAAATAGGGAAGCTGCACGTCAAATGCTAAAAATAAAAAGTAGTATTGATGAGAAAAAACCAAGTACCTGCAAATAGCTAAATAGAAGTTTTTTTGATGAATTTTTCGTGGAATTTCATTTAGTTTTTCAATCAATTTTTCAATAGAATATCCTTTAATATCAAACTTCTTTAAAGTAAATGCAAGGGTTAAGATTCCTATTATGGTGGCAATCAAAATTAAATCCCATTTGAAATAACCCAAATAGAACAATCCAATTATTCCAAAAAACAAACTCACCAATACTTGAACGCCATTGCAAATCAAATTCAAAAAAATAATATTTTTCGTTTGTGCTTTTTCAAAAAACAAGGCCTTTCCAGCATATTCTCCAACACCATTTGGAGTAAATAATCCAGCGGTTAATGCACTCAAAACCTGATTTGTAGCTTCAAAAAGTGATATTTTTTTGATAAAAGAAACTAAATTTTGCCATTTTAGAATTTCAAAAAACCGATTCAATAGACTCAATAACAATAGGAAAGAAATTCCTAAAACCGATTTATTTTTATTGAATTTCTCTAAAAATAATACCCAATTCAGTTGATTATTATTGGCCAATTGGTCATAAATAAAATAAAATGCACACCCAACGATTAAAAGTTTGATTAAAAGAACAAGTAATTGTTTAGCTTTGTGTGAAATTGATAGCATCAGTATATTCTAAATGAAAAAAAAGTGCATTATTATAATGGGCTAAAGTACTAAATAAACCACGAAACAAATTCAAAATTGACAAAAGAAAGAATCATATTAGGAATAGATCCAGGAACCACCATCATGGGATTCGGCTTAATTAAAGTCGTTGGGAAAAACATGGAGTTTTTGCAATTAAACGAGTTGCAATTATCAAAATATGACAATCATTACCAACGATTAAAAATTATTTTTGAAAGAACAATTGAATTAATCGAAACCCACCACCCCGATGAAATTGCAATTGAAGCACCGTTCTTTGGAAAAAATGTGCAATCCATGTTAAAATTAGGGCGCGCCCAAGGAGTTGCAATGGCAGCGGGACTTTCGCGAGATATTCCCATTACCGAATACGAACCTAAAAAGATTAAAATGGCCATCACCGGAAATGGGAATGCCAGCAAAGAGCAAGTTGCAAAAATGTTGCAACAACTTTTAGGACTTAAAGAATTGCCCAAAAATTTAGATTCCACAGACGGATTAGCTGCAGCAGTTTGTCATTATTTCAATTCCGGAAAAACAACTGGAGAAAAAAGTTATACCGGATGGGATGCTTTTGTAAAGAATAATGAAGCCCGTGTGAAAAAATAAACCATGGCCGGAATCTACATTCATATCCCTTTTTGCAAACAAGCGTGTCATTATTGTGACTTTCATTTTTCAACTTCTATGAAAAAGAAAGACGAAATGATTTTGGCTCTTGCCAATGAAATAAAGTTGCGCAAAAACGAGTTTGAAAATGAAATCGTAGAAACCATTTATTTTGGAGGCGGAACACCTTCAATTTTGCAGATGGCAGATTTAAATTTTCTGATCGAAACTGTTTATGATAATTATTTGATTATTGAAAACCCCGAAATTACATTGGAAGCCAACCCAGACGATTTATCCGAAGACCGAATTATCGAATTGTCAAAAACGAAAATTAATCGATTAAGTATTGGAATTCAATCCTTTTTTGTAGATGATTTAAAGTTGATGAACCGGGCTCACAATGCCGAGGAAGCAAAAAAATGTTTAGAAATGGCAACCCAATATTTCGATAATATTTCACTCGATTTGATTTATGGAATCCCCGGAATGACGAATGAAATATGGAAAAAAAATATAGAAATCGCTTTGTCATATGGCATTCCACATATTTCAAGTTATGCTTTAACAGTAGAACCTAAAACTGCCTTGCAAAAATTAATTCAAACTGGTGAAATCGAAAATCCTAATGATGAGGTTTCGCAAGAACACTTTTCAATTTTAGTAGAATTGCTTGAAGCAAATGACTTTATACATTATGAATTGTCAAATTTCGGAAAAGCAAATTACTTTTCTAAAAACAATTCTTCCTATTGGCTTGGAAAAAAATACATCGGAATTGGTCCTTCAGCACACAGCTATAATGGGATTTCTAGAAGTTGGAATGTATCTAATAATTCACTTTATATAAAGTCAATTCAAGAAAACCAACTTCCAAATGAAGTAGAAAATCTTACAATTACCGATCGTTATAACGAATATATTATGACCGGATTACGCACCATTTGGGGAGTTTCATTAGATAAAATCGAAACCGAATTTGGGATTACCTACTTGGATTATTTGATGAAACAAGTTAAGAAATTCCTAAACGACGAATTGGTAATTATTAAAGACAACGTTTTAAAACCCACCAAAAAAGGAAAGTTTTTAACTGATGGAATTGCAAGTGATATGTTTTACTTAAATTTGGAATAGTTTACCACAAAATTTTTTACCGCAAGGTTCGCAAAGGTTTACGCAAGGTTCGCAAGGATTTAAGTGAATTAAAAAACAAATAATATTAGCCATAAAAATAAATTTAATATGTTAACAGAAAATGAATTGTCTAAAATAGTATTTAATTGTGCTTTGAAAGTCCATCAAAATTTAGGGCCGGGTCTTTTAGAAAGTGCTTATGAAGAATGCTTATTTTACGAGCTAAATAAGATGGGGTTAGAAACTCAAAAGCAAAAAGCTTTGCCTTTAGTTTATGAAGAAGTAAAGCTTGATATTGGATATAGAATTGATATTATAATCGAAAACAAATTAATTTTAGAAATAAAATCAGTCGAGGCTTTGAATGATATTCATTTTGCTCAATTGCTAACTTATTTAAAATTAACTAATTGCAAACTTGGGATGTTGATAAATTTTAATGTAGCTTTAATCAAAAATGGAATTAAAAGAGTTGTAAATAATCTATAAATCTCTTTTACTTACTGTTCTTTTAATAGTCTATTTTATTTCTTTGCGACCCTTGCGTAAATCTTTGCGTGCTTTGCGGTTAAAAAGAATGTGTTATATTTAATGAGTTTAAAAAGAAATTCATTTACATAAAATTGCGTTTAAATAATATGAAAGCAAAAATAAATAATTTCGAAGTCGACTTATCAAAACCCATTGATATCTCAATTTCTTTATCCAATACAGATGAAAACCCTATTGCATGGTACATTGAAAAACCAGTAATTGAACCTGTAGTTTTTGGTGATTGGATTGGGAAAGTTTCTGAAGGTAAGTCCTCCACGAATTTTAATAATATCTTTTTTAATCCACATGGACACGGAACCCACACCGAATGTTTGGGACATATCACCAACGATTTTTATTCGATAAACCAATCGCTAAAGCAGTTTTTCTTTATGGCTGATTTAATTTCAATCCAGCCAGAATCCCAAAATGACGATTTGGTAATCACCAAAGTTCAAATTGAAAATGCCCTCAATGGAAGTTCTCCCGAGGCCATTATTATTAGAACGCTACCTAATAATTCCGATAAAGTATCAAAGAAGTATTCTCATACCAATCCACCGTATTTGTCCGAAGAAGCAGCAATTTTTATTCGCGAAAGCGGAATCCAACATTTGCTAATCGATTTACCAAGCGTGGATAAAGAGCACGATGAAGGAAGATTATTGGCACACAAAGCTTTTTGGAATGTGAAAAATGTAATGCATTTAAACAACGATGCTCGAATAAATTCCACTATTACAGAAATGATTTTTGTAAATAGCGAAGTGAAAGACGGCAGTTATTTATTGAATTTGCAGATTGCGTCTTTTGAAAATGATGCAAGTCCAAGCAAACCGATTTTATTTGAAATAAAAAAATGAACCTAGAAACCTATTACGAATATTGCCTTTCCAAAAAAGGCGTAACCGAACATTTTCCTTTTGACGAAGAAACTTTGGTGTTTAAAGTAGGTGGAAAAATGTTTGCTTTATCATCCTTAAACGAATGGGAAATGGGAAATCCATCTGTTAACTTAAAATGCAATCCGGAATATGCCGAAGAGTTAAGAGCGGAATATGACAACATAAAACCGGGCTGGCACATGAGTAAAATTCATTGGAACACCATTGAAATAAATCGTGAAGTACCCGATTCTTTAATTAAAGAACTCATAGACCATTCCTATGATTTGGTGTTTAAAAGCCTAACTAAAAAGGTACAATTGGAAGTTTTGGGGTAAAGAAAACCCGACCGAATAAAAAGTGGGTCGGGCTTGAGTTTATTATTAAACTAAGTTATTTATAGATTATCGATTTAGGTTATCAGTTTAATTCTACAAATCCATTTAGCAATTGTTCAATTTTAGGCAAATAACTAGCTAATAAATTAGTAGAGGTATACGTTACGAATTGAACAGTTCCATTTGAATTTGAAAAATAGTAACCATAATAGGAGCATTTAATCCCTTTCGTGGTGCCATTCATTTGAAGAAGTAGTACTTTAACTCCATTTACGATTCTATATTCTTCTTTAATAATTTTTATATCTGGAGCCGCATCTTTTCCATTACTAAGGGCAATTGATTTTAATGTTTCAAGTGGAATTTCCACTTTTTCACTAATAATCATTCCATATAAATCCCCACCTTTCAAACGAAGTTCATACTCAGCTGCATCTTTTTCAGGGCCTTTGTTAAATGCCCATATTTTTGGATTTAACCAAAATCCAACACTCAACTTATTGCTTTTTAATAAAAATGTCGATTCAGAATCTTTTTTAAATGGAATTGAATTAGTTGGAATTTCTTTTTCAGTTACTTGCTCTTCATTTTGGTATTTCCAAGTGCCGTCTTTAAATAAGATTACTTGTTCACCGGTTTCTGTAATTGCATTTTGTTGAGCTTGAATGAAGCTAACAAAAAACAGACTAATTACTACTAAGATATTTTTGTTCATGTTGGTTGGTTTTATGCTTGCACTTTTTTTCAAATGTAATCTATATTTATTTTATTTTAAATATTTTAAACAGAAAACATTCTACAGAGTTTAAAACTTGTCATTTCAATTAAAATCCGACTTAATTAATTGTCTTTAATATCTGTATCAATAGTTGAATTTGGTGCTGATTTTTTAAATATTTCAATGAAATATCCTAATTGTAAAAAGTCACGACCCGTCTCATCATTTATTTTGTAATCGAACTGATGTAAATAGCCAATTTGCAAAGTGGTCGCTTTTGAAGGCTTATAATTAAATGCAACTAGCATTCGATTCCTTTCAAAATACGGTTCTGAATTGGTAAAAAACAATTCATTACTAACATTAATTTGAAAGGGTTTGTAATTGTCCTGTTCTTTTCCAAAAGGATAGGAAACACCAAGTCGATATCGGAACCGATTGCGGCAACCATTGTTTGTGAATCGGAACTCCGACCGATACCGTTGTTCAATTTTGAGATTCCCTATTGATTGAAAAAGGACAGCTTGGGGCCAAATTCTGAATTCATTATTGTTTTTTGGCAAAACAAAATTCCCCCCTTCATTATAGGTTTGGTAACTTCCTGCTCCTAAAGTTAGCTTTACATTTTTATGAACTTTAAGGTTAATGCCTCCTTTATATTCATAGTAATGAAAATTATTATAGAATTTTAATGAACGCAATTATGCTTCTCCGAAAAAACTCCATTTTTCGTTTTGATTGTATTTAATATTTAGAATATTCCAACTCCCAAGATCAAAATTTTGCGCTAACACTACATTCGAAGAAAAAAACAAAGAAATTGCCGCTATAAAAAATAGTCTCATTTAATTGTGTTTTATAGTTTTCATTTGAACAACATCAACTATAAACGCGAATGCCATTGAAAAATATATATAACCTTTTGGAATTTCAAAGTGAAACCCTTCAGCTAGCAAAGAAGCACCAATCATCATTAAAAAGCACAATGCTAATATTTTAAAAGACGGGTGCTTTTTAATAAATTCACTAATTGGTTTTGAGGCTAATAGCATAATAATTACTGTAACAATTACTGCAGTATACATTACCCATAGCTCTTGAACCATTCCAACCGCAGTAATTATTGAATCGATCGAAAATACTAAATCCAATAGGATTACTTCCAACAGTAATCTTTTAAAACTACTATTCTTAGGAACGATTGGGATATTTTCATTTGAAATTTCGGTTTTGTGGTAAATTTCTTTAGTACTTTTATAAATTAAGAAAAGGCCACCAAAAATTATAATCAAGTCCTTACCTGAAAAGTCAGTATTATTGAGAGTGAAAAGCGTTTGGTCTAGTTTTAAAATCCACGCTATAAATGCTAAAAGTAGTAATCTCATTACCATTGCCAAACCTATTCCCCAAAATCGAAGTTTGTTTCTTTGGTTATCTGGCAATTTGTCTGCCAAAATAGAAATAAAAATAATATTATCAATTCCAAGAATTACTTCAAGTGCAATTAAAGAAAGTAAGGGAATAATTGCTTCAGTCATATTTATTTTTCTTTTTGACGGGACTAAAATGCTTGTAAACCTTTTATTATAATCATTTAAAAGGCCTAATATTTATTTAGCTAAAATATGAAAATAATTACAAAAAGTTTAAATGTAAAAAAATAAAAAAACCTCAAATTCATTAAGGTTTCTAAAATCAAAACCCGACAGGTTTAAAAGCCGGTCGGGTTTGAAATTCTTAAATCTAAATTCTTAAATCAAATCTAGTATCTATAGTATTCTGGTTTGAACGGACCTTGAACTTCCACGCCAATATAATCTGCTTGGTCTTGACGTAAAGTTTCCAATTCAACGCCTAGTTTTGCCAAGTGTAACATTGCTACTTTTTCATCTAAATGTTTTGGCAACATATAAACTTCATTTTTGTAGGCAGCGCTGTTTTTCCATAATTCAATTTGAGCTAAAGTTTGGTTCGTAAACGAGTTACTCATTACAAAACTTGGGTGACCTGTAGCACAACCAAGGTTTACCAGACGACCTTCAGCCAAAACAATAATGTCATTTCCAGCAATAGTATATTTGTCAACTTGTGGTTTGATTTCAACTTTTGAAGCACCGTGGTTTTTGTTCAACCAAGCCATATCAATTTCGTTATCAAAATGTCCAATGTTACAAACGATCGTTTTATCTTTCATTTTCTCAAAGTGAGAACCCAAAACGATATCTTTATTTCCAGTAGTTGTAATAATAATATCGGCAGTTTTAATAACCGTATCTAATTTTTTAACTTCAAAACCGTCCATTGCCGCTTGTAAAGCACAAATAGGGTCAATTTCAGTAACCGTTACAATAGATCCAGCACCTCTAAATGAAGCAGCAGTACCTTTTCCAACGTCACCGTAACCACAAACGATTACTCTTTTTCCAGCCAACATAATATCGGTAGCTCTACGAACCGCATCAACAGCACTTTCTTTACAACCGTATTTGTTGTCAAATTTCGATTTTGTAACCGAGTCATTTACGTTAATTGCTGGCATAAACAAAGTTCCGTTTTTCATTCTTTCATATAAACGGTGAACTCCAGTAGTTGTTTCTTCTGATAAACCTTTAATTCCAGGAATTAATTCTGGGTAACGGTCAAAAACCATATTAGTTAAATCTCCACCATCATCCAAAATCATATTCAATGGTTTTCTGTCTTCACCAAAAAATAACGTTTGCTCAATACACCAATCAAAAGATGCTTCGTCAAGACCTTTCCAAGCATAAACTTGAATTCCTGCAGCAGCAATAGCAGCAGCAGCTTGGTCCTGAGTAGAGAAAATATTACAAGAACTCCAAGTAACTTCTGCACCCAAAGCAATTAATGTTTCAATTAAAACCGCAGTTTGAATCGTCATGTGCAAACATCCTGCAATACGAGCCCCTTTAAGCGGTTGTTCGTCTTTGTATTCAGCACGTAGCGCCATCAATCCTGGCATTTCAGCTTCTGCTAATTCAATTTCTTTTCTTCCCCAAGCAGCTAGAGAAATATCTTTTACTTTGAAAGCCACATAAGGCATAGTTGCTGTACTCATTTATAGTATATTTGTATTTGAAATTTTTTGCAAATTTAGGTATTAACTTTGTCATTTAATAATTTTCACAACTTTTTATGAAATGTTTATTTTGTAAAGACTTGAATTTTAAAACAATATAATGCTAATTTCGTTTTTTTGGAGCTATTTCCTGCTATCCGCTAAATCTCTTCTGGCGAACCCCGCCACAAGAGGATACCGCTGCTATCAGGGCTAGCGTTAACTAGAAATTAGAACAATGCGACTTAAATTCATAATTCATAATTCATAATTTACAATTAATCTAATGCCACTTCTCAAAACAATTAATATTAACCCAACTACCGAAATTCTGCTTTGGAAAATCACCGAATCGTTGGCAGAATTGTCTGCAGAAGTCAACTTAAATCCAAAAAACCAACAAAGATTCAACGGAATGAAGTCAGAATTGCACCAACGTGCGTTTCTGAGCGTCCGTAAATTATTGCAATTAAAAGGCTACACCGACTTTGATTTAGACTACGATCAATTTGGTAAACCACATCTAAAAGACGGCAAACACATTTCAATTTCTCATTCCCATGAGTTTGCAACCGTAATTTTTAGCGACGAAATAACAGGAATCGACATTGAATTGCAACGAGATAAAATCATAAGAATTGCCGATAAATTCGTTGAACCAGAATGGGAATTTTTAAATAAAGAAAATCAAGATTACATCCGAAAGTTAACTGTTATCTGGGGAGTTAAAGAATCTATTTTCAAAATTAGAAACGAAGCTGGAATAAGCTTTAAAGATCATATTCACGTTCATTCATTTGAAATAAAAGACCAATCAGGAATTGCCAATTTGCGTTTTCAAAATAAATCAATCCAATTCAAGTATCATTTTATTGAAATAGATAACTTTACTCTGGTTTATGCATTTCAACAAAATCAATAATCAATGATAGAATCCCTTTTTCAACAATACGAAAATTATCCAATAATTGAAATCTATCTTGAAATTACAGCAGTAATATTCGGAATTCTTAGCGTTTGGTTTGCTAAAAAAAATACTATTCTAGTATTTCCAACAGGAATTATTAATACTTCAATTTATGTTTATTTGCTCTGGAAGTGGTCGTTATTGGGCGACATGATGATCAATGGATATTACGTTGTGATGAGTGTTTACGGCTGGTATGTTTGGACACGAAAAAAAGAAGGTGCCGATGAATTCCCAATTTCAAGTATTTCAAAAAAGGAAAAAGGACTTGCTTTTGTAATATTTACGTTAACAATTGCTTTCGTTGTTGCTGTCTATTTATATTTTAATAAATTTACATCATGGTCAGCCTATGTAGATACTTTCGTTACTGGGATTTTCTTTTTAGGGATGTGGCTCATGGCAAAACGAAAAATTGAAAATTGGATTTTATGGATTATTGGAAATACAATATCCGTCCCAATGTACTTTTTTAAGGGATATACCTTTACAAGCATTCAATATATTATATTTACAATCATCGCCATATACGGCTATTTAGAATGGAAGAAAACCTTAAACAACTCCAGCTCCCTGGGAACGCAATAATTAAAATTGCCATTTACGGTCCTGAAAGTACAGGAAAAACTACCTTGTGCAATCAGTTAGCAGCTCATTTCAATACGGAATGGGCGCCAGAATTTGCTCGTGATTATTTGCAACAAAAATGGGATTCTAAAAAGGAAATTTGTTCTCCTGATGATTTATTGCCAATCGCCATTGGGCAAATCAAACTCGAAAATAGCGCCTTGCAAAAAGCCAATAATTACCTTTTTGTAGATACATGCTTAATGACAACCAAAGTTTTTTCTGAAATGTATTATGGTTTTTGTGATTCTAAATTGGATAAAGCAGCACGAAAACATAAGTACGATTTATTTTTCCTAACCAATATTGATGTGCCTTGGGAAAAAGACGATTTGAGGGATTCTCCAAATGACAGAGAAACTACATTTGAAAAATTCAAACATACATTAATTGAAAATAATAAACCATTTATTGTTCTAACAGGAAATCCAGAAATTCGATTTCAAAAAGCAATAGCAATAATTGAAAGTTTAACCAAAGCAAAAAAACTCGGATTTTCTTCACAAGATTTCCTTCAGATTTTAGATTCGGAAGTTCCAATTACCGAGATTGAAAAGCAAATTTCAATTTATAAAAATGGAATTCCAAAAGCCAATCTAAATCGACCAGCAATTATTAATGATGGAATTTTAAAGTTATCCGATGAAGAATTCCAAAGCTATTCATCACTATTTGATTCAAAAAAAGACAATTTCAAGCTAAAGAAGTTTATTCCAGCATCGGGAGCTGCAAGTAGAATGTTCAAGTTTTTAAATGAATTTTTAAATGAATTTGATCTAGAAAACGAAACAGTAAATGCCTATATCAATAGGAAAAATGCAATTGAACTAACTGTTTTCTTAGCTGGATTAGAGAAATTTCCTTTCTTCAAAGCTATAAATAATAAACTATTTGAAGAGTTTCCTGATTTTAAATCTTGGAGTAAAGACAAGCAATATTATTATTTCATCAAATTGATGTTGGATGAAAATCACTTTGACTTTTCAAACAAACCAAAAGGAGTTTTACCTTTTCATCAATACCCAAATCAAATTGTAACTCCAATAGAGGAACATTTAAAAGAAAGTGTTTTGTATGCTTGTGCAAATGGGGTTTCAAATTTGCATTTCACCGTTTCTGAAACACATAAATCCCAATTTGAAAGCACTTTATTGAATGTTAAAAGTAAAATTGAAGAAACTTCAGGCACTAAAATAAACATTGTCTTTTCACATCAAAAAAAGCATACAGATAGTATTGCTGTAGATTCTGAAAACAAACCTTTCAGAAATGAAAATGGAGAATTGGTTTTTAGACCCGGCGGACATGGAGCATTAATTGAAAATTTCAGTTCCCTTGAAGCCGATATAGTTTATATAAAAAATATCGATAATGTAATTCTAAATGGAGCAGAAACTATCGCTTTTTACAAAAAAGGTTTGGCCGGACTTTTAATTGAATTGCAAGGAAAAGTAAATTCTTATTTATTAAAAATAGATTCGATTGTTGAAAATGAAACCCAAGAATTATTGAATTTTATTGAAAACCAGTTGAATTATAAAGTAAATCTTGATTTTTCAAAATATACCTTAGAAAATAAAATTAGCTATTTGAAGGAAATTTTGAATCGCCCAATTCGGGTTTGCGGAATGGTAAAAAATGAAGGTGAACCAGGCGGAGGCCCATTTTGGGTAACCGATGCCAATGGGAATACCACTTTGCAAATTGTTGAATCGGCCCAAATTGATTTCAGTAATGAAAAACAGACTTTAATTGCTAGTAATGCAAGTCATTTTAATCCTGTAGATTTGGTTTGCGGTCTTAAAGATTACAATGGTTTAAAGTTTGACTTTAGTAATTTCATCGATCACAATAGTGGCTTTATCGTTGAAAAAACCAAATTTGGGAAACCAATTAAAGCATATGAATTGCCAGGTTTATGGAATGGAGCAATGGCCAATTGGATTACTATTTTTGTTGAGGTTCCGTTAATTACATTTAATCCAGTGAAAACGGTCAACGATTTATTGAAACCCGCACATCAAAATCATTAAATTCACTAATGGAAAAAGAAAAATTGATTTCCGAATTGCAATTTAAAGCAGTCCGAAGTAGCGGCGCCGGCGGACAAAATGTAAATAAAGTGTCCTCAAAAGTGGTACTTTCATTCGATGTAAAAAATTCTAATGCATTTTCAAATGAAGAAAAAAATCTTCTAGAAATAAATTTATCATCCCGACTCACCAACGAACAAATTTTGATTTTGAATTGTGACGAAGATAGAAGCCAACTCAAAAATAAAGAAATTGTAATTAAAAGGTTCCTTGCAATTTTAGAACAAGGATTGTACATTCCAAAAATTCGTAAAGCGACAAAAATCCCTAAATCAGTTATTAGAAAAAGATTAAAGGATAAAAAGAATTTATCGGAAACTAAAAAGAACAGAAAGAAACCAGAATTTTAATTTTTTCGTAATTCATTTTTCGTATTTCAAAATTTATAAACTACTTTTGTACCGTCTCAAAGGGGTGCTGGTTTCCAAAACGGAATATTGGCTGAGATTATACCCAAAGAACCTGGGCAGGTAATGCTGCCAAGGGAAATAATGAAAATAGAGTTAATTGCTCTTTTTTTCAATGAACAATAAATTATCAATTGAATAATTTACCCCTTATTATTCGTAACTATTTTACGAATGAAAAATATTTTCAAATTTCAACCAAATTGCATAAGATTTTTTAATCTTTCCTCTATTTTCTTTTTTCTTATCTCTTTTGGTGCTTTTTCCCAAGAAACTAAAAAAGACACCACAAAAATCAACGAACTTGATGCTGTTTTAGTTTCAGCAATTCGAATAGATTCAAAAACGCCTGTTACATTTACAAATTTGAATAAAAAAGAATTTAAAACCCGAAATTTAGGTCAGGACATTCCCATTTTGATGAATTATTTACCGTCTGTAGTCACTACCTCTGATGCCGGAAACGGGATTGGATACACCGGAATTCGTGTTCGAGGTAGTGATGCCTCTCGTGTAAACATCACTATAAATGGGATCCCCTATAATGACTCAGAAAGTCAAGGAACTTTTTGGGTGAACATGCCCGATTTTGCTTCTTCACTTGAAAGTGTTCAATTGCAACGCGGAGTAGGATCATCAACAAATGGATCAGGAGCTTTTGGTGCAAGTTTGAACATGTTGACCGATAATTATTCAAAAACGAGCAGCGGAGAAATTTCAAACTCTGGAGGAAGTTTTAATTCAAGAAAAAGCACTGTAAAATTCAGCACCGGATTAATGAATGACCAATTTGAAATCGCTGGCCGCATGTCGGTATTAAAATCAGATGGATATGTAGATCGAGCAAGTTCCGATTTAAAGTCCTATTTTTTACAAGGAACCTATGTTGGAAAAACAACCTTAGTCAAAGCTTTAGTATTTGGGGGAAAAGAGAAAACATATCAATCTTGGAATGGAATTGATGCAGCTACTTTGGAAAATAATAGAACTTTTAATTCAGCTGGAATGTATACTGATGAGTTTGGGAATATTCGGTACTACGATAATGAAACCGATAACTACCAACAGGATCACTATCAATTGCATTGGAATGAAAAAATTTCTGATAAATGGAATACCAATTTGGCTTTTCATTATACCCAAGGACAAGGATATTTTGAAAACTATATTGAAGATGCAGCTTTCGCAGATTATGGATTGTTGCCTGTTGGAACCGAAGTTACAACCGATTTAATTCGTCAAAAATGGTTGGATAATGATTTTTACGGAACAACTTTTTCATCAAATTATAAAGATGAAAAGTTAAATTTAGTTATTGGAGGAGCATACAATAAATACGAAGGGGCTCATTTCGGAAATGTAATTTGGGCTCGTTTTGCTTCACAAAGTGAGTTAGGAGATCGTTATTACGATGATTTTGCCACTAAAACAGACGGGAATTTATTTGTAAAAGCGAATTTTCAATTGACAGATAAATTATGTCTTTACGGAGATTTGCAATTGAGAAATGTTCATTATAAGGCAAACAGTTTAGAAACAGGACTGGTAAATGATAATTTTAATTTTTTCAATCCAAAGGCAGGATTTAATTACGATTTAAATTCTAAAAACTCGATTTATTTTTCTTTCGCCAGAGCAAATAGAGAGCCAAATCGTGATGACTATACTAGCGGAGATCCTAAACCAGAGCAATTGAATGATTTTGAATTAGGATGGAGATTGGCGACAGAAAAGTCAAAGGTAAATGTTACCGCATATTATATGAAATACAAAAACCAGTTGGTATTAACAGGTGCTCTAAGTGATGTGGGAGCTCCTTTAAGAGAAAATGTTGGAGATAGTTATCGTTTAGGATTGGAAGTAGATGCTACTATTTATATTTCTAATAAATGGTTACTTCGACCAAATATTGCATTAAGCCAAAATAAAAATCAAGATTATTATTTTCAAAAAGACGGAAACCTTGTGAATTTAGGAGATACAAATATTGCTTTTTCTCCTAATATTGTTGCAGGAAACTGTGTAACATTTGCGCCAAGCGAAAATCTTCAATTTAGTATTTTATCAAAGTTTGTTGGCAAACAGTTTATGGGGAATATTGATTCAGTAAATTCTGAATTGCCGAGTTATTTCGTAAACGATTTGAATATATCGTATGAAATCCAACCAAAAAATGTTTTTAAATCGGTGTTGTTTTCTGTTTTAGTGAATAATCTTTTGAACACTAAATACGTTTCAAATGGTTATTATTTCACTTATGATGACACTTGGACCAATCCAGGAAATACAATTACGATGGACGGAGCAGGGTATTATCCTCAAGCAGGAATTAATTTCTTAGCAGGTATTTCGTTGAAATTTTAATTATATACTCGAATAATTGCACCTATTGTTTCTACACGGTAAGGTTTCATGGGATATTCTTTGCCTGGACTTTGTCCTGTAAAAAGATTATACAAATCATTATCGCAATTGCATTTTGCATTTATTCCGATGACAACCATTGTAGAACATGCGCTTAATGCTTGGTTTGGGCAAGCCGCATCGTAGGCTACATAGGAGGTCCCCGTGGTATTGAAAACAATAATTCCTCGCGCACCAGCATTAGGAATGTACATTCCGTTACTTACAAATTTCAGATTATTGTAGGTTGGTAAATCAGTATTTATATCTATAGAAAAACTATAATTTGGAATATAAGGGTTGCTATTATTAAATTGGTCATTGCTGCAATTGCAAAGAATAAATATCAAAAGAATAAAAATGTATTTTCTCATATTGAAATTTTATTAAAAGAATAGTGGTAACAAATTTAAATTATTTAACTTTGAATTATATATGATTTTCATATATTTATTTGAATAAAAAAAATAACAACTATCTTTGTAAAAAGAAATCCCGTCCCGATGGGATTTTTTCTATTTTATATAAATGATTAAATTATGAGTGAAGTATCTTATTATACCGCTGAAGGATTAAAGAAATTAAGAGAAGAATTGGATTATTTGAAGAATGTGATGAGACCAAAAGCGTCTCAGGACATTGCTGATGCTAGGGATAAAGGTGATTTGTCAGAGAATGCCGAATACGATGCAGCAAAAGAAGCCCAAGGAATGTTAGAAATGAGAATTGCTAAATTGGAAGAGGTACATGCTAACGCTCGATTAATTGACGAAACTCAATTGGACGTTTCAAAAGTTTTGGTTTTATCTAATGTTAAAATCAAAAATTTAACCAATTCTATGGAATTAAAATACACTTTGGTTGCGGAAAGTGAAGCCGATTTAAAATCCGGAAAAATTTCTGTAACATCACCAATTGGGAAAGGTTTATTAGGAAAATCTGTAGGAGAAATTGCTGAAATTACTGTACCAAATGGTATTTTGAAATTTGAAATTTTGGAAGTTTCTAGAGATTAATCAAATCCAAATTCAACAATGTCAAGTATTTTTTCAAAAATCGTAAACGGAGAAATTCCATGTTATAAAGTCGCTGAAGATGATAATTTTTTAGCTTTTTTAGACGTAAATCCAAATGCTGAAGGACATACTTTATGCATTCCAAAGAAAGAAGTTGACAAGATTTTTGACCTTGATGACGAACTTTATAAAGGCTTAATGCAATTTTCAAAAAAAGTGGCTATCGCTTTAGAAAAAACAGTTCCTTGTAAGCGAATTGGGATGAGTGTTATCGGTTTAGAAGTTCCACACGCCCATGTTCATTTGATTCCACTAAATACAATGGAAGATATTCGTTTCCAAAAGAAAGTCACTATATCGAAAGAGGAATTCCTTGATTTGGCATTAAAAATCCAAGGAAATTTATAAATAATTCTATTATTCATTTAAAATACAAACACATGAAAAAATCATTTATTGTTTTATTAATGTTGTTTGTAACATTCTCCTACTCTCAGGACGAATACAACCACAACTATTATTGGAATTTTCAAGATAATACGAAAGCAATTGTTGGATTTCCTACATGTTACGTTCGTAAAAGTCCAAACGTCATATCGTATGTATTGGATTCACTTCAATTAGGAACCGAAGTAAGGGTTAAAAGCACATCAGAATCACTTCATAAATTAAAAGGAATTAATGTTTCATGGGTTGATATAGAATATAAAAATCAAGCAGGAGAAACTAAAGCAGGCTATGTTTGGAAAGGGTTATTAGCTTTGAATTACGTCAAAAACGGCTCATTAACCTATTTAACTACCATTGATAAAATTGAAAAAATAAAATCTCAAGAATATTTCAATGAGAATTTTTTTATTACAGTAAAAATTTTAAACAAGGAAAACCAATTATTGGATGCTAATACCATTAAAAAATGTTTGTCTGAAAGTTCCTATTTTCAAAATAAAACAATAGGCCATTTAGGGTTATCCCAATTGCAGAATATTTATAGAATTTCATTCAGCGGGGAAGCATGTGGCATTCCTACATTTGATTATTATTTTGGGTGGAACGGCAAAAAATTTCAACCATTACCTGAAAGAATGAATGTTGTAGATGCGGATGTTTTTTACCATTCAGAAGAGTTTGTATTTCCATCTGAAAAAGGAGGAAAGCCCGATAGGATTATCAAAAAAATTGAAGATGCAGAATTAATTGAGGAGACAGACCACGTTTATAACATGTTAAATGAGGAAGAATATTATAAATGGAACGGTGAAAAAGCCACTCTCATCAATAAAAGTAAAGCCAGAAAAACCAAGAAAAAATTATAAAATTATTTTGTTTTTCTAAAGCTAATTTGAAATGTAGTTCCTTTATTAATTTCGGAATTCAGTACTTTTATTCTACCGTCATGGTATTCTTCAACAATTCTCTTCGTTAAAGAAAGTCCCAATCCCCAACCTCTTTTTTTGGTTGTAAAACCAGGTTCAAATATTTTTTTGAATTGCTTTTTTGGGATTCCTTTTCCCGAATCGGTTACATTTATTTTTACAAATTCGCCTTCTATAGAAATCGCCACAGCAAGTTTTCCTTTCCCTCTCATAGCATCAATTGCATTTTTTACAATGTTCTCAATGATCCAACTGAATAGAATTGGATTTAGAGAAACAAAAACAGGGAAATCTGGAGCTTTAAATGAAAACTCAACTTGTTTTGAAAATCTAGATTGTAAATATTGAAAAGAATTTTCAGTTTCTGAGATAATGTCTTTAGTTTCTAGAATAGGTTCAGAACCAATTTTTGAAAATCGATCGGTAATATTTTGAAGTCTTTGTATGTCTTTTTCAATTTCTGCTACTGTAGAATCAGCAACATTTTCTGCTTTTAATATTTCTAACCAGCCAATTAATGACGAAAGTGGAGTTCCAATTTGATGCGCAGTTTCTTTAGCCATTCCTGCCCAAAGTTTGTTTTCTGTTGCCATTTTGGTACTTCTATAAAAATTATATACCAGAAGGGCAAAGAGTAAAATAATCAATAAAAAAGCAATTGGAAAATAGATAAGGTTGTTCAATCGATCGGAATTTCCGTAGTAGATATTTCTGAATTTCCCAGGGACATATTCAAATTTTATAGGATCGTTTTCTTTTTTTAATTTTTTTAAAATTGCTTTCGCTTCATTAGGAATCGACATTAACTTTTCGTCAATATTGTTATGGCCGATGATACTATCTTTTTCATCAGTTAAAATAATTGGAATTGTTTTATTATCTCCAATTATTCTACTTGGCAAGGCTACTTCGGTATTGATATCTGAGGTAATTAAAGTTTTTTGCGCCTCCGACCAATATTCCATCTTTAAACGCTCTTCATTTTTAAAAATTTGAAAAAAAGAGTAAGTATTCCAGAGTATGAAAACTATGAAGATAAAGGAGGAAAATATTATAAACCACCGAGTAAAATTTCGTTTGTTTGAAAACTGCATAAGTTACTTTTGAAAGTAATAATAACGATAAATATAATAAAATAATATGATTATGATAACAGAAAAGTAAATTGTAATTTCATTATCAATATTAGAATCAATATTGCTTCATTTTTGAAACCAATTTATTATATTTGTTTAAATAGATTTTTATGGTAAGTATTGATCCAAAGAACGTTTCTTCTGCTAAATTACAGGGTTATTTGCAAAGTGCTGTAGGCCCGCGACCTATTGCTTTTGCTAGCACTATTGATAAAAATGGAGTTCCAAATTTATCGCCGTTTAGTTTTTTTAATATTTTTAGTGCGAATCCACCAATATTGATATTTTCACCTGCCAGACGTGTTCGCGACAATACAATAAAACACACTTTAATTAATGCTGAAGCTACTCGAGAAGTAGTTATTAATGTTGTTAATTTTGATATAGTTCAACAAACATCTCTTTCAAGTTCTGAATATCCAGATGGCGTAAATGAATTTATAAAAGCAGGATTTACTGCAATACCTTCTGAAACGATAAAACCTTATCGTGTGGCACAATCACCAGTTCAGTTTGAATGCAAAGTAAACGAAATTATTAGTTTGGGAACTCAAGGAGGAGCTGGTAATTTAGTTATTTGTGAAATTTTAAAAATGCACATTTGCGAATCAGTTTTAGATGAAAATGGCAATATTGATCCATTTAAAATTGATTTGGTTTCAAGAATGGGAGGAAACTGGTATTCAAGAGCCAATCAAGGTTTGTTTGAAGTTGCTAAACCCATCACAACATTAGGTATAGGAGTGGATCAAATTCCAAATTTTGTTAAGGAAAGTACTATTTTTGATGGAAACGATTTGGGGAAATTAGGGAATATTGAAGCGTTGCCCACAACAGAAGAAATTAATATATTTGTAAAACAGAATTTTGCTGTTAAAGGTGTTTTGAGCGCTGACGATCAATTAAAACAATTTAAAAAAGCAAAAGAATATTTAGATCAAAACGATGTAGATTCCGCTTGGAAAGTACTATTAGCAAAATAATTCATAATAAATTAAAAGAAGTAAAATGGAAGTATCAGGGAAAATTAAAATGCTTGGGGAATCAAAAAATGTAGGAAGCGGAAGTTTCTTAAAAAGAGAATTAGTGGTTACTACCGACGAGCAATATCCACAACACATTTTAGTTGAATTCGTTCAAGACAAATGTGATTTATTAAATAATTACCAAGTAGGTGATGCTGTAAAAGTATCTATCAATTTGAGAGGTCGCGAATGGGTTGATCCTCAAGGAGTAACAAAATATTTCAATGCAATTCAAGGTTGGAGAGTAGAAAAATTAGGCACTGCTGCTCCTGCGCAAGCTGCTCCAATGCCAGCTGCCGAAACATTTGCTCCAGCTGAAAATTTTAAAGAAGAAGAGCACGACGATTTGCCGTTCTAATAATATAATTGATTAAATATCAATTTTTAATTAATAAACCTATGCCGTAATTTGTTCCTATTTGAGGGTAAACTAAGGCATGGGTTTTATTTTTACCAAAAGTTAGCGATTTAAACGGACTCCAATAAGATACTACAAGTCCCACCGCTGTTCCAATTCCAGCACCGGCCAAAACGTCTGAAGTAAAATGCCTATTGTTAGCAATTCTTAAAAATCCAGTTGCTGTTGCAAATAAATAGCCGCTACTTGCATACCAAATATTGGCATCTTTATATTCATAAAATAATATCGAAGCATTGGTAAAAGCGGTAGCTGTGTGTCCAGATGGAAAGCTATATTCATCTGATGCATCAGGACGAACTGCTTTAAATGAGTGTTTCATTGATTTTACAATACCTCCCATTATTGCATTAGATACTAAAATATTTATTGTTTGACGAAGTGCATTATGTTTCGGTTTTAAGCCTAAATATCGTCCGCCATAAATTTGTAAAACAGCTTCATATTGAAGAAAGTCGTCGATTTTATTATGAAAATCATGGCCAAGCACTTTTCTAAAATCGTTTTGTAAATTAGAATTCATTGGAGTATTTTTCATTAGCAATCCTCCAGAAATCAATACACTTGGAATAATAAATTGCTTATATGAAAGCTTTTCTTCTTTTATCAATAATGAAATTGAATCTTTTTGTTGTGCATTCCCAATAAATGAAATAAGTAAGGCAATTACAATATATATTTTTACTTTCATTTTTTGGAATTAAAAAGTGATGTTTGCGCCGATAAAGTTATACCCAAAACTTCTGGAAGCGTTTACATTAAAGGTGAATTTTTTTGGAGCATCAATAGTTAAATTCGTTTTTTTAATTTTACTATTTGCAACATTTTTACCGATTATATAACCCATAACTAATGCTATTGGATAATCTGAATACCAGTGAACATTAGCTTGAACCATTTCAAATCCTAATAAACCAATTAAACTGTAACCTACAGGTTTTATCCATTTTTTATCAGGATAATTAGTTAAAAGTACATTTAAAGCCGCTGTTGCTGTCATAACATGTCCCGACGGCATTGCGTCATAATTTGGTGTGTTTTTCCCATAAGCACTAAAGCTCGGAAACGGATTCCAATCTCCACCAGGATTTCCATCAACAATTGCTGGTGCTGGACTTTGTCTGCCAGAAACTCTTTTTATTGTTTGGCTAAAAACACCACAAACCAATAGACTTTCAACTAATCCGGTAGCGGTATTTAGGGAGCGATAATCTTTATTTATTAATCCATATGTTGCAAATCCCATACTCATCAATAAAGGGGTAGTTCCGTTTCCAATTAGATAGATTGCCGATGTTATGTCGGATGGTATATTTTCCAAAGGACCAAAATGATGATACTTTGCAAAGTCTTTAAGTCCTATTCGTTCTCCAAGTATTCTAGATTGTTCAAGTAAATGCTGGTCTTGAGGAATTATTGCAATTGTCATAGCCGTTGCTCCTCCAAGTGCAATTAAGTTCTCTTTGTATCCAAAATCATTCACCGTGCTATAAACATTTTTAGGAATATTGGTAATCATTTCAAAAAAACGAGGTTTTTTATAGGTGTAAATTTCACCATTCTTATTGGTGTAACTTTGATACATAATATCGTTAGAAATACTGTCTTTTATTTGAGATAAAACTACAGTTGAAGTAAATAATAGTGATAGTAGAATTACTAATTTTCTCATTTAAATTTTTTTTATAAAGATATTGCTAATTTTGTTTAAATTAAATTAATACAATTAAATTCTAATAATTTTCAATATAAATGTATAAAATTTCTTCCGAATTATTTTTTCCTCCTGTTTCACAAGCCTCTTTTCAAGGGGTACTTGCAGTAGGTGGTGATTTATCTTCTGAGAGATTGATATTGGCCTATAAAAGTGGAATTTTTCCATGGTTTAATCCTGGTGAACCAATACTTTGGTGGGCACCAAAAACAAGAATGGTTTTATTCTTTGAAGAATTGATTATTTCAAAAAGTATGAGAAATGTATTGAATAGAAATAGTTTCAAAGTTACTTTTAACCAAAATTTTAAAGAGGTAATTTCAAATTGTAGTTCTATAATTAGGGAAGGTCAATATGGTGATACTTGGATAAGCCAAGATATGATTGATGCTTATTGCAAGCTTAACGAAATGGAAATTGCTAAATCTGTTGAGGTATGGCTGGATAACGAATTAGTTGGCGGTTTATATGGAATAGATTTAGGAACTGTTTTTTGCGGAGAAAGTATGTTCTCAAAGGTAAGTAATGCCTCTAAAATTGCTTTTATTACTTTGGCAAAACATTTAGAAAAAGAAAATTATAAGTTGTTGGATTGTCAAGTTTATAACGACCACTTGGATAGTCTTGGTTGTAGAGAAATTGATAGAGAACTTTTTATGAAGATACTAAATCCAAGCTCTTAATTTCTTTTCCAGCAATCAGCTACATGATCATCAACCATTCCTGTGGCTTGCATATGAGCATAAACTACAGTTGAACCCACAAATTTAAATCCTCTTTTTTTTAGGTCTTTACTTAATTTGTCAGAAATGGCAGATGTTGCCGGAACTTCTTTTAAACTGCTTGGAGTGTTTACAATGGGTTTATTATCGGTGAAAGCCCAAATATAATTACTAAAACTCCCAAATTCTTCTTGTATTTTTATAAATGAATTTGCGTTAGTTACTGCTGCCCGAATTTTCAATTGGTTTCTAATAATTCCTGCATTTTGAATTAATTCCTGAATTTTGTCTTCTGTATATAATGCTACTTTTAAATAATCAAAGTGGTCAAATGCCAATCGGAAATTTTCTCTTTTTTTTAAGATGGTAATCCAACTCAAACCTGCCTGGAATGTTTCTAATATTAGAAATTCAAATAGTTTTTGGTCGTCATAAACAGGAACTCCCCATTCTTCATCGTGGTATTTTTCATATATATCCATACCTACACACCACTTGCATCTATTTTTTTGGTCCATTTTTATTTTTTTGACACTTTCAAATATAAAAAAATTCCATTTCAAATTACTTCGAAATGGAATTTATATTGGATTAGAATTCTTAAATCTAAACTCAAAAATCTAAAATTATTATTAACCTAAAGAAGCTCTTTTGAAACCAGTAACAGTTAAGTTTTTATCTAAAGATTGAACATAAGCACCAACGCTCATTTTGCTATCTTTAATATAATCTTGGTTTACTAAAGTATTGTCTTTAAAGAAACGAGCTAATTTACCTTTTGCAATATTTTCTAACATCGCTTCAGGTTTTCCTTCTTGACGTAATAAATCTTTTGCAATTTCGATTTCTTTAGCAATGATTTCAGAATCAACACCTTCTTCGTTTAAAGCAATTGGAGACATTGCCGCCGCTTGCATTGCTACATTTCTTGCTGCTTCTTCAGCACCGTCAATATTAGCAGATAAAGCTACAATAGTAGCGATTTTATTTCCAGAGTGGATGTATGATCCGATGAAAGCACCTTCTAATTTCTCAAAAGTTCTGATTTCTAATTTTTCTCCGATAACTCCTGTTTGCTCAATTAATTTTTCAGCAACAGTAATTCCGTTGAAGTCAGCAGCTAAAAATTCTTCTTTTGAATTGAAATTCAAAGCTAAATTAGCCATATCAAAAGCCATTTTTACAAAGCTTTCGTTCATTCCTACGAAATCAGTTTCACAGTTTAATGTGATTACAACACCAACAGTTTTGTCGGCATTAACAACTGCAATTGCAGCTCCTTCAGTAGATTCTCTGTCAGATCTATTAGCAGCAACTTTTTGACCTTTTTTACGAAGGTTTTCAATTGCTAAATCAAAATCTCCATCAGTTTCTACTAATGCTTTTTTGCAGTCCATCATTCCTGCACCTGTGATTGTTCTTAATTTATTTACGTCTGCAGCAGTAATTGTTGCCATAATTATTTAATTTAAAGATTAAAAGATTGAAAAATTTAAAGGATAAAATTAGAGTTAATTTGAAATCAACACTTTAAGTTATCTTTAAATCTTTCAATCTTTAAATTTATTTTTATTATTCTTCAGTTGCTGGAGTTTCTTCCGCTGGAGCTGCTTCTTCTGCAACTACTTCTTCGGTAACTTCTGCTACTACTTCAACTTCAGTAGCTACTTCAACTGCTTCTTCAGCAACTGGAGCTTCAGCATCTCCTTCTTTATCAGAAGTTCTGTTAGCCAATCCGTCTGTGATTGCCGCAGTTACTAAAGTTAGAATTTTCTCAATTGATTTTGAAGCATCATCATTTGCAGGGATAACATAATCAACCTCTCTTGGGTCTGAGTTTGTATCTACCATTGCAAAAACTGGAATGTTTAATTTATGAGCTTCTTTAATTGCGATGTGCTCTGCTTTAATATCTACTACAAATAATGCAGCAGGAAGTCTAGACATATCAGAAATTGAACCTAAGTTTTTCTCTAATTTTGCACGAAGACGATCAACTTGTAAACGCTCTTTTTTAGAAAGAGTCATGAATGTTCCGTCTTTTTTCATTTTATCGATAGTAGCCATTTTTTTAACAGCTTTACGAATAGTAACGAAATTAGTCAACATTCCACCTGGCCATCTTTCGGTGATGTAAGGCATGTTTACATTTTTTGCTTTATCAGCAACGATATCTTTTGCTTGTTTTTTGGTAGCAACAAATAATATTTTTCTACCTGATGCAGCGATTTTTTTCAAAGCGTCATTTGCTTCTTCAATTTTTGCTGCAGTTTTATATAGATTGATAATGTGAATTCCATTACGTTCCATATAAATGTATGGAGCCATATTTGGATCCCATTTTCTAGTCATGTGTCCAAAGTGAACACCTGCTTCTAGTAATTCTTTTACTTCTACTTTGTTTGACATTTTTTGTTTAGTTTACGTTCTGTTGATTAGCAATGGTCCAATAAGCGGTCAGCGATTAGCTATTTGCAGTTGGCTTCATTTAGATGCTAAACTAATTTCAAGCTTTTGCTTGACAACAACAACATTGTTATTAATTCAAATAAATTATCGATGTCTTGTTTAAAAAAACAAAACAGAGAATATTAACGTTTAGAGAATTGGAATCTCTTACGAGCTTTCTTCTGACCGAATTTTTTACGTTCAACCATTCTTGGGTCTCTAGTTAATAAACCTTCTGGTTTCAATACAGCTCTGTTTCCTTCGCCTACTTCACACATTGCTCTTGCAATTGCCATTCTCACAGCTTCTGCTTGACCAGTTGAACCTCCTCCATAAACATTAATTTTTACATCAAAGTTAGAAACGTTGTCAGTTAATGACATTGCTTGTAATACTTTGTATTGTAAAGTAGCTGTTGGAAAATAAGTTGCAAACGGTTTTTTGTTTACTACGATAACTCCTGTTCCTTCTGTAACATAAACACGTGCAACAGCGGTTTTTCTTCTACCTATTTTGTGAATAACTCCCATTATTTAAGATCGTTTAGGTTAACAGTTTTAGGTTTTTGAGCTCCTTGTTTGTGCTCTGAACCAACAACAACATTTAAATTTCT
>NZ_JBIKQP010000055.1:0-3375 GCF_044349645.1 Flavobacterium sp. | reverse complement strand
ATGCATTTCCAAATATTTTATTCACCCCTTCCGGATGATTATCTAAAGCAGTGTGTACAGCATAAATTGCAATATTATTTTGAATTGCTTTAATCACAGCTCTTTCCACATAATTTTTTCCGGTTATTTTTTTTAAACCAGAAAATAAAATAGGATGAAAACAAACAATTAAGTTGCAGTTTTTAGCGATTGCCTCGTCAATAACACTTTCTAATGCATCGTGACAAACTAATATTCCAGTGGTTTCAGTTTCTATATTTCCAACTAGTAATCCAACATTGTCAAAATCTTCGGCATAAGCCAAAGGAGCCATTTCTTCAAGAAGGGGAATGATGTCTTTAATTTTATACATACTCGTATTTTTGATTTTACAAATTAACGAAAAAACAATTCAACTTTTTTATAATGATAAAATAGTATACTTTCGTAGTATGAATTTTATTCGAAAAATACTATTCCCATTTTCAATTCTATACAGCGCAATAGCTTCTATTCGAAATTATTGTTATGATAATGGATTGTTAAAATCGTATTCATTTAATTTACCAGTTATTGTGGTTGGAAATTTAAGTGTTGGTGGAACTGGTAAAACGCCTCAAATAGAGTATTTAATCCGACTTTTATCTGATAAATATAAGGTTACAACTTTAAGTCGAGGTTATAAAAGAAAATCTAACGGATTTATTTTGGCCGATGCTAATGTAAATGCTGAAATTATTGGAGATGAACCCTATCAATATTTCTCAAAATTTCCAAAAATTCAAGTTGCAGTTGACGTAGATCGGAAAAATGGAATTGAACAATTACTTTCCAATTCAAGTAAACCCGATGTGATTTTATTGGACGATGCTTACCAACATCGAAGAGTAAAAGCTGGTTTTTATATCTTATTGACTTCTTATAATGAATTGTATTCTGATGATTTTCAATTACCTACTGGAAATTTAAGAGAAAATAGGAGTGGAGCTAAACGAGCAAATGTAATTGTGGTTACAAAATGTCCATCCGATTTAACAAAACAAGATCAAGAAGTTATAAAAAACAAATTAGCAATTTTACCAAATCAAACTTTGTTTTTTTCAACTATTGAATTTGATGAATATGTGTATTCTGAAAATGAAAAAAAGCCTGTTTCTGAGATTCTAAATGTTGATAAATTACTCATTGCTGGAATTGCAAAACCTCAAACTTTTTTCGCCCATTTACAAAGTAATAAAGAAGTTTGTTTTACTTTCCCAGATCACCATCAATTCACGGAAAAAGACCTTCAAGAAATTAAAAATAAAGCTCAGAACAATATCATCATTACTACTGAAAAAGATTTTGTGAGATTGAAAGGATGTTTGCCAAAGGACCAACTTTATTATCTTCCAATAAAAACTAAATTTCTTTTTGAAGGAGATAATTTTGATAAAATCATAACAAATTATGTGGAATCTATTTAAGTAGAATAGACCAATATTTGTTCATTTGCTTTAAGCAAATTATTTTTTCGAATTTATTAGCAAAATTAAGTCGATTATTCTTGAAGAATAACCAATTTCATTATCGTACCAACCTACTACTTTAACCATTTTATCAATCACAGAAGTCAATTGAGCATCAAAAATGCAGGAATTTGTATTTCCAATAATATCTACAGAAACGATTGGATCTTCAGTATAATCTAGAATTCCTTTAAAATTAGTTTGAGATGCAGTTTTAAAAGCAGCATTAATTTCATCAATTGAAACTTGTCTTTTTACATTGAAGGTGATATCGGTCAAAGATCCATCTGGAACAGGAACACGAATTCCACAACCTCCAATTTTTCCTTCAAATTTGGGAAAGATTTTTGTTAAAGCTTTGGCTGCTCCTGTTGTTGTAGGAACTATAGATTGTGAGGCGCCACGAGCTCTGCGAAGGTCTTTATGTGGTTGATCATGCAAACTTTGATCGGTGGTAAACGAGTGAACTGTTGTAATATATGCTTGTTCAATTCCGCACAATTCATCAATGATTTTTATCATTGGCGCAGCATTATTAGTAGTACAACTGGCATTAGAAATAATCTTTTCATCACTATTTAATATTGTTTCATTAACACCTAAAACCACTGTTTTAATTGTGTCAACTTCTGATGGAGCTGTCAAAATTACTTTTTTGGCCCCAGCCAATAGATGCGCGTTTATTTCATCAAAAGTTTTGTGTTTTCCGGTTGCTTCTACAACAAAATCTATTGCTAACGACTTCCAATCTAAATTTGAAATTAATTTTTCATGAAAAAATAAGTACGATTTTCCGTTTACAATAATAGCATCATCCGAAAAACTACATTCATACGGAAGTTTTCCATGAATACTATCATATTTTACAAGATGAGCCATCGTTTTGTTATCGGCAATATCATTTATTGCAACGATCTCAATAGTAGGATGATTGATCAATAGGCGAAATAAATTTCTACCAATTCTACCAAATCCATTTATAGCAATTCTTGTTTTTTGATTCATCTAAATATAGAATTCAAACTAATTAAAGGATGTGCTTTTGAGCTTTATAAGAAGAACGAACTAACGGACCGCTTTCTACATGACGAAAACCTAATTCTAGTCCGAATTGCTCGTATTTTGCAAATTGCTCCGGAGTAATAAATTCCTTTACAGGTAAGTGTTTTTTACTTGGCTGAAGGTATTGACCGATAGTAACTACATCTACATTTGCTTGACGCAAATCTTTTAATGTTTGAAATACTTCTTCTTCAGTTTCACCCAAACCAAGCATTATCCCAGACTTAGTTCTATTGATTCCCTTTTCTTTTAAGTATCTTAAAACTTCCATGCTACGATCGTATTTTGCTTGAATACGAACTTCACGGGTTAAACGGCGAACGGTTTCTATATTATGAGATACCACTTCCGGATTGGCTTCAACAATTCGATCAATATTTCTTTCAATTCCCTGGAAATCAGGAATCAATGTTTCTAATGTTGTTGAAGGATTCATTCTTCGAATCGCTTTTATAGTTTCAATCCAAATAATTGAACCACCATCTTTCAAATCGTCTCTGTCCACGCTTGTAATTACAGCATGTTTTATATTCATTATTTTTATTGATCGGGCAACTTTTTCAGGTTCATCCCAATCTACGGTTTCTGGTCTTCCGGTTTTAACTCCACAAAATCCACAAGAACGTGTACAAATATTTCCAAGAATCATAAAAGTTGCCGTTCCTTCTCCCCAGCATTCACCCATATTTGGGCAACTACCTGAAGTGCAAATGGTGTTGAGTTTATATTTATCAACTAAACCTCGAAGATCGGTATATTTTTGACCAATTGGTAATTTTACTTTTAGCCATTTTGGCTTTCCTGTAGGAAGTACATTTTCTAAAAC
>NZ_JBIKQP010000046.1:0-11144 GCF_044349645.1 Flavobacterium sp. | reverse complement strand
ATCGCCATTAGCGTTACACGATCAATAAGTTTATCGTCTTTAAACTCTGAAAACGAATCGATTAAAGCTAAATTTTCCATGCTCTATCTATTAAAAAATTATTATAACTATTGCTTTTTTTATTTCTGAATATGGGATTTCTTCTCTTTTTTGAACGGTTTCTTTCCCTTTTCCAATTTTTTTAGGCTCTCTTGCCTCCCATTCTAATACAATAAAATCATCATTAGCATCTGTTAATTTTGCTTCTATTGTAGTAGTTTGGGTTTCCACTTGAAGTGTTCTTCCAATGTTCTTTTTGTATTGACGAATATTTTTTAATGGCGATGAAACTCCTGCTGATGCAACTTCTAATGAGAAATCACATTCTTCTCTATCTAAATTATTCTCTATAGAACGGCTGATATCAATACAATCTTGAAGGATCACACCAGAATCACCATCTAATGTTACTGTTATTTTAAAACTTTCGCTTATGTTCAAATCAATTAAAAAAAGTGATGGCTTTTCTAATAATGCTTCTTCCAATGAGCGACTTACTTTATCTTTAAATGTCATAGCTTTTATAAAAAGAGGCACGCAATGCGTGCCTCATTATCTAATCTTTCATATAAATAACGATGCAAATATACTATTTTTTTTATAAACCAAAAATCATTCTGCAATCTTATTGTCAAATCAAAAAATTATTAAGGTTTTAACCATAAAAAAACTCCTCAATTTCTTGAGGAGTTTTTTGTTGGTCTACTAGGACTCGAACCTAGAAAGACTGCACCAAAAACAGTTGTGTTACCATTACACCATAGACCAATTCCGTTGCTTTAAAGCGAGTGCAAAATTAAACGAAATTTTAAGTTTCACAAATTTTTTACATAAAAATAATTAAAAATAAATTTTTAGCATTTCATTAAGCAAAAAAACATTTTCTTTGTACATCAAAAAAAAGTAAAATTCATACTATATATATGACAAACTTCAATTTTAACAAATGGAATACCATTTTAGGTTGGATCACATTTGCAATAGCATTAACCACATATACACTTACCGTTGAACCAACAATGAGTTTTTGGGACTGCGGAGAATATATTGCCACAGCGGCAAAACTTGAAGTAGGTCACCCACCCGGAGCGCCATTATTTCAAATGATTGGAGCCTTTTTCGCTATGTTTGCCACTGATGCAAAATACATTGCTTTAATGGTAAATATGATGTCGGTTTTTTCAAGCGCATTTACCATTTTATTCCTTTTTTGGTCTTCTACATTATTAATTAGAAAAATAGTTAATTCCATTGCTTTTTCTAATGATTACGAAGGTTCAAATGAGCCAATTTCAAAAAATAACGCTATTGTAGTTTTAGGAAGTTCTTTTATAGGTTCCCTAGCTTTTACTTTTTCAGATAGTTTTTGGTACAATGCTGTGGAAGCTGAAGTTTATGCAATGGCTACCTTATTTATCGCTTTGTTATTTTGGCTTGGATTGCGCTGGGAACAAGACATGAATACTCCTCGCGGAAACAGATGGTTGCTATTAATTTCATTAATCGTGGGGCTTTCATTTGGAGTCCACTTTATGGCTCTATTAACAATTCCGGCTATAGGATTCTTATATTTTTTCAAAAATTACAAAACAGTAACTTTTAAAAATTTCATTATAGCCAATGTTGTTGTAGTGGCAGTTTTACTATTTATATTCAAATTATTATTGCCTTTAACCATGGCGTTTTTTGGTAAAGCAGAAATATTTATGGTTAATAGCCTTGGCTTGCCTTTTGATTCTGGTACTATTTTCGTGACATTATTATTGATAGGATTGTTTTATTTTGGAATTAAATACACAAAATCAAAAGGGTATGTTCAAATGAATACTTTAATTTTATGTGTATTATTCATCTTAATTGGATTTTCAACTTGGATGATGTTGCCAATTCGTGCTAATGCAAATACGGTAATCAATGAAAATAAACCTTCAGATGCAGCAGAAGTTTTGGCCTATTATAATAGAGAACAATATGGAAACAATCCATTGTTTTACGGTCCTCAATACACTGATACTTTTGCAGGATTAGACAAAGAAACTCCTTATTTAGACAAAGCGCCTAACTATGAAAGAGATTATAAAACCGGTAAATATATAATTACCAATAATTATAAAAATGCAGAACAAAACAGTGACGACAATCAAAAAGCGTTTTTACCTCGTTTATGGAGCACTGAGCATGTAGAAAATTATATGGATTTCACTAATCCGCCTGAATTCAAAATGAATCCAAATTATGCCTATGAAGAAGATTTAGGACAATATGGAATTGATATTAACCAACTTTCGGAAGAGGATTTAGCAAAAGCAAGTTCACAATTAAGAGACGAAGTTGAGAAAACTGTTAATGAGTTTAGAGCTGCTTATGCTGCAAAAAGAGTTGATAACGGGGATTATGTTACTTTTTTAAAGACGTATGGCGATTATCTTATTATTGAGAAACCATCAACTGCTGATAATATCCAATTCATGTTTGAATACCAATTTGGTTACATGTATTGGAGGTATTTAATGTGGAATTATACTGGTAGACAAAATGACAATCAAGGAAATTATGACTTGGTTGATGGAAATTGGTTAAGTGGAATTGACTTTATCGATGAATTACATCTTGGACCACAATATGATTTACCGTCAGATACTTTAAATAATAAAGGTAGAAATGTATATTATTTCATTCCATTTTTACTTGGTTTAATCGGATTGTTATACCATGCCTATAAAAATCAAAAAAGTTTTTATGTGCTTTTAGTATTGTTCCTATTTACTGGATTGGCTCTAAAAGTATATTTAAATGAAAGACCCTATGAACCTCGTGAGAGAGATTATGCATTAGTAGGTTCGTTTTATGTTTTTGCAATTTGGATAGGAATTGGAGTTTATGCCATTTATGACATTTTAAAAAATTACCTCCAACCAAAATTTGCTGGGCCAATTGTACTAGCAACAACAATTCTAGGAGCACCGATATTAATGGCTTCTCAAAACTGGGATGATCACGATCGTTCTGGAAAATTTACTGCAATTGCTTTGGCGAAAAACTATTTGAATTCTTGTGATAAAAATGCAATTTTATATACCATTGGCGATAATGATACTTTTCCACTTTGGTACGCACAAGAAATTGAGAACATTAGAACTGACGTAAAAATAGTTAATACCAGCTTGTTTATGACCGATTGGTACATCGATCAAATGAAAAACAAAACTTATAAATCGGATGGTTTACCAATATCATTTACACACGATCAATATGTTGGAGATAAATTAGATTATATAGTTTATAACCAATTGACTGATACTCGTTGGGACATTAAGAATTTTATGGAATTTTCTAAAAGTGATGATCCTAAAACATTTGTAGATATGCCAAACGGACAAAAGGTACATTTTTATCCAACCAATAAAATCAGATTGTTAATTGATAAAAATAATATCATTAAGAATAAAGTGGTGAGCCCAAAATTCTATGATTCTATTGTTCCTTACATTGATATTGATATTAAAGGTAGAGCAATCTATAAAAACCGTATAATGATGTTGGATATTTTGGCTAATAATGATTGGAAAAGACCAATTTATTTTTCTCCTGGTAGTTTCGGCGATGACGATTACCTGTGGATGAAAGATTTCCTTCAATTGAATGGAATGCTTTATAAATTAGTCCCAATTAAAACACCAGTTGCTAAGGATGCAAGCCAACATGATATGGGATGTATTGATTCTGAGGTGATGTATAAATTAGTAAAAAAATGGGATTGGGGTAATGGAGATAGTCCAAATATTTATCATGACAACGAGACTCGAAGAAATAGTATTTCTTATAGAACCAATATGTCTAGATTAATGGAGCAATTGATAAACGAAAAGAAATTTGCGAAAGCAGAAGAAATCATTGACTTGGGTATGAAAAAAATGCCTATTAGATACTACGATTATTATACTATGGTTGAGCCATTTGCTAGCGGTTATTACGCTATTGGCAAAAAGGAAAAGGCTAGAAAATTATTAACTGAACTTTCGAAAAAATACCAAGAACAATTAAAGTATTTTAGTAACTACAAACCTTCAGAATTAGGAACAGTGGCTATGGAGGTTGTTACCAATATAGAAAGATACAGAAGCCTATTGGAAGTAATGAAAGACAGTAAAGATTTTGAATTCTATAATGAGAATAGAAAAGTATTCAACATGTACAATCAAATGTTCAAACTATTTGACAGGGATAATGAATAAAAAAAAGTAAAAAAAATATCACTTTATTTAAAAATAGGGTGATATTTTTCATTATAAATGTAATAAATGTACGGAAATTGCTTTTTTTTGATCTTAAATTTGGTCTTGAACCAAGCTAATAATTGTATTAGCATCAAGCTCACCAGATTGTCTCCAAACCATCTGACCTTGTTTGTAAATCATTAAAGTTGGAAGTCCTTTAATTCGTAAAGCATCGGCTAATTCTTGATTTTTATCAACGTCGATTTTTATTACTTTTGCTTTGTCACCAAGGGCTGCAGCCACATCTCTGATAACAGGATGCATAGAAACTGAAGGCTCGTTCCATTCTGTGTAAAAATCAATTAGCACTGGTAATTGAGTATTTATTAGTTCTCCAAATTTTGACATAAAACCAAAAAATTTAATTTAATTTAGACTTCTAAATAGAGATTATACGGTACAAATATAAGGAATTTAACAAATTACACTGTATATTTTCCTTTTTTTAGTTCTATAACGGTAATTTCCGGCATAATTCCAACGCGTCCAGGATAGGCGTGAAAACCAAATCCTCTATTAACATAAACGTATCTTCCCTTATTTTCGTATAATCCAGCCCATTGTTTGTAAACATATTGAACCAAACTCCATTTGAAATAACCAGGAATTTCTATTCCAAACTGCATTCCGTGCGTGTGACCCGATAAAGTCAAATGGAAATTTTTCTCATGATTTTTAACTTCATATTCCCAATGTGATGGGTCATGACTCATTAAAATTTTGAAATCATCCTTAGTTAAATTGGCGGAAGCCAGATTGATATCGCCAGCTTTCTTAAAATTATTGCCCCAATTTTCTACCCCCACCAATGCAATTTTATCTTCTCCTTTTTCAATAAATGTATGTTCATTCAATAACAATTTAAAATCTATTTTACCATATAAATCTTTAATTGCTTTAAAATTTTCTTCTTTAGCTTCTTGAGAAGGCCAAGTTACATATTCTCCATAGTCGTGATTCCCAAGCACTGAAAATTTTCCATATTTATGTTCTTTGATTCTTTTAAAGGTATCAATCCAAGGATGCATTTCTTTAGCATGGGTATTAACGATATCACCTGTAAACAAAATCATATCGGAATTCTGCTCATTAACTAAATCAATCGCGTAATTTATTTTATCAGGATTGTCAAAACTACCGCTGTGAACATCAGAAATTTGAGTAATTGTAAAACCGTCAAAGGCATCTGGCAAATCTGGAAAATAAAGCCTTTGCTTGATCACTTTAAAATTATATTTTCCAAAAGTCATTCCGTAAATTAGAGATGCAAATGGAATAGCCGCCAACCCTAAAGCAATCTGACTTACAAATTTTCTTCTCTGAGGAAAAAAAGTGGCGTCTTTACTGTAATTTGAAAAATAATTTGAAGTTCCAACAAATAATCGGTAAATATCTTCAATAAGTAAAATAAAAGCCATTAAGAATTTTGGAAGTAAAACTAACAATAACAATCCCAAAGTGATCATCGTCATTTTGGTTTGACCCACACTTCTATCAAATTTTGTAAATTGATATACAATAAAAATTATAGCTGAAAGCGAAATAACAATATAAGATGTTAAAACCCATCTTACCTTAGTAATTGTTTTAATAGCTTGAAAAGCATAAAGTTCAAAAATAAAAATTATAAAACAAAGGATGAGGATTCTGAAAGCCATTCAAAAAAATTTTTACAAAAGAACGAATAAATTAAACAAATGTAACTTCTATTAAATAAAAATTAACTTGAATTGTACTCTTTAAATTTCGATTGATTATTTTTACAAATTAAAATACACTTTACAATATATGTCAGCTCAAAAAAGATTGTTCCTGTTAGATGCTTATGCTTTAATTTTCCGAGGTTATTATGCCTTTATTAAAAACCCTAGAATCAATTCAAAAGGACTTGATACTTCCGCAATCATGGGTTTTATGAATTCATTAATGGATGTCATCAAAAGAGAAAAACCGGATCATTTAGCTGTAGCCTTTGATAAAGGAGGAAGTGATTTACGAAATGATATTTTTCCAGAATACAAAGCCAATCGTGACGCAACTCCCGACGCCATTAAAATTGCTGTTCCTTATATCCAAGAATTATTGAAGGCGATGCACATTCCTATTATTGAAGTAAAAGGATATGAAGCTGACGATTTAATAGGTACCATTGCAAAACAAGCCGAAAAACAAAATTTTAAAGTTTTTATGGTTACTCCCGATAAAGATTTTGCCCAATTGGTATCAGAGAATATATTTATGTACAAACCCGCAAGAATGGGAAATGGAATTGAAATATGGGGAATTCCTGAAGTACTTGAAAAATTTGAAATTGAAAGACCAGAACAAGTAATTGATTTCCTGGGAATGATGGGCGATACTGCTGATAATATTCCTGGACTTCCGGGAGTTGGAGAAGTGACGGCTAAGAAATTTTTGAAAGAATTTGGTACAATGGAGAATTTATTGGCCAATACCGATAAGCTTTCTGGAAAAATGAAAGACAATATTGAAGCCAATAAAGAAAAAGGGATACTATCAAAAAAATTGGCGACCATACTTTTAGATTGCCCTGTAGTTTTTGATGAAAATGACTACGAATTATCCACTCCTGATGTTGCAAAAACAGATGCCTTATTCAATGAACTAGAATTCAGAAGAATGGCAGAACAATTTGATTCCATATTTAAAAAAGGAGGAACTCCGGCGCAAATTAGTCAAGTTGAAGAAGCTAAATTATACAAAAAGCCTCAGCCGAAAAACGAAGATCAATTTGATCTTTTTGGAAGTACAAATCCTGATGCAACATCCGATGAAACGCGTCATCAGTATTATAATTCTTTAGAAAATACCGAACATTTTTATCAAACAATTCAAGGGGATTTGGCGGTAAAATTGCTTTTGCAAAACCTACAAAATCAAACTTCTGTATGTTTTGATACCGAAACTACCAACATAGATGCCTTACATGCCGAATTAGTAGGAATTGCATTTTCCTATGAAAAAGGAAAAGGATTTTATGTTCCCTTTCCAGAAAATAAAGAAGAATCGATTTTATTAATTGAAAAATTCAGGCCGTTTTTTGAGAATGAATCGATTGAAAAAATCGGACAAAACTTAAAATACGATTTAAAAGTTCTTTCCAATTATTCAATTCAAGTTAAAGGTAAATTGTTTGACACGATGATTGCGCATTATCTAATTAATCCTGATATGCGTCATAATATGGATATTTTGTCTGAGACTTATTTAAAATATTCTCCAAAATCCATTGAAGATTTAATTGGTAAGAAAGGAAAAAATCAGCTTTCAATGCGCGATGTTTCTTTGGAAGATATAAAAGAATATGCTGCTGAAGATGCTGATATAACATTGCAATTAAAAGAAAATTTTACCCTACAATTAGATAATACGGATACCAAAAAACTCTTTGATGAAATTGAAATTCCATTGGTAAAAGTTTTGGCAGCAATGGAAAAAGAAGGTATTCGAGTAGATGTAGATTTTTTAAAATCATTATCACACGATTTAGGCAATGACATCCAAAAACTGGAAACTACCATTTATGAAATTGCAGGTGAAAAATTCAATTTGGCATCCCCAAAACAATTAGGAGACATTTTATTTGACAAATTAAAAATTGGCGGAGCAAAACAAAAAAAGACAAAAACTGGGCAATATGCAACCGGTGAAGAAATTTTAAATTATTTGGTTAAGGAACATGAAATTGTAAAAGCAATTTTGGATTGGAGACAATTAGTAAAATTACAAAACACCTATGTTGATGCATTGCCAAACCAAGTAGATTCGACTACCAATAGAATTCACACTGATTACATGCAAACTGTTGCTGCTACAGGAAGGCTGAGTTCCAATAATCCAAATTTGCAGAATATCCCAATTCGAACTGAAAGAGGTCGTCAGATTAGAAAAGCATTTGTGGCACGCGATGAAAATTATACCTTGGTTTCTGCCGATTATTCTCAAATTGAGCTTCGCATAATTGCAGCTTTAAGCGGTGAAGAAAACATGATTCAATCTTTCCAAAAAAACGAAGATATTCATAAAGCAACAGCTTCGAAAGTTTTTAATATTCCGTTGGAAGAAGTGACGCGCGAACAAAGAAGCCATGCTAAAACGGTGAATTTTGGAATTATTTATGGCGTATCTGCCTTCGGGTTGAGTAACCAAACTTCCCTTTCTAGAGCTGAAAGTGCAGCTTTGATTGAAGCTTATTATCAAACCTATCCAAGTTTGAAATCTTATATAAATAACCAAATTCAATTTGCAAGAGAAAACGGTTATGTGCAAACAATTCTTGGTAGACGTCGCTATTTAAAAGACATCAATTCACAAAACGCAATTGTACGTGGTGGTGCCGAAAGAAACGCAGTGAATGCTCCAATTCAGGGAAGTGCCGCCGATATTATAAAAATTGCTATGATTAATATTCATGAAAAACTGACAAGCGAAAATTGGAAAAGTAAAATGCTTTTGCAAGTTCATGATGAATTAGTATTTGATGTTCATCACTCAGAATTAGAAAAAATCAAACCGATGATTAAGCATGAAATGGAAAATGCTTTCACCTTAAATGTACCTTTGATTGTTGAAATTGGTGAAGGTAACGATTGGTTGGCAGCGCATTAATAATAACCCACTATTCAAAAAAAGAATGTTTTTACTTTCAGAAAAATCCATAAATACCATAAAGTCAATTACTAATAGTCAGTATTTAGATATAATTGGGTTAGTAATTGTGCTCATTGGATCAATATATTTAGGTTATCACAAAACTGAAGTAAACGTTCAAATTAATTCAATTGAATATGTTATTCCACTAGGAATTTTTTCAATAATTAATGTTGGTTTTTCGATGATTTCAACTCGTTTGGTGACCAAAAAAAATAACATTGGAAATTTCATTGGAACATTAAATACCGCTTTAAGTGGTGTAATTGATTATTTATTAGGAAATATTGCGGCAATATTAACCTACCCAATTTCATTTTTTGGAAATTATTTTGCTTTCAGAATTTGGAAAGAAAAGAGAATTCTAAATAGCATTGACGGTATTTTCTATAGAAATTTATTTTTTGGTGTGGTATTATCGCTTGTTCTAAATTACATCGGTTTTAAGTATTTAAGTGACAAACCAATTGATTGGGGATTGTTTTTTGCAATTGCGGTTCCTGCGGGAATTAGTTTTGGAGGAACATTTAATAATAGTAGGATGTACCCTGACAATTGGATTATGTGGCAAACCTATAATTTGTCGAAGATTGTTCAGAGTGTTATGATAATGAATGTCGCTAATTTGATAAAGTATTTATTCTACCTAATTAATGCTGTGTTGGGATATGTTACATGGAAAGACGATAAGAAAAAAGGATTTATTTTGCCTTCTTCGTAGATTCTCTATCTCTTAATTCTGTTTTGATAACTGTAGTTTTATAAACACTTTCTTCGTCGAATTTGGTGTTTTCCAATCTTTCAATTAACAATTTTGCGGCAGCTTCGCCAATTTCTGGGCCATGTTGACTAACGGTTGTTAGACTTGGAGATAAACGTCGAGAGGCCAAAATTCCATCAGCAAAACCTATTATTGAAAGGTTTTCTGGTATTTTATAACCAAATTTTAAACCGAATTTTAATGCTGCAACAGAATCATTTTCATCTAAAGCAAAAATTCCATCGATTTTATGTTTTTCAAAAAGATTTTGAATTTTTAAATTGGACTCTTCCTCTGATTCAGTTCTAATGATTAAGTTCTCATCAATTGGAAAATTATTGTCTTGAAGCGCTTTTAGATAACCTTCATATCTTAGTTTTCCAACGCTTAAGTTATCAATTGATGAAAATAATGCTACTTTTTTACAACCTAAATCAATTAAATGTTGGGTTGCGTTTCTAGCAGAATCAAAATCGTCTACAATTACTTTGTCGCATTCCACTTCGTCTGAAGTTCTATCGAACATTACAATTGGAGTACCGTCATTAATGATTTCTTTAAAATGCTCGTATTCATTTAACTTTTGTGCCTCTTTAGAAATAGACAAAATAAATCCGTCAATAGTTCCATTACTTAAAATTTCCAATGCGTGAATTTCTTTTTCAATAGATTCATTAGAAATACACATTATGACATTGTAACCTTTGGATTCGGCAACTTTCTCAATTCCTGTGAAGACTTTTGCGAAAAAAGAATTTAGAATATTAGGAATAATTACTCCAATAGTTTTCGTTTTTCTACTTTTTAAATTGATACCAATAACATTTGGTTTGTAATTTTTAAGTTTTGCATATTCTTTAATTCTGATTTTAGTTTGGGTACTAATTTCAGGACTATCGTTTAAAGCTTTAGAAACTGTAGAAACAGAAACTAGTAGTTCTTTTGCAATTTGTTTTAAAGTAGCTTTTGATTTCATTGAAATAAAATTAGGTGTAAAAGTACGAAAATTGAATAAAAATTATTAATAAAAACTCTTTTAAGTTAAAAAATAGGAATGAAAAGCAGATTACATTAAATTTTTACAAAAAAAATAGATGTTATAAAAAAGTAAAGATTAAAGAAAAAGCCATTAATTTTTAATCCTTGTAGTAATGTTAATTAGAGGTAATAAATATTTTTAAAATAATCTTAATCAGGTATTTGTATTTAAAATAAATAATTGTACTTTTGCAACCCCTTTTTATTGGGGATGGAATGTTTAATTAAAAATATATTATGGACGCATTAAGCTACAAGACACAATCAGCAAGCAAAGCCACCGTTACAAAGGAGTGGATCATTGTTGATGCCGATGGGCATAACTTAGGTCGTCTTGCTTCAAAAGTCGCAATGATTTT
>NZ_JBIKQP010000005.1:0-76370 GCF_044349645.1 Flavobacterium sp. | reverse complement strand
TGATTGTGTTGCTAATGTTAAATCTCTGTATAATTTATCCATGAAAAATGGAGCAATTGGAGCGCCTAATTTGCTTATCGCCAATAAACATTCGTACAAAGTTTGGTAGGCCGCAATTTTATCTTGAGCGTATTCGCCCTTCCAAAAACGTCTTCTACACAAGCGAACGTACCAGTTACTTAGGTTTTCCTGAACAAAATCAGAAATTGCTCTAGCAGCTTTCGTAGGCTCATAATCTGCATAAGCAGAATCAACTGTTTTTATCAATGTGTTCAATTCTGAAATAATCCATTGGTCTATTTCAGGGCGATCACTTACAGGAATTGTAGCTTCTGAATAGTTGAAATTATCAATATTAGCATACAAACTAAAAAACGAATAGGTATTGTATAACGTTCCGAAAAATTTACGTCGAACTTCTGCAATTCCTTCTAAATCGAATTTTAAATTGTCCCACGGATTGGCATTTGAAATCATATACCAACGCGTAGCGTCTGGTCCGTATTCTAATAAAGTATCAAAAGGGTCTGCGGCATTTCCTAAACGTTTCGACATTTTATGTCCATTTTTGTCTAATACCAAACCGTTTGAAACAACATTTTTATAAGATACTTTGTCAAAAACCAAAGTTGAAATAGCGTGTAATGTATAGAACCAACCTCTAGTTTGATCAACTCCTTCAGCAATAAAATCGGCAGGAAAAGCTTTGTTTTCATCAATTAAATCTTTGTTTTCGAAAGGATAATGCCATTGAGCATAAGGCATCGCTCCCGAATCGAACCAAACATCAATTAAGTCAGATTCTCTTTTCATTGGTTTTCCAGATGCAGAAACTAAAGTAATTTCGTCGACAACATTTTTATGTAAATCAACTAAATCATAATTGGCTTCATTCATATTCCCCACTTCAAAACCTTGAAACGGATTTGTTTTTTGGAATCCGGCAGCGATTGATTTTTCAATTTCTTTGTATAGTTCTTCTACAGAACCAATTAAAATTTCTTCAGTCCCATCTTCACTTCTCCATATTGGTAAAGGAATTCCCCAATATCTGGATCGAGATAAATTCCAATCGTTAGCGTTTTTTAACCAATTCCCAAAACGTCCTTCACCAGTTGCTTTAGGCTTCCAGTTGATGGTTTCGTTCAAGTCGAACATTCTATCACGCACTTTTGTGATTTCTATAAACCAAGAATCCAATGGATAATACAAAATTGGAGTATCTGTTCTCCAACAATGTGGGTAACTGTGCACGTATTTCTCAACCTTAAAGGCTTTATTTTCTTCTTTTAACTGAATGGCGATTTCTACATCGGCTGAACGTTCAGGCGCTTCCCCTTCGCTGTAAAATTCATTTTTTACATATTTTCCAGCATAAACACCCGTATGAGAAGTGAATTTTCCTTGTAAATCTACCAACGGTCCAGGGTTTCCATTTTCGTCCAATACTAACATTGGTGGAACTTCAGGAACGGCTTCTTTGGCAACTTTAGCATCGTCAGCTCCAAAAGTTGGCGCAGTATGAACAATCCCTGTTCCATCTTCAGTAGTAACAAAGTCTCCTGAGATTACTCGGAATGCATTTTCTGGATTTTGATAAGGCAATGCTAATTGCATTAATTGTTCGTAACGGATACCAACTAAATCTGACCCTTTACATTCGGTTAAAATTTTAAATGGGATTTGTTTATCACCTGCTTTGAAATTATCAAAATCGGATGGATCTTTACTTTCGAAAAAGCCTTTTGAGAATTGTTTTCCAACTAAATTCTTAGCCAAAATTACTTTTGAAGGCAAATAGGTATATTGATTGAAGGTATCAACCAAAACGTAATCTATTTTTGGTCCTACAGTTAATGCTGTATTACTTGGTAAAGTCCAAGGAGTTGTTGTCCAAGCTAAGATATAGATATCGCCAAATTCCTTTAAAAAACTTGGTAATGTTTCGTTTAGTGCTTTGAATTGAGCTACAACAGTTGTGTCGGTAACGTCTCTATAACTTCCTGGTTGATTTACTTCGTGTGAAGATAATCCAGTCCCTGCTTTTGGTGAATACGGTTGAATGGTATAACCTTTATACATCAAATCTTTATCATAGATTTGCTTTAAAAGCCACCAAACCGATTCCATGTATTTTGATTTATATGTTACATATGGGTCTTCCATATCAACCCAGTAACCCATTTTTTCAGTTAAATCGTTCCACACATCGGTGTAACGCATAACGGTTCTTTTACATGCTTCGTTATATTGTTCTACAGAAATTGTTTTTGCTATGTCTTCTTTGGTAATTCCAAGTTCTTTTTCGGTTCCTAATTCTACAGGTAAACCGTGAGTGTCCCAACCTGCCTTTCGCTTTACTTGGAATCCTTTTTGAGTTTTATATCTACAAAAAATATCTTTAATAGCTCGGGCCATCACGTGATGAATCCCTGGTAAACCATTTGCAGATGGCGGGCCTTCAAAAAACACGAATGGCTGATTGCCTTCTCGAGTGGTAACACTCTTCTCGAATATGTTTTCTTTTTTCCAAAAATCAAGTACTTCTGACGCCACATTTGGTAAGTCAAGTCCCTTGTATTCAGTAAATTTAGTGCTCATTTTGTCCTTTTCTTAAATCGTTTTGCGAAAGTAATAAAATAATATCGAAAGTAGAAAGTGAAACTCCGAAAGTTATGTTTTTAGGGGTAATTAAAACGAAAAAGCCGAGTTTAGAATTGTCCAAACTCGGCTTTAATATTTAAATTAACTGGTTATTTTACAATTAGGAATTCTGAACGTCTGTTTTGAGCGTGTTCTTCTTCTGTACAAGCCTCTTTACAATCCACTTTTGGTTCGCTTTCGCCAAGACCTTTTCCTGTAATTCTTCCTGCTGCAATTCCTTTAGAAAGTATATATTGTACTGTAGATTTAGCTCTTCTGTCAGATAAATTCATATTATAAACATCACTTCCTCTATTATCTGTGTGAGATTTAGCAAAAATAACTAGCTTTTCATTGGCTTTCATTACTTGAACTAACTTATCCAATTCGAAAGCGCCTTCTTGTGTAATATTGCTTTTATTGAATTCAAAATAAATAGGATTCAACACAATTTCTGTTGGTTTAATAATAACCTCAATTGGATTAAGTGGTGTTGGAACAGTTAACTTTCCGCCTTTGTTTTTTGCAATACTAAATACGCCGCTTTCGTATCCGTCTTTGGCTACTTGCAGGCTATATTCAGTGTTACATTCTAAAATAAAATCAACATTTCCGTTTGCATCTGAAATTTTCGTCTCGATAATATTCTTTTTATCATCTAAAATTGCTACGGTTGCTCCTTCTAAAATAATTCCTGAAACAGCATTGGTAACAAGGATTGTAGATTCTACGTTGCAAATAGGTTTTGCGATGTATAAATCATCCGATTCTTCACGATTACTAGAGAAGAAACCAAGGTTTCGTTTTGTGTTAAATGAAAATGAGAAATCATCTTTTTCGCTATTTACAGGTTTTCCAAGATTTAGAGCGTTTTCTGATTTATTTAAATTAATAACGTAAATATCTAAACCACCAAGCCCTTGTCTAGAATCTGATGAAAAATAAAGCAAATTATCATCTGTAATTGAAGGGAATTGTTCATTACCTTCTGTATTTATTTTCGATCCTAAATTAACTGGAGTGCCATAAATATCGCCTTCAGATACATCTACTTTCCAAATATCATTTCCACCAAAACCACCAGGCATATTTGAATTAAAATACAATGTTTTCCCGTCAAGGCTTATACTTGGATTACTAATTGAATAAGTCTTACTATTAAAAGGCAATTGTTTTGCTTCAGACCATTTATTATTCACTTTTGTGGCCTTGAAAAGGTACATTTGACTAAATTTAGTTTTGATGTTTTTAATGTCTTCATAATCATCAATCACGCGGCTGTCTCTTGAAAAATAAATTGTATTTCCGTCAGAGCTAACACAAGCAGGTCCATCATGCCATATTGTATTTATATCTTCCACTTCAGTTGGCATACTTAAAGAATCATTTTCAAGTAAAGAAGCTTGATAAACATCTAGGTAAGATTCTTCTTTCCATCCTGTTTTTTTCTTAGAAATTTTTCTTGAACTTGAAAAATACAATGTGTTATCGTTTGTCAACTTCGGCCCAAAATCTGTATATTGACTATTGATTGTAACTGGAACTAAATTAAATTCTTTTTGTTTGCTAAGTAATTTAGGAATGTAATTTGGGTTTTCGTTGAATAAAATTGCTCTAATGTCTTTTGGATTTTTACTTGCAAAAATTGCCATTTGCGCATTTGACTCTTCATATCTTCCGGCAGCTTTAAGCATTTGAGCATATTTAAAGTAGGTTTCTGCTTCTTGTGGCTGAGTTAATGAAAGTGCATACCATTTAATAGCTTCTGTAGTATTAAACATGTTATAATAACTTTCTGCTAGTTGGTTATAAATATAATTTTGTTTTATTCCGGTCCCAACTAGTTTTAAATATTCTTTACTAGCATCTAGATATTCGAAACGTTTAAATAATTTATCAGCCCAAGCAGTTTGGCTATCTTGTGCTTTAACAGATATTGTGCTAACAAACACAAAACTTAATATAAGAAATATATTTTTCATTACAGATGTTATTTATATTAGAAATATCTAGGTGAATGTGATACTTTTTTCGGTACGTATAAATCGAATAATAATATGATTTCGTGCGAAGATGGTGTAGTTACATTCAGGTCAGAAACGATATGGTCGTATGCATAACCAACTCTTAAAGAAGGATTGATTGCGTAGTTAACCATTAAACCAAATGAATCATTTAATCGATAGGTAGCTCCTGCTTCAAATTTTTCTTGGTATAAGAAATTAGTTGAAAGATCTAATGAAGGTTGAGTTCCTACTGCTGATTTTATCATTCCAAAAGGTTTAAATTTTAAGTCGGGATTAACATCAAATACATAACCTCCGGTAAGAAAATAATGTTGCTTATCTGTACCATATTTTCTTCCATTATAATCAAGATGAACTGATTTTAACATATTTGGGATAGAAAATGCTACGTAGTAATTATCTGTATAATAAAACAATCCTGTACCAAGGTTAAACTTAGAGTTGTTAGTGTTTTCTTGAAAAGCTCCATCATTAGGATCTGGAAGTGTCGGTTGGATTAAACTTCTTAGTCCAATTTTTTGAAATGTAACCCCTGCTTTTAAACCGAAAGCTAATCTTGATTCTCCTCCTAAATTTAATGTATAAGAGAAGTCTCCATATACATTGTTCTCTTCAACTGGACCTATTCGGTCAGAAAGAATTGACAACCCTAAACCAACATTTTTTCCAACTGGTGAAGATCCCGAAAAGGAGAATGTTGTTGGGGCGTCTTCAATTTGAATCCATTGCTTTCTGTACAATAATCCAAAAGACAAATTTTCTTTTGAACCAGCATAAGCAGGATTTATTATGTTCATATTATACATATATTGTGTATAATGTGGGGCTTGTTGTGCATTAACATCAAGAAATGATATTAAAAATAAAATAGCTAGTAAAAATATTTTTTTCATAAGGGTAAAATTTAGGATTAATAAGCGCCGAATTATATCAGCGCTTATAAAATCTTAATATTATCGATTAATATAGATCCATCCAGTGATAGTATTTCCTGAATTTCTTGTTATTACATAATAATAGGTTCCATCAGGAAGTTCGCTTCCGCTTTCAGATTGTCCGCGCCATTGATTAGTGTAATTTTCTCCATGGCTATATACTCTCGTTCCATATCTATTAAAGATACTTAGCGATTTTACATCAGACAAAATAAACGCTTCGTTATCGCCATCTCCATTTGGAGAAATACCTTTTTGAATTGTACAAGTAATTCCATCTACTTGTTGTGACGTAACATATCTACAACCATTAACTGTTACAGTTGAGATATAATTGCCTGGTGTACTAATTATTATTGATGGATTTGATGTAGGTCCGAATGTAAATCCGTTTGGCCCACTCCATTCATAGGAAGCATTTGCTGGATTGAACGATCCAGCTACTGGTAATGCTGTAATTGTAAAGTCAGGACCAACACACACTGCAGTCAATTGAACATTGACTTGAGGGATAATTGTAAATGAAGCAGTCGCAGTTGCTTGAGGACATCCTCCAGCGGCAGCCATTGTATAAGTTACAGTGTAAGGACCTGCAGAACTCGTGCTTACATTAAAAGCTCCAGAAGTAGCACTTATTGAAAGTCCTGAAGGAGATGCACTAAATGTACCACCAGTTGTTCCGGTTAATGTTACTGTTTGTGTACCAGTATTGTCATAACAATAGAATGCATCACTGTAAGAAATTGTCGCTGCAGGCAAGTTGGTAATTGTAACTTGTGCTGTAGCAATCACAGCTGGACATCCTCCAGAAGCAGCGATCGTGTTAGTCACAGTGTAATTACCCGCTGTACTTGCTGATAAATTGATCGCTCCGGTAGTTGCATTAATACTTAAACCAGTTGTTGAAGTAAATGTTCCTGCAATACCTCCACTCGCAAATGTTGGGCTTGGGTTTGTTCCATTTTTACAATATGGCGATCCAGTATAACTGAAAGAGCCTACTTGTGGCGCAGTAATAGTAATAGCAAAAGTTGCAGTAACTGAACTACAACCTGCAGCGGCAGCAATTGTATTTGTAATTATATAATTTCCTGGTGTACTTGCTGCTAAATCAATTGCTCCTGTAGCACTATTTAATGCAAGTCCTGTTGTAGAAGTAAATACTCCTGCAGTACCAGTTATAGTGATAACAGGATTTGCTCCTGATTTACAGTAAATAGCTGAATTATAGGTAAATGTTGCAACTGGAAGCGCTGTTATTGTTACTTGAGCTGTTGATTGTACTTGTAAACAACCATTTGCAGCAGCTATAGTATTTGTAACTGTATAATTTCCTGGTGTACTTGCTGCTAAATTGATTACTCCAGTTGTTGCGTTGATACTTAATCCTGTTGTAGAAGTAAACGTTCCTGCAACACCACCGCCAGTAAAAGTTGGGCTTGGATTAGTTCCGTTTATACAATATGGAGCTCCTGCATAATTAAATGATGCAATTGGAGCTGCAGTAATTGTTATTGGGAAAGTCGCTGTTACTCCAGGACAAGAAGAAGTAGCTGCAATAGTATTTGTAATTGTATAATTTCCTGGTGTACTAGTAGACAAGTCGATTGCTCCTGTTGTGCTATTTAATGTAAGGCCTGTTGAAGATGTAAATACTCCCGGTCCTCCACCATTAGTGTATGAAATTACAGGGTTTGCTCCTGTTTTACAATAATTTGAAGAGTCATAAATGAACGTTGCTACTGGTGCGGCTGCTACTGTAATTGACATTGTAGTTGAAGTTGCACATTGATTAACAGCTGGTGTAAACGTAAAAGTATTCGATCCTATATTTGCTGTATTAATAGCTGCATTCCAACTACCTGTAACTGGAGGTGTGTTTGTAGAAGTTGTTGGTAACAAAGGTGCTACACTATTCTGACATAAAGTTGGAATTTGCGTAAATGTTGGAGTTCTTACCGGGCTAATCAGTACGGTTGAAGTAACTGGTAAAGAAGAACATCCTAAACCTGTAATTGAAACAGCGTCGATAAAGTTTCCAACGGTTAAGTTTCCAGAACCTGAGCTTACAGATACAAATCTAACTGTGTAATCGGTAACCCCATTATTAGGGAAGGTATAATTAATACTATTAAAAACCCATGCACTTGGTGTTGCTGAGAAGTTTCCTAAACTTACATATGGTCCGCCAATAGGGCCTATTTCTACTCTCATTACATCTGTTCCAGAAAAACGACCTCTATGAGCAAATGAAACATTTACAGAAGAACCTGGTATAATTGATATGTTTTGGAATAGAGTAGAAACCTGATTTGCGTTTAATTCGATAAATTGAGTTCCGGAATAAGCATTGGTGCTTTCGGTACCATTGGTCCAAACTTCAATCATTCCATCAGTTGCGGTGGTTCTCCAGCATTGGAAATTATTTTGATTAATAAACCCTAAAGATCCCATTGCAATTCCTGTTGGGCTTTCAAAATCCGAATTACAGAAATTATTTTGTTGAGTGATAACTATAGAATACGCCCCTGAAACTGTTGCGTTAAATGACGGTACACTACCTGGATTCGTTGCTCCAGAAGGAACAGTCCATGTATAAGTGTAATTACCTGGAATAGTTGGTGTAGCTGTAACAGTAGCTGAAGTGTTTGAACATACTGTTGGACTATTAACACTTACTCCTAAAACAGGATTAACTATAATAGATTTAGTTGCGGTAAGCGCACATTGACCTGGGGCAGGTGTAAATGTATACGTTGTTGTAGCAAGATTATTTAATGCTGGTGACCAAGTACCTGTAACTCCATTTTGAGAGGTAGTTGGTAAAGCCGCTAACGTTGCTCCATTACAAATTGGTGCAATATCTAAAAATGCCGGAATAACACTCAATGGATTTACAGTAATAGTCATCGTTGCGTTACTAGAGCAAAATCCTGCTGCAGGAGTAAATGTATAAGTTGTAGTCGCATTGTTATTTATTGCTGGTGACCATGTCCCAACTACACCATTGGTTGAAGTTGTTGGTAAAGCACCTAAAGTTGCTCCAATACAAATTGGCGCCACTTGAGTAAATGTAGGTGTTACAGTTCCAACCTGAATTGTCATAGTCGTTGTAGTTGCACATTGCCCTGGGTTAGGTGTAAATGTATAAACTGTTGTTGCTAAATTATTAATTGCTGGAGACCAAGTACCTGTAATACCTTCTAATGAAGTAGTAGGCAGCGGAGCTGAAGTTCCTCCCGCACAAATTGGAGGTGCTGGATTAAAAGTAGGAACTGGTAAAACTATATTAACTGTAGTTGTACTAACTGCACCTGGACAACCTAATGCTTGTGGCAAGTTATAACTTACAACATAAGTACCTACAGTACTTGTACTAGGTGTAAACGATCCAGTTGTTGTATTCAATGACAACCCAACAGCTGGTGCTACAGTATAAACTCCTCCAGGTGTCCCTGTTTGAGTAATATTTTGAACCGTTGTATCCGTAACACAAAAAGATGGAGAGCTATAATTAATTGCCACATTAGAAGGTGGAACCGTAATAGTGATTGCCCAAGAATCAACATCTCCAGGGCAAGTTCCTGCCGAAGCAATAGTATTATATACAACATATGAACCCGGTGTACTTGCTGCAAGGTTTATTAATCCTGTTACAGGATTTATCGATAGACCAGTAGCAGGTACTGCTGAAAAGGTTCCGGCTGTAGCGTTACTCACAAATCTTGGAGATGGATTTCCTTCATTTTGACAGTAGAAATTTTTCGAGTAAGTAAAATTACCAAATGGACAACAAATAGTTGGAATAGGTCCAGCAGTTTGAGTAATTCTAACGAATCCTTTTCTTCCATTAAAGTTAGTAATCATTATTACATATATCTGACCCGCAATGGCATTATTTACTCCAAAGTTTTCTGTAAATGCAGGAGAAAAACTACAAGCAATCCCTGTACCTGGAGCATTTGTGGTAGAAATGCCAGCACAAGCTTCTGCATTAGAAGCATAAGGTCCCCAAGCAACAAAATCCACATCAATACCAGTACCATTGAAGGCGCTACTTGTATTTTGCTCTAAAAAGAAGTTATAGTTTCCATCTGTAGGAATTTGTAAATAATAGAATGTAGGTGATGGTGCTGATCCTAAACAACCTACTGTTGCACTTGTTGTTGAAAAGGGACTAATTGGATTTGGTAAGGTCGGAACTCCAACGTTATTTGGAATAATTATTGGGTTTATAGCACAAAGTGGTAATGCCGTTGCACAAGTTCCAACATTTGTTCCAACACAAAGTTCAAATGTAGTTGTTGATGCAGTAGATCCTGTTGAATAAGCTCTAATATAATAGGTTTGACCGATAGTCAATCCAGTAGCCGTATTGTTATTTGCCGTAAAACAAGTTCCAAATTGAGTAAGGTTTCCACAAGTACCAGTATAAAGTAAAAAGTTAATATTAAAAGGTGCTGCTGCATAATTAACTCCTAATATTGTAATATAATGACTTGTAGCCGTTGCAGTAAATTTAAACCAAACATCATCGTCATCAATTGTTCCTCCACAGGTATTGGCTTCCGGAGATCCGGTTGCAAATAATAAGCTTCCAAAAACTGTTTGTAAACAGTTGGTATTTTGATTTACTGCAATATCTATAGCTCCTGTACATTCATCATTTACAATTAATGTGTTGAAACTAATTGGCCCTACTATTGAACTTGCATCGGTTGGTGAACAAATTGCTCTTACATAATAATCATAACAGGTTGCAGAAGCTAAGCCAGTTACATAATATGGATTTGAATTGGCACTTCTCCATAAAGGTGAACCAATTGCTGGCATACCTGATCCACAAGGAACTACAGCTACTTGCCATGCAGTTGCAAAACTTCCATCAGGATTAGCCGGTTGAAACCAACCTAATAATGCGGTAGATTGAGTTATTGAAGTTGCTGTTAATGTTTTTGGTTTAGAACAAGTTGGAGGGGGACCACAAGTTACCCTTGCATCCCATCCTGCTGCATTTGTAGTTCCGTTTGATGTAAATACAAAAGTTAAACATCCCGAAGCTGCTGTAGAGGTAAAAGGCCCAGGAACAGCTGTCCCAGAGAAAGTTCCTAACAAAGTTCCGGTAGCAACATCACCGTCATATACTCTTAAAAGATCTGAACCTGCTTGAGTAGCAAATGTGTTAAAAGTAACTGTTACGACTTGTCCAGGTATGGTTGGACAAATTGTAGTAGTTCCTGTTGCCGCAGTAATATTGTTTGGATAAACACCATTTGCTCCACCTAAATCAAAAAAGGAACCTCCACAACCAGGTAAAGTAGTTACTGAAACTGGCAATGTAGACCATGCACTTACATCGGTTGCTGAACAAGCTGCACGAACATATATGTCATAACATATTCCCGGGGTTAAATTTGGAACAACAAATGGATTTGAATTTGCTGGAAACCATGCTGTAGCAGTTGCATTAGGCGCTGGCGATCCACAAGGAAGTGCAATATACTGCCAAGCAGTTGCAGTTGAAAGATCTGGATTTGCAGGCTGTGTCCAACTAATAGTAGCTGTAGTGGTAGTAACTGCAGAGCTTGTTAAAGTATTTGGTTTTGTACAAGTTGGTATTGGCGCACATGTTACATTTGCTAACCAACCAGCACCATTTAATGTAGAATCAGAAGTAAATACAAAAGTTAAACATCCATTTGCTACAGAAGAGGTAAAAGGACCTGGTAAATTAGCTCCGGTTAACGTTCCTGAGTAGGTCCCTAAAAGAGTTCCGGTAGTACCATTCCCATTATAAACTTTTAAATTATCTGTTGATTCAGCTGTTGAGAAAGAAGTGAAAGTAACAGTTACAGCATCACCAGCATTTACCGGACAAATTACTGTTGTACCAGCAGCAGCAGATGTGCCGTTAGCATAATTACCTGTAGTTCCTCCAACATCTACATAATTACCCCCACAAACTGGAGGCCCGGGAGCAGTAGTAAATGGAAAGGGACCTGACCAAATACTTCCTGAGAATGCGCATTTTGAACGAACATAATATTTATATTGAGTTAAGGGCGCTAAAGGGGCAAAAGGGGCAGCTGTTAGTGTTGTTGCTGTATATGGATTTGTATTTACAATTATTCCAGAACCTGTAGGGTTTAATTGTGTAGCTGGTATAATTTCAATTTCCCATTGATTACAAGTGTTTAATCCAGCACCAGTTGTAGGATTTGGATTGGTCCAGTTCAAAACTGCGCTCGAAGAGGTAAAAGTTCCTGCACCTAAAGTCGTTGGCTCTAAACATCTAGAAACTACTAACACATCATCTAAATATAAATCATCTCCCTGGAAAGGTGATGTTTGAGTTACTTCTGATACAAATGCAATATATACTTGTGTTCCAGCTGGAAAAGTTGCAGGTGGAAAATCAATCACTTGTTCTTCGTAAACAATTGGCGCTGGTGCAACATTAGTACTTAATTGAGATTCTGAATAGGTCTGTAGAGTAATTGTATAGGCCGCTTCTGTTGTTTGATTTGCAGGTGATGCAGCCGATGCAACTTTAACTTTAAACACACCTCCTTGATCTCCTTGTTGACCCGTTTTTACCCAAAAACGCAACTGACCATTCAATGGAATTGTAACTACAGGTGATGCTAAATAATATTTTGCTGAATTACCTACTCCAAGATTTTCTCCAAGTAGCATTCCGTGTTTAGTTCCTGTTCGAGGGGCAGTACCATCAGTGTACCATATTTCTCCTGCTGCTCCGCTTTGAAACCTGGCCCAGTTTGCAGGGATTCCAAATGGAGTTGTAGGAGTTTCAAATCCTTGCAATAAGGCTTGTGAAAAACCAGAAAATGAAAATAAAAGTGTAATTAATAAAAGAGTAATTTTTTTCATAAAATGAAAATTTAAGATTATAATAGGTAATTTAATATGCAATTTAGCTTCCAAATTTAACAAAAAATTTTAAAAAATAACTTTTAATTGGATTTTTAACTAATGATTTTTAAAATTTATTAATTAAAAGTCAGTAAATCTGGATTTTTCATGCAAATAAATTAGCTTTGCATTATATATTTTGATATGCTAGAGAAAGAAACTAAAAAGATCGAAAAAACAGTAATAGTTGGTATTATAACTCAGAAACAGGACGAAGAAAAATTAAATGAGTACCTTGATGAGTTGGCTTTTTTAACCTATACAGCTGGAGGGGAAGTCGTTAAAAGATTTTCACAAAAAATGGAGCGCCCCAATCCAAAAACTTTTGTTGGAACTGGAAAAATTGATGAAATAAACCATTTTGTAATCGAAAATGATATTTCTACAGTGATTTTCGACGATGAACTTTCTCCATCTCAACAAAAAAATATTTCTAGAATAATAGCATGCAAAATTCTTGATCGAACTCACCTTATTTTAGACATATTTGCCCAAAGAGCAGAAACTTCTTATGCAAGAACTCAAGTTGAATTAGCACAATGCCAATACTTACTTCCAAGATTATCAGGAATGTGGACGCACTTAGAACGTCAAAAAGGAGGAATCGGAATGCGTGGCCCAGGTGAAACCGAAATTGAAACTGACCGCCGAATTGTTCGAGATAGAATTGCTTTACTGAAAGAAAAAATAAAAACTATCGACAAGCAAATGGGGGTTCAAAGAAGTAATCGTGGTGCCATGGTTCGTGTAGCATTAGTTGGTTATACCAATGTCGGTAAGTCAACTTTAATGAACGTGGTAGGAAAAAGTGATGTCTTTGTAGAAAATAAATTGTTTGCAACTTTAGATACAACAGTGAGAAAAGTGGTTATTAAAAACTTGCCTTTCCTGCTATCTGATACTGTTGGATTTATTCGAAAACTTCCAACGCAATTGGTAGATTCGTTTAAAAGCACACTTGATGAAGTTCGTGAAGCCGACTTACTTTTACATGTAGTAGATATTTCTCATCCTGATTTTGAAGATCATATTGAGTCGGTAAATCAAACATTGGCAGACATAAAAAGCAATAATAAAACAACCTTAATGGTGTTTAATAAAATTGACGCTTTCAAACATTTAACCATTGATGAGGACGATTTAATTACCGAAAAAACTAGAAAACATTACACTTTAGAAGAATGGAAAACCACCTGGATGAACAATGTAGGTAGGGAAAAAGCGATTTTTATTTCGGCAACCAATAAAGAAAATTTTGAAGAATTTAGAGAACGTGTTTATGAAGCAGTTCGAGAAATTCACATTTCAAGATTCCCTTACAATAAATTTCTATATCCTGATTTTAAAGACGCAATCGAAAAAGAAGAAGACTAATTAGTTCTTTTTCTTGTATAATGGAACTGCCGAACAAGCTTCGCCATACATTATGCTTTTTGCGAAAGTTTGTAAATATTGAGCTGCGGCTACATAAGCACTATTTGGAACTGGCTTTTTAGAACATCCTTTTATAATTACCGACTTGTTTTCATATTTGGAGTAATCAAATTTTGAAAGAATTTCTTGGTATAATAAAGTGTCTAAATCTTCTAAATTCCCATCAACAATTTTTTTTGCAAATGGCGCTAAATGAATGGTAACCAAAACTTTAGCCCAAGCAGGAAGAATAGCATCGGTACTACAAAAAACAGCAACAAAATGATCTTGATATTTTGTCCAATCGTGTTGTATTAGATGCTCGCGAAAATCTTTTTCTTTCAAAATAAATCCATCTGAAAGCCATTGCGAAATATCGATTTGTGTACGAATACCATTCGGATAATAGTCCTCCAAATCAAAAACCTCTAGTGAACTATTGGCAACTTTATTTATGATTTCGTCCATATAATTACTTTAAATTGATTTTAAAGCATTCCTAATTCTAATTTTGCTTCCTCACTCATTAAATCTTTGCTCCATGGCGGATCAAATGTGATTTCAACTTCACAAGATTTTACCTCTTCAATTGTTTGCACTTTTTCTTCCACTTCACGAGGCAAAGATTCAGCAACTGGGCAGTTTGGCGAAGTTAATGTCATTAATATTTTAACTTCATTTTCTTCGTTAATCATCACATCGTAGATAAGTCCCAATTCGTAAATATCAACTGGGATTTCAGGGTCGTAAATGCCCTTTAATTTTTTTACTACGTTATCTCCTAAGTTGATTGTATCGTTAAATTCTTCCATATTATTTAATGTTATTTATATTTATACTATTCATAAGTAACTGATATTAATGTAATTGTATCTAGTAGAGATGTAATTTTATTAACTGCAAAATCATTATTTGAAAATATAATACGAGGAGTAATTTTATTACTATGTTTTTTATTTAATATAATTTCATTGGTGTTAATACCTTTTTTGTTTTCAAATGAATAAATGCCTACTGTCTTTTCATCATTTAAAAAAGTAATTTTATTCATTTTTGATTCAAACGTTTCTTCATAATTTACACTTGGGTAATTAGTATAGATTTTATTTTTTAAATAATCAACGATAACATTAAAACTAAAAGAAGAATAATAATCTTTAAAATATCTTTTTAAAATTGCGTTTGAAGCAGAATTTGCTCTTACATAAGATAATTTTGTTTTTTGCTCTATTTTATCATAATTCCCTTCTATCATATGGGTTGAATGATATATTATTCCACCTAATTTTCTATTGTCATCGGATCTTAGGCTTTTCAAGTTAACTAATCCAACAATTTTTGTAGAATCCTGTGGGTTTACTATTTTTGAAAATTTTAAATTCGGAAATTCCATTTTCAATAGTAATGTGTCGACATAAAGTTGATCATTTTCAATATAAAAATTTGATTTTTGCTCATAAACAAATTTTATTTTTGAATAGATTTCTGACGATGCTGTTTGAGGGAAAACAATATTGCAATATAAAAATAACACATATAAAAATATTGTTTTCATACTAAAAAACTTTAATTTTTTGACTCAAATGCCAAAGCATACATTTTAATATTTTTTATCATTGAAACCAAACCATTAGCTCTCGTTGGCGATAAGTGTTCTTTCAATCCGATTTCATCAATAAAACCCATGTCGGCAGCTAAAATATCTGCGGCTTTTTGATTGGAGAATGCTCGGATTAATATCGCAATAATTCCTTTGGTTAAAATTGCATCACTATCAGCGGTAAAAACAATTAAATCGTCATTTTGTTCTCCTTTTAACCAAACTTTAGATTGACATCCCTTGATAATATTATCGTCAGTTTTAAATTCAGCATTTATTAAAGGCAATTTTTTTCCTAACTCAATAATGTATTCGTAGCGCTCCATCCAATCGTCAAACATAGAAAATTCATCTACTATTTGGTCTTGTATTTCTGTAATTGTCATTCTTCAGGTTTAAATAATAAATTCACAATTTCAACTACTCTTTTTATTTGCATTGGTGGAAACCCATGATCAAAATCGGAAGTTTGATAAATTTTCCCTTTATAAATTATCTTTAAATTGGCTATTGCTGCTCCGTCATAAAATCGCTTTTCTGTTGGCGCTTTAAGATTCGATAAATTATCGAAATCTACTTTATTAATTTCATAACTTAAAGCAATCCAATCGGCATCAGAAACTTTTTGAACAATAGGATTTTCTTTACCATCTCTATCATTTGTTGAAGAAATGGTTGCGTTTTTTAATACCAATTTATTGTAAAAACCTCTTGTATTTGCTTCGTATTGAATTTCAATTTCTTTCATTTCAATACTGGTTCCAATAGCGCTTTTCTGGCTATTGCAACTTCCTAAAACAAATACTAATACTGATAATAAAGATACTATTCTCATTTAAAATGTATTTACGAAAGCATTAATTTAGCTCTTTTTAGGGCTTCAACAAAGATATCAATTTCTTCTTTAGTATTGTAAAATGCAAATGAGGCACGAATGGTTCCCGGAATATTGAAAAAATTCATAATCGGCTGAGCGCAATGATGGCCGGTTCGAACTGCGATTCCTAATTTGTCAATAATGGTTCCAATATCATACGGATGGATGCCCTCAATATTAAAAGAAATAACTGATGTTTTATCTTTTGAAGTGCCATAAATTTTCAAGCCTTCAATTTCTAATAATCGTTTTGTACCGTATTCTAACAATTCTTTTTCTTGAACTTGTATGTTATCAAAACCTACTTGATTCATATAATCTATAGCTGTTCCAAGTACAATTCCTCCAGCAATATTGGGTGTACCTGCTTCAAACTTATGTGGCAATTCGGCATAGGTAGTTTTCTCGAAAGTCACCTCTTTTATCATTTCCCCTCCCCCTTGATAAGGCGGTAATTTATTCAGCCAATCTTCTTTTCCATATAAAATTCCAGTTCCTGTTGGACCACAAATTTTATGCCCTGAAAACACATAAAAATCACAATCTAATTCTTGAACATCTGGTTTCAAATGGGGAACTGCTTGCGCCCCGTCGATTAAAATTACAGCTCCAAATTCGTGTGCTTTATCAATCATGTATTTTATTGGATTGAGGGTTCCCAAAGCGTTAGAAATATGGTTTACAGTTACAATTTTTGTTTCATTGGAAAGTAATTTGTCAAATTCTGAAAGGATCAATTCGCCATTTTCATCCATTGGAATCACTCGCAAAATAGCGCCTGTTTTTTCGCACAACATTTGCCAAGGAACAATATTTGAATGGTGTTCCAATGCCGAAACCAAAACCTCATCCCCCGGTTTCAAAAAGGACGCAAAACCATTAGCCACCAGATTAATTCCGTGCGTTGTTCCAGAAGTAAAAAGAACCTCATGAGCGAATTTTGCATTTATATGGTTTTGGATTTTCCCTCTTGAAGCTTCATAAGCATCTGTTGCTAGTTGACTTAATGTATGAACCCCACGGTGAATATTGGCATTAATTTCTTGATAATATTTTGAAATCGCATCAATCACAACCTGAGGTTTTTGCGAGGTTGCGCCATTGTCAAAATAGACTAATGGTTTCCCATTTACCTTTTGAGAAAGAATAGGAAAATCGGCACGAATAATATCAATATTAAAACTCATTTTATTTTTTTATTTAAGTCAAATGACATTAAAAAATTACAAGTCGAATCCCAATTTCACTCCTAATTTTGTAGCAATAATCTTTGTGATTCGTTGTTTCAATTCTGGAATTTTGATGCTCTCAATCACAGCATTTGAAAAGGCATACATCAATAATGCTTTGGCTTCTTTCTTTGGAATCCCACGTTGTTGCATATAAAACATTGCCGTTTCGTCCAATTGTCCAATCGTGCAACCATGCGAACATTTTACATCGTCTGCAAAAATTTCCAATTGTGGTTTGGCATTAATTGTGGCTTTATCACTCAATAAAATATTATTACTTTTTTGAAATGCGTTGGTTTTTTGAGCTTCCTTTTCTACATAAATCTTCCCATTAAAAACCCCTGTGGAACGATCTGAAAAAATCCCTTTATAATCTTGATGACTTTCACAATTTGGTGAAGAGTGTTGTACCAAAGTATAATGATCCACGTGTTGCTTATCGCCAATAATCGTGATCCCATTTAAATTACTAACAATTCGTTCTCCGAAATGATAGAAATTCAAATTGTTTCTGGTTAGGTTTCCACCAAATGAAAACGTATTTACAGAAACATTGGTTTCTTGTTTTTGAGAAACATAGGTATTGTCAATTAGATTGGCCTCCAAATTATCATTTTGGATTTTATAGTAATCTACGATAGCTCTTTTTTGTGCGAAAATCTCGGTCACCGAATTCGTTAATACGGGATTTTCATTCAAACTTTGATGTCTTTCAATTATTTGAACATGAGAATTTTCTCCAACCACAACCAAATTTCTTGGTTGAACCAAAAGTGCTGCTTCGCTTCCTGTGGAGAAATACATGATTTCAATTGGCTTGTCAACGACTTTACTTTTTGGAATATTGATATACGCGCCTTCATTGGCGAAAGCCGTATTTAAAGAAGTCAACGTTTCGTCTAAATTGGCAATTTTGTTGAAATAATTATCAATTACCATTTTGTATTTCGGCTTATTTAAAGCAGATGACATCAAGCAAACGTCAATTCCGTCGTGGGTTGTAGAAGATAAAAACGAACTAAATACGCCATCAATAAATACTACTTTATAAGTGTCAATTTCGTGAATGAAATATTTTTTTACATCGGCAAACTCAATATTATTTTCGTTTTTTGGAAAAACAGAAAAATCATTTTTCAAAACCGAATTCAAAGACGTGTATTTCCAAGCTTCCTCTTTTTTTGTAGGGAAACCTTTATTTTCAAAGTTTTTTATTGCCGAAGTTCGAACTTCATGTAAATCTGAATTCACATCAATTCGCTCTTCAAATGCCATAAAAGACGATACTAATTTTTCTTTTAATTCCATTTTAGTTTTGCGCTTTAATCCAATCGTAACCTTTTTCTTCTAATTCTAATGCCAATGAAGCATCGCCAGATTTCACGATTTTTCCATTGTATAAAACATGAACAAAATCAGGTACAATATAATCTAAAAGTCTTTGGTAATGCGTGATTACGATGATAGCATTCTTATCGCTTTTCAGTTTATTTACTCCGTTGGCAACAATACGAAGCGCGTCAATATCCAATCCTGAATCTGTTTCGTCAAGTATCGCCAATTTAGGATCTAACATGGCCATTTGGAAAATCTCATTTCTCTTTTTCTCTCCCCCAGAAAATCCTTCGTTTAAAGAACGAGACAAAAATTTTCGATCTATTTCCAGTAATTCCGATTTTTCACGAATCACTTTTAGCATTTCATTAGCGGGCATTTCCTCTAAATTATTTGCTTTTCTAGTTTCATTAATTGATGTTCTAATGAAATTGGTTACTGAAACTCCAGGGATTTCAACAGGATATTGAAAAGACAAGAAAACGCCTTTATGAGCTCTTTCTTCAGGAGCTAAATCCGCTATATCTTCGCCTTCTAAAAAGATTTCTCCTTCGGTAACTTCATAGTTTTCATTTCCTGCAATAATTGCCGAAAGTGTACTTTTACCAGCTCCGTTTGGACCCATTATTGCATGGATTTCTCCCGCTTTCACTTCAAGGTTTATTCCTTTTAATATTTCTTTATCACCTATTGATGCGTGTAAATTTTTTATTGATAACATTTTCTAATGTGTTTTTATACTTTATTAATTATTACCCAACACTTCCTTCTAAACTAATCTCTAACAACTTCTGCGCTTCAACTGCAAATTCCATTGGCAACTTATTCAAAACGTCTTTACTGAAACCATTTACAATTAATGCTATGGCTTTTTCGGTTGGAATTCCGCGTTGGTTGCAATAAAAAACTTGGTCTTCGCCAATTTTACTGGTCGTTGCTTCATGCTCTACTTTTGCAGAGGTATTTTTACTTTCGATATAAGGAAATGTGTGTGCTCCGCAATTATTACCCATTAATAACGAATCGCATTGCGAGAAATTTCTAGCATTTTCAGCTCCTGGGCCAATTTTTACTAAACCTCTGTAACTATTTTGTGATTTTCCAGCAGATATCCCTTTTGATATAATTGTTGATTTAGTGTTTTTACCAATATGAATCATTTTCGTTCCTGTATCGGCTTGTTGGAAATTATTGGTTACTGCTATCGAATAAAATTCACCAACAGAACTATCCCCTTTTAGAACCACCGAAGGATATTTCCAAGTTACTGCAGATCCTGTTTCAACTTGAGTCCAAGATATTTTTGCGTTTTTCTCGCAGATTCCTCTTTTAGTTACAAAATTGAAAACTCCACCTTTTCCTTCTTTATTCCCTGGATACCAGTTTTGAACGGTAGAATATTTTATTTCAGCATCTTCCAAGGCAATTAATTCTACAACCGCTGCGTGCAATTGGTTTTCATCACGACTTGGTGCTGTACATCCTTCTAAATAAGATACGTAACTACCTTCGTCAGCTATTAAAAGTGTTCTTTCGAATTGCCCCGTTCCCGCTTGATTGATTCTGAAATAGGTTGAAAGTTCCATTGGACATTTTACACCCTTTGGAATATAACAAAACGATCCATCTGAGAAAACAGCTGAGTTTAAAGCCGCATAAAAGTTGTCTTTTTGAGGCACAACGGTCCCTAGATATTTTTGAACTAATTCTGGATATTCTCGAATTGCTTCAGAAATACTCATGAAAATAATTCCTTTTTCAGCCAATGTTTTCTTGAATGTAGTTGCAACAGAAACAGAATCAACCACAATATCCATGGCTACATTGTTCAACTTTTTTTGTTCATCGATAGAAATTCCTAACTTTTTATACATTTCCAAAAGTTCAGGATCTACATCGTCTAATGTTTTATTAGGATCGACTGCTTTTGGAGCAGAATAATAAGAAATAGCTTGAAAATCGGGTTTTGGATAATTTACATTTGCCCATTCTGGTTCGATCATTTCTTGCCAAGCACGAAAGGCTTCAATACGCCAGTTGGTCATCCATTCTGGCTCCTCTTTTTTCAAAGAAATGGCGCGAACAATGTCTTCATTTAAACCAATTGGGAAAGTCTCCGATTTTAAATCGGTGTAAAATCCGTACTCGTATTCCTTGGTTTCGAGCTCGATTTTTAAATCGTCTTCGGTATATTTACTCATTTAATTTAATATTTATAGCGAGAAAGATTCCCCACAACCACAAGTTCTACTTGCGTTTGGATTATTAAATACAAATCCTTTGCCGTTTAATCCGCCTGAAAATTCTAAAATAGTTCCTGCTAAATACAAAAACGATTTTTTTTCAACTGCAATTCGAACGTTATTTAATTCAAAAACTTTGTCGGTTTCTCCAATTTCTTTATCAAATTTTAATTCATATGATAATCCTGAGCAACCGCCACTTTTAACGCCAACACGAACATAATCAACGGCTGCGTCAAAACCGTCGTCTTTCATCATGTCGACAATTTTTTTACTCGCTGTATCTGAAACTTGTATCATTTTATTGATTTATTTTGAAAATTAAACCCTAGGAAAATTCCTTATTTTGATTTTGTCTAAATAAAGGGCAAAGATATTACAATAAAATGTTTTTCTCCAATTACTTCAATACTTTTTAACGAATTATTAAATATAAAAATAGAATTTCATCGGAATAAAGCCATTGATATTTCATAAATTGCAACACAAATTAAATTAAAGATCATAAATCATGAAATTATATCCCATTGAAGCTGGAAATTTTAAGTTGGATGGCGGCGCTATGTTTGGCGTTGTCCCAAAAACCATTTGGAATAAAACCAATCCTGCCGATGAAAATAACCTAATTGATATTGCCGCAAGGTGTTTATTAATTGAGGAAGGCAATCGCTTAATTTTGATTGATACTGGAATGGGAAACAAGCAATCGGAGAAGTTTTTTAGCTATTATTCCCTTTGGGGAACGCATTCTATTGATAAATCTTTGGCAAAATATGGATTTCACCGAGAGGATATTACCGATGTTTTCATGACGCACTTGCATTTCGATCATTGTGGTGGAAGTGTGAATTGGAATTCCGGCAAAACGGGTTATGAAATTGCATTTAAAAATGCAAAATACTGGACTAATGAAAACCATTGGGAATGGGCTACAAAGCCAAATTCTAGGGAAAAAGCTTCGTTTTTGCATGAAAATATCATCCCTATTCAAGAAAGCGGTCATTTGAATTTTATTCAAAAACCAAACAGTGATTTTCTAGAAAATTCTGAACTTGGATTTGGCATTTTCTTTGCCGATGGTCATACTGAAAAACAGATGATTCCGCACATAAAATTCCAGGATAAAACGATTGTTTTTTGCGCTGATTTATTGGCTACAGCCGGGCACATTCCGATTCCATATGTAATGGGATACGACACAAGACCGCTGTTAACATTGGACGAAAAGGCGAAATTTATGAATGCTGCAGCTGAGAATAATTATTATTTATTCTTGGAACACGATGCTCACAATGAAATAATAACAGTCGAAAAAACCGAAAAGGGGGTTCGATTAAAAGAAGTATTTTCTTGTAATGACATCTTAAAATAGTGTTAATCAATATCGTAAATTTGAATATCTTAAAGTATTTTTGAATCATAATTTTAACAAAACCAACATGAAATTAATTAAATTAACTTATTTATCGCTAATTGCCGCATTAACCTTGTCGTTTTCAGCAAATGCACAATCGACGGAAAAAGTTGCTGTAGCAAAAAAAGGAGCTTTAACTGAAAATGAACTAAAAAGATGGAGCCATCTGGATTTAGTGAAAGACAGTATTCCTGGAATGAGCGTTGACAAAGTATATTCTGAATTATTAAAAGGAAAAAATTCAACTCCAGTTATTGTTGGAATTGTGGATTCTGGAGTAGATATTGAACACGAAGATTTAAAATCGGTGATTTGGACTAACAAAAAAGAAATCCCAGGTAATAAAATTGATGACGATAAAAATGGTTATGTGGATGATATTTATGGATGGAATTTTTTAGGAAATATTACCAAAGAAAATTACGAATACGAGAGAATTATCAATAACAAAAAATTAGTTGATGAAGCTACTTATTTAAAAGCAAAAGCAATTAATGACGGGAAAATTGAAGAGGCAAATCAAACGAAATTTCAAATTGAACTTGCATTAAATGGAACTAAAAAAGCAGATGAAACATTAACAAAATTATTAGGAAAACCAACCTATACTGCTGAAGAATTAGATAAAATTGAGTCTAACGATCAAGAAGTACTTCAAAGTGTAGCTATAATGAAACAAATGCTTGCTTATGGATTAAGTGTAGCCGATTTGAAAAAAGAAATTGAAAAAGAACTAGAATCTTACATTAAAATTCAAAGCGGTGAAAATTTGAAAACCAATTATAGAAAAATATTAGGTGACGATCCTGATAATATTAAAGACACGAAATACGGTGACAATAATGTTATGGGGCCAGACAAAGAAGAAATTCTTCACGGAACGCACGTTGCCGGAATTGTAGCTCAAGTGAGAAATAACAAATTTGGTGGTGACGGAATTGCAAATAATGTTCAAATTCTTACTGTTCGTGCAGTTCCTGATGGAGATGAATATGATAAAGATATTGCACTAGGAATTCGTTATGCGGTTGATAACGGTGCTAAAGTGATTAACGGAAGTTTCGGAAAAGCATTTTCTCCTCATAAACAATGGGTTTACGATGCAATTAAATATGCAGAATCTAAAGATGTACTTATAGTTCACGCAGCTGGAAACGATGCAAAAGATATCGATAAAGAAGATAATTTTCCAAATGATTCTGACGATAAAGTAAACGAGTTTGCAGACAATATGATTACGGTTGGCGCTTTAAACTATGAATATGGTACAAATGTAGTTGCCGATTTTTCTAATTACGGAAAACTAAATGTAGATGTATTTGCTCCAGGGGTTAAAATTTATGCTTCAACGCCAAATAATACTTACCAATTTTTACAAGGTACTTCAATGGCAGCGCCTAATGTTGCTGGAGTAGCAGCTTTAATTCGTTCTTATTATCCAACGTTAACTGCTAAACAAGTAAAACACATTTTAATGGAATCTGGAACAGCAATTACAACAAGTGTAGCCGTTGGAGGAGATCCAGAAAAAAGCCGCCTATTTTCTGAATTATCAAAATCAGGAAGAATGGTAAACGCATATAATGCAATGGTTATGGCTGAAAAATTAGCTAAAAAACCAGCTCCAGTAAAAATTAAAGGATAAAAAATAATCCAACTTATCAATAAGCTTGCAGGGATTTTATATATTTCGGCAAGCTTATTTTTTAATATTAATATCATTAGTCCCTTATGAAAAAATTCTTTGTGCTTTCCCTAATTATTATGAATATTGGGAATATCGTTTCTCAAAATACTAACTATTGGCAACAAAAAGTAGATTACAAAATGGAAGTTTCCATGGATGTAAAAACCTATTTTTACAAAGGGAAGCAAGAATTAGTTTACACCAATAATTCAAATGATACGTTAAAAAAAGTATATTATCATTTGTACAATAACGCTTTTCAGCCAAGCAGCGAAATGGATATGAGATTGCAAAACATCAAAGATCCCGATGCTAGAATGGTAACCAAGGTTAAAGTGGGTGACAAAGAAGTAAAAGAAAGCAGGATAAAAAGCTTAAAACCAAATGAAATTGGATTTTTACATGTTTCTAATTTTAAACAAGATGGTGTTGCTGCTGTTGCAAAAGAAGTCGAAACAATTCTAGAAGTAACATTGGCGAAAGCCTTATTGCCTGGAGAAAAAACAACATTTTCATTAGATTTTGAAGGACAAGTGCCAGTTCAAATACGTCGTTCAGGTCGAAATAATAAAGAAGGTGTTGAACTTTCAATGGCACAATGGTATCCAAAAATTGCAGAATTTGATTTTGAAGGATGGCATGCAGACCCTTACATTGCTAGAGAATTTCACGGAGTTTGGGGAAATTTTGATGTAAAAATCACTATTGATAAGAACTATGTTTTAGGAGGTTCTGGGTATTTACAACACAAAAACGAAATTGGTCACGGCTATCAAGATGCAGGAATAAATGTGGTTTACCCAAAGAAAACAAAAACCCTAACTTGGCATTTTATAGCGCCAAATGTGCACGATTTTACTTGGGCGGCTGACAAAAATTATCTTCACGACATCGCTCAAGTTCCCGGTGGAGCGACTTTACATTTTTTGTATAAAAACAATCCTAAAATTATTGAAAACTGGAAAAAAGTGCAATCAAAAACGGTTGAATTAATGCAGTTTTATAATGCTACAGTTGGTGAATATCCTTATGAACAATATTCAGTAATTCAAGGAGGCGATGGCGGAATGGAATATGCAATGTGTACTTTAATTTTGGGTGAAGGCACGTATGACGGACTTCTTGGTGTTATTGCACATGAAATGGGTCACTCGTGGTTCCAACACATATTGGCTTCCAATGAAAGCAAACACGGATGGATGGACGAAGGATTTACTTCATTTATAGAAGATTTAGGAATGAACGAATTGGCTGAAAAGAAATCGGAAAACCCATTTGAAGGAAGCTATAAAAGCTATATAAACATGGCCAATTCTGGTAAGGAACAACCGCAAGGAACTCATGCTGATCGATATGATGAAAACAGAGTTTACAGCATTACCTCCTACAGTAAAGGCGAAGTTTTCTTGGCACAACTTCATTACCTCATTGGAAAGGAAAATTTATACAAAACATTGAAGCGTTATTATTCCGAATTCAAGTTCAAACATCCTACACCAAATGACATTAAAAGAACGGCAGAACGAGTTTCGGGCGCAGAATTGGATTGGTATTTGACCGATTGGACGCTTACAACAAATACCATTGATTACGGAATAAAATCAGTGAATGAAGAAGGTGATAAAACTATAATTAATTTGGAAAGAATAGGTAGAATGCCAATGCCAATAGACCTTGAGGTAGAATATTTAGATGGATCAAAAGAAACTTTTTATGTGCCATTACGTATGATGAGTTTTGTAAAAGACAATCCAAATCCCTCAATGAAAAGAACGATTTTGAACGATTGGGCTTGGGGAAATCCAAACTATCAATTTAAGATTCCAACTACTAAAGCCAGTATTAAAAAAATCACAATTGACCCAAGTGGCTTTATGGCTGATGTCAAAAAAGACAACAACGTTTATGAATTGAAATAAAAATATCCCTATTTGTTTAGCATTTTATATCTTTGATTTCAAATAACCAACATGCAACTATCTTCAAACAAAAAAATCTACTTTGCATCCGACCAACATTTTGGCGCGCCAACTGCGGAATTGAGTTTTCCTAGAGAACAAAAATTTGTGGCTTGGCTAGACGAAATTAAAGTGGATGCGGAAGCTTTATTTTTATTAGGAGATTTATTCGATTTTTGGTTTGAATATAAAACCGTTGTCCCTAAAGGGTTTGTTCGAGTTTTAGGTAAACTTGCTGAAATTCGCGACAGCGGAATCCCAATCTATTTTTTTGTTGGAAACCATGATTTATGGATGAGCGATTACTTTGAAAAAGAGCTTAATATCCCTGTTTACCGCGATAATAAAGAATTTACTTTTAACAATAAAACTTTCCTAATTGGACATGGAGACGGAAAAGGACCTGGCGATAAAGGTTACAAAAGAATGAAACGCGTTTTTACCAATTCCTTCTCGAAAGCACTATTTCGATGGATTCATCCTGATATTGGTATAAAATTGGGTCAATATTTATCGGTAAAAAACAAACTGATTTCTGGTGATGAAGATGTAAAATTTTTAGGAGAGGAAAACGAATGGTTGGTGCTTTACGCAAAAAGAAAATTAGAAACAAAACACTACAATTATTTGGTTTTTGGCCATCGTCATTTACCTATGAAAATTAACGTTGGTGAAAACTCCGAATACGTAAATTTAGGGGATTGGATAAGTTATTTTACCTACGGCGTTTTCGATGGGGAAAATTTTGAAATTAAGAAATTTGAAACCAAATAAACTAAAGAAAATATAGGAACTGCTGTTAACAACCATCCTCCAAAACCACAAAGCAACTCCAAAGAAAGATCGGAAAGGGTCCCAAAAAAACGCTCCTGAAATGAAGCAATAATTTCCTGAACGGAATGATTGGATTGCGGGACTGAAAAAATAAATTCTCCTATATTTATAAAAGGAATAATCATTATAATTTGTATAGGCCACATCATGTAGCTTATGGCAATCATTATTGGTAAATTTAGTTTTCTTTTTAAAGAAAGCGCCGTTAATAAAATAGTAGTTACTCCAAGAATTGGAATAATTGAGATTAATACCGAAACGAGAATACTTTGCATTAATTGAATTGGGGTTAGACCTTGTTTAAAAAGCGCAACTGTTTTTGATTTTATAGCGCGAAAATTCCAATTACTGCTCGTTTTCATCGATGTCTTTTTGCAAGTCTAATTTTCTAAATGTTGGGGAAGCAAAGCCGGTAAAAACAACAATAATTAACGTCATTGTACCGCCAAAAACTACCGAAGTTACTGTTCCCATTAGCTTCGCGGTCAATCCGCTTTCAAAGGCGCCAAGTTCGTTGGAAGAACCCACGAAAATTGAATTCACGGCCGAAACTCGTCCTCGCATGTGATCGGGAGTTTTCAGTTGCAAGATAGTTTGTCGAATTACCACAGAAATTCCATCTACTACACCACTTAAAAATAATGCTATTACTGATAACCAAAATAACGTTGAAATTCCAAAAACGATAATACATATTCCAAAGGCAAAAATGGAAAATAACAACTTCATACCAGCGTTTTTATTCAATGGAACATATGCAGAAATAAACATCGTAACAAAGGCCCCTAACGCAGGTGCTGCTCGCAAAACTCCAAATCCTTCGGGTCCTACTTTCAAAATATCTTGAGCGTAAATTGGTAATAATGCAACTGCACCACCAAATAAAACGGCAACCATGTCTAATGATATGGCGCCTAAAATGGTTTTGTTGTTATAAACAAATTTCACTCCTTCTTTCAAACTTTGCATTATGGGTTCGCCAATTTTTGGATTTAAAATTGGCTTTGTGCTTATTTGACTTAATGTAATTAAAGCTAAAAAGGAACACGCTAAAACGGATAACATCGATCCGGAAACACCAATTATAGTTATAGAAAATCCAGCAACTGCTGGCCCTAAAACGGAACTTATTTGCCATACTGAGCTACTCCAAGTCGCAGCATTTGGATAAAGATTTTTTGGGACAATTAATGAAAGTAACGAGAAAATAGTAGGCCCTAAAAATGCTCGAACTATTCCGCCAAGAAACACTAAAAAGTATATGGAATATAAAATTGTTTTGCCCGATAAATTGCCTCTAAATGGTTCCCATGTCAATAAAAACAAACCCAAACTAATAATTAAAAACCCAATTATGCACTTCAATAGCAAACCTTTTTTTTCATTCTGGTCGACAAAATGACCGGCAAATAAAGCCATCAAAATAGCAGGAACGACTTCCATTAATCCTACAATTCCAAGCGAAAGAGCGCTTTTCGTCAAACTATAAACTTCCCACTCGATTACAATAAATTGCATTGACCAGGAAAAAACCATAATAAAACGAAGTAACAAGAAAATATTAAATTCTCTTATTCTCAACGCAGCATAAGGATCGTTTTTTGCCATTTTTTATACGTTGCTTTTTATATCTCTCAATCGTAGTTGAATTGAAACGGCGCCATTCCACTCGTTTTCATCTATGCAATAAGCTGCATCGAAAGGCTTTTTATTGGTAACTAAATTTAATTTATTTCCCATCCCGAAACCAATTGCGGCAATTCCTTGAGAATTATTTTGCTTTACAAATAGTTTCAAATGCGATTGATCGGCTCCCATTAATTTAGGAAAACCAGTGTCATAAATATTTTTAGACATAAAAATAGGTGTCATATTCAAAGGTCCAAAAGGTTGAAATTGATTGATAATTCGGAGAAATTTTGGAGTAATTTGAGGAAAATCAATTTCTAAATCGATCGAAATTTCTGGTAATAATAATTCTGGATCAATGGTTTCGGAAACTACTTTTTCAAATGCTTGTTTGAAAGCAATGTAGTTTTCTTCCTTTAATGTCAATCCTGCCGCATACATATGACCTCCAAATTGTTCCAAATGTTCTGCACAGGCTTCCAAGGCATTGTATACATCAAATCCTTTTACAGAACGTGCCGATGCGGCTAATTTATCTCCGCTTTTGGTGAAAACCAATGTTGGGCGATAATAGGTTTCCATTAATCTTGACGCCACAATACCTATAACTCCTTTATGCCAATTTTCTTGATAAACTACGGTGGTAAAACCCTCGGTTTCGTTATTTTGTTCTATTTGCGAAAGCGCTTCAATGGTAATTTGTTTGTCTAATTCTTTTCGGTCAGTGTTGTTTTTTTCTATTTCAAAAGCAAACTGTTGAGCTTGCTCAAAATCAAATTCTGATAATAATTCTACTGCATGATTTCCGTGTTTGATTCTCCCGGCTGCATTAATTCTAGGCGCGATTATAAACACAACATCTGTAATATCGAGCACTTGTTTTTTTATTTGATAGGTAAGCGCTTTTATTCCTGGCCTTGGATCTGAGTTTATTACTTGCAGTCCAAAATACGCCAGTACTCTGTTTTCACCTGTCATTGGAACAATATCGGCTGCAATTGCGGTAGCCACTAAATCAAGATATTCCGTTAAATCTTCAATGGTTTGATTTCTATTTTTTCCTAACGCTTGAATCAATTTGAAACCAATTCCACAGCCACACAATTCATCGTAAGGATAATTACAATCGTCTCTTTTTGGGTCTAAAACAGCTACTGCATCAGGCAAAATTTCTCCTGGTCGGTGGTGATCGCAAATAATAAAGTCAATGTTTCGCTCTTTGGCATAAGCCACATGATCTATAGATTTTATTCCGCAATCCAGAGCAATGATTAAAGAAAAAGCATTGTCGTCTGCGTAATCAATTCCTTTATAAGAAATTCCGTAACCTTCGTCGTAACGATCTGGAATATAAGTAGCTACATCTGTATAATAGGATTTTAAATACGATGAAACCAATGAAACTGCGGTAGTTCCATCGACATCATAATCACCAAAAACGAGAATTTTTTCTTCGTTGGCTATAGCCAATTCAATTCTTGTAACCGCTTTATCCATGTCTTTCATAAGATACGGATCGTGCAGATGTTCTAAACTAGGACGGAAAAAATCTTTCGCTGCGTCAAAAGTTTCGATGCCACGTTGCACCAAAAGAGTTGCTACATAATCTTCAACATTTAGTGCCTTGGCGAGTTCGGTAACTTTCTGGGGATCGGGTTTTGATTTTATTTTCCAGCGCATATTTATATTTTGAATGGGTTAAATATCTAATTTACTTCGTTGATTTTCCACCAACTACAACTACAATTTCCCCTTTTGGAGGTTTATTTTCAAAGTGAGTGAGGACTTCTCGAACAGTTCCACGAACATTTTCTTCGTGTAATTTTGACAATTCTCGAGAAACACAAATTGGGCGGTCTTCACCAAAATACGTAATAAACTCGGTTAAGGTTTTAACAAATTTATGTGGAGAAACGTATAAAATCATTGTGCGCGTTTCTTCGGCTAAAGCCAAATATCGTGTTTGTTTTCCTTTTTTGTCAGGCAAAAATCCTTCAAAAACAAATTTATCATTAGGCAATCCACTGTTGACTAATGCGGGCACAAATGCAGTTGCTCCAGGTAAACATTCTACGGTAATTCCGTTTTCTACACAAGCGCGCGTTAATAAAAATCCAGGGTCTGAAATTGCTGGGGTTCCAGCGTCAGAAATCAATGCCATCGTGTCGCCCGCTTTCAATCTTGAAATTAAATTCTCAATTGTTTTGTGCTCGTTGTGCATGTGATGACTGTGCATGTGGGTGCCAATTTCAAAATGTTTCAGCAATTTTCCGCTAGTTCGAGTATCTTCAGCCAAAATTAAATCGACTTCTTTCAGCACTCGAATGGCACGAAAAGTCATGTCTTCCAAATTTCCAATAGGCGTGGGAACGATATATAATTTCGACATAAAAATAAATTAAATTCAAACGGTATTGGTAAATCTAAATGGAATTTAGGCGAATTTCTTCTCTACAATTTCCATAAAACGAGCAACATATTCTTCTTTTCCTTCCCAATTATCATAGTCAGGTTTAACCATGTCTTCAATGAAATTTTGGGCTTCTTCATAAGTATCAAAAGTGCTTAACTGAGAAACTACGCGATTTAAATCTTCACTACTTCCGGCAAACAATTGTTTTTCAAATGCAATTCTGTCGTTCAATCCGAAAGTTATTGTTTTTGCAAAAGCTTCGTTGATGCTTATTTCTTTATCAAATTCAAAGTTGGGAATCGCTTTTTCTACCTCTTCAATTTCTGCTGAAGCTTCCATTTCAAAAACAGGAGAAAAAACATCCTCTTCGGATTCTGTTTCTTCTCCGTCTCTTAATTCCTCTTGAATTGGATCAAAAACACGTTCAAAAACAGGATCAGAATTAGACCCTAATAAATCTTCAAATGAAATTTGTTTTGCCTCAGTTTTAGATTTTTTATCTTCTTCTTCTTCCACATTGAAAAGCTCAAAGTTAGGCTCGAATTCTCCTTCTTCCTCCTCTGATTCTTCTTCAGATTCTTCAGATTCTTCTTCCTCTTCAGCTTCCTCTTCTTCCTCAGAATCTTCTTCGTCTTCTAATTCTTCTTCTGCAATTTCCTCTTCCGTTTCTTCTTCTTCGTCTTCAGAAAAATCATCTTCTTCAATTTCCTCTTCCGACTCGATTTCTTCAACTAATTCTTGTTGGTTTTCGATTTCTTCAGGAACAACTGCAACTTCTACTTCATCAACTTCTGGTTCGTTTTCTAGTGCTTCGTTGACTAATTCTTGAATATTAGAATTTCCAATGGTTGGTTTTACATCCGAAAAGTTCTCTTCAACAAATTTCAAAACCGACAATTTCTCATAAAGTTTTTGAGTTTCTAAATGCAATTGCGCAAGATCTTCTTTGTTTTTTAGCTTTAAAATTCGGTGTGCTATACTGATTAAATCAGCTTCCAACTTTTTTTTCATAACAATAGTATTATTTTGTGTGAGGTTGTTTCCGTATAAAATGTCTTCTTAAATCTATTATTTAGGCAAAGGAAGAAGTAACCTTTGATAAAAATTTTCTACATTTGAATCGACGTAAAAGTATAAAATTTTCATATCGTTTCGTTAGCGTTACAAAGTAATAAAAACTATTCATTTTAAGAGCAAGAAAAGTAAAAAAATGTTTCTCGAAAATACAGTAAATCATAAAGAACAATTTGGTTGGATTGAAGTCATCTGCGGATCAATGTTTTCTGGTAAAACCGAAGAGTTAATTCGTAGATTGAAAAGAGCGCAATTTGCAAAGCAAAAAGTAGAAATTTTCAAGCCTTCGGTTGATACTCGTTATCACAATGAAATGGTAGTTTCTCACGATGCCAATGAAATTCGTTCTACTCCTGTTCCTGCTGCTGCAAATATTGCAATTTTGGCTCAGGGATGTGATGTGATTGGAATTGACGAGGCGCAATTCTTTGATGATGAAATTGTAAAAATTTGTAATGATTTGGCAAACCAAGGAATTCGAGTAATTGTTGCTGGTTTGGATATGGATTTTAAAGGAAACCCTTTTGGCCCAATGCCTGCGCTTATGGCAACCGCAGAATATGTTACCAAAGTGCACGCCGTATGCACAAGAACCGGAAATTTGGCCAATTATAGTTTTAGAAAAGCAGATGGTGATAATTTAGTTTTGCTGGGTGAAACTGAAGAATACGAACCGCTAAGTCGTGCTGCCTATTTTTATGCGATGAAAGAAAATCAGGAAAGTTCAAAGGCAGCTAAAAAAAGCAAAAAATAAATAATTTAGACTTGAGTTTAAAAGCTGAAAATATAGCCAAAATTTTAAATTCCAAATGGTTTGGATCGTCAAATGCTACCGAAATTTCTCATATTTCAATAGACAGTCGTTCGATGCAAAATGGCGTTGGAACTTTATTTTTTGCATTGGTTGGACCCAATAATAATGGTCATAATTACATTGCTGAATTAATTCAAAAAGGAGTTCAAAATTTTGTTGTTAACTCAATCCCAGAAAATATAAACGAAAAAGCGAATTTTCTAGTGGTGGAAAACACCCTTGATGCACTTCAAAAATTTGCTGGTTATTACCGAAGTTTATTCCATTTTCCAATAATTGGAATCACAGGTAGTAACGGAAAAACGATTGTAAAAGAATGGCTGAATTTTCTTTTGAGCCCAGATTTTTCAATAATTAGAAGTCCGAAAAGTTATAATTCTCAAGTGGGTGTTCCGCTATCAATTATTTCAATAAATGAAAATCACAACCTTGGGATTTTTGAAGCTGGAATTTCTACCACCAATGAAATGAGTAAGCTGGAGCAAATTATTAAGCCAACCATTGGGATTTTAACTAATTTAGGTTCAGCTCATGACGAAGGATTTGCCGATTTTGAGCAAAAAATTAAAGAGAAAGTAGGGCTTTTTGCAAATGCCGAAATCTTAATTTATAAAAAAGAAAAAGTAGTTGAAGCGTTTTTAAATTGGAATTTAAAAACCTTCTCTTGGTCTTTCAATGATTCAACTGCTGATGCATTTATTTCGCAAAAATCACTTTCCGATAAAACGGTGCTAGAAGTAAATTATTCAGGAGAAAAAATTGAAATTACCATTCCATTTAAAGACAATGCTTCAATAGAAAATGCTATTCATTGCCTGATGGTTTTATTGTATTTAAAATACGAAACTTCGGTGATTCAAAGCCGTTTAAAATTGCTTTATCCTGTGGAAATGAGATTGAAAGTGAAAACTGGAATTCATAATTGCACCCTTATTGATGATAGTTATAGTTCTGATTTTCAATCGTTAAAAATTGCTTTGGATTTTCTTGAAAGCCAAAAACAACATGTCAATAAAACGATAATTCTATCTGATATTTTTCAAAGTGGTTTATCCAATGAGGATTTATACTCTAAAGTTTCGGAGTTAATAGTTTCCAATAAAATCAATCGTGTAATTGGTATTGGAGAAACTATTTCCGACTATAAGAACAAGTTCGAAAACTGCATTATCTATAAAAACACCGAAGCCTTTATTGCTGATTTTAATATGATTAATTTTGGTAATGAAACCATCTTAATTAAAGGGGCAAGATTATTTGAATTTGAAAAAATAGTTCATTTATTGGAAGAAAAAACACACGAAACAGTTCTTGAAATCAATCTAAACGCCATTAGTCACAACTTAAATTATTACAAATCTAAGTTGGAACCAACTACCAAAATTATGGTGATGGTTAAAGCTTTTGGGTATGGAAATGGAGGCTTTGAAATTGCAAAACTATTAGAACACCACCATGTAGATTATTTAGGAGTAGCTTTCGCCGATGAAGGAATTACCCTTAAAAATGCTGGAATTAAGTTGCCAATTATGGTCTTAAATCCTGAAAGCACAAGTTTTTCAGCAATTATTCAACATCATTTAGAACCTGAAATTTATAGTTTTAAAGGCTTAAATTCCTTTTTACAAATAGCAAAAAACAATCAGTTGGAAAATTATCCAATTCATATAAAATTGGATACCGGAATGCACCGATTGGGATTTGAAGAAGAAAATATTGAGGCGCTTATTTCAATTTTAAAAGATAATAAGTCGGTAAAAGTGAAAAGTATTTTGTCACACATGGCAACCAGCGATTCCATGGATAATAGAGATTTTGCTCTTTACCAAATTCAATTATTTGAAAAATTATCTTCAAAAATTATATCTGAGTTAAATATAACCCCGATTCGTCATTTATTAAATACTTCCGGAATAAGTAATTTCCCGGAAGCACAATTGGATATGGTTCGCCTTGGAATTGGATTGTATGGCGTTTCGAATAACCCTCAAGAACAGCGATTTTTAGAGAATGTAGGGACATTAAAATCTATAATTTCTCAGATAAGAGTAATAAACGAGGGAGAAAGCGTGGGCTACGGCAGACGATTTATAGCACAGAAAGAAGCTACTATTGCTACAATTCCTATTGGTTATGCCGACGGAATTTCTAGACATTGGGGAAATGGAGTGGGATTTGTAACTATAAACGGTCAAAAAGCTACAATTGTAGGAAGTATTTGTATGGATATGTTGATGGCCGATGTTTCAGAAATTGTTTGTCATGAAGGCGATGAAGTCGTTTTATTTGGTGAAAACCCAACGGTGAGTTTCATTGCTGAAAAATTAGGAACAATTTCCTATGAAATTCTAACCAGCATTTCCCAAAGGGTGAAACGCGTTTTTTATAGAGAATAATTAAAAACCATTTTTATGAAAATGATATCTGAATTTAAGGCCTTTGCGATGAAAGGCAACGTGATTGAATTAGCAATTGGGGTTGTAATTGGAGCGGCATTTGGAAAAATTATCAGCTCTTTAATTGACGATGTAATTACGCCACTGATTCTAAAACCTGCATTAGAAGCAGCAAAAATTACAGAAATTGATCAATTGGTGGCTTTTGGAGGAGTGAAATATGGCGTTTTTATTTCGTCACTAATTAATTTTATTATCGTTTCATTCGTGCTGTTTTTGGTAGTAAAAGCGGTGAATGTTTATAAAAAGAAAAACGGAATTGACGATGATCATGAAAAGAAAGGTCCAACTCAAGAAGAATTGCTAACTGAAATTCGAGATTTATTAAAAAAATAATACCGCTACATTATATATTCTAATTTAAACCACGTCAAGAGCGTGGTTCTTTTTTTGTTACATCCATAACAATTGTTGGATTTTTGTTAAGCTTGTTATTTTGAAATGAAGATTATGTACTTTTGCAAAGCAAATTAATTAAAATTAAAAAAATATGAAAATTGCAGTTGTTGGTGCGACAGGAATGGTAGGAGAAATTATGCTAAAAGTTTTAGCCGAAAGAAATTTCCCTGTAACTGAATTAATTCCGGTTGCTTCTGAAAAATCTATTGGGAAAGAAGTGGAATTCAAAGGTAAATTTTACAAGGTTGTTGGTATGCAAACTGCTGTTGATATGAAGGCAGATATCGCGTTGTTTTCTGCTGGTGGCGACACTTCTTTAGAGTGGGCTCCAAAATTTGCTGCAGCTGGAACTACCGTAATTGACAATTCGTCGGCATGGAGAATGGACCCAACAAAAAAATTAATTGTGCCTGAAATAAATGCTTCAGAGTTAACAAAAGAAGATAAAATTATTGCAAATCCAAATTGCTCAACCATACAAATGGTGCTTGTTTTAGCTCCATTACACAAAAAATACAATGTAAAACGCGTTATCGTTTCCACTTATCAATCAATTACTGGAACTGGGGTTAAAGCGGTTCAGCAATTGGAAAATGAATATTCTGGAGTTCAAGGCGATATGGCTTACAAGTACCCAATTCACCGAAATGCAATTCCACAATGTGACAGTTTTGAAGATAACGGTTACACCAAAGAAGAAATGAAATTGGTTCGTGAAACTAAAAAAATATTAAGCGATAACTCAATAAACGTTACTGCAACAGCAGTACGTGTGCCTATTGTTGGCGGACATAGTGAGGCTGTAAATGTCGAATTTTCTAAAGATTTCGACGTTAAGGAAGTGCGTTCTATTTTAGAAAACACAGCAGGAGTTGTGGTTCAAGACAGCACTGATAATTTTAATTATCCAATGCCTATTTATGCTGAAGGTAATGACGAGGTTTTCGTGGGAAGAATTCGTCGTGACGAAAGCCAAGCAAACACACTAAATATGTGGATTGTAGCTGATAATTTAAGAAAAGGAGCTGCTACAAATACGGTTCAAATTGCAGAATTTTTAGTAGCAAATCATTTGGTATAAAAACCAATTTTGCATGCATTGAATAAATAAAATACGAAAGTTGAAAAGGAATAAAATACTTATTAATTTTTCTTTAGTGATTGCGATATTGTTTTCAATATTGTTTCAATCACACGATTCGTATGCTCACTTTATTAAAGAAAAAGCTGAGGCAGAATGTAGCCATAAAAGTTCATCTAAACACCAAATCACGCACCAGCACCATTCGTTGGAACACTGTTTTGTGTGTGAATTTGCTTTCAGTTCGGCAGTATCATTTTCTGCCTTTGAATTTAAACCACAAAGAATATCATATAAAACCCAGTTTAGTTTTTACTATTCTGACGTTGTTATAACCTTTGATAAAAATTCATACCTTCTTCGAGGACCCCCTGTTTTTATTGTTTAAAAATTAACAAATCAGTTAAAGTGGCTGATTTAAACTGAAATTTCAACATAAAAAAACATAAAAATGAAAAAGATACTAATTGCCCTTTTCATAGGGTTTTCAGCATTTGTAAATGCGCAAAATAAAATATCAGGAAAAATTACAGATAAAGATAATAACCCAATAAAAGGGGTGAATATATTCGTTTCAGAACTTCATAAAAGTTCAGAAACAGATGAAAATGGAACGTACACAATTAATAATATTCCCAATGGAACTATAAAAATTACCTTTACATTACTAGGTTTTACATCCCAAAATAAAACTCTTTTGGTTCAAAATGGGGAGAATACATTGGATGTCATTTTAGAGCCTACTTTGTTTCAAATGGACGAGGTAATTGTGGCCACTTCATTTCATAAATTACAATCACAAAATGTAATGAAAGTAGATCATGAAAGCATTAAGTCATTACAACAAAAAGGGACAGTTACCTTAATTGAAGGGCTTGAAACACTTCCTGGGATTTCTCAAATTTCAACAGGAGCTTCCATTGGCAAGCCAGTGATTCGAGGGTTAAGCGGCAATCGAGTTTTGGTTTATTCTCAAGGCGTTCGACTTGAAAATCAGCAATTTGGAGACGAACATGGATTAGGATTAAACGATGCCGGCGTGGAAAGTGTTGAAATTATTAAAGGGCCTGCCTCTTTACTTTATGGATCTGATGCCTTGGGCGGGGTTCTTTATTTTAATCCTGAAAAGTTTGCGAAATCAAACACATTTGAAGGAGATTTTAGTCAAAAATTGTTCTCAAATACACTTGGAAGCAACACTTCTTTGGGATCAAAAGCTTCATCCGAAAATTGGAAATATCTAGTTCGTGGGAGCAATAGTTTTCATTCGGATTATAAAATTGCAGAAGGGAATCGGGTGACAAACACAAGGTTTAATGAAAGTGATTTAAAGACGGGAATTGGCTATAGCAACTCAATATTTTCATCTGTTTTACGATATAATTTTAACAAACTGGATTTAGGAATTCCTGAAAATGGAATTGCAGAACAAACTACAAGTTCAACTCCCGAATATCCAAAACAAGCGGTTACCAATCATCTTTTAAGTTTAAATTCTACCTTATTTTTCAATACCTCAAAACTGGATATTGACTTGGGATTTATTTCAAATAATCGAAGCGAATTTGAGGATAGCGAAGTTGCAAATTTGAAAATGAAATTGAATACTTTAAATTATAATTTGAAATACCATTTGCCAAAAGCGGGTAAATTAGAATCTATTTTTGGAATTCAAGGTATGGCTCAAACCAATGTAAATTCAGGTTCAGAATACCTAATTCCTAATGCCAATACAAAAGATTTTGGAGTGTTTGGAACGGCAAATTATGAATGGAATTCGAGTGTTTTACAGGCAGGAATTCGTTTTGATAATAGAAATATCAATACTGAAAGTTATGGTGTTTTAGGAGATGAAGGCTCATTTGAAGCAATTGCAAAAAACTACAACAGTTTTAATGGTTCGCTAGGTTTCAAAACTGATTTGACTAAAGAATTTACATTGAGAGTTAATGTAGCTTCAGGTTTCCGAGCTCCAAATTTAGCTGAATTAACTTCAAATGGGGTTCACGAAGGTGCTAATCGATATGAAATTGGAAACAGTAATTTATCAACTGAACAAAATATTCAAACGGATTTAAATTTAGAATATCAAAACAGTCATTTTGAGTTTTTTGCCAACGGATTCTATAATAAAATCAATAATTATATTTATTTAAATCCTTCGGCAATTACAATTGCTGGTTATGATGTATTCAACTATTTTCAAACCAATGCCAAATTATACGGCGGTGAATTTGGAGTTCATTTTCATCCACACCCATTAGATTGGTTACACTTTGAAAGTAGTTTTGAAACGGTAACAGGAGAAAAACAAAATGGAGAATATTTACCGTTTATTCCTGCCAATAATTGGAATAACACCTTGAGAGCAGAATTCAATATTAAAAATTGGTTGAAAGACGGGTTTGCAACTTTGAACGTTTCAAATACGTTCGATCAAAGGAAAGTTAGTGGTTTTGAAACTTATACAGACGGCTATACTTTGGTTAATCTAGGAATTGGAGGGCAAGTAACTTTTTGGAAAACCCATTTTAATATTAATATCAATGGAAACAATCTGTTTAATAAAAACTATATTGCTCATTTGTCAAGATTAAAAAATGATGGTATCCCAAATATGGGAAGGAATATCGTTTTAGGAATCAATTTTAATTTATAAAATGTACATTGCAATAAAATATATTTTATTGATAATAAACTCCCTATTTTTGTGTAAAACTAATCTCATATGAAAAAAATAATTTTAGTAATGGCGGTAACTACTTCCATTGCCACGTTTAGTCAAAATCAAAAAATGGAACCATTAACCTACCCAGAAACAAAGAAAACAGCAACCGTTGATACTTATTTTGGTACTGAAGTTAATGATCCTTATCGATGGTTAGAAGACGACAAATCTTTGGAAACAGCCGCTTGGGTTAGGGAAGAAAACAAAGTTACATTTGATTATTTATCTAAAATTCCTTTTAGAAATAAGATCAAAGAACGAATGGAGAAATTATGGAATTATGAAAAAATTTCTGCTCCTTTCAAAGAAGGAGGTTACACTTATTTCTATAAAAACAATGGGCTTCAAAACCAATCGGTATTATACAGAACCGATAAATCTGGAAAAGAAGAAGTTTTTTTAGATCCTAATACTTTTTCAAAAGACGCTACAACATCTCTTGATGGCGTGAGTTTTTCTAAAGATGGCTCTAAGGTTGCTTATTCCGTTTCTAAAGCAGGAAGTGACTGGAGAACGGTCATTTTCATAGATGCCAAAACCAAAAAAGAAATTGACACACCACTTGTTGATGTTAAATTTAGCGGACTTTCTTGGAAAGGTAACGAAGGGATTTTTTACTCAAGTTATGAAAAACCAAAAGGAAGTGAGCTTTCGGCTAAAACCGACGAACACAAATTGTATTTTCACCAATTAGGAACCGCTCAAAAAACAGACATAGTTATCTTTGGAGATAAAGTAAAACGTCGTTATGTGGGCGGAAGTGTTTCTGAAGACGATCGCTATTTGTTTATTTCCGCAGCAAATTCTACCTCAGGGAACGAGCTTTATTTAAAAGATTTGAACACCCCTAATTCTAAAATAATTCCTATTGTATCTAATTTTGATTTTGATGTTGATGTGATTGATAATTTAGGTTCAAAATTATTTATCCTTACCAATATAAACGCACCTAATAAAAGAATTGTAAGTGTAGATGCAAGTAATCCGGGTACTGAAAACTGGGTAGATTTTATCCCTGAAACCGACAATGTTTTATCTCCAAGTACCGGAGCAGGATATATTTTTGCAACTTATATGAAAGATGCTATTTCGTTAGTAAAACAATATGATTTTAAAGGAAAATTAATTAGAGAAGTGACACTTCCAGGCATTGGAACCGCTTCTGGTTTTGGTGGAAAAGCAAAAGATACCGAATTGTATTTTTCTTTTACAAATTATACTACTCCGGCAACTATATACAGTTTCAATCCTAAAGAAGGTAAGGCTACGGTTTATAAAAAACCAGTTGTAGATTTCAAAAGTGAAAATTATATTTCAACACAAGTCTTTTATACATCAAAGGATGGAACTAAAATTCCAATGATTATTACCCACAAAAAAGGGTTAAAATTAGAGGGGAAAAACCCTACTATTCTTTATGGTTATGGTGGTTTCAATATAAGCTTAACACCAAGTTTTAGTATTGCAAATGCGGTTTGGCTTGAAATGGGAGGAATTTATGCAGTTGCTAACCTTCGTGGAGGTGGAGAATACGGTAAGAAATGGCACGATGCAGGAACCAAGCTTCAAAAGCAAAATGTATTTGATGATTTCATAGCTGCAGCACAATATTTAATTACTGAAAAATATACATCATCTGACTTCTTAGCTATCAAAGGAGGTTCCAACGGCGGTTTATTAGTTGGCGCAGTAATGACGCAAAAACCAGAATTGATTAAAGTAGCACTTCCGGCAGTGGGAGTAATGGATATGTTGCGTTACCACACCTTTACTGCGGGAGCGGGATGGGCTTATGATTATGGAACTGCTGAAGATTCGAAAGAAATGTTTGAATACATCAAAGGTTATTCTCCTGTTCAAAATGTAAAAATGGGTACAAAATATCCTGCCACTTTGGTAACAACTGGAGATCATGATGATCGTGTGGTGCCTGCACATAGCTTTAAATTTGCTGCTGAATTACAAGCAAAACATGTGGGAGCCAATCCCGTTTTAATTCGAATAGAAACTAATGCTGGTCACGGTGCGGGGAAACCGGTTTCAAAAACTATTGAAGAAGCTTCTGATATTCAAGCGTTCACGCTGTATAACATGGGATTTAATAGCTTGCCATAATTAAATTACAGGTTCTAAAAAAGCAGACTAGTTTAAATTAGTCTGCTTTTTTTAATACTCAATTTTCCCCACATACCTCATTGCCTTAACAATTCTGCTTTTTCTTTTATTAATATAAACGGTTGAGTTTGTAGCTTTGTATTTTCTTGGGTTGGGCAAAATAGCAGCAATTCCGGCAGCTTCTCTTGGAGTTAGACTAGATGCGCCTTTACGGTACCAATATTCCGTTGCGGCTTGTGCTCCATAAATTCCATCACCCATTTCAATTGAATTTAAATAAACCTCCATAATCCTTTCTTTACCCCAAATCAATTCAATTAAAACCGTGAAATAGGCCTCAAATCCTTTTCGGATGTAACTTCTGCCTTGCCAAAGAAAAACGTTTTTAGCGGTTTGTTGTGAAATAGTACTTCCTCCTTTTATTTTTTTCCCTTTTTGGTTGTTTTTAAGGGCCATTTTCATAGCAATAAAATCAAATCCATGGTGGGTTAAAAAGGTACCGTCTTCACTTGCAATTACTGCTTTTTGTAGGTTTTTTGAAATATCTTCTAAAGGAACCCAGTCGTGATTGCAAACCATTTCTTTTCCGTCCAATTTCATTTCAATAGCTCTAGTAACCATCAAAGGGGTGAATGGGACAGGAACAAATTTGAAAATTATTACTAATCCAATTGAAATTCCCAAAAACCAAAGAAAAACTCTAAATGCGATTCGGACAAATTTTTTCCACATATAAATTATATTAAATCGGCCAATTCTGTGCCTATTAAACTTCCAATTGCAACTCCCATTCCGCCCAGTCGAACTCCACAAAACACATTGTTTGAAATAGGTTCAACTATTGGGTTTTTTGAAGAGCCAAGTCCCATAATTCCGCTCCAACGATGATCAATTTGAACTTCTTGATTTGGTAAAATTACTTCTTTTAATAGCATTTCCAAATGGTTTTGAATTAATTGCGTTTCGCCAAATTCATCGGTTGCTTCGCCTTGAAAATCTAAATTTCGGCCTCCGCCAAACAGAATTCGGTCGTCAATATTTCTAAAATAATAATAGCCTTTGTCAAAATGAAAGGTTCCTTTTAGGTGTAAATTTGGTATTGGATGGGTAATTAAAACTTGTGCTCGAGCTGGTTTAACTTCGCCTTTAGTAAGTTCGGAAGCGAATCCATTTGTGGCAAATAATAGTTTTTTGGTTTTGAATGAAAAATCTTCAAGCGCCACCTCAACATTGGTTCCATTGTCATTAAATGAATTCACTTTTTGTTGGTTCAAAATCAAAATATCATTTGCGGCAGCTTGTTTTAATAATTCTTGCATCAGATTTCCAGTATCAATTTGGCCCTCAAAAGGGTTAAAAATTACACTTTCAAATATTCCATTAAACCCAAAACGATCTATTTCTTTGGAATATACATCGGCTTTAAATAGGGGTTGCAAAATTTCATTGATAAAAGGAAGTTTATTGGTACATTCCAAATAATCCGATTCGTGTTCTTTTAAAAACAACTCGTATCCGCCAAAAGGCTTGAAATCTAATTTTTCATCGCCAATGCGTTTTCGTAATAATTTAAGCCCTTCCCAGCGTTTTTGAATCAAATTAATTACTTCCTCTTCCGAATGGGATTTTAGGTCGTCAATAATTTCAGACAAACTTCCAAAACAGGCAAACCCAGCATTTTTAGTACTTGCGCCTTGAGGAAGGACGCCTTTTTCAAGTACAATGATTTTACTATTTGGGAATCGTTCACGAAGTCGTAATGCGGCGTGAAGGCCAACAATACCGCTTCCTACAACGGTATAATCAACATTGGCAAACCAATTTTTTATTTCCCAATAACTGAGCTGCATCTTTTTTTATTTCAAATGTAATTAATATTGGTAAATAAATATAATGTTAATCGCTAAACCCTACTTTTTGACAATTAGAAAATAATTATATTAGAAAAATTGAGTACTTTTAAACCTTGAAAAATAATTATAACTATGAAAAAATTACTGATTTTAACATTGATTACCATGAGTGTAAATGCGGTTGTAGCTCAAAATTTAATGTCACCTGAATTACTTTGGAAATTGGGTAGAATTTCTCCATTAGGAATTTCCAAGGACGAGAAAAATATTATTTATAAAGTCTCAACGCCTTCTGTTGAGGAAAACAAATCAAATTCAAAGTATTATTTAGTTCCAGTAATTGGTGGGACAGTGATAGAAATTTCAGATTACAAATCGCTTTTATCTGATAAAAATGTTTCTCCGGACGGAAAATATACCGTTTATAACGAAGAAGTGAAAATTGATAAAGTGCACGGAAAAGATTTTTATCCTAATTTGGATAAATCCAATGCTCAGATATATAATGGATTGGATTATCGCCACTGGGACACTTGGAATGAAGGAAAATTCAATCACGTTTTTTATAAAGAAAACACTGAAAAAGCAGTTGGAATTGACATTATGAAAGGTGAAAATTTCGATGCTCCTCAAAAACCATTTGGCGGTGACGAAGATTATATTTGGTCACCAGACAGCAAAAGTATTTTATACGTATGTAAGAAAAAAGCAGGAACAGCTTATGCTATTTCTACAAATACCGACATTTACGAATACAACATTGAAACCGGTAAAACACAAAATAAAACCGAAGGAAATTTAGGATATGATACTGCTCCGAGTTTTTCTCCAACAGGAAATTTGACTTGGTTGCAAATGAAACGCGACGGTTATGAAGCTGATAAAAACGACATTGTAGTTAGTTTTAAAGGAACAACTATTAACCTTACGGCAAATTGGGACGGAAGTGTAGAAAGTTATATTTGGAGTAAAGACGGAAAGAAAGTCTATTTTCAAGCACCTGTTGACGGAACGCTTCAATTATTTGTCGTTGATTTCCCTGGTTTAACCAAAAAAATGCCTCAAGTTGTTCAAGTTACCAATGGTGATTTTGACGTTTCAGGATTGGTAGGAATTGTAGGTGATACTATTATTTTGACGCGTTCAGATATGAACCACGCTGCCGAATTGTATTCGTATGATTTGAAGAAAAAAGTTTGGAATCAATTGTCTAATGTGAATACAGCAACCTACTCCACATTGGCGTTAAGCAAAACAGAAAGAAGATATGTAACCACAACCGACGGTAAAAAAATGTTGGTTTGGGTAATTTTACCTCCGAATTTTGATGCTTCAAAAAAATATCCAACGCTTTTGTATTGCCAAGGTGGACCACAATCGCCATTGACACAATTTTACTCTTTCCGTTGGAATTTCCAATTAATGGCTGCTAACGGTTACATTGTTGTAGCGCCAAACCGAAGAGGAATGTATGGTCATGGGGTAGAATGGAACGAGCAAATCAGTAAAGATTGGGGCGGTCAAGTGATGAAAGATTACCTATCAGCGATTGACGATGTAGCTAAAGAAAGCTATATTGACAAGTCTAGATTAGGTTGTGTTGGAGCGAGTTACGGAGGATATTCTGCATTTTATTTAGCTGGAATTCACAACAACAGATTCAAAACTTTTATAGCTCACGATGGTGTTTTTAACACGCAAAGCATGTTTGGAACTACAGAAGAAGTTTTCTTTAATAACTGGGATTTTGGTGGTGCTTATTGGGAAAAAGACAACAAAGCAGCTCAAAAAACCTATAATGAGTTTAATCCTGCAAACCACATAGATAAATGGAATGCGCCAATATTAATTATTCAAGGTGGAATAGATTTTAGAGTTCCAATCGGACAATCTCAAGAGGCTTTTCAGGCGGCACAATTACGCGGAATTAAAAGTAGATTCTTGTATTTCCCAGAAGAAAACCACTGGGTATTGAAACCACAAAACGCACAAGTTTGGCAAAAGGAATTTTACAAATGGTTGAAAGAAACACTTTAATTATTTGAAATTATAATACAAAAACCACGGGATAAGTTCCGTGGTTTTTTATTTCAAATGCATTCGTACCTTTGTAAATCAGAATTAGAAAATAAAAATGAACTTCACCTATTCAAAAGCCGAAAAACTAAAAAGCAAAACGACAATTGATTTACTTTTTTCAAAAGGAAAGTCGGTTTCGAAATATCCGTTGCGATTGGTTTATATTGAGGGTGATTTTGGTGAAGGAATTCCTATAAAAATGGGCGTTTCGGTTTCTAAAAAACATTTTAAAAAAGCGGTTGAAAGAAACTATTTTAAAAGAGTACTTCGCGAAACGTATCGCCTGAATAAGCACCTGCTTTTAGATAATTTATCGATGCCTTTTTCGTTTATGTTTTTATATCAAAGTAAGGACAGATTGCCATTTGAGGAAATCAATAAAAAGACAGTACAGTTATTTGAAAAGTTTTTAGAAGCACAAAAAACAGAAATAAAATAAATAAATTCTATGTATAAATACATTAACAAACGATATATAATTCCAGTATTGGCAAGCGGAATGCTGTTTATTGGCGTAAGCTTTAAAGACGATTTTTTTGAAGTTGCCAAGCAAATAGAAATTTTCACGACCTTATTCAAGGCGGTAAATAGTAATTATGTCGATAATGTAAATCCTGGTGATTTAATGGATAAAGCCATCAAAAGTATGTTGGCGGAATTAGACCCTTACACAAATTATTTCAATGAGCAAGATGTTGTTAAATACAAGATTAATAATACTGGTGAATACACCGGAATAGGCGCTGTAATTACTCGAAAAGAAGCAAAATTAATCGTAAAAGAAATCTATAAAAATTATCCTGCAGACAAGGCTGGACTTAAAGGCGGAGATGAAATTATTGAAATTGGCGACATCAGTTTAGCTGATTATAAAGAAGACGCAAGCCAATTGTTGAGAGGTGGAAAAAACGCTAAAGTGGAAATAAAATTCATTCGCCAAGGAAAAACTCAGAAAGCAAATTTAACTTTAGAAGAAGTAGATGTAAAAGCGGTTCCCTACTTTAGCAAAATAGACGAAAAAACAGGATATATTGTTTTGAATCAATTTACAAATAAGGCGGCGGCACAAGTAAAAGAGGCTTTAGAGCAATTAAAGAGAGAAGGTGCGGAAAAAATTGTTTTGGACTTAAGAGGAAATCCTGGGGGTTTATTAAATGAAGCGGTTAGCATTTGTAATTTATTTGTTCCAAAAGATGAAATTATAGTTACTACAAAATCCAAAACCGAGAAACACAATATTACATTTAAAACCAATAGAGAACCTATAGATACTGAAATTCCATTGGTAGTTATTGTGGACGGGAAAAGCGCCTCGGCATCTGAAATTGTCGCAGGAGCGTTGCAAGATTTAGACCGAGCGGTGATTATTGGCAGCAGAAGTTTTGGAAAAGGATTGGTTCAACGACCAATTGATTTATGCTACGGAACGCAAATTAAAATTACCATTTCTCGTTATTTTACCCCTTCCGGAAGATGTATTCAGGCGTTGAATTATTCTAATAAAGACAAAGACGGAAAAGCAATTCGAACTGCTGCAACCGATTATAATGCCTTCAAAACTAGGAAAGGACGAACCGTTTATGATGGCGGTGGAATTCTTCCTGATGTTATTCTAGACGAAACGAAACTTAGTAATATTTCAGAGGCTTTGATTAAAAACGACGGTATTTTCAATTTTGTAACCGAGTATTATTATAAAAATCCTAATTTAGGAACAACTATTCCTGTAATTTCCGATCTGGACTTTACTAATTTTAAAGCGTTTTTAAAGCGTGAAAAATTCTCATTTGATACAGAAACTGAGTTGGCGCTAAAAAAGACTTTAGCGGCCGCAAAAAAGGAAAAATTAGACACTTCAATAGCAAATGAATACCAACAATTGCTTTCAGCCTTGCAAAAAAGTGAGGAAAATTTGCTTAATCAAAATCAAAAGGAAATCAAAAATCTAATTCTAGATGAGATAATCAAGCGTTATCAATACAAAGAAGGACTTTATTTGTATTACACCAAAAACAATTCTGAAATTAAAAAAGCAGTCGGAATTTTGAATAATGAAATTGAATACAAAAAAATTCTAAACTAGAATTTACTTACTGATTTTCATTTCAATGTGCGGAATATCGTCTTCTAAATACGTTTCTGAAGTCGCCTCAAATCCATGTGATTCATAGAATTTCTTCAAATACAATTGTGCAGAAATAGTGATATTTTGCACCTTAAATAGATTGTTGATTTCAAAGATAGATTGGTCAATTAATTCATGACCGAAATTTTTATCTCGGTGTTTTTCAGCAACTACAACTCTTCCAATGGAAGAAAATTCGAAATAATCGCCCGGTTTAAACAATCGGGAATATGCAATTATTTCTCCTTCAAGTAATCCAAATAAATGCAATGCCTTTTGATCTTTGTTGTCGATATCTTGATAAACGCAATTTTGTTCAACCACAAATACTTCCGATCTTAATCTCAATATTTGATATAATTCTTGCGTTGAAAGCTCGTTGAAGATTTTGGTTTTCCAGATAATTGACATCTTTTAAAATTTATTTTTTAATGAATTTAACCGATTTAATTATCGCCTCCAATTCAAACATTAGGTCTCTTTTTTTCATCGATGGAGCATAACAAAATCCTTCTAAAACCACAATTCTACGATTTCTATAATCTTTAATACAGTAATTGATAAAAGGCCCCGACATAAAATCGTTTTTCATTTCCCAAGTTCCTTTGGTTTCAAAAGCAGTTCTTTTTGCCAATTTCGTTTTCATGAAATACGGTGCATAAGCTTGCTCGGTGATCATTTTGGAATACCGTTCGGTTCCATGAATATAGAGCGCCCCAATAGAATCTCGGGTTTTAATAATGTTTTTAATTAAGCTAGATTTATAACTTGATTCGATTTTTTGAATTGGTATTTGATAAATCAAAATGCTAGTGCTGCCACCGGTGATTTCCTTTTTGTACCACATGAATTTTTTTCTAGACAAAACACTATTGTAACCTTTTGGAATATTGATATCAATTTTAAATTTCTTTTTTATTCGGTCCGATTTTATAATCGAAGTATCGATAACTCTTTGGTTTTCGACAATTTCGGTTTCCCGCATCAACTTGATAATTTCAGCGGTGTGTTTGTCAATAACATCTAAAATTTCATTGGTGTTTCTGCCTGAGATATAGAAAATATTTTGCGGAGTGGCAAACTCATTTTTTTTAATTACAAATTCGCTTGTGGTCGATTTTTTTATAACAATACTGTTACGGCTATTTACTACATACCCTTCCAAAAACTTAATAGGATATTGATTGATGGTGAACTGGGGTTCTTCTTGCGGTAGTCCAATTACCGAAGTGGCAAATTTATTTCTAATTGTGTCTCCAATCTCGCCTTTCCATAGTTGGTCGTCAATTAAAACAGAAATCGTATTGATGTCGCCAGTAGTTTTTTCATTGGCATCGTCACCTTTGTTTTTACAGGAAATGAAAAACAAAGCTGTAAGCAGCAAAAAAAAATGGACTTTATTCATATTGTTTTAAATGAATTAAAGTCCAAATTTAAGTAAAGATATTGTATTAACCGCTAATTTTTAATTTCATTCCCGGCTTGAGGTTTTCATTACTAATTCCGTTCCATTTTTTAATATCCGAAACGGTAATTCCTGGATACTTTTTAGCAATTTTATAAAGTGAATCTCCTTTTTGAACGTAATAATGTTCTTCTTTTACTTTAGTTTTTGAAGCTGATTTATCCTTTTTGGCTGTTTTCTCAACCGCCACAATTTCCGTTTTTGCAACTATTAAGGTACTGCCTAATTGGATGTTATTATCGGTAAGATTGTTCCACAATTTAAGATCGTCAGTAGAAACCTTGTACTTTTTTGCTATGTTTCCAAGGTTGTCCCCTTTAACAACGACATATTCCTGAGTTTTATATTCTGTTTTTAAGTCTACTTCAGTATCGGAATTTAAAGTGTTATTTTCTTTTTCAAATGCTAATTTCAGCTTTAATCCCAACGTAATATTTCCGTTAGATAAATTATTCCATTTTTTAAGATCGTCTATCGAAACAGAATATTTCTTAGCAATATTGCTCAGATTATCTCCTTTTTGAACTACATAATATTCTGGCGATTTTGTTTCGGTAACTGGAGTTTCCTTTTCGGTTTTAGTCGCTTTTTCATTTGCGGCAAGCACTTCATTTTTCGTTTCAATCGCTTTATTATCGGTTCTAATTTCTCTCTTAACTTTAGAGGCTACCTTTTCAGAAATTTTGATTTTCAAGACTTTCCCTTTTGCAACACTATTCTTTTTCAGATTGTTCCAGTCTTTAATTTCTTCAACTGTTACGCCGTATTTATTGGCTATAGAACTTAAATTGTCCCCTCTTTTTACCTTGTGCTTTTTAGTGGTTGTAACCAATGTTACTACTATCTCTTCCTTGAATTTAGTTTCTGCAACTACTGGTTTTTCGGCATCGTCTGCTGGCTCTTTTTTAACCTCAGCAACATCTTTTGATTCCACGTCTTTTGGATTTAAAGCCACATTATCGTAACTGTATATTTTCAACATCTTACCCCGTGGAGCGTAGGTTCCCTTAATTCGATTCCATTTTTTAAGTTCGGATACAGAAACTCCAAATTTATTGGCAATTTCGCTCAAGCTATCACCACGTTTAATTTTATAGAATTTAGTTTTTGTAACTACATGACCGTCTTCTGCTTCGTTATCTTTCGAAGCGTAACGACTTTCGTATGGACGTTCTCTTTTGCTCGTTTCATAATTCACATAAGCATAGATTTTATCTTCGTTGGAAGTATAAATCGCCACTTTATCATTTGGCATGCGCAAATAGTGGTTTTCGCCTTCAATGAAAGGAACTACATCTCTTTTATAAGCTGGGTTCAGCAATTGCAATTGTGATACTGGAATGTCAATTAAATCGGAGATTTGCTTGAAAGTAATTTCCCTTTTTACCATTATGGTGTCGGTTGCAAAGTGCTTAATTACCGCTCTATTAGGAACAATTCCGTGCTCTTTATGGTATTCGTAAATGTACATTGTCGCTAAAAATGCAGGAACATAACCTTGTGTTTCTTTTGGCAAATGTTTTCTAATATTCCAAAAGTTTTGCTGACCTCCCGATCTACGAATGGCTTTCGCAACATTCCCTGGACCTGAATTATAAGACGCCAAAACCAAGTCCCAATCGCCAAAAATTTTATACATATTCGACATGTACAACGCCGCAGCATCACTCGCTTTCAGAGGATCGCTTCGGTCATCAACATAAGTGTTAATGTTTAATCCGTATTGTTTTCCCGTTTGAAACATAAATTGCCACAAACCAGTAGCTCCCACTCTTGAAACTGCTTTAGGGTTCAATGCCGATTCTACAACAGCCAAATATTTTATTTCCAAAGGCACGTTTTGTCTTGCCATCGCTTCTTCAAACATGGGAAAATAATACTCAGAAATAGCCATTAATCTTTCAAATGATTTCTTTCTGTTTTTCAAAAATGATTTGATTATATTTTCAAGCCCTTGATTGTATTCGATATTAAAAGGCGATTTCGCGTCCATTAAAGCCAACCTAGATTTTAATAATTCAGTAGGCAATTCAAAATCTACTTTCTTGTCGATATTGATATTTTTAATATCAACAGATAGGTCGTTATATAAGTCTAAATTCGATAATTCTTTCATCCACAAACTGTCTACACAGGAAGCAATATTATCTTGAACAAAGGTAGATTTTATAGAATCGAGGTATTCGTTTTTCGTTTGCTTTTTCAATGCTCCTGTAGGATCTTGAGCGAAGGTATTTAGTGATAAAATTAGAAAAAAGCCGAGGGTTATTTTTTGTATATTCATAAATATTAATGTCAAAATGCTACATATCAATTCATTAGATATTGTGCAAATTTAATAGTAATAAACGTAATTAATCTGAAATTAGTGTTAAAACTAATTTTTATTCTAAAATTGCAGCAACTCCTGGCAGGGTTCTTCCTTCCAGCATTTCAAGCATGGCGCCACCTCCCGTAGAAACGTAGCTCATTCTATCTTCCAAACCAAATTGCTTCACTGCCGAAACAGAATCGCCACCGCCAACTAATGAAAACGCTCCATTTGCAGTTGATTTTGCAATATAATTTCCTAAAATAATCGTTCCATTGGCAAAAGCTGGTAATTCAAAAACACCCAACGGGCCGTTCCAAAGAATCGTTTTCGACTCCATAATTACTTTTCCAAACGCTTCCAATGATTTTGGTCCTGCATCAAGTCCTTGCCAACCGTCCGGAATTTCTCTCACATCCACGATTTTGGTATTTGCGTCGTTTGAAAAAGCATCTGCAGCAATCACATCCACTGGAATATGAATTTGAACGCCTTTCTCTTTGGCGATTTTCAAAATCTCTAAAGCCAATTCCATTTTATCGTCTTCGCAAATAGAGTCTCCAATTTTCCCACCCAAGGCTTTCACGAAGGTAAAAGTCATTCCGCCGCCAATAATCATATGATCAATTTTATCTAAAATATTCTCTATAACGGTAATTTTTGAAGACACTTTTGACCCTCCAAGAACTGCGGTTACTGGTTTTTCACTGTTTTTCAAAACTCGATTCAAACTCTCGATTTCTTTAGTAAGTAGCGCGCCAAAGCATTTTTTACCTTCAAAAAATTGAGCGATAATTGTGGTTGAGGCGTGCGCTCTGTGGGCAGTTCCAAAAGCGTCGTTCACATAAATATCGCCTAAAGACGCTAATTGTTTTGCAAATGCCACTTCGCCAGCTTCTTCTTCAGCATAAAAGCGAAGGTTTTCAAGCAATAAAACTTGGCCTGGTTGTAAATTTTTCGCGGCATTTTCGGCAATATCACCCACGCAATCCGAGGCAAAAAGTACTTCGGTTCCTAGAATTTCTGAGGCTTTTTTTACGATGTGTTTCAATGAATATTTTGCTTCAACGCCCTTTGGTCTTCCAAGGTGGGACATTAAAATTACGCTTCCTCCATCTGCAAGAATTTTGTCTATGGTTGGTTTTGCGGCTTCAATTCTGGTGGTATCGGTAACGTGGAAATTCTCGTCTAGAGGCACATTAAAATCGACTCTAATTATTGCTTTTTGGTTTTTAAAATTGAAGTCTTGAAGCGTTTTCATTGAAATGGGTTTTATTAGAAATTAAATTAGTGCCAAAGATAGTAATTTTAGATTTCCGATTTTAGAATTCTGATTTTAGAATTTTAATAATGGAAAACAAATAATTATTACATTTGAAATAAATAAAGCGGAAACGCACTTCGTTAATCAACCTAAATTTGAAGAGATAATCGAAAGTTTGTTGCGCCTATATAGCTATACTTTTAACCATCCCAATTGATGAAACTATTTCTAACCCTGTTTCTAACTTCTTACTCCGCTTTATTTGGTCAAAAACTGAACTTTGACGTTATGGCGCAATATTCGACTAGTTATGATAATTCGATTTATGATAGAATTGCTTATGCTATAACTACTAACGACAATTATGTTATGCAAATTATTAATCTGCCTGACGGGCCTCAAGTTGCTCATGTTTATGATATAAAAGCACTAAAGGAGCACCTGTTTATTTTTACTGAATCGATTGATGAAAACGGCGTAAAAAAATATAAATTTAATTATACCCATTCCCTAAATCGTGTAAAATCTCCAGGAGGTGCTATTTATTTTGATTATATACCTGTTTCACAAGCGGATAGTTTTGAAATAGTGAAATTGAATTGTTATAAAAACAAAGCAAAAACCAAACTTTCCAATAGTTTGGAATTAAAAATTATTAAATCGGAGCTCAATCTATTTCGACTGTACCGTTTCACCTGTTTTCATATTAGTGAATTTATTCCTGAACTGGATTATAAAGGCGCAGGATTGGTAACAAATTGCGTTTCAAATGATGGCAAAAGAACAGATACCCTTAAAGCTTTTGGAGAGGTAAGCTTTGAATTAACTATTCCAAATTAAAAGGCTAGATTTTTTTAAATTTGCAACTTAAAAGTAAGAAATACCGCCTTATATTTATGAAAAAAAACATCTTTAGCCTTTTATTGTTAACTGCTTTTTCGGTGTTTTCTCAAAACGCTTCAGAAGTAACTAAAAACTCCCTAAATCCATTCACTTTTCAAGGTTATGGTGAAATATATTATGGTTATGATTCGTCAAACTCGACAAATAATGAAAAGTCTAGTTTCCTTTATAATCATAAACGAAACAACGAAATCAATATAAATTTAGCATACGTAAAGGGGTCATTCAGCCAAAATAATATTCGGGCAAATGCCGCATTTATGCTTGGAAATTATAGCCAATACAATCTCTCGACTGAGCCAAATTGGGCGCAATATATTTTTGAAGCCAATGTAGGTTTCAAGATTTCAAAAAAGCAAAACATTTGGTTGGACGCAGGAATTATGCCTTCTCACATCGGTTTTGAAAGTGCAATTAGCGCGGATTGTTGGACTTTGTCGAGAAGTATTCTTGCTGAAAATTCTCCTTATTATGAAACCGGAATCAAATTATCTTATACTAATAAATCAGAAAAATTTAATGCTTCCTTAATCGTATTAAACGGATGGCAAAAAATTAAAACCCCCGATTACTTCAAACAACCCTCCTTTGGTTTACAACTCAATTACAAACCAAACTCTAAATTAATTTTGAATTACAGTAACTTTATAGGCAACGATAGGCCCGACGGTATTAACTCATGGCGATTGTTTCATAATCTTTATGCAATCTACGAACCTTCAAACACGTTTGGAATTATTGCGGGATTTGACATTGGAACGGATAAGTTAGACCTAACAACTAATGGAACTTGGTACTCCCCTGTTTTAATTGTTAAACAAAGCGTAACCGATAAAACTAAAATTGCTGTAAGAGGTGAATATTACAGCGACCCAAAACAAATAATTGTTTCAACTGGAACCGCCAATGGCTTTCAAACTTTTGGCCTTTCTTCCAACATTGACTATGATCTCAACAGCAAAATTAAATTCAGAATTGAAGGTAAAATGTATCATTCTAAGGACAAAATAGTTGCAAATGAGAACCAAAATTATTCGCTTACAACAAATATGACAATCAAATTTTAAATTTAAACAAAGTGGCAACAAATAAAACTACCGAAACTGAAATCGCCGTAACTGACTTTATCAATTCATTTGTAGACAATGAACAAAAGAAGCAAGACAGCTTTGAATTAATTGAATTAATGAAAAAATGGTCGGGTTTTGAACCTAAAATGTGGGGGCCAACGATAGTTGGTTTTGGAAGTTACCATTATAAATATGCTAGTGGCCACGAAGGCGACTCGTTGCTAATTGGGTTTTCCCCACGAAAAAATGAATTCTCACTTTATATAGTGGCGCCAGATAAAGACTATAGCTCACTTCTTGACAAACTAGGTAAATACAAAATGGGAAAAGCGTGTATATACTTTAAAAAATTGTCGGATCTTGATTGTGGTATTTTAGAAGCGATTTGTAAAGAGACAATTATACATTTAAGCAAATAGTTTATGAAATTACTTATATTTTCTTTCTTAATAACCTTATTTCCCATAGTAATTGGACTCTACTTAAAGTACATAACAGCTAAATTTTTTACTAAATTTCCTAAAGTAATTTCAATATTAACTACCGGCATAATTGGAATGATTTGTATGATATCCGCTGTGATATTGAGTGCAAATTCAATTGATTCAAAATGTGCAAATGGAGCTATTATTTTTATTCCTATCGGGATGGGAACAACAGTTTTTGGAATTTTGATAAATTTAAAAAACAATATATTTAAATTTTAAGCCAATCCTTCTTCACACAAACCCTTGCGCTCTTTGCGGTTAATTTTTTTTCACCACAAAAGAAACAAAAGACACTTAAATATCTAAATGCACAATAGTTAATCCCTTTGCGTGCCTTGCGTAAAACTTTGCGCTCTTTGCGATTAAACAAATAAATAGAATCTGAAATAAATTCAGATGGACAAAATAGGGTGTTTCCCAACTTTCTATTATCTTTGCTTTATGCTGTTTTCCGAAATATTAGGACAAGAATACATTAAAAATCATTTGACAAAAAGCGCGTCTTCGGGCAGGATTCCTCATGCACAATTGTTTGTAGGGCCAGAAGGTTGCGGGACTTTGGCGATGGCAATTGCTTATGCTCAATATATTTTATGCCATAATACTGACGGCGAAAACACCAACGGAAACGAATCTTGTAACCTAAAATTCAATTCGATTTCTCATCCCGATTTGCATTTTATTTTTCCAACCGTAACCACTGAGGACGTAAAAACCAAACCCAAAAGCTTGGATTTTATGGCAGATTGGCGTCAATTTGTTGCTGAAAATCCTTACGGAGGACTTTTTGATTGGTACAAAATTCTAGGGGTTCAAAACAAGCAAGGGGAAATTCGAGTAGACGATGCTCAGGAAATTTTGAAATTACTTTCCTTAAAATCCTATGAAGGCGGACACAAAATTGTAATTGTTTGGATGGCCGAAAAAATGAATGTAACTGCCTCCAACAAGCTTTTAAAATTACTAGAAGAACCGCCAGAAAAAACTGTTTTTATCTTAATTGCAGAAAATGAAGAAGATATAATTCAAACTATTTTATCGCGTTGCCAAGTGTTGCATTTTGGTGGTTTGAGCGAAAAAGTAATAGCCGATAGTTTGATTCTTAAAGAGAATATTGAAGCAAGTTTAGCCGATAAAATTGCGCATCAATCACAAGGAAATTACAATAAAGCGTTGCTTTTGCTAGACGAAGAAAGTGAAGAACTTCCTTTTGAAGAATGGTTTGTTTCTTGGGTTCGTGCCGCTTTTAGAGCCAAAGGTAATGCCGAAGCAATTCAGGATTTGATTCTCTGGAGCGAACAAATTGCAGGTTTAGGAAGGGAAACACAGAAAAAATTTTTGAACTTTTGCATCGATATGTTTCGCCAGGCTTTAATGCTGAATTACGAAACAAAAAAACTGGTATACATGGAAACAAAAGTGCCTAAATTCCAATTGGAAAATTTTGCTCCATTTGTAAACGGAAATAATATAAATGATATTTTTAAGGAACTTTCCGACGCGATGTATCACATAGAACGCAACGGAAATGCAAAAATAATTTTAACAGATTTATCAATAAAACTAACTCGTTTAATTCACAAAAAATAACCAATTATGAATAATGTAGCTTCTATTTTAGTTTTGATTTTTTTAGCGTTAACTTTTTTACAGTCAGGTTACGATAAATTGTTCCATTGGAAAGATAATGTAGGATGGTTAACTGGTCATTTTGCCAATACCATTTTGAAAAAAGCGGTTCCTTTTGCTTTGTTTCACGTACTGGTTTTGGAGTTAATTTCTGGTGTTTTAAGTATTGTTGGCGCAATTGAATTGTATGTAAATGAAGGCCGAACTTTTGGTTTTTATGCAGGAATATTCTCTTGTGTTACGCTTTTAATGTTGCTTTTTGGACAACGATTAGCGAAAGATTATGATGGCGCTCGCACTATTGTAATCTATTTTATTCCTGCCGTAATGGTGGTTTATTGGTTAAACTAATCCTTTTTTCCTATTGTTGCTTTAAACAATCGCATGTCATTCCACGTGAATTTATCACCGTGAGTTTCCATTAATTCGTTTAAAGATTCTCCTTTAAATCCTTTAAAAATAAGGGTTAATGCTTCTATTTTGTCTTCCGGCATAACGTCTTGAAGTTGGACTTGACCCGCTTCAATTAATTTTGCAAAATGGCCGTAGATGGTTTGTGAAGTCAATTTTCTGATGGACGCAATTTCGTTTATTGAATTACTTTGAAGCCACAATTCATAGGTTTCTTGGGTGGTTGATTTTTTCGGCGCGGTTGTTTTTGAACTTTTCTTTTTAGTGTAACGATTTACATCGACATCGTCTTCTACAATAGTAATGTTCAGCTCTCTGAACTTTGTTTGTATTTCAGATATTTTATTTGTTCGATACGATTTAATTTCATTGGAATTTAAATTTTCTTTTGAAATTTCAGCCCCGGAAGCAACCGTATTTATTAGTAATTTAGCTTTCATTAATTGGAAAACAGCTTTGATTTGCATTTCTTCCAAAAGCACTAATTCATCGAAATAGGCTTTTGCTTTTTTAGCGCGTTTTACCTGTTCCATTTTCCATAAAATTTCATAAACAACACGATCCATTGTTGCAAAGAAATAATTGTAAGCGGCATGAATTCGCTCTGATATTTGATTGATATCAAAATTCTCGGCAGCAAATAGTTTATCCAATTGCGATAAAAATTTTCTGGATGGATCCAATATTTCTTCGATACATTCTGCTTGTTTTTTGGCCCAAACGGCATGTTTTGACTTCTCAGAAACCTCTGATTTTTCGTTATAACTAAACTGGTGATTTCTCCAATCCTGAACTAGATCGGCCCAATCAAAAGTGGCTTTCAGATAATTATGAAGGTACTTTCTAGTATCTTTTTGTAACGACTCTGCAAGCGCCTCTTCTGAAGCTTTGTTCAAAGAATAATCCATTACATCTTGATCGTTTGAAATACCATTCATTTGCAAAGGCGATAGTAAAATAAGTCCGTTTAAAGCCCGAAGTCTTGACAATGCAACATAGGCCTGGCCGGGAACAAAAACTTGCGAAACATCAAGCGCTGCTTTGTCAAAAGTAAGTCCTTGGCTTTTATGAACCGTAATTGCCCAAGCTAATTTTATTGGATAATGAACAAAGGTTCCTAAAATTTCTTCTTCGATTTCCTTGGTGCTATCATTGATTTTATATCGGATATTTTGCCATTCAAATTTTTCAACCTCTATAGTTAAATCATCTTCCGGAAAATGAACGAGAATTTCATTTTTTGATAGTGATTTTATGAATCCCATTTTGCCGTTGAAATATTTTTTTTCAAAGGAAGGATCGTTTTTAACAAACATAATTTGAGCACCAACTTTCAATTGTAAATTATATTCAATCGGATAAATTTTATCTGGAAAATCGTCCACAATATCGGGATTGAAAATCATTAATTTTCCATCTAAATCTTCCAGCGCTTTGGCGTTTATAGCGTCGGCTTTTGCATTATGAGTAGTAAGAATGATGTACCCTTTATTTTGATTTAAATCGAAATTGGGTTTTACATATTGATTTAAAACAGCAATATCATGGTTGGAGATTTGGTTGTTTCGAAGGTTGTTTAATATTGAAATAAACGCGTCGTCCGATTGTCTGAAGATCTTCGACAATTCAATATAAAGAGGTGGATTTTGCTGAATTACATGAGAGTGAAAAAAGAATTTCCCGTTATAATACTTTCTTAAGGTACTCCACTCCTCGTCTCGAATTACAGGTGGCAATTGCAATAAATCTCCTATAAATAATACTTGAACACCGCCAAAAGGCGATTTATTTTTACGGACTGATTGCATCATAAAATCAATGGCGTCTAGTAAATCGGAACGCAACATACTCACTTCATCAATAATCATCAATTCCATATTTCGAATGACCGCTTTTTTTAAACCGCTCATTTTGAAGTGTCTAACTAATGTGCTTTTGGTTTCAAATTTTACGCTATCTGAAAAATGTGGCGCAGAATGATCTGGAATAAATCCACCGAAAGGGAGTTGAAACATGGAATGAATCGTAACTCCACCAGCATTTAAAGCTGCAATTCCTGTTGGCGCAACCACCACGGTGTTTTTGTGTGTGGTTTTAATTATTTCTTTTAAAAGAGTGGTTTTGCCAGTTCCTGCTTTCCCGGTTAAAAAAATAGAACGATTGGTTTGATTGATAAATTTTAAAGTAAATTCTGCGGCTTCGGATATCGTTTGCATTGTTGTAAATTAGATGCTGAAAGTACAATTTATATTTTAATTACAAATTAATATAAATAAAAAATGCCTTCTATTGAAGGCATTTAAATATTAATGAAGAAATATTATTTCTTTTTCTCAGGCGCTTCTGTTTCTTTTTTCGCTTCTGATTTTGAAGATTTATATTTGTCGTTCAAAAGCTTAATTAGTTCGTTTGTGATATCGTATTTGTCTTCTGCATACAATATAGACGCAGCATCACCAGTTCCGTAAATATAGGCATATCCTTTTTCTTTTCCGTAAGATTTAATAAACTTCTTAACGCTACTTACAACCGAATCAATTTCTACACCGCTCTCTTGTTGCAATTGTTGTGCTATTGATTGTTGTGCATACTGAAGTTGTTGCTCTCTTTTTTGTAATTCAGCACCTTTTTGTTGCGCCCAAGCTTCACCGTTCATTTGTGCATTTTTTTGAAAACTTCCAGCTTCTGCCTTAAATTTAGCAATTTCAGCTTCAAGTTCTCTTCCCATTTCTTCAGATTTAGCTTTGTATTTAGCTTCAATGTCTTTTGCTTCTGTGTACTCAATCATTAATTTTGAGGTGTCTACGTAAGCGGTTTTTGTTGATGCAACTTCTGCAGTTTTATTACATGAGATAATTGAAAATGCGATTGCGATAATTACTAATGATTTTTTCATCCTTTTTTAATATTGATTTTTTAATTGTTGGTAAAAGTATAAATTTTAATTTAATAACTAAAATGTTTAATACTTGGTCCAATTTACAAACTATAAGTTTTTATAATTGGTTTTTGGTTTACTATAATAATAAGTTATAAAAAGTGAATTTATTTAAGCTAGTTTCAGACAATTAAATTAAAATGGCGATAAAAGTTATGTTGAAGCTAAAAATCTTCTTTTAAATCGCTTTAAATCGCTTTTTCCATGTTTTTTAGCACATAAATGTGCGAAGAATATTCCGAACTCCAAATTGCTTTCCAATTTGATACTAATCCGATCCAAATAGCTTTTACAAAATTCATTTTCCCGTTTTTGTATTTTTCGGAAAGCAAACTCACATAAAAAGAATCAAATTTCATTGGAAGTACTTTTTCTAATTTTATTTCTTCTTTATCAAAAAGTAATTTGATGGCGGTTTTTGAAAAATGCCAGAAGTGGATTGGCACATCAAATGCGGCCCAGAATTTTCCGTAATAATTAGCGTCATAGGATTTATAATTTGGAACGGCAATAATTATTGTGCCGTTTGGTTTAACCAATCTTTTTAATTCTTTGATTTGAATTTCCAAATTTGGAACGTGTTCTAAAACGTGCCACATGGTAATTACGTCAAATGAGTTGCTTTCTAATTCTTCTGTAGAATCTGTAAATTGGATTCCTTTTCTAATGGCAATTCCTTTTGCTTTTTCACTTGGTTCAACTCCAATTGTACTCCAGCCATTTTGTTTTGCGGTTAACAAAAAGTCACCTGTTCCAGCTCCAATATCTAATAAATTGCCTTTTGTAAAACTGCAATTATTAATCAAATTTAATTTGTTTTTTAAAGCAATCCCTTTTACAAAATGATACGCTTTTTCAAATAAAGACCTCTTCGAATCAGTGTGAGAAATGTAATCACTACTTTCATAATACCTCCCTAAATTTTCAGGGGAAGGTTGCGGCGATGTAATTAACATATCAAGATCTTGGTCGTAATACAAGTCGAAAGTTTCCTTAGAAACAGAATAATCAGTTACGGTAAGAAAGTGTTTTTTATTAGAAATATCCATATTTTAATAATGTAATAATAATCTGAAAATCGAAACAGCTCAATAATAGCGGGAGTTTACAAAGTAGTTTCACGTGGAACATTAGCATTCTGAAATCTAAAATCAGAAATCATTAACGCCCCATGTAAATTAATAATACCGATATGTCGCTTGGCGAAACTCCACTAATTCTAGACGCTTGTGAAATAGTAACAGGTCGGATTTTTGAGAGCTTTTGCTTGGCTTCTATCGACATTGATTTGATGTTGTTATAATCGAAATCGTCTGGAATTTTCAGATCTTCTAAACGTAATAATTTATTAGCGTTGTTTCTTTCCTTTTCAATATATCCTGAATATTTAACTTGGATTTCTGCTTGTTCCAAAATTTCCAAATCGATATCATTTGCATCTATGTAATCATTAACCTTATCTAATTTCATCATGTCTTCAAGATCAATTTGAGGACGAGAAAACATTTTAAACATCTTATCGGACTGGTCGATTAAGGCGGTTTCTTTTGCTTCTAAAATAGGATTTGCTTCTGCTGGAGTGATGCTAGTTTCTTTAAAGAAAGCCACCATTTTTTCAGATTCATTAAGCTTGTGTTCCATTCTTCTAAGGCGTTTTTCTGAGGCCAAACCAATTTCAAACGAAAGCGGCGTCAATCTAAAATCGGCATTGTCTTGACGTAAAAGCGTTCTGAATTCTGCTCTAGAGGTAAACATTCTATAAGGTTCCTCGGTTCCTTTTGTGATTAAGTCGTCAATCAAAACTCCTATATAGGCTTCGTCTCTTTTCAATATTAAAGGCGCTCTTTCTTGAACTTTTAAAGCGGCATTAATACCCGCCATTAAACCTTGCGAAGCAGCCTCTTCATAACCTGTTGTGCCGTTAATTTGTCCTGCGAAATAGAGTCCTTCTACTAGCTTGGTTTCTAAGGTGTGTTTTAATTGTGTAGGTGGGAAATAATCGTATTCTATGGCATAACCAGGTCGGAAAAATTTAACTTTTTCAAACCCAACAACTGAGCTTAAAGCTTTAAATTGAATGTCTTCCGGTAAAGAAGTTGAAAAACCATTTACATAAACTTCTACAGTATTCCAACCCTCAGGTTCAACAAATAATTGGTGTCTTTCTTTGTCGGCAAAACGATTAATTTTATCTTCAATTGAGGGACAATAGCGTGGACCAAGGCTTTTAATTCTTCCGTTAAACATCGGCGATCTGTCAAATCCTTCTCTTAAAATGTCATGAACATCTAAAGAAGTATAGGTCATATAACACGATTTCTGATGGGTAAGAGGTTTTGTGATATCAGAATAAGAGAATTTATCTGGTTTTATATCGCCTTTTTCCTCGTTCATTTTGGAATAATCCAATGATCTTCCATCAACTCTTGGCGGCGTACCTGTTTTCATTCTTCCAGATTCAAAACCCGCTTTTACTAAATCTTCGGTAACTCCGTAGGCGGCACTTTCGCCAGCTCTTCCTCCGCCAAATTGTTTTTCTCCTATGTGAATTAAACCATTAAGAAAAGTTCCGTTGGTGAGGACTACTGTTTTTGCTTTGATTTGAATTCCTAAAGAGGTTTTTATTCCTTTTATTTTTCCATTTTCTATAATTAATCCCGCAACCATTTCTTGATAAAAATCAAGATTCGGTGTATGTTCCAACATTAATCTCCATTCTTCTGCGAAACGCATACGGTCGCTTTGAACTCTTGGAGACCACATTGCAGGACCTTTTGACTTATTCAGCATTTTGAATTGGATGGCGGTTTTATCAGAAACAATTCCTGAATAACCCCCAAGCGCGTCAATTTCTCTTACAATTTGCCCTTTTGCAATTCCTCCCATGGCAGGATTACAGGACATTTGAGCAATGTTTTGCAAGCTCATGGTAACCAATAAGGTTTTGGCTCCTAAATTAGCAGCAGCAGCAGCGGCTTCTGAACCTGCATGCCCTGCACCAACAACAATAACATCGTAAGTATCTTGAAACAATCTCTTTTTATTTAATAATCGTTATAACTATGTTCCACGTGAAACGTTTTTTTTGAAAATTCAAATGCAAAAATACAAAAAATAATTAGCCCAGATTGAAGGGAAAATCCTCGAGAATTTTTTCGAGAGATTTGGAATGAAAGCGGGAAAATAAACTCTAGAAAAGCCTAAAATTTCGCTTCAGCAAATTATTGTTCCACGTGAAACATTTTCATTTTTTCTTCCTCTTTTGATCTCATAATAAGCTCGTCGGATTCGTTTTTATCTTTGTATCCGCAGTAATGCAAAATTCCATGAACTAAAACGCGCTGGATTTCTTCTTGAAAAGTAACATTATAGTCAGATGCGTTCTCTTTTACCCTTTCAACAGACACAAAAATATCTCCATTTAGCTCATTTCCAACAGAATAGTCGAAACTTATGATGTCGGTAAGTGTGTCATGATCTAAATATTGTTGGTTTATTTCCAATAAATAGTCGTCGTCACAAAATATGTAATTGATTTCTCCTTCTTTTTTGTTTTCAGAGAGAATTACTGCCGAAAGCCACTTGGAAAAGTCGGACTCGTGCTGCAATTCAAAATCGGTTTCGTAATTAAAACTAATCATTGTTTTTAAAATATTCTTGAACCTTTTGGTTAAAATTTGATCGCAAAGGTAAGGTTTGTCGGTTTAAAATTTCAATGCTGTTGAGATATTCTTGTAAATTCACAGGAAGCGGCTTACTTTGATTGTTGAATTCTTTTTTGTTGGTTTCTGATTGGCGCTTCTTTTCTTCACCTTGCTGCTGGGTTGCTTTTTCCAATTTCAACAACTCGTATTGCAAATTTAATATCTTCTGTAGCGTCTCGTTATTGAAACCTTTGTTCAATAATTGCTTCTCTATTTGCTTCATTTGCGACAATGCATTTTGACCAGCACCGCCCATTCCTTCTTTATTTAAAGCGTTTTCTAACGCCTCCCGAAGTTGCTTTTGCTCTTGATAAATTTTCATTATTTCACCTGCATTTCCTTCGCCATCTTCGCCGTTTTCTCCGCTTGGGGTATTCCCATCTCCTGATTTTCCATCGCCTTTTGACTTGCCCTTTTCCCCTTCGCCGGGCTTGTCGCCTTGACCGGGCTTGTCGCCTTTTTTCATTCCGTCTTTCATTTTTTCACCAAGGCCTTGTTGCTTTTTAATGATGTCCGGAAGCTGCATCCCCGATCCTTGGCCTTTTCCTGGTTTTGGTTTACCGCCTTTCCCAGAGCCCGACATTTTCATTTCAGATTGCATGTTGTTTAACGCATCACTCAGAAAATCAGCCAGTTTATTTGATGCAGAAATTGCATATTGCTGGCGAGAAAGGCCTTTTGGAATTTGAGAATCTACAAAACTTGATAGTGCTTTGTCTATATTATAATGTACGTTCCCAATTTCTTTGGTTACGTTTTCAGCTATTTTTGGGTTTCTTAAAGACATTGCAAACAAACTATCGTCTACATGTTTAAACTGTTGCTTAAGATTTTGCTGAATTTTTAAATCCTTATTAAATGCAGGAGAACCCCGTTTTAATCCTTTAAATTGCTTCATTAAATCCTCTTGAGAAAAAGAATAAGCGAGCAAATTGTCTAATATTTGGCGTAGCATTTTCACGTCCTCTTCAAGCTGATCCATTTCTGCTCCGGCCATGCCTTCCATCATATCACCGCTCATTTCTTTCATTTTCTTTGAAGCGCTTTTCTGTTTTGGCTTTGCCTTTGACTGGTTTTGTTTTTGCAATTCGTCAGTAGCTTTTTTCAAATCCTCGTCGATATTTTTTTCTTTTTCTGCATCTTTTGGAAGATCAATTGGCGATTTTAATTCCTTGTTTTCTTTTTCCAAATCTTTCAAATCTTGTTGGATTCTATCAAATTCTTTATTGATCGCCTCTTGCTTTTCAATTTGATTTTCTTTTTCGCTTTCGGCTAATTTATCCTGCTTGTCGGCCAATTTATTTAGGTTTTCTGCAATTTGTTCGGCCTTTTTCTCAACGTAATATTTCTTAGTTAGCTCAACTAATTGCTCTAAAGTTTTAGTTTGATCTTTGGTAATTTGTTTGAATTTTTCTAATTTTTCAAACAATTCTTCGTTTTTAATTTTATCGTTTAGTTCTTTAAGCTCGTCTAGAAGTTTCTTGTTTTTTTCTAATTCTTTGTCAGCGTTTTCCAACCTTTTCTGCAATTCTTCTTTAAACTCGTCTTTTTTATCTGATTTAAATTTATCAAGGTTCTCTTCCATTTTTTTAGAAAACTCCTTCATGATTTCGTCTTGTTGCTTTTGACGTTTAATAAAATCATTGATTTTTTGTTGGTCTTTAAACTCCAGGTTTTCTTTTTCTTTGCCGCTTTTTTGCAACTTTTCAATTTCTGAAATTTGCTTGTCTTGGTTCCTCAAAGACTTTTCTAAACTGTTGATATTGTTATTTTGCTCTTGCAAAATTTGCTCTTCTTTTTCTTGATCAGTAGCAATTCTATTGTAAAAAACTGCTGATTTTGAGCTTTTATAATTATGAATAGCATCGTTATCAAAAACTTCAAAATAATATTCATAAGCAATTCCTTGCTCTACCGGAAGGTTGCTTGGAAACGAAAATACAAATTGATCGTAAATGTCTTTTTTAACCGAAATAAACCCTCTTTTTTGAGTTTGTGGCTTGTCCTTTTCGTAATAAACTATTTGCAGTTTACTTAGGCCGTAATCATCAGAAACTTGACCTAATACATAGTTTTTAGAAACCTTCAAACTATCGGGTGCATTATTCACGTTTATTGTGGGGAATTGATCTTTTATTACCGAAATCTGATAGCTTAACCGTTCGTAATCTTTGACTTTATTATTCGAAGTAATAATATTGTATTCGGTGTTTTGAGAAACGTTTTTAGATAATTTAAATACATTTTCTTGTTTGAAAAAGGAAATATTAGATTTAGTGTCGGTCCAATTGACACTTTGGGTTGCGACGGTATTCATTTTCCAAGTTACCGTTGTTCCTTCAGGAATAATCGCGTTTCCAGTTCCTTTAATTGTTTCCGTTTTCTTATTCAAATAGGATGGAAAATTTAGCGTCATTTCTAAATTAGTGATAGCAGGAACCGTAACTACATTTAACTCATAATCAAAAGACGAAACTTCTCCAGCTTCCATAAAAAAGGAAACATTAGAATTTGGTTTTTCTATTTTATATTGGAATTCTCCGCGTCCATTGCTTTCCATAAAATAACTTTCAGAACCGATATTTATCATTACGGTTTCAGGGATAATTTTTCCAACCGATTTAACTTTAATAACAAAATCTTTGTTTTGTTCTGTTTGCAATTCCTTGTTTAACAAAACAAACTTAAATGGCGCTGGCGGTAAAAATTGCTTTTTAAAATTAACAACTCTTTCAAAACTTTGGGAAATTACATAGCTGTTTCCAGAAACATAGAAAAACAAGAAAAACAAAATCGGGAGAATGGCTAATGGTAAATATTTCTTGTTAACATTGAAATTTATTGCGTTACTAAACGGAATTGGACTTAGTAATTTTGCTTTTTGTTCTATGGAAGCTAAAAGCAATTCCGATTTTTCCTGATTGTTATTTTCCGAAAGCTGAAGAAAATTGATTAATTTATCGCTTACTTCTGAAAAATGAGTTCCAATTATTACTGAGGCCTCTTCAAAATTAATTCCCTTTTGAAGTTTGAATAATTTAAAAATTGGAAACACAACAAATCTAATAAATAAGAAGCTTTCAATAATAACAAAAAGGGCAAACAATATCGTTCTGCCCATTGGTTTCAACCAAAGGAAATATTCTATAAAAAGGGTAAACAGGAAATAAATTAACCCTAAGCCGATAAAAAATATCAAGCCGCGAATTAATTCATTCGTATAATACTTTTTTATAAAAGTTTCTAATTTTAGAAAAATGGATTTTGAATCTTCCAATAGTAATGGCGTTTTTACAACCGATAAAATTACGATTTTATATTGACGAAAAAAAAGTAAATTTTATAGACATAAATTGAAATTGTATCTTTGCTTAAAATTTATAAAAATGTCAAAGCAAGTTCGAGTTCGTTTTGCGCCAAGCCCTACAGGACCATTACATATTGGTGGAGTTCGCACCGCGTTATTTAATTATTTATTTGCCAAAAAATATGGCGGAGTTTTCTTTTTAAGAATTGAAGATACCGATCAAAATAGATTTGTTCCTGGTGCAGAAAGTTATATTTTGGAAGCTTTGGGATGGCTAGGAATTTCACCTGATGAAACGATTGGAAAAAACGAAAAATTTGGGCCTTATCGTCAAAGTGAAAGAAAGCATTTGTACAAACAATACGCAGATCAGTTGATAAATACAGGTTGGGCGTATTATGCTTTTGATACTGCTGAAGCGTTAGATTTTCATAGAAAACAGCATGAAGAACAAGGGAAAACGTTTATTTACAATCATCATAACCGTGAAAAATTAGATACTTCTTTAGTTATTTCAAATGAAGAAACAGAAAAGAGAATTGCAAATGGAGAGGAATATGTAATCCGTTTTAAAACTCCCATTAATGAAACTTTGCACTTAAATGACATCATTCGTGGGGAAGTAAAATTTGAAACTAATTTATTAGACGATAAGGTTTTATTTAAAAGCGATGGTATGCCAACTTACCATTTAGCGAATATCGTGGACGATCATTTAATGGAAACATCACACGTAATTCGTGGTGAAGAATGGTTGCCATCAATGCCGTTACATGTTTTATTGTACCGCGCATTAGGTTGGGAAGCGCCTGAATTTGCGCACTTACCGCTTATTTTAAAACCTGTTGGAAATGGAAAATTATCCAAGCGTGATGGAGACAAATTAGGATTTCCGGTATTCCCTTTAGAATGGAAAACAGACGAGGGAATTTCATCTGGTTACAGAGAATCGGGATTTTATCCTGAGGCGGTTATCAACTTTTTGGCATTATTGGGTTGGAATGACGGAACTGAACAAGAATTGTTTTCATTGGAAGAACTAGTGAATAAATTCGATTTAAACCGTGTTCATAAAGCAGGAGCAAAATTTGATCCTGAAAAAAACAAATGGTTCAATCATCATTATTTACAAATTCAAAGCGATTCTGATTTAGCAAAATCGTATACGCCATTTTTAGAATCGAAAGGAATTTCTATTTCTGAAGAGCGATTGACAAAATTAGTTTCCTTAATAAAAGAACGGGCCAATTTTGTTTCTGAATTTTGGTCACTTTCTGATTATTTTTTCGAAGCGCCAACATCCTACGATGAAAAAGCTACAAAAAATTGGAAAGAAGATACTGGCGATTTAATGAAACAATTAATTGTGGTTTTGGAAAGTATTGATGCTTTTACTTCAGAGAAAATTGAAAACATCGTAAAAGACTGGATGACCGAAAATGAAATTGGAATGGGAAAAATTATGCAACCGTTTCGATTGAGTTTGGTTGGCGCATTAAAAGGACCACATCTTTTTGATATTGCCGCTTTTATCGGAAAAGAAGAAACCATCAATCGAATTCAAAAAGCAATTTCAGTTTTATAGGTTGGATTTTGGATAGCTAAAAAAAAATTTAGTTAAAACTTGAAATAAAAGCTCAGAACTAATCATTTTTAAAAAGATAGGGCATTTGCCCTAAAAATTAAAAACCCTCTTTAAAATAAATATATGAAAGCCGTTTTTAATCGTTCAAATTTATAACATAGCTTCATTCAATAGTTAAAATCAATAATAGAAAAAGCGCCTGATTTGGGCGCTTTTTTATTTGATGAAAATGTTTATTTCAATTCTTCTAAAACTTTTTCGTTTTTTTCAGATTGTCTTAATTCTGAAAGTTGAGAATTAAAATCGTTTGAATTTTCGATATCGTGTTTCAAATTACGAATTGCAAAAATTCGCACCGATGGCATTTGACTTTTTAACGACATGGAATATAGTTTTGTCAAAACCTCTGAATCGATATCTTTAAAATTAACTTTATCAGAAAAATGTAAAATCAAATTTGAAAACAACAATGCGTTGTTATCATTTTTCACGTTTTTAATTATCGTTTGGCAAATCAAACTGAAATTATCGATGTTTTTTATGGTTTCAATGATAGCCTCCAGAGTAACATTTGCAGCAGCTTCTTCTTTTTCTTTTACATATTTATTAATCTCTTTTTGCATCGACATCAATAAATTTTCTTCTTTTTTGCCTTTTTCTTCCCAAGTATCTTTTAATCCAACCGTTCTATTAAAAACTAGTTTTTCAGGGGTTGAATCCTTATCAACATTGAAATAACCCATGCGTTGGAATTGGAATTTATCTCCAGGGTTTACGTTTTCTAAACTCGGTTCTACAAATCCAGTTACGATTTGTAAAGAATTCGGATTCATAAAATCTAGGAAATTTTTCTCCTTGTGACTGTCGGGAGCTTCATCAATAAACAAACGGTCGTACAATCTCATCTCAGCTGGAATAGCGTTTGAAATGGAAACCCAATGTAAGGTTCCGGCCACTTTTCTCTGACTGGCTTCTGTTCCACTTCCGCTTCGGCTATCGTCATCATACGTTACGTGAATTTCGGTGATATTCCCATGTGCATCTTTTACAACGCTTTCTCCTTTAATAATATAGGCATTTTTTAAACGCACTTCTCTTCCTAAAGATAAGCGGAAAAATTTAGCAGGAGCTTCTTCTAGAAAGTCTTCTCTTTCAATATAAATTTCTCTAGAAAATGGCACTTTTCTGTAACCAGCACTTTCGTCTTCTTGATTGTTTTCGGCATCTAATAATTCTTCTTTGCCTTCAGGATAATTGGTAATAACCACTTTCACAGGATCTAAAACAGCCATAACTCGAGGTGCCGTTTTGTTTAAATCTTCGCGCAAGCAAAATTCTAAAAGCGAAACATCAATCACATTTTCGCGTTTTGCAACTCCAATAGTTTCACAAAATTTACGAATAGAATTAGCGGTATACCCTCGTCTTCTCAATCCTGAAATAGTTGGCATTCTAGGATCGTCCCAACCGTTTACAATATTTTCTTGAACTAATTGTAAGAGTTTTCGTTTACTCATTACGGTATAATTCAGGTTCAATCGAGCAAATTCATATTGGTTTGGTCTTACTTTTTTATCGTCATAAATCTGATCTAAAAACCAATTGTACAATTCGCGGTGCATTACAAATTCGAGCGTACAAATAGAATGTGAAATTTGCTCGATATAATCGCTTTCGCCGTGAGCATAATCGTACATTGGATAGATTTTCCAATCGTTTCCGGTTCTGTGGTGATGACGGTGTAAAATACGATACATTAACGGATCGCGCATCAACATATTAGTCGATTTCATGTCAATTTTAGCTCTCAAAACGTGGCTTCCTTCAGGAAAATCTCCGTTTTTCATCGCTTCAAATAAAGATAAATTTTCTTCTATAGAACGATTTCTGTAAGGTCCGTCAACTCCTGGTTGAGTTGGAGTTCCTTTTTGAGCGGCCATGTCTTCTGAGGATTGACTATCAACATAGGCTTTACCATTTTTAATCATTTCAACAGCCCAATCATACAATTGTAGGAAATAATCTGAGGCATATCTTTCTTCAGCCCATTGAAAACCAAGCCATTGCAAATCTTCTTTTATAGCGTCAACGTATTCTTGCTCTTCTTTTGCAGGATTGGTGTCATCAAAACGAAGATTTACTGGAGCATTGTAACGCAATCCTAATCCGAAATTCAAACAAATAGCTTTAGCATGGCCAATATGCAGATAACCGTTGGGTTCCGGCGGAAAACGAAAACGTAATTTATCTTGAGGAAAACCGCTAGCTAAGCTGTCTTCTATAATTTGTTCAATAAAATGAAGCGATTTATCTTCGGTTGACATAATTTTTATTTAATTTTAGCAAAGATAAAAATTTAGACGATAGATAATAGATATTAGACGATAGATACGTTCGTTTTCATTAATTATCATTACTAAAAACATAATAACCAAATAATATTAATAATGGGCACTATAAAATTACAAAATATAAGAACGTTCTCCTTTCACGGCTGTTTGGTTGAAGAAAGTAAAATAGGTTCTAATTACTCTGTGGATTTAGAAATAAAAACTGATTTAAGAAAATCGTGCCTTTCAGATGAGTTGAAAGATACGGTAGATTATGTGTTGTTGAATCGAATTGTTGTGGAGGAAATGGCAATTCGGTCGAATTTATTAGAACATGTGGGACATAGAATTATTGTGAGAACTTTTGCTGAAATTCCTTCAGTTTCAAGAATACTATTGCGGGTTTCCAAGTTAAATCCGCCAATTGGTGGTGATGTTGAGGCGGTTACCATTGAATTGGAAGAATTCAGAAATTAGAATTCTTACTAATTAATACATTATACTAATTTTTTTAAACTTTAAACTTTAAACTTTAAACTTTTTGTTATATTTGCAATCCGTTAAATAATGGCGTCGTGGCCGAGCGGCTAGGCTGGGCTCTGCAAAAGCTCCTACTCCGGTTCGAATCCGGACGATGCCTCTAAAACCTTCAAGTTTCCTTGAAGGTTTTTTTATTTAAATTTTTAGGAAAAATTAATTAAAGTAAGGTTCGAATCCGGAAAGATAGGGTTAAAAACCCTTAAGACTTTTTAAATTTCATTCAGGTCACGAGCGTGACGCTCGCGCTAACGGGGGAAGTAATTGCGAAAAAGGCTGTTTGCCACAGTTTATATTATATCATTTAAGCTATTGTCTTTCCGTAGTTTATTTTCACTTGATTCATACAATGAAGATGCAGCTTTATTAATTTTATCAACCGATACTTTTTTCCACTGATTAATATCTGAGTTGAAATTGGAATTGAATATCAATTTCGACAGATTTTGAATCAAAATATAATTGGCGTACGGATGGGAATTTTCCCTATCTGCTTTATTCGCTCCTGACACAAATTCTGAGATTCGGTCATAAATAGTTCCTTCTGTACAATATATCAATTCGATTAGCTTTGACCTGTATTCCAAATCGGTAGAACTTAAGTTTGGATAATTGTTTAAATCAGTAAAATGTAAACTTTCATGTTTTAAATAAGAAACTTTAAATTCCTCTGAATTTAAATCATAAGTGCCTTTATTACAGTATAACGTTGCAGATTCTTTTGTAGCCCAGCCACCCACTTGAGAATCGCCAAAAGTTGCAAATTCATCATATCCGTTTATAAAATAGCTTTCAATAAACACAACAGTAGTTTTTACCGTGACTTTTGGTAAAATCACTTCATATTTTTTAATACTTTCTTTATTCCAAATAAATATCTCTTGAAAACCATTTCGGTATTTAAAATCTACTTTAAACCCTTCTTTTTCAATTATTTCTTTCAAAACAGAGTCGTCCTTAATATTCTTAAGTAAACTATCTTTTGAAAGATTTGTTAACTTGTTGGATAGTAAATAGTCAGTGATATTATTATACAGTATGGAGTCTGTTCTGCTTTCTGGCAAGGGTTTCATCAGTTCCACTCGCCAATATTCACGGTAAATATTTGAAATATCGTTAACTATTTTGTTTCCGGAGATATTTTCAAACACTTCTTCTTTTGAAACAAAACGAGCATACATTTTTTTCTTCCATCTTTGATAAATAATGTTCACAATCGGATTTGAGAAACTTTTTCTTTCTTCCATTTTGATAAAAGCAGTACTTACATCACCAACGCCTGCTAATGATACAATTTCTCTATAACTTTGTCTATCGTTACTAAAATTGTGACTTCCATAAAAGAATAGAGCAACAAATATTGAGAAGCTAATAAGTAAAATGTTTCTTGTTTTTTTCTTCATTTTGTTTTAATTGTGGCTAACTAGTATATTGGCGCCACTTACTCGAGTATTTAATTTAATTATAACTAATTAAAATATTCTACTCCATTTTCTCCAACGCCTTTTTTACTATCTTTTGGTCGCTAGGAAACCATCCTTGAAGCATAATAGCTATTCCAAAAACAATTAATAAAACACTAATTATTTTCTTTATAGTAAGTGTATTTTTTGGAGTCATTTTATGTTTTAACTGTTTGGCTAATAAAATTTTACCCATATCTACAATTAAATAAGTAATTATCAAAGTTCCGAAAAAAGTAATCATTCTGGAAGTTTCTAATTCTAATTTTGGTCCTACTGTAATTAATATTAAAAACCAAAAAAGTAGAACACCTACATTTATAAAATTCAATAAAAAGCCTTTGATGAAAAGTGCGCGATAATCCTTTTTTTGGAATACTATTTCTATCTCCTCTTCAGAAACTTCGTTTTTTAATTTCTTTAGTTTTATAAAAGACATTATTCCGTAGGTAAGCATTAAAATTCCGCCAAAAATAAATATTGCGGGATCGTTTTTTAAACCTTCAATTAATTTATAACTACTGAAATAGGCGATTAATATAAAAACAATATCAGCAAAAACAACTCCTAAATCAAATACTAAAGCAGCTCTAAATCCTTTAACCGCGCTTGTTTCTAGTAATACAAAGAAAACTGGGCCAATTAAAAAACTTAAAAATATTCCGAGTGGAATGGCTGTTAAAATATCTTGAAACATAGGTTTTTATTGATTTTTTATCTTCAAATATAATTAAAAAAATGAATTTTCAATTATTCCTTTTCTCTTATAAAATGAAAATCCAGCTGTTTTTTCACTAAATCGGCGTTTTTAACTTTCACATAAATTTCATCTCCTAACTGGAGTAAATTATGAGTTGTAGCTCCAACTAAAGCATATTGTTTTTCATCAAAAGTGTAATAATCGTCTTTTATTTCACGAATTCTTACCATTCCTTCGCATTTATTTTCTATTATTTCTACAAAAATTCCCCACTCGGTAACTCCTGAAATTACTCCCAAAAATTCTTGATCTTTATGATCTTGCATGTAACGAACTTGCATGTATTTTATACTGTCGCGTTCCGCATGAGTAGCTAGATTTTCCATATTAGAAGAATGCAAACATTTAGTTTCATACGTTTCTTCATCAACAGATTTTCCTCCATCTAAATAAAATTGTAATAATCGATGTACCATTACATCAGGATAACGACGAATTGGTGAAGTAAAATGAGAATAATAATCAAATGCTAATCCGTAATGCCCAATATTATCAGTAGAATATTTGGCTTTACTCATACTTCGAATCGCTAAAGTATCTATTAAATTCTGCTCTTTTTGTCCTTGAACATCGTTCAATAATTTATTTAAAGACATTGAAATATCTCCTTTTGATTTAAAATTGATACTGTAACCAAACTTTGAAATTACATTTTGAAGTGCAATTAATTTATCTTCATTTGGTTCATCGTGAATTCTATAAATAAAAGTTTTCTTTTGTTTTCCAATAAATTCAGCTACTTTTTTATTGGCTAAAAGCATGAATTCTTCAATTAAATGATTGGCGTCTTTTGAAGTTTTAAAGAAAACTCCAACAGGTTCGTGATTGGTATTTAAATTGAATTTTACTTCTACTTTATCAAATGAAATAGCACCTTGAGCCATTCTTTTTCTTCGGAAAATTTTCGCTAATTCATCTAATTTTAAAGTAGCATTTACAATTTCATCTGAAACTTTATAGGCTGCTCCAGTAATTGAAGTTTCTATTGGAATGGTACTGTCTTTAGTTTCAATAATATATTGCGCTTCTTCGTAAGCAAATCGTTGATCAGAATAAATAACTGTTCTTCCAAACCAATTATTTACTACTTCTGCTTTTTCAGTAATTTCAAAAATAGCAGAGAAGGTATATTTTTCTTCATTTGGTCGTAAGGAACAAGCAAAATTAGATAAAACTTCCGGTAACATTGGAACCACACGATCAACTAAATACACAGAAGTTGCGCGTTGGTAGGCTTCATCATCTAAAATAGTTCCTTCTTGTAAATAATAGGAAACATCGGCAATATGAATTCCAACTTCGTAATTTCCATTTTCTAATTTTTTAAAAGATAAAGCATCATCAAAATCTTTAGCATCTTTAGGATCAATAGTAAAAGTTAAAGTATCGCGCATATCTCGGCGATTTTTAATTTCACTTTCTTGAATTGAAGTATCTATTTTTTGAGCGTATAATTCTACTTCTAATGGAAATTCAGCTGGTAAACCATATTCTGCTAAAATAGCGTGAATTTCGGTATTATGTTCTCCAGGTTTTCCTAGAACTTTTATTACTTTTCCAAAAGGGCTATCGGCTCTTGAAGGCCAATCTTCAATATGAACTAAAACTACATCACCGTTTTCAGCATCTCCTAATTTATCTTTTGAAATAAAAATATCAGTATACATCTTAGGATTTGCAGTTGACACAAATGCAAAGTTTTTCTGAATATCAATTACACCAACAAAATCAGTTTTCTTTCTTTCTATAATTTCAATTACTTCCCCTTCAACGCGTTTTCCTTTTCTTCGATTGTAAACATAGACTTTTACTTTATCGCCATCTAACGCATGATTTAAATTATTTGTTGGAATAAAAACATCATCTTCAAAATCAGGTGAAACAAAATAAGCTGTTTTTCTTCCAGTCATATCAATCACACCTTCAGAATAATCTTTACTTGTTTCTTGTATTAAATATTTTCCTGGTTCTGATTCTGTAATTTGTTTTTTAGCTGTTAAAAGTTTTAAATCTTTAATAATTTGATTTCTACTTTGTGTATCATCTAATTCTAATTTAGCAGCTATTTGTTTGTAATTGAATGCTTTATTACTATTTTGAGTTAGTATTTTTATTATTTTTTCTGTAAAATCCAGTTGTTTTTTTACTGGCTTTCTTAATCTTTTACCCATAGTTCTTTTCTTATAAGGTTGAAATTTACAAAATACTTTGCAGTTCACTGTAGATAAACTATAGTTTTAAATAAATAAAACTTTTTAATAATATTAATTCAATAAAATCTTTAATTAGAATTATCTTTATAAAATAA
>NZ_JBIKQP010000025.1:0-32905 GCF_044349645.1 Flavobacterium sp. | reverse complement strand
TACTAGTTGGAAATATAGAAACTGAAACCACTGGAATATTAGTTTGTCACGATGCATTAGAAAGTGTTATTGACGAGGCAATTGCTAAAAACTGCAACTTAATTGTATGTTTTCATCCTATTTTATTTTCAGGTTTGAAAAAAATAACCGGGAAAAATTATGTAGAAAGAGCTGTGATTAAAGCAATTCAAAATAATATTGCAATCTATGCCGTCCACACTGCTTTAGATAATCATCCGGAAGGGGTGAATAAAATATTTGGAAATGCATTGGGATTAATAAATACTAAAATCTTAATTCCTAAAGAAAATCATATTAAGAAATTAGTCACATTTACCGTTCCTGAAAACGTTGATAAGGTTAGAAATGCTCTTTTTGATGCTGGAGCTGGAACAATTGGAAACTACAAAAATTGCAGTTTTACTTCAAAAGGTATGGGGTCTTATTTAGGAGATGAAAGTTGTAATCCTGTAATCGGTAATCGATTTGAATTAGTAGAAACCGATGAAATTAAAATTGAGGTAACATTTGAAAAACAATTAGAAAATAAAATTTTAAAAACGCTATTTGAGAATCATATTTATGAAGAAGTAGCCTATGAAATAACCACTTTACAAAATAAACATCAAAACATCGGAATGGGATTAATTGGAGAATTAGAAAATCCAATGAGTGAAAAAGAATTTTTGTTATTTGTAAAAGAAAAAATGCAATGCGAGGCCATAAGACATTCTGATTTTATTGGTAAACCGATAAAAAAAGTAGCGCTTTTGGGAGGTGCTGGAAGTTTTGCTATTGCAAATGCTATTTCGGCTGGTGCCAATGTGTTTTTAACTGCTGATTTGAAGTACCACCAGTTTTATGAAGCCGAAAAACAAATTATTTTAGCCGATATTGGACATTTTGAGAGTGAAAGGTATACAAAAAATTATATTGTTGATTATCTTAGAAAAAAAATCCTTAATTTTGCAATCATTTTATCGGAAGAAAATACAAATCCAGTTAAGTACTTATAAATTATTATGGCGAATACAAAAGAACTAAGTGTAGAAGACAAATTAAGAGCATTGTATGATTTGCAATTAATTGACACAAGAATTGACGAAATCAGAAATGTAAGAGGAGAACTTCCTTTAGAAGTTGAAGATTTAGAAGATGAAGTTGCTGGTTTAAGCACTCGTTTGGAAAAACTTAAAAATGATTTGACTGTTATTGAAGATCAAATTAAAGCTAAAAAAATAGCTATTGACGAGCATAATGAGTCAATGAAAAGATATATTAAGCAACAGGAATCTGTTCGTAACAATAGAGAATTTAACTCTTTGACTAAAGAAGTTGAATTTCAAGAGCTTGAAATTCAATTGGCTGAAAAGCAAATTAAAGAAATGAAAGCTACTATTGAACACAAAAAAGAAGTGATCAATCAATCTAAAGAAAAATTAGATACTAAGACAAATCACTTAAAACATAAAAAGACTGAATTACAGGCTATTATGTCTGAAACAGAAAAAGAAGAAACATTCTTATCTGAAAAATCAGCGGAATACCAAGGACAGATTGAAGAACGTTTATTAGCAGCTTATAAAAGAATTAGAACAAGCGTTCGTAATGGATTAGCTGTAGTTTCTATTGAAAGAGGCGCTTCTGCAGGATCCTTCTTTACAATTCCACCACAAACACAAGTAGAAATTGCTTCAAGAAAAAAAATAATTACCGATGAACATTCTGGAAGGATTTTAGTGGACAGCACTCTTGCTGAAGAAGAAAGAGAAAAAATGGAAAAATTATTTTCTAAATTTTAATCATACAAAGCCACGTTCCTAGCGTGGCTTTTTTATTATGAAGAAATTAAAATACCTCCTTCTCGCAAAATCAATTGGATTTTATATCAACGTGCTCAGTTTTGTTGCTCCCAAAAAAGCAATACTAAAAGCATATGCTATTTTTAGCAGTCCTAGAAAAGGAAAAATCCAAATAGATGCTATTCCTGAGGTTTTAAAAAGTGCAGAAGCAATTGCATTTGATTTTGAGGGTAAAATTATTCAAACGTATTTATGGAAAGGAAACGAAACAGTTTTGTTTTTAATTCATGGGTGGGAAAGTAATTCTGCACGATGGAAAAAAGCCCTTCCGTATATTTTAAAATCTGGTTATACAATTTTAGCTATTGATGCACCAGCTCATGGTTTGTCTAGCGGAAAAGATTTTAACGCGCATAAATATACCGAATTCATTCACCATGTAGCGAAAATGTACAATCCTAAAATATTAATTGGACATTCTATAGGTGGAAAAGCCTGTTTGCATTATCAAACTATTCATAAAAATGACAATGTAGAGAAAATTGTAGTATTGGGAGCGCCATCCGATTTCAAAGCAATTTTTGAGAATTTCGTAACACTTTTAGGATTGAATTCGAAAGTAAATAATGGATTAATAAATTACTATAAAGAGAATTTTAACCTTAGTAATAAAGAAATTGAAGGATCTTTATTTTCAAATGAAAGCAACATCAAAGGACTTATAGCTCACGATATTGAGGATAAAGTAGTCGCATTTGCAGAAGCAGAAAAAAATGCAAAAGCTTGGCAAGAAGCTTTATTTATTGAAACAAAAGGATTAGGTCACAGCATGAATGATGAAAAATTATTTGAAAAAATAAGCGAGTTTATTATATCATCTGAAGTGAAATAATTCTATTTTCTTTTTAAAAATCAAATTACCTACCAATCGATTTTCTAATTAACTTTGCGACATGGAAGAAAATCTAAAGCGACTAAACAAATTTATTGGTGAAACTGGCTATTGCTCTCGTAGAGAAGCCGATAAACTAATTGACGAAGGTCGAGTTACCATAAATGGAGTTGTTCCTGAACTGGGAACGAAAGTTGCTCCAACTGACGAAGTTCGAATTGATGGAAAACTAATTCGTGAACAACGTGAAAAACTAGTTTATTTGGCTTTCAATAAACCTGTTGGAATTGAATGTACCACCAACTTAGATGTTCGCGATAATATTGTAGATTTTATCAATTATCCAAAGCGAATTTTTCCAATTGGAAGATTAGACAAAGCCAGTGAGGGATTGATTTTTATGACCAATGACGGTGATATTGTTAATAAAATACTTCGAGCTCGAAACAATCACGAAAAGGAATATACGGTAACTGTTAACAAGCCAATAACTGCCGATTTCATTAAAAAAATGGGAAATGGGGTTCCAATTTTGGATACCGTAACCCGAAAATGTAAAGTCGAACAAATAAGTCAATTTATTTTTAAAATTGTTTTAACACAGGGATTGAATCGTCAAATCCGAAGAATGTCGGAATATTTAGGTTACGAAGTAGTGGCTTTAAAACGAATTCGTATTATTAATATTTCTTTGGATGTGCCTTTAGGAAGATACCGGGATTTAACTGATGCTGAGATTTTAGAGTTAAACCAACTTATTGAACCATCAAGCAAAACCGAAGAAGCGAGTTTACCAAAAATTGAACCTGTAAAACGCAGAACAGAATTTATAAAAAGAGACGATCCGAGATATAAAAAACGAGGAGATTATTAAAAAAAAGCCTTAAACATAATAATTTAAGGCTTTTTTATTATTGCTTCGCTAACCTTCGTTGCTCTCTGGCTAAAAGTGTGTTTTTCAATAACATCGCAATGGTCATCGGTCCTACTCCACCTGGAACGGGAGTTATAAACGACGCTTTTTTACTTACGTTTACAAAATCAACATCACCGGTAATCACATATCCTTTTTCGTTTGTTTCATCATTTACTCTTGTGATTCCCACATCAATTACAACTGCTCCGTCTTTCACCATTTCTGCTTTAAGGTAATTTGGAACTCCTAAAGCGGTGATAATAATATCGGCTTGAGTGGTAATTTGAGCGATGTTTTTAGTATAACTATGCGTTAAAGTCACCGTTGAATTTCCAGGGAATCCTTTTCTTCCCATTAAAATACTCATTGGGCGACCAACTATATGGCTACGGCCAATAACAACGGTATGCTTCCCTTTAGTTTCAACGTTATAACGTTCTAATAATTCAAGGATTCCAAATGGTGTTGCAGGAATAAAAGTGGTCATATCCAACGCCATTTTCCCAAAATTCTCAGGATGAAAACCGTCAACATCTTTACTTGGATCAACAGCCATAAGCACTTTTTGAGTATCAATTTGATCTGGCAAAGGCAACTGAACGATAAATCCGTCAATATTGTCGTCTTCGTTTAACTCTTTGATTTTTTTAAGCAATTCCGTTTCAGAGGTCGTGCTTGGCATATTGATTAAAGTAGACTCAAAACCTACTCTTTCGCAGGCTCTCACTTTACTACCCACATAAGTTAAACTTGCACCGTCATTTCCAACAATAATTGCCGCTAAATGAGGTACTTTCTCGTTGTTGTTTTTCATCTTTTGAACCTCAGCCGTGATTTCGACTTTGATATCTTCAGAAACTTTTTTTCCGTCTAGTAGTTGCATTGTATTTATTGTTGTTGTGTGTTACTGTATTTTTTTGTCTTTAAGAGCTATCTCATTCCTGGCATTCCCGGCATTCCACCTTTCATCCCACCCATCATTTTCATCAAGTTTTTTCCACCTGGACCTTGCATCATTTTCATCATTTTACTCATTTGGTCAAACTGCTTCATCAATTGATTTACCTGCTCGATTTTAGTTCCAGAACCTTTTGCAATTCTCGTTTTTCTTTTCATATCAATAATTGCAGGTTTTGATCTTTCCGTTGGGGTCATTGAATGAATAATTGCTTCAATATGTTTAAATGCATCGTCTTCAATTTCAACATCTTTCATGGCTTTTGAAGCACCCGGAATCATTCCAACCAAGTCTTTCATGTTACCCATTTTTTTAACTTGTTGGATTTGAGTCAAGAAATCATCGAAACCAAATTCATTTTTAGCAATTTTCTTTTGGATTTTACGAGCTTCCTCTTCGTCATATTGTTCTTGAGCTCTTTCTACCAATGAAACTACGTCTCCCATTCCTAGGATTCGTTCCGCCATTCGCTCTGGATAGAAAACATCTATTGCTTCCATTTTTTCACCAGTTCCAACAAACTTTATTGGTTTGTTTACTACTGATTTTATAGAAAGTGCGGCTCCACCACGAGTATCTCCATCTAATTTAGTTAAGATTACCCCATCAAAATTTAGAATATCATTGAAGGCTTTTGCCGTATTTACCGCATCTTGACCTGTCATTGAATCCACAACAAATAATGTTTCTTGAGGTTGAATAGCTTTGTGAACACGTGCAATTTCGTCCATCATTTCCGCATCAACAGCTAAACGACCTGCGGTATCGACAATTACAACATTGTATCCTTTTTCTTTGGCATATTTAACTGCATTTTGTGCAATTTCAACTGGATTGTTATTCCCTAATTCGGAATATACTTCAACACCTATTTGTGATCCAACAACGTGCAACTGATTGATTGCAGCAGGACGATAAACATCACAAGCTACTAAAAGAGGATTTTTACTTTTTTTAGTTTTTAGGTAGTTTGCTAATTTTCCTGAAAAGGTAGTTTTCCCAGAACCTTGCAATCCCGACATTAAAATTACGGTTGGATTTCCTGAAAGATTTACTCCAGAAACTTCCCCACCCATTAATTCTGTTAATTCGTCTTTAACTAATTTAACTAATAGTTGACCTGGTTGTAAGGTAGTTAACACATTTTGACCAATGGCTTTATCTTTTACTCTTGTAGTAAAATCTTTAGCTATTTTAAAGTTAACATCGGCGTCTAAAAGTGCGCGGCGAACTTCTTTTAATGTTTCTGCAACATTAATTTCTGTAATTTTTCCGTGTCCTTTTAGGATATGAAAGGCCTTGTCTAATTTATCACTTAAATTATCAAACATGTTTTTAAATTTTATTGAATTGCAAAGATAAGATAAAGTTGGAAAGTGGCAAAGTGACAAAGAGGCAAAGTTATGATTGTGAACCAAAGATTGATTCAGAATCAAATTAATATTTGGTAATCCATTTTTAATTTAATTTATTTGTATAAAATAACTTAAATCAATAAAAATGAAATTACAATTATTAGCAATTAGTTTTGTATTAACGAGTATTTCTTGCTTTTCTCAATCTCCATTAAGCATCGAAAAAGACTTCTGGGCTGGAACGGCAATTCATCAAAATGGTAAAAAAATTAGCATTCAAGAAGCCAAAAAGTTAGTTAATAATTCAGAAATTGAAGCAAAATTAAATTCCGCACAAACAAATAGATTAATTGGAGGTATCGTTTCTAATGTAGGTGCTTTTACGTTTGGATATACTTTAGGACTTTCGATAAGCAACAATCCTCAAATAAAACCCAATTGGGCTGTTGGAGGTTTTGGAGCTGCAGGAATGATTGTTGGTTTAATAATTCAAGGGAATGGAAACAAGCAAATGAAAGAAGCTGTTGATTCTTACAACGCAAATATTTCAAAAAGTACTGGTTCCATCGACCCTGAGTTCTCGGTAACTTCATCAGAAAATGGAATTGGTTTTGCAATCCGATTTTAAAAAATTACATTCTCTCAGGAACTTGAATACCTAAAAGTTGAAAGGCCGATGCAATAGTGTCGGCCACTTTTTTTGATAATTGTACACGAAAATCTTTTTCTACTTCATCATTTGAACCCAAAATAGGAACCGCTTGATAGAACGAATTGTATTCTCGAACCAAGTCGTAGGTGTAATTCGCAATTAACGCAGGACTGTGATTTTGTGCTGCATTTTGAATTACTTCAGGGTACAATTCCAATTGTTTAACCAACTCTTTTTCCTTTTCATGCAACGATTTAATAGTTGTTTTTTCAGCAAAATCGAAGTTGGCTTTGCGAATAATCGATTGGATTCTCGCATACGTGTATTGTATAAAAGGACCTGTATTTCCAGCAAAATCTACCGATTCTTCCGGGTCAAATAATATTCTTTTCTTAGGGTCTACCTTTAAAATATAGTATTTCAAAGCGCCCATTCCGATGGTATTATACAGCCTGGCTTTTTCAACATCTGAATACCCTTCTAATTTTCCTAATTCTTCAGAAATTTTTTGAGCGGTTTCAGTCATTTCATTCATCAAATCATCAGCATCGACAACGGTTCCTTCTCTGCTTTTCATTTTTCCTGAAGGCAAATCTACCATTCCGTAAGACAAGTGAAACAAGTTTTTAGACCATTCAAAACCTAATTTTTGAAGTATTAAAAACAATACTTTAAAGTGATAATCTTGTTCGTTTCCAACGGTGTAAACCATTCCTCCAACATCTGGAAAATCTTTTACTCGCTGAATTGCTGTTCCTATATCTTGTGTCATATAAACCGCTGTTCCGTCTGAACGAAGTACAATTTTTCTGTCCAAACCATCCGGAGTTAAATCAATCCAAACCGAACCATCTGGATCTTTTTCGAAAATCCCTTTTTCCAAACCAATTTGAACGACATCTTTTCCTAATAAATAAGTGTTACTTTCATAATAATAACTATCAAAATCAACTCCTAAATTACTATATGTAGTTCCAAATCCATCATAAACCCATTGGTTCATTGTTTTCCAAAGCGACATTACTTCGGAATCACCAGCTTCCCATTTTAAAAGCATTTCTTGCGCTTCCAAAATAATCGGCGCCTGCTTTTTGGCTTCCTCTTCTGATTTTCCTTCGCTCATCAATTGGTTAATTTCTTCTTTATAAGCTTTATCAAAAGCCACATAAAAATTACCAACTAATTTATCTCCTTTTAATCCAGAAGTTTCTGGGGTTTGACCGTTTCCAAATTTTTGCCAAGCCAACATCGATTTACAAATGTGAATTCCACGGTCGTTGATAATTTGTGTTTTATATACTTTTTTTCCTGATGCTTTTAAAATTTCAGCTACAGAATATCCAAGTAAATTATTTCTAACGTGACCTAAATGCAGGGGCTTGTTTGTATTTGGTGAAGAATATTCAACCATAATCGCGGGTTTATTTGCATTAGCGGAAACAAATCCGAATTGCGAATTGTCTTTGATATCATTGAAAAAATCAATGTAATATTGATCTGAAATCACGATATTTAAAAAACCAGAAACCACGTTAAAATTTGAAACTTCAGCTACATTTTCAACTAAATAAGCTCCAATTTTATTTCCAAGTTCTACAGGATTACTCTTAATGACTTTCAATAAGGGAAAAATAACCATAGTGATATCTCCTTCAAATTCTTTCCTAGTCGATTGAAATTCTATTTTGTCAATAGTTACATCAAAAAGCGATTGGATTGCTTTTTCGATTGGTGCTGATAGAATTTGAGATAGTGTCATTTTGTTATTATTTTAAGATGCCAAAGATAGTTAATATGTATGAATTTGAAAATGGTATTTTAAGGTTGTTTGAAAACAAAAAATCCGCTTTGAAAATTGCAAAACGGATTTTTTACTTTACTATCAAAATAAATTATTCCGTGGTATTCAATTTACTGTTTTTTCGGCTGTAGCCAAAGTAAATTACTAAACCAATTAATAACCAAATGGTGAAATATATCCAGTTCCAAACGCTTAATTCTGCCATCATGTACAGGCACGAAATTAAACCTAACAATGGAATTAATGATAAATTTTGTCGATACGCCCAAACTGCTAATCCTAATAATGAAATTAGGAAAATCCACATTGGTATTTTGTGTTTGAATAAGCTAAAACCTGTTTCGTATTTTTGAGAATCGTTTATTGGCAGAGCATTTATCACGGTTTGATATTGATTGTCATTCTCATAATATTTACTCAAAATCACTTCTAAATCGGGTGTTGAATTCGTCGCATTATTTGCATCAAATGAAGCTAAATAATTATAAACTTGCTTTGATTGTTCTTGAGATAAAGAAGTTACAATGTCCTCTGGAGCATATATTTTCTTTTCATTGGTAATAAAATCAAGGGTACTTTTATGATTGTATTTAAAGGCATAAACTAATCCTATTATTATTAATACAGGAATAATATATTTTGAATTCACATAAGGAGTTTTAAATTTCCCTCGAGGAATATCCGTTTTATTTTGCAATACCAAAACACCAGCGCAAACCAATACAAAGGCAAATAATGTCCCTATGCTACAAAGATCCGTAACCATAGTTAGGTTCAAAAATAAAGCTGGAATTGCTACTACAAAACCAGTAACCACAGTCGCATACGATGGGGTTTTAAACTTTGGGTGTACTTTTGAGAATTTTTTTGGTAACAAACCGTCACGGCTCATACTCATCCAAATTCTGGGTTGTCCCATTTGGAAAACCAATAAAACGCTTGCCATGGCAATTACTGCAGAAACTCCAATTATAGCGGACATCATTTTTAAATCTAATTTTTCAAATACAAATAATAATGGATCTCCCACATTCAATTCAGAGGAAGAAACCATGCCGGTGAGAACCAATGCAATTGCAATATATAAAATAGTACATATTATGATAGCCCACATCATTCCACGTGGTAAATCACGTTGTGGATTTTCACATTCCTCGGCGGTGGTTGAAATGGCATCAAAACCAATATAAGCAAAGAAAACTGCTGAAACACCTTTCAATATTCCTCCAACTCCATTTGGAGCAAAAGGACTCCAATTATCTACATCTATATAAAAAACACCAACGGCAATTACCAATAAAATGATACATAATTTGACTAAAACCATCGCATTACTGGCATTTCGAGATTCCTTCATTCCTCGATAAACCAATCCGGTTATGAAGATAATTATTCCAAGTGCAGGTAAATCAGCCACTATGTGAAACCCACCAATTACTGGCGAAGTTGTCCATGCGTTATAAGCATTTTGTAATGAAGAACTTAAATTCTCAAACGATTTTCCGTTTTGCATTAAAGCGGTAGCGTCTTTATATCCATTGGATGCCGTTAAATAATCCATTTGAACCCAATCGGCTAAAACCTGTAAATTCCAATCGTATTTATGATTCAAATTGACAATAATATTATTCATCAAACTCGTAAAGTAATCGCTCCATGAAATGGCAACAGTTATATTACCAATGGCGTATTCCATAATTAACGCCCAACCGATAATCCAGGCAATTAATTCTCCAAAAGCGACATATGAATAGGTATAGGCACTTCCAGAAACAGGCACCATAGAAGCAAATTCTGCGTAAGCAAATGCGGCAAAACTACAGGCTATTGCGGTAAATAGAAACAAGAAAATTACTGCTGGACCACCATCAAAACTAGCTTTTCCGATAGTACTGAAAATTCCAGCTCCAATTATTGCAGCTATTCCAAAAGCGGCTAAATCTCTAGTTTTTAGATGTTTTCCTAATGAATTATGACCGTCAGCTTCGTTTTTAGCGACTTGCTTAAGTATATCTTGAACTGTTTTTTTTCGAAATAAATTGGAGAAATTCATAGAGTATTTAATGTTTTATGTATCTTAAAGTAAAAACAAATATAGTATAAATTTGCCTTTGATTTCATAATTTAAATCAAATACCAATCATAGATAATATCTATTAAAAAATAAATTAAAACCATAAAATAACTATGGAAGTAATAAAGTGATCAACTACATTTGTAAGTAAATTTTATAAAAATAATTAGTCTAAAATAAATTAAAATATGGAAAATTCAAACGACATTGGAAAATGCCCATTTCATCAAAATACAGCGATGAATGCTACACCGTCAAAACAAGATTGGTGGCCTAAATCTCTAAACTTAGATATTTTACATCAGCACGATTCAAAAACAAATCCGCTAGGAGATAAATTTAATTATGCTGAAGAGTTTAAAAAGTTAGATCTTACAGCTGTAAAAAATGATTTAAAAGCTTTAATGACTGATAGTCAAGATTGGTGGCCTGCAGATTGGGGTCATTACGGAGGATTAATGATTAGATTGGCATGGCACTCTGCTGGAACTTATAGAATTGCTGATGGTCGTGGTGGTTCAGGAACAGGAAACATCAGATTTGCTCCATTAAATAGTTGGCCAGATAACGGAAATTTAGACAAAGCTAGACGACTTTTATGGCCAATAAAAAAGAAATACGGAAATAAATTATCTTGGGCTGATTTAATGATTTTAGCAGGAAACATGGCTTATGAATCTATGGGATTAAAAGTGTATGGTTTTGCTGGGGGTCGTGAAGATATTTGGCATCCTGAAAAAGACATTTATTGGGGTTCTGAAAAAGAATGGAAAGCGGTTTCTGGAAGCGAAGGAACTCGTTATTCTGGAGAAAGAGATTTAGAAAATCCTTTAGCTGCCGTAATGATGGGATTAATTTATGTTAATCCTGAGGGAGTAGATGGCAAACCAGATCCATTAAAATCGGCACACGATGTTCGTGTTACATTTCAAAGAATGGCTATGAACGATGAAGAAACCGTAGCTTTAACTGCTGGTGGACACACTGTAGGAAAAGCACATGGAAATGGAGATGCAGGAGCTTTGGGCCCAGAACCAGAAGCAGGACCAATTGAAAATCAAGGATTTGGATGGATGAATCCAAAAAACAACGGAAACGGAGCTGACGCAATTACCAGTGGATTGGAAGGAGCTTGGACAACAAACCCTACTCGTTGGGACAATGAATATTTTGACCTATTATTAAATTACGATTGGGAATTAAAGAAAAGCCCAGCAGGTGCTTGGCAATGGGAACCTATAAATATTAAAGACGAACACAAAACTGTTGATGCTCACAATCCATCAAAAAAGAACAATCCAATCATGACGGATGCCGATATGGCGATGAAAATGGATCCTGCTTACCGAGTAATTTCAGAACGTTTTTATAAAGATCCTGCTTATTTTTCGGAAGTATTTGCAAGAGCTTGGTTCAAATTGACACATAGAGATTTAGGTCCAAAAAACAGATATTTAGGTGCTGACGTACCTTCTGAAGATTTGATTTGGCAAGATCCAATTCCTACTGTAAATTACACTTTAACAGATAAAGAAATTGAGGATACAAAAGCAATTATACTAAAAAGTGGTTTAACAAGAGCTGAATTAATCAATACAGCTTGGGACAGTGCTAGAACTTTTAGAGGATCAGACTTTAGAGGTGGGGCAAATGGATCTAGAATTCGATTAGAACCACAAAAAAATTGGCATGCAAATGAGCCAGCAAGATTAGAGAAAGTACTAAATAAATTAGCAGAAATTCAAGCAGGTTTAAGCACAAAAATTAGTATTGCTGATTTAATTGTTTTAGGAGGTGCTGCAGCAATCGAAATGGCAGCTAAAGAAGGTGGATTTGATGTTAAAGTTCCTTTCCATGATGGTCGTGGCGATGCAACTCAAGAAATGACCGATGTAGAATCAATGGAAGTTTTAGAACCTTTAAGTGATGCTTTTAGAAATTATGTGAAATCTAAATACATTGTTCAACCAGAAGAATTAATGTTGGATAAAGCACAATTACTAGGACTTACAGCTGCTGAAATGACTGTTTTAATTGGTGGTATGCGTGTGCTTGGAACCAATTTTGACGGAACTAAACATGGTGTTTTCACTAACAATGAAGGGGTATTAAGCAATGATTTCTTTGTTAATTTAACAGATATGAAATACAGCTGGAACCCAGTTGGAGACAATTTATATAACATAGTAGATAGAAAATCGGGGGCTACTAAATGGACTGCAACAAGAGTTGATTTAGTATTTGGATCGAATTCTATCTTAAGAGCTTACGCAGAAATTTATGCTCAAGACGATAATAAAAATAAATTCGTTAACGATTTCATCAAAACATGGTGCAAAGTAATGAATTCAGATCGTTTTGATTTAAAGTAATTTCGATGTTATTTCAAATAAAAAACCACGCATTGTGCGTGGTTTTTTTATGCTTTTTAACAACTAACTATTACATTTTCAACAATCCGTATTTTACGATGCAATATAAAGCCCTGAATCCGTCTTTCCAACCGATTTTTTTTCCTTCTTCATACGTTCTTCCATAGTAAGAAATACCCACTTCATATATTCTAATTCTACTAATTCTAGAAATTTTGGCTGTAACTTCAGGTTCAAAACCAAATCTATTTTCGTTCAACTTAATTCCTTGAAGTAATTTAGTGTTGAACATTTTATAACATGTTTCCATATCTGTTAAATTAAGATTGGTAAACATATTTGACATCATGGTAAGGAATTTATTTCCGATTGTGTGCCAAAAAAACAAAATTCTATGTGGATTACCACCCATAAATCTAGAACCATAAACTACATCTGCATAACCATCTAGAATTGGCTGCAATAAAATATTAAATTGCTGTGGATCATATTCTAAATCAGCATCTTGAATGATTGTAAATTCTCCAGTTGCATTTTTAATTCCGGTGTGTAATGCGGCTCCCTTTCCTTTATTGAATTCGTGTTTATAATATTGAATATTTAAATTTTCATTATTTTTAATGTAATTCTGTATTGCTTCCTCAGTATTATCACTAGAACAATCATTTACAATAATTACTTCTTTTTCAATATCGTTAAATAAATTAACGGTTTTAATTTTGTCTAAAATTAAATGAATAGTCCTACCTTCATTATATGCGGGAATTATTATTGATAATTTTTTAATCATTTTTTCTTTATTTAATTTTTAATAAATAATAGTGGTTTAAATTCTCTTCTCTTTTACTTTCTAATAAAAATTGTAATTTTAGTCTTGTAATTGGATAATCTACAAATGACTTTTTCTCAATTATATTTTTACTTTTTTGTATTTTAAGCAAATCTTCTTCATTGGCATACAACCAATAAGGGCTTTTTATAGTATCTAAATCGGAAATTAAAACCGATTGATGTTTTGAATTTTTAGTATAAAAATTAAACAAATGCGATTTCTGATTCATAAAATAAACTTTTTCTGTTGGTTTATTTTCATAGAACCATTTTCCTGCCATTGCATCAGCTTGAAAAGTTAATAGTTTTGGATAAAATACAAAACTTAAAAACACATTCAATACCAATACAAAACCTATCACACGAAAAACTCCGTTTATTGGTAGTTTTTTTATTTTAACCAATAGAAAAAGTTGAAGTAATATTAGTAAATAAATCAAATAATTCACTTCTGTAAAGAAAAATATTGGATACACAATTATCAATATAGCTACTAAAATACCAAATGAAAAAAATATTTTTTCCCAAATCGCAAATTGCTTGGGATTTAATTTATCAATGTATATGGCACTAATTATACTTGCAAATGGAAGTGTTACAAAAATATAATGAGGCAATTTATATCTCGACATTGAAAGCAATGCAAAAAGTAAAATAAACCCACTAATTGTAATTATTTCGGGAGTTTTATCTATTTTTGAATTTATAATTTTTTTAAACTGAAAAAATAAACCGGCATAGAGAATCAGTATCCATGGAAAAAAATCCCAGCTTATAGACCCGATAAAAAAGTGCCATGGCAAACCATTATCCCAAACATTTTCTCCCGTAATCCTTCCAAAACTTTGTAACCAATAGTAAAAATAGACTCCACTTTGGTGTAATTTCCCATTAACAACCTTTTCGGGATGCATATCGAATTGGGTATAAAGTCCGTAGGTCATTGGAATTAGTAGAATGGCTACTATAAAAATAAAAAACAACCAAGATAAATTAACTATCTTCTTCCATTGTTTTTGATATAATAAGTGAATACCAATAGGCATTAATACTGCAATAATTCCAATAGGCCCTTTTGCCATCATTGCAAAAGCAGTAAAAACAGCCGCAAAAAAAAGGTAAATTAATTTGCTTTTATGCCAATATTCAGTGATTAACCAAATTGATATTATTACACATGAAGTCAAAATCCCATCTGTTCTTATATCATTTGACATTAGAAAAAATGCCTGACATGTCGCAAATATCAAAACGGAATTTTTTGCTATTTTATGATCATAATAATTCAAAGCAAATTTGTAAATAGCATACAATGAGAATAGTAGAAATAAAAACGCTCCTATTTTGTAAGCAAAATTGCAAATTCCAAATGTTTTCAAACTCAAACTAGAAATCCAAAACAGCAAAGGCGGTTTGTCTAAATAATCATTTTGCAAATCATAGACTTGAAGGTAAGAATGATTTTGAAGCATTTCTAAAGAAATAGACGCATATTGTGCAGCATCAATTCTCATGATGTCTAAAAACAAATTATTTACATAAATAAACAGAATAATCGCACAAATGATTTTTTCAAATCCTGTAAATTCAGAGAAAAATTTAGTAGTCAATTTCATATAATTCCACTAATAATTTTAAGTTTTAAGCAATAAAATTTGAATAAATTAAAACTTAATAAGTGAATAGCGAAAATAGGAAAATTTTATAAGATTCTATTTATTTCAGACTATTAATATTATTTATAGCTATTGTATTTTCAAGCGAAATATAGAAAAGTACTATATTTGAATTTCTAATAATGCTCCTATGAAATACATTTACCTATTATTAATATTCTTTTTTTTAATATTTATTTGGTCAATTATTGAACCCAAAGAAAGTTTTACTTGCTTCTTAGAAATCATTCCTGCACTAATAGGATTAGTGGTTTTAGCGTTGACTTTCAATAAATTTATGTTTACCAATTTTACTTATACAATGATTTTACTTCATTGCATTGTTTTATTCGTTGGTGGTCACTATACCTATGCCGAAGTGCCATTATTTGACTACATTAGAGAGGTTTTTCATCAAACCCGAAACAATTATGATAAAGTGGGACATTTCATGCAAGGTTTTGTTCCAGCGTTAATTATCAGGGAATTATTTATTCGTAAAATGGTTGTAAGTAACAAGAGTTTCTTCAACTTTATTGTCGTTTCCATTTGTTTGGCTATAAGTGCTGCATACGAATGGATTGAATGGGGAGTTTCAATTTCTACTGGTGATAAAGGCGATTCTTTTTTAGGTACCCAAGGTGATATTTGGGACACCCAATCAGATATGCTTTTTGCTACAATTGGAGCTATTTTAGCTCTGGCTTTGTTTTCTAAAATTCAGGATAAGGAATTGAAAAGATAATTATTTTAAATTAAAAAGAAAAAAATAACCGCAAGGATCGCAGAGGTTTACGCAAAGTTCACTAGGGATTTGTCTATTATCTTTTTGTCTATATATCTTTCTTATTATCTCAATTTATGAATCATTGTCTAGGATTTATTATTTTGTCAATAAAATTTTAGCACGATTATTGTACCGAAGAAAATTATATCTTTAATGAATAATAAAACCTAAATATGAAAACCAAATTTATAACGCTTTTTACTTTGGTAGCCATCAGTTTAATCTCTTGTGTAAGTACGAAATCGACTTTGAAAAATGTTAATGATAATGCTCCTATTCCACAATTAACTGCTTCGAATACATTTTTAATTACAGAATTTAGCCAAGACCCAAAATACGGTTTTCACCCCGATTATCCTATCAATGTGTTTTACATGAATACGAAAGATTTAAACATCAATCAAGAACGTTTTTTAAATGCACTTTCTGGACCGAATGGTGAAAAAGTTTTCTTTAAAAAATTAGAAATCTGTTGCCCCTTCCCTACCAAAAACTGTGAAATGGGAGGTGGCTTTTTAGATCAATATGAAATTACTTGGGTTGGATTGAAACAACCGAAAAAGCTTTACCTTAATTGTTATGAAAAAGGTGATTTAATGGTTCCAATTGGTTTTGGATTAGCAAAGTAGCCTGAAAGCTCTGAGTTTTAGATATTGGAGCTTTGTTTGATTGGTGTGATTTTTTGTAAATGATTGTCAAAGATTAAAAGGATTTTAAAAAAACCGTATCAACAAATAACCGAATTAACTCACAATTCATATCTCATAATTCTTATATTTGCACTATCAAAAATAATGCTATGAACATACATACAATACCTCAAATAAAACATTCAAATAGTGGGAACTTCTTTTTATTAGCAGGGCCTTGCGCGATTGAAGGAGAAGAAATGGCAATGAGAATTGCAGAAAAATTAGTTGGAATCACCGACAAATTAGAAATCCCATTCGTATTTAAAGGTTCATTTAAAAAAGCAAATCGCTCCAGAATTGATAGTTTTTCAGGAATTGGTGATGAAAAGGCATTACAAATTTTACGCAAAGTTTCTGAAACTTTTGGTGTTCCAACCGTTACCGATATTCATACCAATGAAGATGCTGACAAAGCAGCTCAATATGTTGATGTATTACAAATCCCAGCTTTTTTAGTTCGCCAAACCGATTTAGTAGTAGCTGCTGCCAAAACAGGTAAAGTGGTAAATTTGAAAAAAGGACAATTCATGAGTCCGGAGAGTATGAAACATGCCGTTCAAAAAGTATTGGATTGCCACAACCAAAATGTAATGGTTACCGACAGAGGAACGATGTTTGGTTATCAAGACATGATTGTAGATTTCCGAGGAATCCCAACTATGCAGCAATATGCAACTACTGTTCTGGATGTTACGCACTCACTACAACAACCAAATCAAACCGAGGGTGTTACCGGGGGTCGTCCAGATATGATCGAAACCATTGCCAAAGCAGGAATTGCCGTGGGTGTAGATGGAATATTTATAGAAACCCATTTTGATCCTGCAAATGCTAAAAGTGATGGAGCTAACATGCTACACTTGGATTATTTTGAGGCATTAATGACCAAATTAGTTGCCATTAGAAAAACGGTAAATACGTTTTAATCCATTAAATAAATAATTAGCTATGTTTGAAATTACACCAACAGAATGGATTGGGTATTTGGCGTCATTAATATTGATGATTTCTTTTTTAATGAAGAATTTAATCACGTTAAGAACTATTAATTCTATTGGAGCTATTCTATTTATTATTTACGGATTTATGTTGGCGACCTCATGGCCAATAGTCATTACTAACGTATTTATTCTTGGAGTAAATATAATTTATTTGACGAAACATTTTACTACTAAAACAGCATCATAATTTATTTTTATATCAAAATTAAACTCTATTTATTTTTCTAATTTTATTATTTAACTACCAATTATATTTGATAATTTGTTATTTTTATAAAAAAAAGATGAACGAGATTATTAGTTATTTTGAGACTATACCTTCTTTACACCGCGCCTTGATATTAGCTGGCGGAATTACTTTTTTCTGGTTAATTGAAACCATAAAACCTCTTTTCTTATTGAAATACAGTAAATGGAGACACGCTGGAATCAATATGTTTTTTACGGTAACCACGATTGTTGTCAACTTTTTGATGGCGTTTATATTGTTATGGACTTCACAATGGTCAGTGCAAAACAATATCGGACTTCTTCCTTATTTAGGAACCATTAACCCATGGATTTACATGATTATTGGATTGCTTTTATTGGATTTAATTAGTGCTTATTTAGTGCATTATATTGAACACAAAGTGAAATTTTTATGGCGATTCCACCTAATTCATCATTCGGATACTTGGGTAGACACTACAACTGCTAATCGTCATCATCCAGGTGAAAGTATCCTTCGTTTTGTATTTACTGTCATCGCTGTCGTGATTGTTGGGGCTCCGATGTGGCTTGTGTTTTTATACCAATCGCTTTCGGTGGTATTATCACAATTCAATCATGCCAATATTTCTTTGCCAATTACTTTAGATCGTTGGTTGAGTTATATCATCGTTTCTCCAGACATGCATAAAGTCCACCACCATTATGAATTACCTCATACTGATAGTAATTATGGTAATATATTTTCTGTTTGGGATCGAATTTTTGGGACCTTTTCAACCTTAAAAAGAGATGAAATCGTTTATGGAATTGACACTCATATGGAAATAGAGAAAAACAATAATGTTGGGAATTTATTGAAAATTCCATTTCAGAAAAGAAGTAACTTCGAAAAACCGTAAAAAAAAATTTAAATCTAATTAAAAAGATATTGATTTTTTTATTAATATTGAACTACAAATGATTTATTAACTAAACAAAAACCACAGAATTTATTTTTCTAGGAATGAAAAAGAGTAAAAAAATTGAATTGACTTGGGATCAAAATGAAAAACTGATCACATTGGCTTTAGAAGAAAGAAATCCGTTTGAAATTATCAAAAAGGAATTTGGACTAAGCGAAACAGAAGTTCTTGAAATTATGAAAAAGAAACTTCCAACAGACAAATTTGATTTATGGAAAAAGAAGGCAAATGCCGGAAAACCTAAACCAAAACCTATCAAAATTGATGATTTTGACGATGATTTAGACGGAAAATACTACATAAAAAATAAATTTGATTAAATAAACTCCTGATTACAGGAGTTTTTTTTTTTAAAATAGAATTCGAATTACTAAAATACATCATACAGCACTCAATAAATCAAGAAAATCCTTCGGTAGTATTCAATAATTTCTTTAATTTGCCGACAAATAAAAAACTATGAAAAAATTACTATTAGCTATACTGTCTATAACTATATTGGTTTCTTGCGAAAACAAATCGGAAACCAACCTACAAATCACTGGAAATGTAAAAGGATTGCAAAAAGGAACTCTTTATTTGAAAAAATTGGGAGACAGCACCTTTGTAACAATCGACAGTATGAAAATTGATGGAAAATCAGATTTTGAAAGTAATATTAATTTGGAATCACCGGAAATGCTATACTTATTTTTAGACCGTGGACAAACTAATTCTGGAGATAATAATTTGATGTTTTTTGCAGAACCGGGGAAAATTAATATCGCTACCGATTTAGAATATTTTTATTCAAAAGCAGTAATAACGGGTTCTAAAAACAATGAATTGTATGAGACTTACAAAAAAATAAGTTCTAAATACAACGAGCAACAACTAGAACTTACTGTCGCAAAGTTAAAAGCTCAAAAAAACAAACAATTGGATTTAATTGCTTCAATAGACGAAAAATCGAATGCAATATTGAAAAGAAAATACCTTTACGCAATTAATTTTGCTGTGACTAATAAAGAATATGAAGTCGCACCCTACATCGCATTATCTGAAATAAACGATGCTACAATTATGTATTTGGATACTATTCAAAAATCGATGTCTCCAAAAGTTGCAAAATCTCGCTACGGGGTAATGCTCACAAAATATATTGGAGAAAGAAAAAAGGAGTAATTTTGTTTTATTTTGTTACTAATAAAAAACCTAAAACATATTATTACTATTTTTAAATAGTAAACAAATTGTAATGATCTTATGTAGCGTGACCGATTTGTTGTTTATAAATTAATATTTAGTTGTTAAATATTATTTGATTATTTTCTAGATTTGATATTTTATGTTTCTATGAAAAATAAATATAAAGTAGCAGTTATAATGTCGGTTTATAATACGCCATTTAATATTGTAAAAAGAGCAATTGATTCAGTATTAAATCAAACTTTTCAAGATTTTGAATTATTAATTATTGATGACGGAAGTACTACTGATTCAGATAAATTAATTTTAGAATATTCCATTCTAAATGAAAACAAAATTACTTATTTACGTCATAAAAATTGTAGCCAATCTAAATCAATAAATCGTGGTATTTTACTAACGAATAGCGAGTACATAACAGTTATTGATGCCGATGATGAATACAAACCAAATCATTTAGAATTGTGTTTATCAGAAATAAATTCACTCGATCTTATTGCTTCCACTACTGAGACAATTGTAAACAACGAATCGGATTATTATGTTCCGGATCGAAACAATCCAAAGCAAGTGGTACATGTTGATGACTGCATCCTTTTTGCTACTTTATTTGGGAAAAAGGAAGTATTTGAAAGCCTAAATTTCATGGATATGTACGGCGCAGATGCTCATTTTTATGAACGTGCTGAAAAAAAATATTTTGTTGAAAAATTAGATTTAAGAACTTATATTTATTACAGAAACAACCCTGATAGTACAAGCGCTAAAGTTAAAATAAAAAATTTAAGTTAATTGGTGATTCCTTCCAACATTAAATTATCTAATCAACTTATATTGGGATGTCACATTACTGGCGTGTTTGATGTAAATAGAAGTCAAATGCTTCAAGACGATGATTTTTCAATCATTGAAAATTGGGTAAATTCAATTTCAAAACTTACTCTTCAAGCCATAATTTTCCATAATAATTTTTCTGAATCGACGGTGCTAAAGCACCAATCCAAAAATCTCCTTTTTATTAAAATAACCCATGACGAGCGATTTAATCCAAATGTTTTTAGGTATTTTGTTTACAATCAATTTTTAAATCAATACTGGAATAAAATTGATTCTCTTTTTGTAACTGATGTATCTGATGTTTTGGTATTGAAAAATCCTTTTATTCAACCTTTATTTATTGAAAAAAATGATTTTATTTTTTGTGGAGATGAGCCAACAAATTGGAATAATAAATGGATGCAACTTCATGGCTACCATTTAAGAAGTCGTATTACTGATTATCTTGAAATAGAATCGGAATATAAATCTCATCAATTATTAAACTGTGGAATAATTGGTGGCAATATCTCTATTATTAAACCATTAATTGAATCTATTTGGCATCTTCATAACACTTATAATTTTGATAATACAAGTTCTTACACTGGAGATATGGGTGCTTTTAATTACATAATAAGGAAAAATTATACCCAAAAGTTATTTCACGGATCTCCCGTAAATTCAGAATTTAAAGCTTACTTTGACAATGGAACTAATTGGTTTCAGCATAAATAAAGGATCGTTGTGTCAGAATGTCATAAATAAATTTAATCGAAATTAAAGAAAACTGACAATTTTTACAGAAAGTTACAATGGCACAAAGATTGACATAAGCAAAGAGAGTTTTAGAAATTAAAATTAAATTTAAATTAAATTAAAATGGGTAAAATAATTGGTATTGATTTAGGAACAACCAACTCTTGTGTCTCTGTAATGGAGGGAAATGAAGCTGTTGTAATTCCTAATGCAGAAGGAAAAAGAACCACACCATCTGTAATTGCTTTTGTAGAAGGCGGTGAAATCAAAGTTGGAGATCCTGCAAAAAGACAAGCGGTAACCAATCCAACTAAAACGGTTGCTTCTATCAAACGTTTTATGGGACAATCTTTTTCAGAGGTTTCTGCTGAAGCGAAAAGAGTTCCTTATTCTGTAGTAAAAGGAGACAATAATACACCACGTGTAGATATTGACGGACGTTTATATACAGCGCAAGAATTGTCAGCAATGACGTTACAAAAAATGAAAAAAACAGCTGAAGACTATTTAGGTCAAACAGTTTCTGAAGCAGTTATTACTGTTCCAGCTTACTTTAACGATGCACAACGTCAAGCTACGAAAGAAGCTGGAGAAATTGCTGGTTTAAAAGTAATGCGTATTATCAACGAGCCTACAGCTGCAGCGTTAGCATATGGTTTGGATAAAAAAGGAAAAGATCAAAAAATTGCAGTTTACGATTTAGGAGGAGGTACATTTGATATTTCTGTTCTTGAATTAGGAGACGGAGTTTTTGAAGTATTGTCTACAAACGGAGACACACACTTAGGTGGAGATGATTTTGACCAAACAATCATTGACTGGTTGGCAGATGAATTCAATGCTGAAGAAGGAATTGACTTGCGTTTAGACCCAATGTCATTGCAACGTATTAAAGAAGCTGCTGAGAAAGCGAAAATCGAATTGTCATCTTCTGCTGAAACAGAAATCAATTTGCCTTACGTTACTGCAACGGCTTCAGGACCAAAACACTTGGTTAAAAAATTAACAAGAGCTAAATTTGAGCAATTATCAGATTCATTAGTAAAACGTTCTATGGCGCCAGTTGCAAAAGCGTTGAAAGATGCAGGTTTATCTGTTTCAGATATTGATGAAGTTATATTAGTTGGAGGTTCAACTCGTATGCCAAAAATTGCTGAAGAAGTTGAAAAATTCTTTGGTAAAAAAGCCTCTAAAGGAGTAAATCCTGATGAAGTAGTTGCAATTGGAGCTGCTATTCAAGGTGGGGTTCTTTCTGGAGATGTAAAAGATGTATTGTTACTTGACGTTACTCCTTTATCTTTAGGAATTGAAACAATGGGTGGAGTTATGACTACATTAATTGAGTCAAATACTACTATCCCAACAAAAAAATCTCAAGTTTTCTCAACTGCAGCAGATTCTCAACCATCAGTTGAAATCCACGTTCTTCAAGGAGCAAGAACCATGGCTGCAGACAATAAAACTATCGGTAGATTCCACTTAGATGGTATTCCACCAGCACCAAGAGGGGTTCCACAAATTGAAGTAACTTTTGATATTGATGCTAATGGTATCATCAAAGTTTCTGCAACAGATAAAGGAACTGGAAAATCTCATGATATTCGTATAGAAGCTTCTTCAGGATTAACAGCTGAAGAAATCGAAAGAATGAAAAAAGATGCTGAATTGAATGCTGAAAGCGATAGACAAGCTAAAGAAAAAGTGGAGAAATTAAACGAAGCTGACGGAATGATTTTCCAAACTGAAAGCCAATTGAAAGAATTAGGTGATAAATTATCTGATGAACACAAAACAGCTATCGAATATGCATTGACAGAATTGAGAATGGCGCACCAATCTCAAGATTTGACTGCAATCCAATCAGGATTAGACAATATCAATGCTGCATGGAAAACAGCTACAGAAGCTATGTATGCTCAAGGAGAACAAGGTCAACAAGCTGAAGCGCAACCTCAAGAAGCGCAAGGTGACAATGTTCAAGATGTAGACTACGAAGAAGTAAAATAACTTATATTTTATTTAATAAAAAAGAGGCTGTTCAATGAACAGCCTCTTTTATTTTTATGGTTAAGTTAAAGATTTATTTAACTTTTCTATTTGGATCTAAAGCCATATTAATTCTTGATATTAAATCTTGAACATGATATTTACTCATTTTATCAGTCATTCTAGATAGTGACATTTTCAAATCATTCTTTAAACTGATCAATTGACCTCTAGTAATTGATGGTAAATCTGTCTGAGCTAAATTTACTTTTCTAGTATTGAATCCGTAAGTAACACCTACAGGAACCGATCTAACGCTAGCTGTTCCAGGGTTTAATAATTCAATCATTTTATCGACATATAATTTTTGAATATTTCTTCTAAAGATGTCAATTGAATTTTTATTTTTCAATTCACTGAAAATTCCTTTATTTAAATCATTCATTAAATCATCAATAGAATAATTATTTTTACTTATTGAAGATGCTTCCATAAGTCGTACCATTCTGTCTCCGGCAAACAAGCTACCCAAAGTTCCATCTTGCATTGATTTTATTGCCTCCACTCCATTTTCAGGATTTATTTTCGCAAGCACTTTTTGATCTAATAACCATTTTGGAGTATTAAATAATTGAGCGTTTAAGAAAGCAACTGCATCTTTTTGAATACTTTTAGGAACAACTTGAAATTGGTCACCAGTCATATCATATGTCTTAGGACTATCATAAATACCTCCTACATTTTTAGTAACATGTCCCATATATCTTCTGAATTGTCCAGAAAGCGCTCCATATAATTCATCTAATTCTGCATAACTCTCTCCATTTTCTTTAGACCAATCTAATAAATTAGGAAGAATTCTTTTCAGATTTTTAATTCCATATTCAGAAGCACGCATTGCATTGTCACCAATATCTTCAGTTTGGTATCTTGGATCATAAGGACTAGATTCTGTTCCAAACCATAAGCGACGATTTTTGTATGCTTCTTTAGTCATTTCATTTAAAAATGCTTTTTCTTCCGCCTCTGTTTTTGTGTCTTCAAAATAAGAATAACCCCATTTAATCGCCCATTTATCATAGTCACCTATTCTTGGGAATAAACTTGTTACACCATCTTCTGGTTGAGCAACATAATTAAAACGTGCATAATCCATAATTGAAGAAGTATGTCCATTTAATCTTTGGTATTCTTTATCCCTTAATTTTTCAACAGGTGTAGCAGAACTAGCACCCATATTATGACGTAATCCAAGCGTATGACCTACTTCATGTGAAGAAACAAAACGGATTAATTCTCCCATCAATTTATCATCAAACTTTTTGTTTCTTGCTGCAGGATCAACTGCTGCTGTTTGAATTAAATACCAATTTCTTAAAAGACTCATAATGTTATGGTACCAACCAATGTGACTTTCTAAGATTTCACCACTTCTAGGATCATGAACATTAGGTCCGTAAGCGTTTTGAATCTCTGCTGCGAAATATCTTAAAACTGAAAAACGAGCGTCTTCCAGACTCATCGTTGGATCATTTTCTGGCCAATATTCTCCACGGATAGCATTTTTCCAACCCGCATTTTCAAAAGCAACTTGCCAATCGTCGATACCTTGTTTAATGTATTTCTTCCATTTCTCTGGTGTCGCAGGGTCAATATAGTACACAATTGGTTTCAAAGGCTCAATCAATTCTCCCTTTTTTTGTTTTTGAGCATCTTCAGCAGATTTTGGCTCTAATCTCCATCTTACAGCGAAAACCTTAGTGTCTGACTTCTGAGACTCTTCTTCAAAAACACCATATTGATTCGCAAAAAACCCAACACGTGCATCAAATTCTCTTTTTCTCATTGCCTTTTTAGGCAATAAAATAAATGAAGTATTTGTTTCTAAAGTAACTAAGCCCGCATCCAAACCTGAAGGAATATCAACACCGATTTTCGGTGTTGGAACCGCAGAGATTCTTGGAGGAGTTGTTGTAAATGTTTTTACACTTCTAATCTCTGTATTAATTGGAAATGTACTTATTTTTGAGATATAAGATTTGTCTTTTTGAAATGCTTGAATGTTAAGCATTTGTTTTTTTATTGGATCTAAAGAGAAAGTTTGAACATCACCATCAAATGTTGAAGTTAAATCAACAACAAAACCTGTGATTTTACCTTCTGCATCTTTTTTATAAGCTAGTATTTCATAATTCCCAATAATTGGATCAGAAGTAGAATTTTTAACGGCTTGTGCCAAAGGCTTGTCTTCATCAGGAGACATAATAACGTAAGTAATGGATCTTAAAAGTAAGTTATGACTCAAACCTTTTTCCCAACGAACTACTTGTCTGTTTATTTCTTCACCTCCAAAAATACCTCCACCTGCTGGAGTTTTAGAATATCTAGTGATCGTCATCATTTCAGTTCCTAAAAGCGAAACTGGTATTTCGAAAAGATATTTATTGTCAAATTTATGAACATCGATTAAACCTCTTTGGGTAACTGCCGTAGAATCTATTACTTTTTTATAGGGTTTAGGTTCTTTCTTTGTTTCACTTGGTTTGGAATCTGATTTTTCACTTGTAGCTGAGGGAGCTTTTGAGGGTTTTTTATTTTGTGCATTTGCCTCTGAAGACAATACTATAAAAAACATTAAAGAAACAAGGGTTAGTGTTTTTTTTACCATTTTGGAGATGTGTTAATTGTTATTAATCAAATCTATAGATATATTTTTAATTATAGACTATCTATGCTCATTTTTTTTATAAATTAACAAGTGTTGAATAAATAATTAGATACTAGACAATTAAATAATTGAATAAATTTTATAGAACATTAATTCTAAAACTTTTTACTTTGAGAATTAAATCTAATTACTCCATAAACAATTCCAAATTGAGCAGCCAAATAAGTTGACATTATCAAAATGGTAGCATTATTTATTGGTGACTGGAATTTATTGATTGCCAAAAAACTATCGGAAGCAATAAAGGCTATCGCTCCAAAAAGTATATAGAATCTGGTATTATCAATCCAAGTAATAAATCCTCTCCAAGCAAAACCTAACATTACCGAAATGGTTAATGCATAAAAACTGACTGGAATTTTTAAAGGACCTAAAGAAGGTAATAACATGTCTAAAATACTTTTTAAATAGAAAACGGTTAAAAAAATTCCTATCCAAAAAAATGGATTATTTTTATAGGGTTTTGAAGTACCCAATTTTGAGAATAATACAATATAAAAAATATGCGCAGTTAAGAAGGCGAGTAACCCGGTAATGAAAAACCACTGGTTATAGTTTGTAAAAATCAATAAAACATCCCCAATCCATGAAAAAGTTAACGCTGATAAAAGTATTTTTTTTGTTGGAAATGAATCATTTAAATAGACATACAAAAACAATGATGGCATCAAAAAAGGCTTCAAGCAAAGCGAAAAAATATCATAATTCATTAAAATTAGTAATAAATTAATTGCCGAAATGATCAAAAAACCTTTTAAGAATATTTCTTTTTTCATAAATTAAAATGTTGGCGTTGAAAAAATTGGTTTTTTAAATTCTATGAATACAAAATAAAAATTCATGAAAAAGGAAACTATTAGATAACTTAAAACAAGGTAACTACCAAAAGAAATGAAACTATTTAGTCCAAACCAATCTCCGAAATTCAAAATTATTATAACTCCAAATAAGAGTCGGAAACCTTCCCAAAAAAGAGAATATTTATTTGTATCCATCAATTCAGTATAACTATAAATAGTAATAAATAAGAAAGCACCATAAATAAAAATATTTTGATTACCAATAAATGCAATATTATTGAATAAATAACTAACCAATAATAGAGTTATGAGAGCTTGTAAAACAGACCAATAAATTAGTTTTTTGGAAAATGAAGAATTGTACTTCTGAAAATTATAAACATCTTTAATTTTCTTAACTGGATATTTCTCTTCGAAATTTTCTGGTCTCCACCCAGTCGGTTTAAACCAAATGGTGAATTTGTCCTTCCAATTTGGAGTTCTCCAAGCATCGCAAATTAACAAGCCCAGATGTTGAAAATTAATCCGGATAGGATTCCAAGTTTGAGCAGGTCTTGTAATTCCAAAAACTGGTGGGACAGAATCTAACTCTTCTTGAAAGGTACCAAACATCTTATCCCAAATAATAAATATTTGAGAGTGATTTTTATCCATATACTCAGGATTAATAGCGTGATGAACTCTGTGATGCGATGGGGTAACTAGAAATTTCTCTAGAAAACCTAATTTATTTATGTAAACAGTATGGTACCAAAATTGCAAAAACAATTGAATCGGTAGCGTTATAATTATCACTATTGTTGGAACACCAATAAGGGCTGCAGGTATCAATAAAAAGGTAAATAAATTTACAAAACTAGATACCGATTGTCTTAACGCACACGCCAAATTAAACTCTTCACTACTATGGTGTATCGCATGTTTATTCCAGAAAAAATTAATTTGATGTGCCCAGCGATGTGTCCAATATCCGTAGAAATCAATTACAATAAAGGCGATAATATAAGTCGTTATTGAAGGCTTCAAATATCCGATACCAATATGAGTTAGCAACCAATCGTAGGAAATAAAAGTAATTGTTAATCCTAAAACGTCTTTAATTGAATTGGTCATTCCAGAACTAATACTAGAAACACTATCCATTAAACGAACTTTTTTATTGAATTTGAAATATCCGTAGGCCGATTCTATTAAAATCATCAATAAAAAAATAGGCATTGCAATTATTAGTATTTTTCCGTACCGCTCCATTAATTAACTGTATTTTTTTATGATAATTGACTAAATATAAAAAGTTAATATAGTAATAACTTCTTTTCTTAAACATTAAACTATTTCAGCACTCAACCCAGCATCCAATAATTGAATACATTGAGGGATTAATTCTTTTAAAAGTCCGGTTTTTACAGTACATTTTCCATTGTAATGTACAATTAATGCACATTGTTCCGCTTGCTCAGGGGTATGACTGCAAACACGAATTAAAGTATCAATAACGTGGTCGAAAGTATTTACATCGTCATTGAACAATATAATTTCATTATTTAAAGAAATACTTTCTTTTAAAACTACTTTTTCAAGTACCTTTTCTTTTGTACTCATAGCTCTACATATTATGGTTTTTGACTACTAATTTATGTATTTTAATGATACCCAGTTGTTTCTCTCAAACTTTTTAATATAGGTCAACCCTTTTTCTATACAAGAAGCATCAATAAAAGGGATGTCTTCATTATAAAAACCACTCATTAATAAAATACCGTCTTTATTCAAACAATCAACATAGGTTTGCATGTCATTTAATAAAATGTTACGATTAATATTGGCAATAATCAAATCGTATTTTTTCTCTTTCAATAAATCAGCATCACCCTCATAAACTGTAATTTGGGTACAATTATTTCGAGCCGCATTTTCAATTGAATTAAGATAACACCAATTGTCAATATCAATAGCATCAATCGGATGAGCACCTTTCATTTCGGCTAATATTGCTAAAATTGCCGTTCCACAACCCATATCTAAAGTCTTTTTTCCTGTAACATTAGTTTCTAAGAGATGTTGGATCATCATGTGTGTTGTTTCATGGTGACCGGTGCCAAAGCTCATTTTTGGCTCAATTACAATATCATACTTAGCATCGTTTTTTGGATGAAATGGAGCACGAACATGGCAAACTCCATCAACTTCAATGGCTTCAAAATTCTTTTCCCATTCTTCATTCCAATTTACTTGATCAATTTCTTCAATTGTATATGAAATTTGAAATTCAGGTGAACTTAGAATATGTAAATCTTGGAGAATATTCTCTGTCCAAAATTGTTTTTGAATGTAAGCCACGATACCCAAATCGCTTTCTATAAAACTTTCAAAGGGCAATTCACCCAATTCAGCAACCAATATCTCCGACCCTAATTCTTTCGGTTCCACTGAAAAATGAAATCCTAAATATATATTTGACATGTTTTTTATTTATTTTTTTTACACAAAAGGCACATAAGAAAAGTAAAAGCAACAAAGGTTTTTTGCCACGAAATAAATGAATTATTTCGATTTTTTTTTATTTGTGTAAACCTTTGAAATAGGTACTGTTTTAAGTCTATTATCTTTTGGTCTATTTAAATTGCGTTTACGATAGCTGCAAAATCTTCAGCCTTTAAAGCTGCACCTCCAATTAATCCTCCATCTACATCAGGTTTTGAAAAAATTTCTTTTGCGTTATCTGGTTTTACACTTCCCCCATAAAGAATTGAAACGCTTTCTGCAACATTACTTCCAAACGCTTTTCTAACTGTTTCTCTTATGAATTCGTGCATTTCTTGAGCTTGATCTGGACTTGCTGTTTCGCCTGTTCCAATTGCCCAAACTGGCTCATAAGCTAAAACTATATTCTCCCAAGATGCCGATTCTATATGAAACAATCCATCTCTCAATTGGTTTTCAACAATATTAAAATGATTTCCTGATTGACGGTCTTTCAATTCTTCACCAAAGCAAAAAATAGCAGTCATATTATGACTAATTGCTGTGTCTACTTTATTTGCTATCATAGCGTCGGTTTCATTAAAATAAGCGCGACGTTCTGAATGACCAAGTATAACTGCATTAACTCCTATACTTTGCAACATATTTGCAGAAATTTCACCTGTAAAAGCACCGCTCTCAGCTTGATGCATGTTTTGCGCAGCTACGCCAATATTGGTGTATTCTAAATGATTTACTGCAGATTGTAAATTCACAAATGTTGGTGCTACAATAATTTGAACTTCCTTATCGGTTGGTAATTTATCAATCAATTCATTCAATAAATCTTCAGTTTGTTCTGAATTTTTATGCATCTTCCAGTTTCCTGCTACAATTTTAGTTCTCATTATTATAATTTATATTTTATGTGTTATTCAATTCCAAGTTTTTATTTTTTTTTGTCACTTCAGCTATTATTTTTTCTCTTCTGTCAATGTTTTTTGAATCAACTCAAAGTCGGTTTCAATAGCTCTATACAAACTGATTTTGGATTTTTTATTTACAATTATGTATCTTGGAATCCAGTCTAAATCTAAAGATTTCCCAAAAGATCCTTTCATTCCGTCTTTAATTAAATAGTGATCTCCTTTTAATTCGTGTTTATTGATTCCTTCTTTCCATTTGTCAAAAGTTTTATCACATGAAAAAAACACATAAACCACATCTGGATTATTATTTTGTAATTCTTTTATTTTTGGCATTGCTTTTACACAATCGCTACACCAAGAAGCCCAGAATTCTAATACTACTGTTTTTCCTTTGTATTTATCGACAAACGATTGAAACGAAACCTCCGATCCATCCATCGCGATAACATTTTCGCCTAATGTTTCTTTCGAGAATTCATTTTTTTGAGCTTTAGAACAAGAAAATGAGACTAAGGCAACGAATAGTGCTATTGTTTTTTTCATATTATAAATTAGTTGTTTATTAAACGGTTATTTGTATTATTGTTTAATTGTATAATCGTGTAACCAATTAAACGGTTAAACTCTTATTTGCTTTTCAAAGCAGAATATGGTTTTTGAATCAAAGTTAAATAATCAGACGCAATGAATTTATTATCAGTAATTCCATAATAGTATTTAAACTCATTACCATTCCATAAATATTTAACCCCAGGAGTGTCTTTTCCTGAGCCTAATACATTCCAAAATGGAATTACTTCAATTAATTTATAAGGATATTTTGCTCCAGCAAATTTGAAAAAGTCCGGAATTAAATCGGCCTCTTCATTCATAAAAATAATTCTAATTTCTGGAAAGTTCTTATCCTTAGCTTTCATTTCAGTTAATTCTTTGGCCACCTCACGGCAATGATCACAACCAGGAACAAAAAAGCAAAGTGTTTTTCTACCTTTATCAATTGAAGCAAAATAGGAACTATATCCCGATTTTTTATGTATTGGTTCGTCTTTTATTTCCTTAATAATATTCTTTGCAGTATCTATTTTTTTAGTTTCAATTACAGGCTCCGTTTTTAACGTGTCATTTGTTTCAATTATAGCTGTTTCCTCAGGTTCAGCACCTGTAACATCAACCAAATTTGATTCAGCCTGCATTGGAGCTATCATAAACAATAGTAATATAAAGGAAACCGTTACGGTAGTTAATACCCAAAAATTACTTTTGGTTTCGTCTTTTTTAGGCATGATTTTTAGTAAAACTATTAATAAAATCATAGCAACAACATTTTTCAAAATCGCTTGAATTGGTGTCATTGGCAACAAACTTCCAAAACATCCACAATTCCCTGAATTACCACCATTTTGAAAAGTTTCAATACTTAAATGGGTTGTAAATACAGCTAACATTAATAAAGTAGCTGGAATAACTAATTTTCTAAGGTAATGTTTTTGCAAAATTAAAATCCCAAGTGCAAATTCAATTCCAATTAATATTCGTGAAAAAAATGGAGCAACATCTCCCGAAAAACCAAGCGGATACAACTGTTTTACTTCAAAAGTAGAAATTGCAAAATAAGGTGAAGGATATAATTTTGCAACCGCAGATAATAAAAATAAAAATGAAATACTTATTCTAATTGCAAGTGGAGCATATTTTTCTTTAGTTGTCATAATCTATTATTTAAATTATTTATGAAAATTCATTAAGATTAATGCAAAAACAGCATAATTAATCATATCTTGATAATTGGCATCAATACCTTCAGAAACAAGCGTTTTACCTTTATTATCTTCAATTTGTTTTACACGAAGTAACTTTTGCAAAATCAAATCAGTTAAAGAATTTACTCGCATTTCGCGCCAAGCTTCACCATAATCATGGTTTTTATTCTCCATTAATTCTTTAGTCTCTTTGATTTTTGCATCATAATGCCAAGTAGCTTTTTCTACATCTAAATCCGGTTGTTCAACTATTCCTAATTCCAACTGAATTAAAGCCATAATCGAATAATTAATTATCCCAATAAACTCTCCCGCCTCTCCTTCGTCTACTTTACGAACCTCATTTTCTTGCAAACTACGAATTCTTTGTGCTTTAATATAAATTTGATCGGTCAATGACGGCAATCTTAATATTCGCCATGCACTACCATAATCTTTCATTTTATTAACAAACAAAGTTCTGCATATTGAAATTACCTTATCGTATTCTTGAGAAGTAGTATCCATTTATTG
>NZ_JBIKQP010000045.1:0-11649 GCF_044349645.1 Flavobacterium sp. | reverse complement strand
CTTAGTTATATATTCGTGTTCAAATTATACAATGTTGAGCCAACTACGGGAATTGAACCCGTGACCTCTTCCTTACCAAGGAAGCACTCTACCTCTGAGCTAAGTCGGCAGAGAATTTATTTTTAGAATTTTGACTTCAGATTTAATCTCTGGAATCCGAAATCTAAAATTTCTTCTTGTGGGGAGAGCAGGATTCGAACCTGCGAAGTTCACACAGCAGATTTACAGTCTGCCCTCGTTGGCCGCTTGAGTATCTCCCCAAATTTTTCTCTTATATAAAATCCAGAAATATTGAAAATTCCATATCGAAAATCTTCAATATTTAATAGAGCCGGTGGAGGGACTCGAACCCACGACCTGCTGATTACAAATCAGCTGCTCTAGCCAACTGAGCTACACTGGCGTTAAATATAAAAAAGCCCGTTATTTCTAACGGACTGCAAATGTATATTAATTTGTTTTTTAAACAAAATATTTTTGCGAATATTTTTAATTTATATATGATGTTTTACTTTTTCTTTTCTTTTTATTAATATTCTCTCGAATGATTCTGCGGATTGATCGACTGCTTCTTCGAAAGATTTGCATTGTTTTTTTACCATAAATTCGTCTCCTGGGACTAAAATTTTCATCTCTACGACTTTGTTTTCTTTCTCACTGGTCTTTTCAACCTTCAAAAAAACGTCTGATGAAACGACTTTGTCATAATATTTTTCCAATTTATCTACTCTTTCTTGAATAAAACCGACTAACTTTCCGTCAACATTAAAGTTAACTGCATGAACATTTACCTTCATAATTAAACTATTTATTGGTTAAACACTATTTACTTTTTGTTTCGTGGGTGCGAATCACCGTAGACCTTTTTTAACTCAAACAAACTGCTTTGAGTATATATTTGTGTCGAAGCTAAACTTGAATGTCCTAATAATTCTTTGACAGAATTTAAATCAGCACCATTGTTTAAAAGATGGGTTGCAAAAGTGTGACGTAAAATATGCGGACTCTTTTTTACCTTCTCGGAAACATTACTAAAGTAGGAATTTATTAAACGATAAACTAATGAATCGTTCATTTTAACACCTTTTAACGTTAGGAAGAAAATGTCGTTATCGGTAATTCTCTCTAAATAAGCTCGTTCGGTTAAATATAATTTTATTTGACTTGCAATATTTGGTAATAAAGGTAAAATTCTTTCCTTATTTCTTTTACCTAAAACCTTCAAAGTAGCATTTGAAAGATCAATATTCAGCATTTTAAGATGAATTAATTCTGTTCTTCGGATGCCAGTTGAGTAAAATAAGTCGATAATTAATTTATCCCGAACACCCTCAAACCCTTCTGGAAAGGTTATTAAATTTAAAACTTCGTCCAATTCTTTTTCAGAAAAAGGAATTTGAAGCGTTTTGGGAGTTTTTAAAGATTTGTGTTTTAAAAGCGGGCTAATTGCTATTTGCTTTGTCTTTAATAGAAACTTATAATAGGATTTTAAAGACGAGATTTTTCTATTTACAGAAGTATTGGAAATTTGCGCATCAACTAATGTTACGATCCAGCTTCGAATCAAGCTGTAATTTACCTTTAATAAATCTTCAGAATCAAATTCGGTTTTGATATAAGTTTCAAATGAAATCAAATCATTTAGATACGCATTTACCGTATGTGGCGAATACTTTTTTTCTAATTGCAGATAATCTCGAAATGCCGTCTTACTATTTTCCATAAAAAAACCGTTAGCATCAAAGTTAAAAACTTTTAATGACTAACGGTAGTATTTTTTAAAAAGTTGTATTATAAACTTTCCAAATTGTCTTTCATATTTTGAATGTAAGCCGCTTTTTGGATTTTCATTCTGTTTGTCACAGAAGGCTTAATAAAAGCAGTACGTGCACGTAACTGACGAACAGTTCCTGTTTTATCAAATTTTCTTTTATAGCGCTTTAATGCTCTATCGATATTTTCTCCGTCTTTAATTGGTATAATTAACATAATATAGACACCTCCTCTCGTTAAGGGTGCAAATGTAAATATTAATTATTAATTATGAGTAATAATTTGTAAATTATTTTACAGCCGGCTTATAATCCTGATTGTCAATTATCATTTTGGATAAAATCTCTTTAAGAATTTCAGATGTACCTCCCCCTATTGGTCCTAAACGACTATCTCTAAATAATCTTGCTAAAGGATATTCTTCCATGTAACCGTAACCACCTAACATTTGAAGACAGCTATATATGGTTTCGTCTGCAACTTTTGTAGATTTTAATTTAGCCATTGTAGCCTCTTTAACTACATATTCTCCTTTATCTAATCGGGCTATAGCCGCATAATTAAATATTTTACAATGCTCCACATCGGTAGCATGTTCTACAATAGTATGTCGTAATGCTTGAAATTTATTAATTTTTGTTCCAAATGCTTCTCGTTGGGACATATAATCTATGGTATAATCTATTGCAAATTCTGCTCTTGCATGAGCATTAATCGCCATAATTAATCGTTCCGAAGCAAAATGTTGCATAATATAGGGAAAGCCTTTTCCTTCCTCACCCATTAAATTTTCTTCTGGAATCTCTACATTATCAAATGCAATTTCTGCAGTATCGGATGCTCTCCAACCCAGCTTATCTAACTTAGTAGCCGAAATTCCTTTTAAATTGGTATCCATTAAGAAAATACTAATTCCTTTATTTCCAAGTTCAGGACTAGTCTTAGCAGCCACTACATAATAATCGGCATAAACACCATTAGTAATAAAGGTTTTAGATCCATTAATTACATATTTATTACCAACTTTTACAGCTGTGGTTCTCATTCCAGCAACATCACTTCCTCCAAAAGGCTCGGTAATACACAAAGCGCCAATTTTATCACCCAATATACTTGGTACTAAATAATCTTGTTTAATTCTTTCATCACCTTCGGCATTTAAATGCGTCATTGCTAAGTAAGCATGTGCCCACATAGCTGCTGCAAAACCAGAGGATTTAATTTTTTGAAGTTCCTCAAGAAAAACTACGGTATAAAATAAATCCAAATTCATCCCTCCATACGATTCTGGATAAGCAATCCCAAAAAAGCCCATTTCACCGAATTTTTTCCAAATAAATCGATCAATTGTTCCTGTTTTTTCCCATTTTTCAATGTGGGGCACTACTTCTTTATGTAAAAAGTCTTTTAAACTTTTTCTAAACAATTCGTGTTCTTCTGTAAAATAAATCGAATTCATAAGGGATTTTTTATTGTATCTTTTAGAATTCCAAATATAAACTAATAATATCTAATTTTTCACTTGGAAAACCGTTAATTTTTGTTAAATCCTCAGAATTTTTAAAATCACCATTCATACTTCTATAGGTCACAATCGCTTTAGCCAAAGAATATTTAAAATAAGGAAACAACATCAGCTCCTTTATTGAGGCATTATTAATGTCTATTTTCTTTATTTTAGGTGTAGCTGTAACTTTGAAATATTGGTTCAAACTCTCAATTACTTCAGGGGAAAGTCCCCAAACATCTTCCATTTGTTTCATGTTAACAAATCCACCTAGAATTTCTTTTTGCTTCAAAATTCGATCGGATAAAGCAGGACCAATTCCGTATACTTTTATCAAGTCTTCTTTTGTAGCCATATTGATATCTAAAACTATGATTTTAAATGTTTTCTTTTCAAATGGTTTGAAATTGTTGCTTTTACCTTTGTTAACCCAATCTGGAAATTTAAAGTAAGGCGAAATAGCATTTATTAAAGAATCGGAAACTTGAGTTACTTTTTGAAATTCTGCTGCAGAATTTACATATTGATTGGTTTTTCGATAATTCAAAAGCCGATCAATTTCAGCAACTGACATACCCAATTTACTCCCTTTATAATCGGTAATAAAATTGGGATTGAATGGGTAAATCTTCGAAATATAATTTTGCTTTTCTACTTTTAATGAATCGACTATGAATTGCAGTGAAATCCATTTTTGTTTCTCAGAATTATTCTCTTTATAAGAACTTGGATCCAAATAGAAAAACGCAAATTGGCAAACAATACATAACGCCACTAATAGAAAAATCCCACTTCTTTGTGATTTTGAATACTGGAAGTAGGATTTTAATATCATAATACTAGTTTTATAAGTCAAAAACGGAACTCCGTTTCGCTCGAATTAAATCTTTTAATCGCCACCAAAAAGCCAATGTTAGATAAACTCCGAACCAAAGTCCTGCGGTGACAAAAGATATGTAAATAAAAAATAATCTAACGCTATTGGCTCGCATTCCCAACGCATCAGCAAGACGCGAAGAAACATGAAAACCGTGTTTTTCGAAAAAGTATTTTAGGCGAAGTATTAATTTCATTACTATAAATTTATATCACTACAAATTTAGCATTTATACTTCAGATTTCAATAATTCCATTCCAATTGTACATTCCAAACACCGACTTTTATTACAATACTCATTTTTTAATTGCAATAAAGCTTGGGTTTCAAAGGCATTTTGTGCTTTTAGTCCAAAAGAAGAAAACTTTTCGATAATTGCATTTGATTCCGGTTGGACTTGGTTTAACAACGATATTAATTTATCCGAAATTTCTTTGCCTTGGCTTTTAGCATAAGCAAATTGTAACGGAATGATCGTATTTATAATTAATAAATCTATGAAGGATTTAGATAATCCTTTCTTTTTCTTTGGACTGATTTTATCAAATTGATAATGCGTTTTCCAATATTCTGATACCGATTTATCGAAAATTTCATAAATAGCAGCCACATTATCGGCTTTTATAATTTTTGAAAATAGCTGTTGCTGACAATAATATACGTTTGCCAATTGGGAAACTCGAATAGTTGGGAAATTATCAGGTCGGTGCTTGAAAAATTGTAGCGGTGTGAATGAATTGGATTGCAATTGGTATTTGTGAACCAAATAATCAAAGTTTGTTTTTAGATTTTTATAATAATGATCTTCTTTATTAATTTCTAATAAACCCGCGATTCCAAACAGCAAACTTTCTAAATTAAATAAATCGTTTCCTTCTTTACGAATAATTGAAAACGGAATGGAATTAGCCATATTATAAAAAGAATCGCCATTGGTATTTAAACCGAAATTTTTAGCCAATTGGCAAAACAAAATCGCATCCCAATCTTGCAGGGTGCTTTCTGCTAATTCAAAAATGGATTTTGATTTTCGTTCTAACCTTTCAAAAAACAAGCGTTCTTGCCAACTTAACATGATAAATGAATCGATGAACTCAATTTGTTTCTCGCAATAAATCCAAGATTTCGGCGAAACCAAAGAATGATAATTGGCAAGCGTTTCCTTGGAAACAAGTTCTTTAAGAATTAAAACAGGAATTTCAGCGTTGTTTTGACGGTAGATTTCTACATCATGTTCCCAAACTACATGAAGAATTACACTGTCATAATTGGAATCTCGTTCATGATGGTGCGAATACCAATCGGAGGATTTGAGGTGAATTTCAACATTCCCAGCCCATTTTTGATTGTCAATTGTAATTTGGGAATTAAAAAAATCAGGCCCTGCGAGTTGCAAGTAACTTCCAGAATTTTCAATGGTTAGTTTCTCCCCGTTAGAAGTAGTTAAATTCGATGTGTCGAATTTCTTGAATTTCCACAAATAGTGCAGGAAATCTTCTTTCATTTTAAATGGCGTAGAATAAGTTGTAATTACTTTGTCGAATGTAGTCAAAAAAGCCGCGCCGAAAACATTAACCCGAAAAATAAATGTAAATTATCTTAGCAAATACAATTTGGCGCAAGCCCGAGCATCCGATAAAGCTTCGTGGTGGTTCAATTGAATATTCATAATTCGGCAACAATCGCTGAGTCTTGCCGGCTTAAATCCTTTGGCTTTGTATATTTTTACGGTACATTCCCAACGAGATCCAATATTTAAACTATCGTAATCTAAGCCGTGAAGTTCCATCGTTTTTGCCAATACATTTCGGTCAAAACTTTCATTGTGTGCGACCACTACCCTATTTTGTAATCGTTTTTGAATCTCAGGAAACACTTGTGGAAAAGTTTTTGCGTTTATCGTGTCCTTTGGATAAATTCCATGAACCTGAATAGTAAAAGGAGAATAATAATTGTTTAATGGTTTAATTAAAGTCACAAATTCATCGACTATAACACCGTTTTCAACCGTCACAATCCCCACAGAACAAGGATGGTAACCATTTGCTGTTTCAAAATCTATAGCGGTGAAAGTCATTTGAATTAATTTTATGGCAATTTACAAATGTTCTACATACAAAAACAAATTCTATTATATTTGTTAAAAAGTTATTCTATGAAAAAATATATTCTTCTCGTTATAATTCTATTTCATTCGGTTGTTTTGTTTTCACAAAAATCAAACGGCGGAATTAAAGTCACTTTTGAGAGAAAATCCAATGGCTCGTTAATTGAAAACCAAGATTTGGTTGTTTTTTATGCCAATGAAAATAATGGCTGGCTCACGACAGAAAAACGTATTTTGAACCAACTTCCAACGCCTTTCGAAGAGAATTTCATTGATTATAGAAATAACAATTGGTATCAAAGAGCAACATTAAAACCATCCAAAGAGATTATTACTTTGGATAGCACCTCTATTGGTAAACAAAAATTTGAGCTGTTACCCGATACTAAAACCATTTTAGGATACGAATGCCATAAAGCAAAAATTATCGTTAACTCGAACACGATTGAAGTTTGGTACACCAACCAACTTGGTTATAAAGGTGCGCCTTCTATATTAGGTCAGAATTTAGGTTTTGTATTAGAATTAAATCGAAATGGGAACTACCAGGTATTGGCTAACAAAATTGAAAAAATAAAAAAAATGCCTACGCAAATGAATCTCCCGAAGTCAAATCAAGCGAAAGTTGATATTCTTACCTACAGAGATTTACTATGGAAAAGTCGTTTTACCACATTATCAATTTTTAAAAGCGAAGTGATTAATTTTTCCGATGATTCTAAATCAAATGATAGTATTTTGCGTTTTGCAAATGGAACTATCATCGTAAAAAAAGTACGAATCCCAGCAATTAAAAACGGAAGTCAATTGTTTGTTGATGTAACAGAACAATCCAACGGTGATGCTTATGACAGAACGGGATCAGTATTTATAATTCCAACAACCAATAAAGTATCCTTTTTAGACGGATTAAAAAATGGAGTTGCTGCTCTTCCAGTTTATGAAAACGGAAATGGTAAAAAATATCAAGGTGTAGTAAAAACCAAGGATTACGAGCCTTTATTAGAATTAATGCGCTTTTTTACGCCTTTTGGAGTTAAGAAATACAATACCATCCAACTGAAAAATAAAGTGTGGCAAGACAGTGTTTATTACCGACAAGACATTTCTGAAATGAACGATTTAATAAGCAGTCAGGAGGTTTACATCGGGATGAATATTGGAAATTATGACAAAGGCGGACATAAAGTTAGTTTGAATTTGACTATTCATCCAGAAGAAATTTCGAAAAAAACACTTCAAAATATTCCATTGTTTAATACCAATAATATCATGGAAATGGCGGGACAAGAATACGGATCGATGTTCAATTCAGATAAAGGATTAGAAGTGAAATTTACGCTAACTAAACCAATGAAAAACGCTCGTTTGCGTTATATCACCACTGGTCATGGAGGTTGGGAGAATGGCGATGAATTTGTTCCAAAGAAAAATAGCGTCTACTTAGATGAAAAATTAGCCTTCGCATTTGTGCCGTGGCGACAAGATTGTGGCTCGTATCGATTGAGTAATCCAGCTTCAGGAAATTTTGAAAATGGATTGTCTTCCTCCGATTATAGTCGTTCCAACTGGTGTCCAGGAACGGTAACTAACCCAATGTTTATTGACTTAGGCGATCTTTCTGAAGGGGAACATTCCATTCGAATTCAAATTCCTCTGGGAGCAAATGAAGGAAGCAGTTTTAGTGCCTGGAATGTATCGGGAGTATTAATTGGGGAATAAAAAAGCCCGCTATTAACGGGCTATTTTTTATTTTATCGAACCTATAATATCGTATTTGGTAATAATATGGTGTTTTCCATTTCCTAAATCCACTAATACCGCGGCATTTTCACGAGTGAATAATTTTGAAACTTCTTCGATTGGCGTTCCTAATTTAACCATTGGATAGGCTTTCCCCATTACTTCACGAATTGGTTTGTCGCCTCCATTTTTATCCGATACATAACTTTGAAACAAGTCGGATTCATCCACAGAACCCACAAAACCTGAAATATCAATTACCGGAATTTGAGAGATTTTATATTTGCGCATGCGTTCAATTGCGTGTGAAACCAACTCTTCCGTTCTCACCACAATTAATGGTTTGTCAATGTGATCTTTAATTACGTCCTCAGCTTTGGTTACTTCTTCATCTAAAAATCCACGTTCACGCATCCAATCGTCATTGAACATCTTACCGATATACCGACTTCCAGAATCGTGGAATAAAACCACCACCACATCTTCAGGTTTAAAATGTTCTTTCAATTGAAGCACGCCTTTTATCAATGCACCCGCTGAATTTCCTACGAATATCCCTTCTTCCAAAGCAATTTTTCTAGTATAAACAGCTGCATCTTTATCGGTTACTTTTGTAAACCCATCAATAACTGAAAAATCAACATTTTTAGGTAAAATATCTTCACCAATTCCTTCCGTTATGTAGGAATAAATTTCATTTTCATCAAAAATTCCTGTTTCGTGGTATTTTTTAAAAACCGATCCGTAGGTATCTATTCCCCAAACTTTAACATTAGGATTTTGCTCTTTCAAATACCTTCCAATTCCCGAAATGGTTCCTCCAGTTCCCACTCCCACCACAAAATGCGTCACTTTTCCGTCGGTTTGTTTCCAAATTTCAGGACCTGTTTGTTCGTAATGTGCTAAGGCATTTGAGGGATTATCGTATTGGTTTACGTACCATGAATTCGGCGTTTCTTCACCCAAACGTTTTGAAACCGAATAATAAGAACGTGGATCGCTAGGCTCTACATCGGTAGGACAAACCACTACTTTCGCTCCTACCGCACGAAGAATATCCATTTTTTCTTTCGACTGTTTGTCGGTAATAACGCAAATTAATTTGTAGCCTTTTACGATTGCGGCTAGCGCCAATCCCATTCCGGTGTTTCCAGAAGTCCCTTCTATGATAGTTCCACCGGGTTGCAAACGCCCGTCAGCCTCAGCATCTTCAATCATTTTTAATGCCATTCTATCTTTGGTAGAATTACCCGGATTGAACGTTTCAACTTTCGCAAGTACCAGCGCATCAATTTCTGCGGTTATTTTATTCAATCGAACCATTGGTGTGTTTCCAATCGTTCCTAATATATTTTCTGAATATTGCATTTTATTTTTAGTTTTTTTGTTCTACTGATATTAATCGAAGAAATTCCATACCAATCCAAAGCGTATTATAAAATCGTGGTAAGGATTATTTGGCGAAGAATAGTAATTGTTTCCTGTCATTGACGAATTAAAATGTTCGGCTTTTAAATAAATTCTAGTGCGTTGAATTCTTGCATTCGCAAATATATCGATGTTTGGATAAGCACCAATTTCTTTTTGGTTTTGCACAAAAAACTCTCCTAGAATTGGGTTATAATCGTTTGCATAATATTTAGTAAAATAATTAAAAATTACCCCAGTTTGAAGGTACAATGCCTTATTAAAATAATAATCGGAATAATAAAGAGTGTTTCGAAGTACTAATTGAGGTACATTTAATATCTTATCCGATTGATCCACTTTTTGATACAAAAAAGTATTGTCTAAAGCCCATTTTCTAAATTTAACCTCTTTATTTACTTTCAGAGACAAGTGATTGATCGTTTTATCGTATTGCTTTGGTGTAACCAATTGCAAATTTGCAGTGTCGTCATTACTAAAATACAAGAAATCGTTAATCGTATTCAATTCTAAAGATGCGCTTGCCCATTGAGTATTGGCTTCCACCTTCAACGAATTGTGTTTTTCATTTTTGAAGTTATTGAACCAATTGTAGTTGATATAGCTACTTTGATGCAAATTATAAATGTTATTAGGCAAGTTATTGCTGTTTTGGTATTCGAAAGTAAAGCTATTTTTATCGTTAAGCTGGTAATTTAAATGCGCATTAAAGTCAAATAAAGATTGGCTTGTGATAGAACTAGAGTATTGGAATTTACCGTTCCATTTGTTTTTCCTGTATTCGTATTGAGCCCCGATATCGTTTATGATATCGTTTATTGCGTTCGGGATCGTTTGTGTGTTTAAAAACAACACTGAATTGTAATAATAATTGTATCTGTAATCGTCTACGAAAAACTGAAATTTCCCTAAAGTGATATTTTCATAAATAGCTCCTACTTTATTGTACATTCGGTTGTAGCGCACTTGGTCGTTTATATTTGCTGCAGCAAATGAAGGCCCAAAGCGGTACAAAGTAGAGGTAACTCCAGAGCTAGAAGTTATAGTAGTGGGAACTGTAGCTTGATTGAATTCAAAATATTTGTTTTCAAAATTAATTTGATGCGTCAAATAAAGGTTGTTATTTCGCTTTTTAGCGTTGATTTGGAAATTATGATCAAGGAATAACCTTGTTCCAATTAATGTTGTTTTGGCATCTTTTAAATAAACATCCAACCGAGGTCGCTCATTATAAGCCGGATCATTACCTTCAAAATTTTCAGGATTGGACAAACCTCCATTTTCTCCATTCAAAATATCTTGTGAGGTGTAATGAAAATTGGCATAATAGCGTTTGTCTTTCGTATTGTAACTAGAGGTAAATCTGAAATTTCCTGTACTTGAAAGTTGATTGATATATTTTCCTAAAGATCGTAACCCTTTGTATGCAATAGAAAAATTAAAACGCTCTGAGGTATTTAAAGTAACAAATGCGTCTAAATTTTGACCTTGCTCCATTACCGTTTTAAAATACAATTCCGTAAATGGGGTTGCCACAGAATAGTACTTAATATCGTTGGGTTGATAGTAATTAAAATGCTTTCCAGTGTAACCAAACTCAGGAAAAGAAGTTCGTAATTTTGAGGTATACTGTAATGTGGTGTAGGGCTGACCTTCATTTGCGAAAGGCATTAAGCCAAATAAATCTCTACGAAGGTAATTGTAGTCGTACTCTTTTTTTATAGTTAAAGAAGTATCTACAAAAGTAGTATCCCGTTCCAAAGTAATAATTCTGTATTGAGAAATTGTTGCTTTTGGTTGGTCATTGGAATGATCAATTATAAGTGAAGCTCTTTTTACTGTGTCTAATTTTGCTCCATTATTCACTTGTGAAAAAAGTGAAAATGAGATTAAGAAGACCAAAAAAAGCAAGCGAAATTTCATAAAAATATTTTCAACAAATATACTATTATAAATAAATATTTAATAATGAAATTGCTGTTAAAAAAAAACCCCGCATAAAGCGGGGTTTTAAAATTATAGTATATTAAATATTAATATCCTGTATTTTGTTGGATTCCACCATTAGCATTTAACTCAGCTTGTGGAATAGGTAAAGCCCATTTGTAGCTAGTTAAAGATAAATTAGTTGGGTTTGCACCTGGAATGTTCCAAGAAGCTGAAGCATAATCAGCAGGATCTCTATCTAAAGAAGCACCAGCTAAAGTTCCTAAA
>NZ_JBIKQP010000024.1:0-33180 GCF_044349645.1 Flavobacterium sp. | reverse complement strand
TGGGTTTTTGATATCTATTTCTAAAACCGAGTGCAAATATACAAAGAGTTTTATTCTTTGCAAGTAGTTTTGTAAAAATATTTTAAATTCCTTTTACTATCTTTGCAAAAACAATTAATCATTTATTATGTTTCATAAAAACATCAAACTAATTTTAGCGACTCTTATAATAGGTTTAGGTATTTGGAGTTTTATTGACGGAGAAATCGGAAATGGTATTTTCTATATATTCTTATCTTTATTTCCAATTTTCTTATATTTTAAAAATGAGTATATTTTGCTGGCTTTTTTAAAGTTAAGAAAGCAAGATTTTCCAGGTGCTCAAAAATGGTTGGCCCGTATTAAAAATCCTGAAACTGCCTTAATTCGTAAGCAACAAGGTTATTATAATTACCTTCATGGTATTATGCTTTCGCAAACTAATTTAATTCAAGCGGAGAAGTATTTTAAGAAAGCAATCGAATTTGGATTGTCTATGGATATGGATTTAGCTGTAGCAAAATTAAATTTAGCTGGGGTTGCAATGTCAAGAAGAAGAAAATTAGAAGCTACTAATTTATTAAATGAAGCTAAGAAGCTAGACAAACAGAACATGCTTAAAGATCAAATTTCAATGATGAAAGAGCAAATGAAGAAAATGTAATTTTTACAATTACTCATAAAAAAAGGCTGTCCATTTCGACAGCCTTTTTTTATTCTGATTTAATTATATATTTCAATCAAAGTTTATAAATGCATTAAAAAGAGTTTTTTTAATTATATAGATTGATTTTAAGCAATATGTAAATCAATTTATTCTTTTTTATTTTTAAAATAGTAATTTATAATAATTTTTATCTTCTTGAAAATCTTAAAATTACGGGTTGAAACTTTTTAGAAATAATAATAATTTGTAACTCAAAAGTCCTAGCCCTGATGGAAGCGGCATCCCGCGCTTTTTAGCGTGGATATAGCGTACAGCAGGAAATAGCTCCAAAAAAATCATAAATTGAATGCTATATAGTATCAACTATTTTTTGTAAATTTGCGCACTTAAATAAGGAAAAAATAAAATGTTAGATAGACTTCAAATAGTAAAACAACGTTTCGATGAGATATCGGATTTGATTATTCAGCCCGATGTGATTAGCGATCAAAAGCGTTATGTACAATTGAATCAGGAATATAAAAGTTTGAAAGCCCTTGCTGATAAACGCAATGAATACATTGTGGTTTTGGGCAATATTGATGAAGCAAACGAAATTATTGCCGATGGAAGTGACGCCGATATGACTGAAATGGCGAAAATGCAATTGGAGGAAGCGAAAGAGAGATTGCCAATTTTGGAAGATGAAATAAAATTTTTATTAATTCCAAAAGATGCCGAAGATGCTAAAAATGTAATGGTGGAGATTAGAGCTGGAACGGGTGGTGATGAAGCGAGTATTTTTGCAGGTGATTTGTTTAGAATGTATACTAAATATTGTGAAAATAGAGGTTGGAGAACTTCTGTAGTTGATATTAACGAAGGAACTTCTGGTGGATTCAAAGAGGTTATTTTTGAAGTTACTGGCGAGGATGTTTACGGTACTTTAAAATTTGAGGCGGGAGTTCATCGTGTTCAGCGTGTGCCACAAACAGAAACCCAAGGTCGTGTGCATACTTCTGCAGCTACGGTTATGGTACTTCCAGAAGCCGAGGAGTTTGATGTACAAATTGATATGAATGATGTTCGAATTGATTTCTTCTGTTCGTCAGGACCTGGAGGGCAATCAGTAAATACTACAAAATCGGCTGTTCGACTAACGCACGTGCCAACAGGTTTGGTTGCGCAATGCCAGGATCAAAAATCGCAACATAAGAATAAAGACAAAGCGATGGACGTTTTACGTTCTAGACTATACGAACAAGAATTAGCTAAAAAACAAGCGGAAGATGCTACAAAGCGTTCGTCTCAGGTGAGTTCTGGAGACCGTTCGGCAAAAATTAGAACGTATAATTATTCCCAAGGTCGTGTAACTGATCACCGTGTGGGATTGACTTTATACGATTTAGGAAATATTATGAATGGTGATATTCAAAAAATTGTTGACGAATTACAATTGGTTAACAATATGGAGAAATTGAAGGAAGCTAGTGAAGTTTTTTAAGGGATAAAGAGAACTTGAACTATAGATAATCAACTAATATATGCCACTCTGAATTAAGTTTGGCATTTTTTATAAAACTTTGCGAACTTTGAAAAAAACTTTGCGAACTTTGCGATTAAACACAAAACAATGACTACACAACAACTAATTGACCAAATTAAAATCAAAAAATCCTTTCTTTGTGTTGGATTAGATGTTGATTTGAATAAAATCCCATCCCATTTATTAGAATTTGAAGATCCTATTTTCGAGTTTAATAAAGCAATAATTGATGCCACTCATGATTTAGCAGTTTCTTACAAACCAAATACTGCTTTTTATGAAGCTTATGGAATTAAAGGTTGGGTTTCTTTGCAAAAAACGATTCATTATATCAACGAAAAATATCCTGAAATCTTCACTATTGCTGATGCAAAACGTGGTGATATTGGAAATACCTCTTCAATGTATGCAAAAGCTTTCTTTGAAGATTTGAATTTTGATAGCGTAACGGTTGCACCCTACATGGGAAAAGATTCTGTGGAACCTTTCTTAGCATTTGAAAACAAACACACGATTATGTTGGCTTTAACATCAAACGAAGGCGCATTTGATTTTCAAACTCTAAATGCAGATGGAAAAGAATTGTACAAACAGGTATTGGAAACATCCAAAACTTGGAAAAACTCAGAAAACTTAATGTATGTTGTTGGTGCTACAAAAGCTGAATATTTTACAGAAATAAGGAAAATTGTTCCTGATAGTTTCTTACTAGTTCCAGGTGTTGGCGCTCAAGGAGGAAGCCTTTCTGAGGTTTGTAAATACGGAATGAATTCTAATGTTGGTCTACTTATAAATTCTTCGAGAGCAATTATTTATGCTTCAAACGGAGTTGATTTTGCCGAAAAGGCTAGGGAAGAAGCTTTGAAAATTCAATTAGAAATGGAAGCTATTTTAGAATAGTATTACTTCTTTATAAACTTGTAACTTTTTATTCCATCCTGAGAATTTACTTTTAAAATATAAATTCCACTCTGATAATTGGATATATTCAATGTTTTTTCTTCAGAATTTAATGTAAATTTTTCCAATTCTTGTCCCAATAAAGAACTTACTGAAATAATTGCACCTAAAAGATTTACATTTGATTTTAGCGTTATTTCATTTGTGGCAGGATTTGGAAATAAAACCAAATCATTTTCCTTCTCAAAATAATTATTTTCTAAAGCCGTTTGTTGGTAAACCCTTACATAATCGACTTCCATTGCCGATTGTACAAAACTAGCGGTTACACTTGGTTCAATCGCAACATTTAATAATATATATTGTTCCGCGTTAAATGGCCATGTAAATTGATTTTTGACAGGCGGATTATAAGTTAAATGATTAATTCCATCAACGCTAAAAGTTATTTTTTGTGCATCCCATTCTACTGCGTAAATATGGAAACTAGTTGATACGCCAGCTATATTTTGAGCATTTGATGTGTATTCACCGACTGATAAATTTCCATTTATTGGATGGTGAACGGCACTAGAAACTACATTTTGATTGGTACCCCAGTGTTCCATGATGTCAATTTCTCCGCATGCTGGCCAACTAGCAGTTCCAAATGAGCTTGTCCAATAACCTCCAGGCTCAATTATGTTTTTCCCAAGCATCCAAATTGCAGGCCATGTTCCAGCTCCTATAGGTAGTTTAGCACGGGCTTCTACACGACCGTATTTAAATGCAAATTTAGAATTTAATCGGGCAGAGGTAAATTGTTTGGTTTTACCTTGATCGGTAAATGTTTCTCTTTTTGCAACAATACTCAGAATTCCATTATTAACACTCGAATTGACTTGGCGATTAGTATAATGTTGAAGTTCTCCATTGTACCAGCTATTTCCATTCGGAAGTTGGGTTTGAGGAAACCATTTTGTAGTATTTATCCCTCCGTTAATATCAAATTCATCACTCCAAACTAATGTATTGAAAACGGATGCTGCGCCAGAATAATAAAAATCATCTATATAAGCAGTAACTTGTGATGTATTGTTTTCGCCATTAACTTGAATTAATACTCTATTAAAATCCGAGCGATTCATAGGATTTTGAGAAGTAGGATCTAGATTAATAAAATTGTCAGTTGCAAAATTAAAGGTAATTGTTTGCCATTGGTTTAATACAATTGGTTTAATTATTTCACATTGAGTTGCCCAAGGGGAAGTAATAGTCCCATTTTGTAGTTTTAACGAAACTTGATTGTTTTGATTTCCAGTAATTCCGCTTGAAGGAACATATATTTTTAATGTAAAAACGCTACTTGTATTTAAATTATAATTAAAACCAGCATCAAAACGAACATTCGCATATTGACCACCAATATCCGTATATTTTAAAACTCTAGCGGAAGTATTGATTCCATTTTGAAACGGATTTGCAAATGCGTTATCCATACCGCAGTTGTCACCAAACCATGTTGTTATGGTTGAATTTCCTTCAAAATTATCTTGAGATATTTGAGCTTGAGAAAATGAATTTATAGAATAAAATAAAACAAAAACGAAAATAAAATTGCGCATAAGCTGTTAAAAGTAAAATTGAATACTTAATCACAAAACTAATAAATATATTTGCTTTACCACTAAACCTAACCTATATTTAAACTATACATCCATTTTTTTTTGAATAGCATCTACTTGTTAATATCACACTATTGTTGAAATGTTTCATAGAATTAATCTATATTTACAAAAAAAATCAAATGATACATTTCACCGTTTATGAAAAAGACATAGATGCCCAATGGGTAACATTTGTTCATGGAGCGGGAGGAAGTTCATCCATTTGGTTCAAGCAAATTAGAGATTTTCAAAAGCATTATAACGTCTTATTGTTGGATTTAAGAGGTCATGGAAATTCTAACCAACAGATAAAAAAAGCATTCAAACAAAAATATACTTTTTCAGCTCTAGCCAATGATATCTTAGAAGTGTTAGATCACTTAAAAATTCAAAAATCTCATTTTGTAGGAATCTCTCTTGGTACAATTCTCATTCGCCAATTGGCCGAAATGCATCCTGATCGGGTTCAAAGTATGATTCTTGGGGGAGCAATTTTAAAGATGAATTTTAGATCGCAAATCTTAATGAGATTAGGAAATATCTTTAAATATATTTTACCCTATTTAGTATTATATAAATTCTTTGCTTTTGTAATTATGCCCAATAAAAATCATAAGCAATCCCGATTGTTATTCATTAATGAAGCCAAAAAATTATACCAAAAAGAGTTTATAAAATGGTTCAAGTTAACCGCTGAAATTAATCCTATTTTAAAGTGGTTTCGACAAGAGGAACTTAGTATTCCGACACTTTATATTATGGGTGAGGAAGATTATATGTTTCTGCCTTCAGTAAGAAAAGTAGTTGAAAAGCATTTTAAGTCTTCGCAACTATTTGTAGTTCAACAATGTGGACATGTGGTAAATATTGAACAACCAATGACTTTTAATTCTACTGTAATTTCATTTTTAAATAAGTTATAAAAAAAACCACTACCCGAAAGCAGTGGTTTAATTCCCTAAATAACTTAATTACTAATTTTAAACTATGTACAAAGATCTTCATGATTTGCAGTTTCAGAGTTAAAATACGGTTATCAATTTGTTATTTATTTTTTATCTTGCATTGCAAAAACGCTTTGTAACAAACTCGAAGTCCTCGATTTTAAATTTACCCGAATCTCTTTTTCCTCAATAGCAATCATCGTAAATACGCCCTTCATCGTTTGTTTGGTAACATAATCTTTCAAATCTGGATTTACTTTTTTTACTAATGGAATCGAATTGTATTTTGAAATCATTTGATTCCAGATTTTATCTGCATTTACTTTGTTCAATGAAGTCGCAATAACCGGACTAAATTTATCATATAGCGCGTTAGAAGTTGCAGTTTCTAAATAGGTTGTAGCTGCTTTTTCATTTCCCATCAAAATGCTTTTCGCATCATTAAAATTCATGTTTTTCACCGCATCCACAAATATCGGAGTCGCTTCTTTCACCGCATTTTCAGCAGCTCGATTCAATACCAATAATCCCTGATCAGCTAAATTTGACATCCCCAAACTGCGCAAAGTTCTATCCACTTTCTGCAATTCTTCTGGCAATACTATCTTAACCAACTCATTTTTGTAAAAACCGTCCTCAGCAGTCAATTTAGAAACTTGCTTCGTAACTCCATTGTTCAAGGCCTCTTTTAATCCAGCATTTATATCTGTTAAACTACTGATTTTAGGTGCATTGTTTGCTTTTGGAATTTTACTTTCCGCCAATTTTTTTAAATCACCAAATTGTGCGAAACTGACAATTGGCAAAAATAATAAGGAAATTAATACTTTTTTCATGAATTTTTTTTTTTAAAATCTGTGCAAACTCCGTACCAATTTTATTTGGAGCAATTTCCTGCTATCCGCTATATCCACGCAAGGGCGTGGGATGTCGCTGCTATCAGGGCTAGGGTTCACGATAATTTTGAAATTTAATTTATTTATAAAAATTCAATTGTCATTAAGTGCGTTTTTTTCTATTATTCATAAATTATTTTTAAAAAACTCGTAAATTGCACGTTCTAAATTATCACATTCACAAATGGTAGATCAAAAACCTTATATCCCTGTTCATAAAGTTCGAATTGTAACTGCTGCCTCTCTTTTTGACGGTCACGATGCCGCAATAAACATCATGAGAAGAATTATTCAATCTACTGGTGTTGAAGTAATTCATTTGGGTCACGATAGAAGCGTTGAAGAAGTTGTAAATACAGCAATTCAAGAAGATGCTAACGCAATTGCTATAACTTCCTACCAAGGTGGTCACAACGAATATTTCAAATACATGTTCGATTTGCTTAAGCAAAAAGGTGCAGGACACATAAAGATTTTTGGTGGTGGAGGAGGAGTAATTCTGCCTTCTGAAATTGCAGAGTTGCAGGCCTACGGAATAACCAGAATTTATTCTCCTGACGATGGACGTGCACTAGGATTACAAGGAATGATTAATGATTTAGTTCAAAAATCTGATTTTGCTATTGGTGATACAATTAACGATGAAACCAATTATTTGGAAGAAAAAAATCCAAAAGCGATTGCAAGATTAATTTCTTCAGCGGAGAATTTCCCTGAAGTAGCAAAACCATATTTGGAGCAAATCCAACTCAAAAATAAAAATTCAAAAACACCAGTTCTTGGAATTACAGGAACAGGTGGTTCAGGAAAATCATCATTGGTAGACGAATTAGTTCGTCGATTTCTAATCGATTTTCCAGAAAAAACCATCGGATTAATTTCTGTGGACCCTTCAAAAAGAAAAACGGGTGGTGCTTTATTAGGCGATAGAATTAGAATGAATGCAATTAATAATCCTCGTGTTTATATGCGTTCATTAGCTACACGCCAATCTAATTTAGCACTTTCTAAATACGTTGCTGATGCTATTCAAGTATTAAAAGCGGCCAATTATGATATTATTATTCTTGAAACTTCAGGAATCGGTCAATCGGATACTGAAATCATGGATCATTCTGATGTTTCACTTTACGTTATGACACCAGAATTTGGTGCTGCCACACAATTGGAAAAAATTGACATGCTTGATTTTGCCGATTTAGTAGCTTTAAATAAATTCGACAAACGCGGTGCCCTAGACGCTCTTCGAGATGTTAAAAAGCAGTACCAACGAAATCATAATCTTTGGGATGTAAACCCTGATGAAATGCCTGTATTTGGAACTATCGCTTCTCAATTTAACGATCCTGGAATGAATACACTCTACAAATCTATTATGGATAAAATTGTAGAAAAAACGAACAGTGATTTAAAATCTACTTTTAAAATCACTCGAGAAATGAGTGAAAAAATATTCGTAATTCCTCCACACAGAACTCGTTATTTGTCTGAAATCGCTGAAAATAATCGTAAATACGATGATACGGCTATTGGTCAACAAAAAGTAGCTCAAAAATTATATGGTATTTTTAAAACGATAGAAAGTATTTCAGGAGTTGAACCGATTCTTTCTAAATCTGGTTTAGAAGTTTCTAATTCTAACAATCAAAATCAAGACGATAAAGTATTGATTTCTTTATTGTTAAACCAATTTGAGAAAATCAAAATGGATTTAGATCCTTACAATTGGGAGATCATTTTGAATTGGAATTCTAAAATTGCAAAATATAAAAATCCAATTTACACTTTTAAAGTTCGTGATAAAGAAATTAATATTGCTACACATACAGAAAGTTTGTCACACACTCAAATTCCTAAAATTGCCTTGCCAAAATATGAAGCTTGGGGTGATTTATTAAGATGGAATTTACAAGAAAATGTTCCTGGAGAATTTCCATTTACTGCAGGTTTATATCCTTTTAAAAGAGAAGGTGAGGATCCATCTAGAATGTTTGCTGGTGAAGGTGGACCAGAACGAACCAATAAAAGGTTTCATTATGTAAGTGCTGGATTACCTGCAAAACGACTTTCTACGGCTTTTGATAGCGTGACTTTATATGGAAACGATCCCCATATTCGACCTGATATTTATGGTAAAATTGGAAATGCAGGAGTTTCTATTTGTTGTTTAGACGACGCTAAAAAGTTGTATTCGGGTTTCGATTTAGTTCATGCATTAACTTCGGTGAGTATGACAATAAATGGGCCAGCTCCAATGTTATTAGGATTTTTTATGAATGCCGCTATCGATCAACAATGCGAAATTTACATAACGGAAAATGGATTAGAAAAAGAAGTTGAAAGTAAAATAGCAGCTATTTATAAGCTAAAAGGTACCACAAGACCTCAATATCAAGGGAGTTTGCCTGAAGGAAATAATGGTTTGGGACTAATGCTTTTAGGTGTTACTGGTGATTTGGTTTTACCAGAATCGGTGTATAATGAAATTAAGGCAAAAACACTTTCACAAGTTCGTGGAACGGTTCAAGCAGATATATTAAAAGAAGATCAAGCTCAAAACACCTGTATATTTTCAACTGAGTTCGCCCTCCGATTAATGGGTGACGTTCAAGAATATTTTATTAAAAACAAAGTCAGAAATTTTTATTCTGTTTCTATTTCTGGATATCATATTGCGGAAGCAGGTGCAAATCCAATTTCCCAATTGGCATTTACACTTTCAAATGGGTTCACTTACGTAGAATATTATTTGAGTCGTGGAATGGACATCAATGATTTCGGACCAAATTTATCTTTCTTTTTCTCCAATGGAATTGATCCTGAATACTCTGTTATAGGGCGTGTAGCTAGAAAAATTTGGGCGAAAGCCATGAAATACAAATATGGTGCAAATGAAAGAGCTCAAATGTTGAAATATCACATTCAAACATCAGGTCGTTCTTTACATGCTCAGGAAATTGATTTTAATGATATTCGAACTACATTACAAGCTTTATATGCCATTTACGATAACTGTAATTCGTTGCATACGAATGCTTATGACGAAGCAATTACAACTCCAACAGAAGAATCTGTTCGTCGAGCTATGGCAATTCAGCTGATTATTAATAAAGAATTGGGATTAGCCAAAAATGAAAATCCAATTCAAGGTGCCTTCATTATTGAAGAATTAACCGATTTGGTAGAAGCTGCAGTTTTAGAAGAATTTGATAGAATTACTGAGCGTGGAGGAGTGCTTGGAGCTATGGAAACCATGTACCAACGTTCAAAAATTCAAGAGGAAAGTTTGTATTATGAAACTTTAAAACACACTGGTGAATTCCCAATTATCGGAGTAAATACTTTCCTAAGTTCTAAAGGATCACCTACGATCATTCCTGCGGAAGTTATTCGCGCGACTGAAGAAGAAAAACAATATCAAATTGACATGTTGAACAATTTACATGAAACGAATGGCGATAAAGTGAATCAATACTTGAACAGTTTACAAGAAGCAGCCATTAAAAATAAAAACTTGTTTGCTCACTTAATGGAAGCCACTAAAATTTGTTCTTTAGGACAAATTACAAGTGCTTTATTTCAAGTTGGCGGTCAGTATAGACGCAATATGTAAAACAGAATGATTTTTTACAATACAAAAAGTGGTTGTATCACTTATCCCGCTTTTTAGCGGGATTTTTTTTACAAAAAATTCACAAAAATTTTGATCATTTATATTAATATTTTTAGTGCTTTTTCTTTGTTAAACTTTGTGAGAGAATATTTAGCTATAAATGGGAATACTAACAAAATGCATTATCTTTATAAATTAAAATTAATTTTAAAAATGAAAATAAAATTATTAATTGTCTTCGCATTTTTATCAATGACCACTTTCGGGCAACTTACAGGAAAAGTCACAGGTTTGAATATTTCTAAATCTGCATCTGTTAACGATACTGTTATAAAAGTAGTTTACAATAATGATAAAATTTCAAGAAGTCCTCAGCCCCCAGCTATTTTTTTTAATGGTAAATTAGTAAGCTATTCTTTATTATCTTCCATGAATCCTGAAAATATATCTTCAGTAAATGTCGTAAAAAAAGACACCATAATTGATTCAGTTAAGTACTATGGCAAAATAATGATTCAAGGTAAACCTCCAGGTAAATATAATTATATGAGTCTTAATGAATTCAAATCAAAATATGTTAGCCCAAGTGATAATGTTCCAGTGTTTCAAATTGACGGAACTATTGTGGACGATAATTACGATAGTTATTTAATAGATGAAAAGAATATTCTTAGAGTTATAGTAACTCCTGTTGATAATCCAAAACAAAAAATAAAGATCGATTTCATCAATTTATTGACAAAATCTAATAAGAATATTGAAGAAAGTAACCTGATAATCGCAAAGTAAGTATTACACTAACTTCTCCAATTTTAAATATCCGATATGCAACTCGTCTTCAATTGCATTTTCAGTTTCTGTGATTTTTAAAGCAAATTTATCTTTTAATTCAGGTGCTAGAATATCCTCAATGTTGTAAATATCATCAACATCTATCCCGTATTTATCATCAATATGTGAGGTAGCGCCTTCAAAATTGTAGTGTTTGTAAAAACTTGTTGCTTTTGCTTTTTTTGTAGCTTCCGCTAATGTAACTCCGGTTGTCACAATTTTATAATGATATTCCTCAAATTCATTTTCCTTATAACCGCCAAGATTTATAAAGTAAAGTTGGGTACTATTTGCAGCAGCATTTTCCTTATTTATAATTTCAATTTTGTGGTTGTCAACAACAGTAACCTCTCGCCAAGCGTCAATGTGTATTCGTCCTTTGGCTTCAGGCCAAAATAATTTTATTTTAGGAACCATTTCCGCTAATGAATTCTCAATTCCAAAATAAATATCGTGTTGTTCGGTGAATCTCCCTTGTGGTCGACATCCCACCATAATCATATATAATTTCATGGTTACAAATGTACTTTATATTTTTTTCATTAAAATAATCAAAATTCTTATTTTTGGATTGATTTTTGAATTAGTTTCAAAATAACTAAATAATCATATTATGAAAAGAATAATTTTACTTTTAGCAATTGCAACCACTTTTCTATTTCAAGGTTGTACTACAAATGAAGAAATCAAAGCTGAAATACTAGCTGAAGTTTTTGAAGTTACCACTTCATTTAATCCTACAAATAACTATTCTAGGCTAATTACTCTAAATCCACCATTATACAGAGGAGATATGGTTTTAGTTTATCGATTATTTGGAGTAATTAATGGTCAAGATTTGTGGAGACAATTACCACAAGCAGTTTATTTACAACAAGGGGAATTAAATTACAATTTTGATTTTACCAGAAATGATATTAATATATTCCTTGAATCTGACTTTGATCTAACTACTTTGGGTGCAGCCTGGTCTCAAAATCAGGTTTTTAGAGTAGTAATTATTCCAGGATATTTGTCAAATAAAAACAATAAAGCGGTAGATTTTAATGACTATAATGCTGTAGTTAAAGCATTTAATATTAAACAAAGTCAAATCAAAACTATTCAATAATTAAAAAAAATACAATTATTATTTAAAATACTTTTCTAACAATAACTGAGCGGCTGCAAACGGTGATATTTCATCATTTTGCACCGCTTTTTTATTTTCATCTAATAATTTTTCAATTTCTGGATGGTTGAAAAAATTCGTTTTCAAGTGCTCATTTATGGTTTCCAACATCCAATATTGGTTTTGATCTTTACGTTTGTTGTAGAAATAATTATTCGATTGCGTTTGACCAACATATTTATTTATCGTTTCCCAAACCTCTGAAATTCCTTCACGAGTAATCGAACTACAAGTGGAAGTAGTAGGAATCCAACCCGATTTTTTTGCTGGAAATAAATGCAATGCTCTACCAAATTCTACTTTCGCCAATTTAGATTTTCTTACATTGTCACCATCTGCTTTATTAATCACAATTGCATCCGCCATTTCCATAATTCCGCGTTTAATTCCTTGTAATTCATCGCCAGCACCCGCAATTTTCAATAGTAAAAAGAAGTCAACCATACTGTGAACAGCGGTTTCACTCTGGCCAACACCCACCGTTTCAATGATAATTGTGTCAAATCCACATGCTTCACAAAGGGTAATTGTTTCTCGTGTTTTTCTCGCAACACCACCCAAAGTTTCCCCCGAAGCCGAGGGACGGATATAAGCATTTTGGTCTTTTACCAATTCTTCCATTCTTGTCTTATCACCCAAAATACTTCCGTGAGAAATCGTACTACTTGGATCAACCGCAAGAACGGCTACTTTTTTTCCTAAACCTGTTAAATATTTTCCGAAAGCTTCAATAAAGGTACTTTTCCCAACTCCAGGAACACCAGTTATTCCAATTCGAATCGATTTATTTGCGTGAGGCAAACAAGCATTTACAACCTCATTTGCTTTTTCTAAATGAGAAACATTAGTGCTTTCAACCAACGTTATTGCTCGGCTTAAAGCGGTAATATTACCATTCAAAATACCTTCGATCAGCTCTTTTGATGAAGGTTGTTTCTTTCTAGAATCGTGAATTTTGTCCACACCTTTACCACTGATCATTTCGGGAGGCGAAATTCCAGCTTTTTCATGTAACGCCGACATTTTATTTTTCGAATTCAAGAAAATAGTTTTTGTAAAAATACTAATTATTTGTTACTCCGAAATTAATTTTTTTATTTGGAGCTATTTACTGCTATCATTCCAAATCCTCACTAAAAAGCTCGGGATTTTCCCTTCTATCAGGGCTAAAAAAAAAGAGAACATTTACGTTCTCTTTTAAATTAAATATTTTTTAAGAATTAGGAATTCTTTTTCGCTTTTATCATCATTTCAAGCATATCCCACATTTCTTCAGGAACCGCCTCTAATAAATTGAATTGCCCAGCTCCTTTTAACCATTCACCACCATCTATTACGATGACTTCCCCATTAATATAGACAGAAAAATCAGAAACCAAATAGGCGGCTAAATTGGCTAATTCTTGGTGATCTCCAACTCTTTTTAAAGGCACTTTTTTCGATAAATCAAATTTTTCTTTTAAGTCACCAGGTAACAATCGGTCCCAAGCTCCTTTTGTAGGAAATGGTCCAGGTGCAATAGCATTGGTTCTAATACCGTATTTTGCCCATTCAACCGCTAAACTTCTTGTCATTGCTAAAACACCTGCTTTTGCAGTGGCACTTGGAACCACATAAGCAGAACCAGTGAACGCATAAGTAGTTACAATATTTAAAACCGTTGACGATTCTTGTTTGGTATCAATCCAGTGTTTTCCAAAAGCCAAAGTACAGTTTTTCGAACCTTTTAAAACAATATCAATTATGGTGTCAAAAGCATTTGCCGAAAGGCGCTCTGTAGGCGATATAAAATTCCCCGCTGCATTATTTAATAAAACATCTACTTTACCATAAGCTTTCAAAACTTCCTGTAACATTGCTTCCACTTCGTCATAATTACGAACATCACATTGAACCGGAAGGCAAGTGCCCCCAGTTTCAGACTCCAATTCATCCGAAGTAGTTTTTAATTTTTCTAAATCTCGGGAAGTTATAGCCACTTTAGCACCCAATTCCATAAAGTACTTGGTCATCGCTTTACCTAAACCACTTCCGCCACCTGTAATTACAATTACTTTACCATTTAAGGCATCATCACGAAGCATTTTTGCTGAAAAATTCATATTTTGTCTTTTATTATTGTAAATATAGGGAATAGTTATTATGCGCGCATAGTATTATTCAATTAATATTTCTAAAATTTTAATTGCAGCATCACTAATTTTTGTTCCAGGTCCAAATATTGCTACAGCACCAGCATCAAATAAAAATTGGTAATCTTGCGCTGGAATTACCCCTCCAACAACCACCATAATATCTTCACGACCGTATTTTTTAAGTTCTTCAATTACCTGGGGAACTAATGTTTTATGGCCAGCAGCCAATGATGAAACTCCTAAAATATGAACATCATTTTCAATTGCTTGTTTTGCCGCTTCAGCTGGAGTTTGAAATAAAGGTCCTATATCAACATCAAAACCCACATCTGCATAACCAGTGGCTACAACTTTCGCGCCTCTATCATGGCCGTCTTGTCCCATTTTTGCTATCATAATTCTAGGACGGCGACCTTCTTGCTTTGCAAATTCGTCTGCCATCAGTTTTGCTTTTTCAAAACTACTGTCGTCTTTAATTTCTTTACTGTACACGCCGCTAAAGGATTTAATTTGAGCTTTATATCTTCCAAAAACAGTTTCTAAAGCATCGCTAATTTCGCCTAAAGTGGCTCTGTAACGGGCTGCTTCAATTGCAATTTCTAGTAAGTTACCTTGACCAGTTTTTGCAGTTTCAACTAATTTTTCTAGTTTTTCTTTAACCTTATTTGAATCTCGAGTTGCTTTTATTTGTTGTAATTGTTCAACTTGTTGCTTGCGAACCATCTCATTATCAACATCTAAAATGTGTAATGGATCTTCTTTTTCTAAACGGTATTTGTTTATTCCAACAATAATATCTTGACCGCTATCAATTCTTGCTTGTTTTCTAGCTGCGGCTTCTTCAATTCGAAGTTTTGGAATTCCAGCTTCAATTGCTTTGGTCATTCCACCTAATTCTTCTACTTCTTCAATTAGTTTCCAAGCATTTTGAGCTATTTCATTGGTCAAATTTTCCACATAATAACTTCCAGCCCAAGGGTCAACCGTTTTAGTAATTTTAGTTTCTTCTTGTAAATATATTTGGGTATTTCTCGCTATTCTTGCAGAGAAATCCGTTGGTAAAGCAATTGCTTCATCCAAAGCATTGGTATGTAAAGACTGTGTCCCTCCAAAAGCAGCCGCTGTTGCTTCAATGCAAGTTCGAGCCACGTTATTAAAAGGATCTTGCTCAGTCAAACTCCAACCCGAAGTTTGACAATGGGTTCTAAGCGCCAATGATTTTTCATCCTTTGGATTGAATTGTTTTACCAATTTTGCCCAAATCATTCTTGCTGCACGCATTTTGGCAATTTCCATAAAATGATTCATTCCAATTGCCCAGAAAAAAGAAAGGCGAGGAGCAAATTCATCAATTTTCATTCCAGTAGAAAGCCCAGTTCGAATGTACTCTAATCCATCTGCTAAAGTATATGCCAATTCAATATCGGCTGTTGCACCAGCTTCTTGCATGTGATATCCTGAAATAGAAATCGAATTGAATTTCGGCATTTTTTTGCTTGTAAATTCAAATATATCAGCAATAATTTTCATTGAAGGTGTTGGAGGATAGATATAAGTATTTCTAACCATAAACTCCTTCAAAATATCGTTTTGTATCGTTCCTGAAAGTTGTTCGGGTTTCACACCTTGTTCTTCTGCAGCAACGATATAGAATGCCATAATCGGCAAAACCGCTCCGTTCATTGTCATAGAAACCGACATTTCATTCAAAGGAATTTGGTCGAACAATACTTTCATATCTTCAACAGAATCGATTGCTACTCCTGCTTTTCCAACGTCACCAACCACGCGTTCATGGTCAGAATCGTAACCGCGGTGAGTTGGTAAATCAAAGGCTATGGAAAGGCCTTTTTGACCCGCAGCTAAATTTCGTCTATAAAATGCATTACTTTCTTCGGCAGTTGAAAAACCGGCATATTGTCGAATTGTCCAAGGTTTTCTAACAAACATAGTGGTGTAAGGACCTCGCAAAAATGGTGCGAATCCAGCTCCAAAATCCAAATGTTCTAAGTTTTCAATATCCGATTTTGAGTAAGTTGGATTTAGTAGAATGTCTTCCGCAGTTTTAAAAGCTTCCGATTTTTTTTCAGTGCTTAAAACTTTTGAATTCTCTTTATCGAATAACGTAATATGTTGTAAATCTTTTCTTTTCATTATTCTTTTCCTAATCTTTCTTGCTCTAATTTTTCTGCCAATCTTTTTTCAATAATGGGCGTAATTAATGTTTTTCGAGGGTTTACTTTTACAAATGGAAACAATTCTAAATCGTGTTTCATTTTGTCGTCTTTGTTTGGATATTTATTGGTTCCCAATAAAACCTCTTTCCCTGAATCGAATAATTCTTGTTCTTTATCGGCGCTTTCTTGAATTTTTCTTTTGATAATTCCTTCATTCAATTGTTTAAGAAAACCACCATTTGCTTCAATATCTTTAAATAAAATTAGTGCTTTTTCAGCCAATTGATGAGTAAGACTTTCTATATAATAAGTTCCATCGGCAGGATTATTCACCTTTTCGAAGTAGCTTTCATTTTTTAAAATTAATAGTTGATTTCTAGCTATTCTGTCACCAAATTCATTGTCTTTATGGTATAACGAATCGTAAGGAAGATTTGCAATTGCATCAGCACCACCAATTATCGCCGACATACATTCTGTTGTGGTGCGCAACATATTTACATTGTAATCGTAAATTGTTTTGTTTCTTTTTGTTGGTGTTACCACCAAATGGCATTCTAAATTTGGGTTGTATTCTTTAGCTATGCAATTAAATAAAATTCTGTAAGCACGCAATTTTGCTATTTCAAAAAAGTAATTGGTTCCCACTGAAATCTTAAAAACTATTGGTTGGTTGATTGTGGAAATTCGATTTAAATATTCGTTGGCATGAGCTAAAGAATAGGCTAGTTCCTGGACCATATTTGCACCAGCATTTTGATACAAAGAACTATTTATATTTAAAATTGAACAATTTGAAACTTGTTTTGAAATCAAATTAAGGGTTTCAAAATTGTCTTTTTCTTCGGTATTAAACCAATTTCCATCTTTTGCAAGTTGGCCAATAGGATCAAGATTAAAATATATTTTTGCGTTTCTCGATTTTGCTATGGTTTCAATTTTTAAAATATAATTTACAGAAATGAAAGACAGGTTAAAGTAAATTTCACAAGTTTCTAAAGGAAGTTTTTCTAGAAGTTTAGTAACATCAATTGTTTCATTTTCGATGGTAAAAATAATATTATCTGCTCCACGTTCAATTGATTCTAAAGCTCTTTCGATTGATTTTTCAAGATCGAAAACAAATATGTTTTGGCAAATTTTAAATCCGTTTGCATTTGGATTTAAAGGTAAATTTTCTTGTAGGTCGTCTTGATTGTAAAATGGTTTTACCTTGATATTTTCAGGTGAATTCCAAATTAGGGTGTCATTATAATCTTCGCCTTTGAGTTCGAATTGTATTTTTTGTTTCCATTGTTTTGATGAAATGGGATCAAATTCAGAGAATAATGAATTTTTCATTTTATTTATTTTTTTATTGTATCGCCTTCATATTCAACAATGTAAATATCTTCATTTTCTCTTTTCATATAATATTTCTCGCGAGCATATTTTTCTACTTGGTCTTGATTTTTTAGTAATTTGATACTTTGGTTGTCTTTCTTTATTTCTTCTTGATAGTACTTTTTGTTGTCTTGTAATTCGTCAATTTGTTTGTTAAGTTGCCTTTGATCCATGTAAGAATAGTTGTCTAAAAATAGCATCCACACTGCAAATAGAAGTGAAATTAAAAGGTACTTGTTGCTCACAATTTTGAACCAAGTTTTTTTTTGTTTTGTTTCTTCTAACGGATTTTCCATAGTAATTTTTGATGTTTTTTAGCCCTGATGGAAGCGATATCCCAAGCTTTTGCTTGGATTTAGCGGACAGCAGGAAAATGCTCCAAAAAAATATTGGTATAAAATTAATGAAAATTTTATAAAATTCTTTGATTTATTACTGCACGAACAACATCAATTGCAACGGTATTGTATTTATCGTTTGGAATGATGATATCGGCAAATGCTTTGGTAGGTTCGATAAACTGCTCGTGCATTGGTTTTAGAGTGGATTGATAACGATTTAGAACTTCGTCCATATCGCGACCACGCTCAGCAATATCACGTCTTAGTCTTCTAATTAAACGTTCATCAGAATCGGCATGAACGTAGATTTTTACATCAAAAAGTTCTCTTAATTCAGCATTGGCAAGGATTAAAATTCCCTCAACAATCATTACTTTTCTAGGATGTGTGAAAATGGTATCGTCTGTTCTGTTGTGAGTTACGAATGAATATACGGGTTGGTTAATGTTATTTCCAGCTTTTAATTCTTTCAGATGCGCTACTAAAAGTTCAAAATCGATGGCTCTAGGATGGTCAAAATTGATTAAGGAACGTTCTTCGAAACTAAGATTATGATTTTCTTTATAATAGGAATCTTGGGAAATAATTCCAACTTCGGTTTCTGGTAATTCATTCATTATTTGGTGAACTACGGTAGTTTTTCCACTTCCTGTTCCTCCAGCAATTCCAATTATTAGCATAGATTTTATTTTAGTTAAGCAAAAATAACATTTTATATTATGAAATTTATTATTAGAGGTGAGTTTTCTAACTAAATTTCAATCGAACAAAAACGTGTTTGATTCCTTTTTTGTCGGAATCTCTTTCGTCAATTTCTAGAATATCGGTTAGGGATTTAAGAAGGGGAGTGAGTTTGGTAAAACCATAATTTCTTGGATCGAATTCTGGTTTTTTCTTTACAATTAGGTTTCCAACATCGCCCAGAAATGCCCAACCGTCATCGTCACAAATGGCTTCTATGGTGGCTTCAATTAATTCGATGGTTTGCAAATCGATTTTTTGAACGGCCTCTTTTTCGACAATATCTTTTTCTGGAGTTCCTTTCTCAACTACCTTTTTAGTGTCGTTTGTTGCGTTTTTCGTTACTTTCTTTTTCACTGCGCCTTGTAAAACTTCGATATATATAAATCGGTCACAGGCCACGATGAAGGAATTTGGAGTTTTCTTTTCTCCCATTCCAATTACATTCATGCCTGATTCTCGGAGTCGGATTGCGAGACGAGTGAAGTCGGAGTCGCTAGAAACAATGCAAAATCCATCTACTTTATCAGAATAGAGTAAATCCATGGCATCGATAATCATGGCGGAATCGGAGGAGTTTTTTCCTACTGTGTAACTGTATTGTTGAATTGGGGTAATTGCGTGTTCGAGTAAAACTGATTTCCAACCGTTAGCATTTGGTTTGGTCCAATCGGCATAAATTCTTTTGGTTGTAGGGGTTCCATATTTTGCGATTTCTTCCATCATTCCTTTTACATTGCTGTAGGGAATGTTATCGGCATCGATTAATACGGCTATTTTTAGTTCTTTATTTTGATTCATTTTTTATTGTATTTGTATTGAAATTGCAATTATCATTCTTTTGACCTTTAACAATTTTAATCAAAGGTACGATGTTTCTAGTTTAATCGGATGTCCTAGCCCAGATAGAAATGGAAATCCTGCGCTTTTTAGCGCAGATTGTAATGAATAGCTGGAAATAGCTCCTAAAAAAAACAAAATTTTCATCTGTTATTAAGGTATAAATATTTATTTTTGCGAGATAGTTAGAATAATAAAATTTTCAAAAACGAGATGGTAAAAGATTTATTCGAAAGAATTCAAAAAAATAAAGGTCCATTGGGAAAGTGGGCTTCACAGGCTGAGGGATATTATGTTTTTCCAAAATTAGAAGGAGAGTTAGGGCCGAGAATGAAGTTTCAAGGTAAGGATATTTTGAATTGGAGTTTGAATGATTATTTAGGTCTAGCCAATCATCCAGAAGTTCGTAAAGCCGATACTGATGCGGCGATTGAATATGGAGCTGCCTACCCGATGGGAGCTAGAATGATGAGTGGTCACACCAATTATCACGAACAATTAGAGCGAGAATTGGCTGAATTTGTAATGAAAGAATCGGCTTATTTATTGAATTTTGGTTACCAAGGAATTATGTCAACTATTGACGCTTTGGTGACTAGAAATGACGTTATTGTTTATGATGTTGATGCTCACGCTTGTATTATTGACGGGGTGAGATTGCACAGCGGAAAACGTTTTACATACCGACACAATGATGTGGAAAGTATGGAGAAAAACTTGGAGCGTGCTACAAAATTAGCTGAAACTACTGGTGGTGGTATTTTATTTATTACCGAAGGAGTTTTTGGAATGCGAGGCCAACAAGGAAAATTGAAGGAAGTGGTTGCGATGAAAAAGAAATACAATTTCAGATTGCTTGTTGACGATGCGCATGGTTTTGGAACTCTAGGAAAAACGGGTGCTGGGGCAGGTGAGGAGCAAGGAGTTCAGGATGGAATAGATGTTTATTTTTCTACGTTTGCAAAATCGATGGCTAATATTGGGGCTTTTGTTGCTGGAGATAAAGAAATTATCGATTACTTAAAATACAATTTACGTTCTCAAATGTTTGCCAAAGCATTACCGATGATTCAAACGGTAGGTTCTTTAAAACGATTGGAATTATTGCGTAATTCACCTGAAATTAAAGATAAATTGTGGGTGAACGTGAATGCATTGCAAAATGGATTAAAGGAAAAAGGATTCAATATTGGAGATACCAATACTTGTATTACTCCAGTTTATCTTGAAGGGAGTATTCCTGAGGCGATGGTTATGGTAAATGATTTGAGAGAAAATTACGGAATTTTCCTTTCTATTGTGGTTTATCCAGTTATCCCTAAAGGTATTATTTTATTGAGAATGATTCCTACTGCCTCGCATACTTTGGCTGATGTAGAGGAAACATTAACTGCATTTGAGGCAATTAGAGAGAAACTGGAAAACGGAACATATAAAGAAATCGCTGAAAAGACAACTGTTAATTTAGACGCATAAAATCAAGAATTTTAAATGTATAAATTAAAAATCCATTCGTTATGCGAATGGATTTTTTTTAAACTCCAAATTGAGTTAAATGGTGGTCTAAATGTTTATAAAATAGATTGCTCCATTCCTTAGCTGATAGTTTTCCAAATGAATGAGATTCTTTGTCTTCAAAATAGGTAGCGCCAAGTTGTTGGGTTTTGATCAAGTAATCAATTAATCTATTTTTTTCTTTATCAAATTTTTTAGAATCTTTAATAATAAATTCTGGCGCAGTTTGGATGTTTTTTTTATAAGGAATTTCATTTACTACAAATTTTTTTATAAAAATGCGTAAAAGAAATCTGATAAAAAAATTGGGTTTTTTATGGATGTTTTCATAAGCCATTTCGTAGGTCACATTACAATGAGCCAACATTTTGTCTACGCTCATTTTACCCCATTTTGAAGGTGATTTTGAATTTAAATTATTGATTCTTTCTATTAGTTCAGTAGTTGTTTTTTGGTCAAAGATATCTTTCATGCGATTTTAGTTTAATTGTTTAATAAACGTTTTTCTACGACAAATAATTTTAGGATCGAAGTTTTTCCAAAGTAATTGAATGGCGAGATTGTCTGCTAATTCTGGTGTTCGAATGCAATTTTGAATTCCTTTTTTGGTGAAAGTGGTATGGTATTCTTTAAATATTATGGCGTGAACACCTTTGTTTTGGTAGTCAGGATGAACTCCAATAAGGTAAAAAGCAACATCTTTACTATTTTTTCTAGCATTCAACAAATGAAACAATCCAAATGGAAATAATTTGCCTTTTGCTTTTTGTAAAGCTTCAGAAAAGGAAGGCATTACAATTGCAAATGCGACTAGATTTCCGTCCTTATCTTCAACAAATTTGATGTATTCAGGATTGATAAAGCTGATGTATTTTTTCTTAAAATAGGCCTTCTGAATGTCAGTTATTTCAACAAATGAGGCCAATTTTGCATAAGAATAGTTAAACAAATCAAACATTTTGTCTACGTAAGGTAAAATGTCTTTTGTATTTCTAAAGTTGAGTGCTTTAAGCTGGTAACGTTTTTTTATAAGTTCTTGCGCTTTATCAAATTGATCTATTTTTACATTGGAGAATGGAAATTTATGCTCTAAATATTCTTTTTCTGTTTGGAATCCCAATTTTTCAAAATGTTCTGCATAATAAGGATGATTGTACCAAGTTATCATGGTTCCTATTTGGTCAAAGCCTTCAGTTAGAACACCTACTTTATCTAAATTTGAAAATCCCATTGGACCTTCGATATTATCTAGATTGTTTTTTTTACCCAATTCAATTACTTTTTCAAGTAATGTTTTGGTCACTTCAATATCGTCGATAACGTCAAACCAACCGAAACGTACTTTTTTCTTTTGTTGGTTATTTACCTCATTCCAATTGATTATTGCGGCAATTCGTCCTACAATTTCATTGTTTTTATAAGCCAAATAAAAGTAAGCTTCCGCATTTTCAAATGTTGGATTTTTAGTTTTATCGAAGGTTTCTAGTTCGTCTGCAATAATTGGTGGCACCCAGTATTTATTATCTTTATATAAAGAAAATGGGAATTTAATATATTCGGTAAGTTCTTTTTTTGTGATTGCCTCTTTAATTGTAATCATAAACTATTATTTAGGAGCTGGAACTTCGTCAAGACGTTTTTTGCCTTTATCTTTAGATTTATCTTTTCCTTTTTTATCCTTTTCTGATTTTTCTTCTGGTGCTCGAAGTAATATTTCGGTATAATTTTCGTCAAAACGCCAAGATATTCCAATTCCACCAACTAATATTGAAGGGGTATTTTTAAAATTGACACCAATATTTGCATCTATTTGAATGTTCTCCTGTATTAAATATGCTGCACCACCACGAAGAACATTGTCTGCATAAAAATCACTTAGGTAACCTTGCGTTTCTACAAAACCAATCCATTCCGGGTTAAAACCACGAGTTAGTGTTAAGATATATCCGTAAGATGGGAATTCGGTTCCTATTTTATCTGCAATAATATTGGTTACAAATACCGATTTACCTAATTGATTTTGAGTAATCAACATTGCCTTTGGACTAATTTTAGGATCAGAAGCAAATGAAAATTCATTATTAGTAAGATTCAAATTCATGCCTGCGTAGATTCCAACTGCTGGGATTAAACTTCTAAATTTGAATTTATGGTTTTTGTTCCAACTGTATACATCTATTTTTTCTTCGTAATTTTTATTTGGATCATAAATCAAATATTTCGCCCCTATTATTGATTGTTTCAGGGCTTTACGATTGTAACTGTCATCAAATCGAATGTAGTTATCATTTTGATATTGCAAATCGATATTGAATTCCAATTGCTCTAAAAACGCTCCGTATCTTAGGCTTAAATCGGTTCCTATTCCTTTAGCTTGGTATTCTAGAAAATCATGTTTTTCATTTACACCATAAACCCCTAATTCCGCTTGAATTACTGTTTTTCCTACAGAAAATGCGGACATCGATTTACCAGGGCGATTGGAATTGATAACATCAGTATATTGAGCATTTATATTGGAAAATGAAAAGAAAGTCAGTAAAAGCAGTAGGGCAGTAATTCGATTCATGGAATTGAGTTTATTTATTTTATTCAAATGTACCATATTTTATTATTTATTTAAGAATCATATTTTAAAATTCTATCGTAATTTGTAAAATGATTTATTAATTTTGTTGAAAATATTTTTATAGATGGAAATGGCTTCTTTCGCAGGTTTTATTGAAACTTTATTTTACATATTATTCTTTTATTATGTATTTAAATTTTTGGCACGTTTATTTTTACCGTATATGGTTAAAAAAGTAGTTGAAAAAGCGGGACAGAATTTTCAACAGCAATATCAAAACCCGCAAAATCAAAGTAATACTCAAGATTTTAATCCAGGTAATCCAACCGATTCAAAGCCTCGTGAAAGCAAAAAAGTAGGCGAATATGTTGATTTTGAGGAAATAGAATAATCCCTAAACTATTTGATTTCATAAATTCTAATATGTTTGATTTATTTTTTACTTTTACAAACATCTAAAATTAAAAAATGAAAAGATTAGAAAGAATTTACCCACACGCAATTGCCGTTTTAGGTTTTATTTTAATTTCCCTAATTTATTTTTACCCTGTACTTCAAGGAAAGAAAATTTCCCAATCTGATATAGCGCTTTACACCGGAATGGCTAAAGAGCAAATAGATTTTCGAGCTACAGAAAATGCAGAACCTTATTGGACTAATTCAGCATTCGGTGGTATGCCTACCTATCAATTAGGGGCAAATTACCCGTATGAATATATTAGTAAAATTGATAGTGCTTTCCGATTTTTACCAAGGCCAGCCGATTATTTATTTCTTTATTTTCTGGGATTTTATGTGCTATTATTAGTATTAAAAACCGATCCCTTAAAAGCCTTTTTTGGCGCTCTCGCTTTTGGATTTTCCACTTATTTAGTAATTATTCTTGGAGTGGGTCATAACGCCAAAGCCCACGCTATTGCTTATATGCCAATGGTTATTGCTGGAATATTACTGGTTTTTCAACGTAAATATTTAGTTGGAGGATTGTTGACGATGTTTGCAGCAGCACTAGAATTGAATGCCAATCATCCGCAAATGACTTATTATTTACTGTTTTTAATTCTGATAATAACTATATATTATTGTTTTAAATATTTTAAAGCAATAGAATACAAATCTTTGTTTACGGCATTTGGAATTTTTGCAATTGCCGGAATTTTAGCCATCGGTGCCAATGCTACTAGTTTATTGGCTACAGCCGAATATACTAAATACAGCACTAGAGGTAAAAGTGAATTGACATATAGCCCAGATGGTTCAAAAAGCACCTCCGAAAATGGAATGACTCGTGATTATATCACCGAATACAGTTACGGTATTGCAGAAAGTTTCAATTTAATTTCACCAAGAATTTTTGGTGGTTCCAATGGGGAAAATATAGGAACCAATACCAATATGTATGAATTCTTAATAGGAAAAAGCGTTCCCGAAGAACAAGCTAAAGAGTTTGTTTCAAGCATGCCTGCTTATTGGGGAGACCAACCTATTGTTGCCGCTCCAGCCTACATTGGTGCGGTAGTTTTCTTTCTTTGTTTGGTCGCTTTATTTTTAGATAAACGTAAAATAAAGTATGTTTTTGTTGCTGGAGCAGTTTTTTCATTATTCCTTTCTTGGGGTAAAAACTTCCCGATATTAACCGATTTCTTTATTGATACAGTCCCATTGTACAACAAGTTTAGAGCAGTTTCTTCCATACAAGTTATTTTAGAATTGTGTATTCCAGTTCTTGCAATTATGGGATTACAATCGTTTTTCAAAGAAGAAAAAGAACAACAATTAAAAGGACTTTATCTTTCGGGAGGAGTATTTTTTGGGATTATCGCTTTTTTAATCGCGATAAAAAGTCAGTTTAGTTTTTCTGGAGGAAGTGACGATTATTATCTTCAAAATTACGGACCTGAGTTTATTAATGCTTTAAAAGAAGATAGAAAAAGTCTTTATTCTGCTGATTTATTGAGATCAGGATTCTTAGTATTATTAGCATTTGGGTTGCTTTGGTTTTTTATTAAAAATAAAATTTCAAAATCTACTGCGGTTATTTTAGTGGGAATCATCATGATTTCCGATTTATTTTTTATTGATAAAAATTATGTAAATGCTAAGAGTTTTGTTTCTCCTAGTGAAGTTGATGTCCCATTTCAACCTACAGCTTCAGATTTAGAGATTCTTCGTGATACTTCGCACTACCGTGTTTTTGAAGTAAATGGAAATATGTCAAGTTCTAGAGCTTCTTATTTTCATCAATCTATAGGTGGATATAGTGCGGTAAAACCTCGAAGAATGCAACAGTTATTTGATTATCAAATCGCCAAAAACAATATGGAAGTATTGAATATGTTGAATACAAAATTCATCATTCAAACGGATAAAGAAGGTAAAGAATTCCCAACTTTCAATCCGAATTACAATGGTAATGCTTGGTTTGTTCAAAAGGTGAAATTTGTTAATTCTTCGGATCAAGAAATGAAAGCTTTGGATAAATTAGATTCTAAAAATGAAGTAGTTGTGAACCAAAAAGAATTCGGAACCCAAATCAAAAACAACTCATTTGTAAAAGATACTTTGTCAACAATAAAGTTAATTAGTTACAAGCCAAATCATTTGAAGTATACTTCCAATAACCCAAATCCTGGTTTGGCAGTTTTTTCAGAAATGTACTATGCTGAGGGATGGAATGCAACTATTGACGGGAAAGCGACATCTCATTTAAGAGCCGATTATGTGCTTCGAGCGATGAAAATTCCTGCTGGTAAACACAATATAGAATTCAAGTTTGAGCCACAAGTAGTGAAAACAGGAAGTACAATAGCTTTAATTAGTTTTATACTGATGATTTTGTTATTAGGAGGTGCAATTTATTTTGAGCAAAAGAAGGCAAAACAATAATTTCTTATAGAATTGGATAACAATAAAATTTTAATTATTACTTACTATTGGCCACCAGCAGGAGGGCCGGGAGTTCAGCGTTGGTTAAAATTTGTGAAATACTTACCTGATTTTGGTTATCAGCCAATAGTTTATATACCCGAAAATCCTTCCTATCCAATTATTGATGAAAACCTACTCTCGGAGGTTTCCAATAACGCTGTTATTTTAAAAAATAAAATAGTAGAACCGTATCAATGGGCCTCTTTTTTATCAAAGAATAAAACTACTAAAATCAGTTCTGGAATTATTCCGAATAAGAAAAAGCAAACGTTTTTAGATAAAATGTTGCTATGGATTCGAGGAAATATTTTCATTCCAGATGCAAGAGTATTATGGGTAAAGCCATCGGTAAAATATTTAGAAAAATACATTTCTGAAAATGGAATTACTACAATAATAACTTCGGGACCGCCACATAGTTTACATTTGATTGGATTAGAATTAAAACAAAAATTAAAGGTTAGGTGGGTGGCTGATTTTCGTGATCCTTGGACTACAATTGGATATCACAAAGCACTGAAATTATCTGAATTTGCTTCAAATAAGCACAAGCAACTAGAATTTAAAGTGTTGAATACTGCTGATTTGATTTTGGTTACAAGTCCATCAACAAGAGCAGAATTTAAACAAATAACTACCAAACCAATTGAAGTTATTACTAATGGATATGATGTTGAAAAAATTGGAAATCAGATAGTAGATAAAAAATTCTCATTAGCTCATATTGGTTCTTTTTTATCGGAAAGAAATCCGAGGATTTTATGGGAAAGCCTTTCTGAATTAATTAGAGAAAACCCCATATTTGCATCACATTTCCAACTAAAATTGATTGGTGCCGTGAGTCAAGAAGTATTGGATTCAATTGCTTTATTTCAGTTGCAGAATTACGTTCTTAATTTAGGATATGTTTCTCATGATGAAGCTATTGCGCATCAAAAGAAGTCTCAAGTTCTATTATTAATTGAAATTAATTCAGAAGATACCAAAAGTATAATTCCAGGTAAATTATTCGAATATATGGTTTCGGAGCGACCAATTATTGGAGTAGGCCCAAAAGGATGTGACTTTGCTGAAATCTTAATTGATACGAATACCGGAGTTTTTGCTGATTACTCTGAAAAAGAAAAACTAAAAAATTATATTGCCAATTACTTTAGTTTGTTTTTGGAAGGAAATTTAAGGTCAAATGCGGTAGGTTTGCAAAAATATTCTAGAAGAAATTTGACTGAAAAATTAGCTAATTTATTGAAAAGGTAAACTAGGAATCATCATTTTAACATTCAGATTTACAAAATAATTTTTTTATAATTGGAATACTATTTACCTTCGGGCCAAATTTTGTTATTTTATCGATGAAAAATATAATATACTTTTTTTTACTTGTAACATTAGTTTCATTTTCTACGCAAACTACGCAGGGGCAAGTTTATAATGCCAATTATGCAGCTGTTGTTAATCAATGTTCAAGTTCAAACATCTTGAATAACCTAACAGAATATGAGGCGCTTGGAGTCAAAAGAAGAGGAACTGTTGCATTAGACAATACCTTAACTTGGTTAAAAAATAAATATTTAAGTTACGGTTATACTGCTAGTCAAATTACTGAAGATTCCTATACATATACTGGTTCGACCGCTGTTTGTAAAAATCTTGTTGTTACAAAAATAGGTACCGTTTATCCAAATAAATTTATAATTATTGACGGTCATTACGATTCTATAAATGGAACCGGAACCAATGATAATGGAAGTGGATTGGTTTGTATTTTAGAAGTTGCTAGATTATTACAAAATATTCCAACTCAATATTCAATAAAATTCATCAATTTTAGTGGTGAAGAAGATGGTTTATTTGGAAGTCAGCATTTTGTTTCAGCAGTTGTAAATGCCACCAACCCTAAAATGGACATCAAATTAGTTTTTAATATAGATGAAGTTGGAGGAGTCGCCGGAATGGTAAATAATACTATTACATGTGAAAGAGATATGTCTTCACCTACATCGAATAATGCGGCATCAGCTGCTGTGACTAATGAACTCATTACATGTGTTGGTTTGTATTCGCCATTAAACACCTTCTTGGATCGTGCTTATGCTTCAGATTACATGTCATTTCAAAGTAATAATGAAGTAATTACAGGTTTTTTCGAAAAAAATGTAACCACCCACAAGCATACTCCAACCGATTTTTTAATAAATATGGATCCTACCTACAACTACAATGTTGCTAAAGCGGCAATTGGTGCGATGTTGCATTTTTCGGTAGTTGACACTTCATTGACAAATGAAGAATTTGAATCCAGTTTCCAAGGTTCTATTTATCCAAACCCAGCAAGTGATATACTTTATATAAATTGTGGTAAATTAGATAGAAATTACACTTTTAAATTGATAGATTTATTAGGAAAAACAATTATTAATAAGTCATTTGTAATGGCTAGTCAAAATGAGGCTATTTCAATTTCCGAAATTCCAAAAGGTATTTATTTAGCTGTAATTGAATCTGGGGAAAATAAATACACTAAGAAAATTATTATTAACTAATTTAGTTTATCCTTAAGGTATTTAGCTGTAATCGATTCTTTGTTTTTTACAATTTCCTCTGGTGTTCCAATAGCTAAAATACGACCGCCTAATTCTCCGCCTTCTGGCCCTAAATCAATGATATGGTCAGCACATTTTATCAAATCTAAATTGTGTTCAATTACAATTATTGAATGTCCTTTTTCAATTAATGCGTTAAATGAAGTCAGTAATTTTTTGATATCATGAAAATGCAAACCTGTGGTTGGTTCATCAAATACAAATAACGCTTTGTCTTTTGTGCTTCCTTTTACGAGAAATGAAGCTAATTTAATTCGTTGCGCCTCACCACCAGAAAGCGTGGATGAAGATTGCCCTAATTGAACATATCCTAGCCCTACATCCTGAAGAGGTTGTAATTTTTGAACAATTTTAGACCTATTTGTACTTTTGAAAAACTCCAAAGAATCATCAACTGTCATTGTTAATATGTTATCAATATTTTTTCCTTCAAATGCCACTTCCAAGACTTCCTTTTTGAATCTTTTGCCTTTACAAGTTTCACAAGGCAGTTGAACATCGGCCATAAATACCATTTCTACATTAATTGCACCTTCACCTTTGCAGGTTTCACAACGTCCACCATCAACATTAAATGAAAAATGTTTAGGTTGGTAACCACGAATTTTTGATAATTTTTCCTGAGCAAATAAATCTCTAATATCGTCATAAGCTTTTATGTAAGTCACAGGATTTGATCGTGAACTCCTACCAATAGGGTTTTGATCAACATATTCAATGTGCTTGATTTTAGAGTAAAATCCTTGGATATCTGAAAATTGTCCCGCTTTGTCTCCCACACCATCTAATTTTTTTTGCATCGCAGGAAATAGAATTTTCTTAACTAGAGTACTTTTTCCACTACCAGAAACCCCAGTAATTACTGTTAGTACTTCAAGTGGAAATTTCACAGTTACATTTTGCAAATTATTTTCACGAGCACCAACAATCTCTATAAACGAAGACCATTTTCTTCTAATTTTAGGCACTTCTATTTCTAAACTACCACTTAAATAGTTGGCTGTTAACGTATTTTCTTTTAGAATTTCTTGAAATGTACCTTGAGCAACCAATTTTCCGCCGTGAGTTCCAGCTTCAGGACCAATATCAATAATCATATCGGCAGCTTTCATGATGTCTTCATCGTGCTCTACAATTATTACTGTATTTCCAAGATCTCGAAGTGAAAGCAATACTTTAATCAATCTTTCTGTGTCTTTTGGATGCAATCCAATGCTAGGTTCGTCCAAAATATACATCGATCCAACCAAGCTGCTTCCCAATGAAGTGGCTAAATTAATTCGCTGTGATTCACCACCTGAAAGTGATGCAGAATTTCTGTTTAAAGTTAAATAATCGAGACCTACATCTACTAAAAACTTCAATCTGCTGTTGATTTCAACCAAAAGTCGTTTGGCAACTTTTTGATCAAAATCGGATACTTCTAATTCTTCAAAAAAGGCAACTAATTTCTTAATTGATATTTGAACCAAATCTGAAACCGTTTTTCCGCCAATTTTAATGTAAGATGCTTCTATTCTTAATCGATTTCCTCTACATGCTTGGCATTTTGTTTTTCCGCGATATCTTGAAAGCATCACACGATTCTGAATTTTGTAATTTTTTTCTTCTAATTCTTTGAAGAAATTATTTAATCCTGTAAAGTAGGAATTTCCCTCCCAAACTAGTGCTTTGTCTTTTTCAGAAAGTTCAAAATAAGGCTTATGAATTGGAAAATCAAATTTATAAGCATTGTTAACTAATTCATCTCTGTACCAACTCATGCTTTCACCACGCCAAGCGTAAATTGCGTTTTCATATATTGAAAGAGCCGTATTTGGAATTACCAGTTCTTCATCAATTCCTATTACACTTCCATAACCTTCACAAACAGGGCAAGCGCCATAAGGATTGTTAAAACTAAACAAGTGAACATTGGGTTCCAAAAAAGAAATTCCATCCAATTCAAAATTGTTGCTGTAAGTAATTCTTTTATTGGTAGTTACTTCTTGTAGGTAACAAACTCCTTTACCTTCGTAAAATGCGGTTTGAACTGCATCAGCAAGTCGATTGTAAAAATCTTCTTCATTTTGAATTACAATTCGATCAATTATCAATAAAACTTCCTTTTTAGTTAATGATTTGGATTCCAATTGATCCAAACGAACCATTTCATTATCAACTAATATTCTAGAAAACCCTATTTTTAATAATGAGGATAATTTGTCTTCTAATTTTCTTCCTTTTTCAAGATGTATAGGCGCTAAAAGAAGCCATTTACTTTCAATATTAAGAGTTTTAACCTCATTAATTACATCTGTTACAGAATCTCGTTTAACTTCTTTACCAGAAATAGGAGAGTAGGTTTTACCAATTCGTGCATACAATAACTTCAAATAATCATATATTTCAGTTGATGTTCCAACTGTTGAACGAGCATTTGTAGTATTTACTTTCTGTTCAATAGCAATTGCAGGAGCGATCCCTTTGATATATTCGACCTTAGGCTTGTCCAATCTTCCTAAAAATTGACGTGCATACGAAGACAAGCTTTCTACATATCTTCGTTGACCTTCAGCATATAAAGTATCAAAAGCTAAACTAGATTTTCCGGAACCAGACAAACCGGTAATTACTACCAATTTATTTCGAGGGATAGCGACATCAAGTTTTTTCAAGTTGTGAACTTGAGCACCTTTGATAATAATATTTTTTTTAGGTTCTAGTTTTGAAATGTCTTTTTTAATCATGGTCAATTTTAATGAGTGCAAAGATAAATAAATATAACAACACAATCTTCCATCAAAAGTTAAACTGTTAATTCCATATTATTTTTTGATACTTTTTATTGAAATAGTAAAATAGTAATATTTTATTTATTGTATTCATTTTTATTGATTTTGCTTTTTTTGTAATTTTTTTTAATCTTTTTGAATTTTTGTTAAACAAAAATTATACGAAATCGTAATAGTTAAACTTTACATTGCCTCAACAATGGTAGTAATTACATATCTATTATTTTTTTATTTATTTGATTTAAACCCTTATAAATAATGGTTTTAAAGGTGGATTTAATTATTTTTTAATTGTATAGTTTTTATATAGTGTCATTTGAACCAATTAAAATAGAAGTCTAGTAAATTTGAATATTAACTTTTTAAACAATAATTATGAAAAAAATTACTTTATTGATTTTCCTTTTAGTTTCGGCTTTAGGATTTTCACAAACTCAAGTTACTTTTAAAGTCGACATGACTAATTACACCGGTTTAACAGCCACAGATGTAGTTTATGTATCAGGAACATTTAATAGTTGGTCCGGTAATGCTAATCCTTTGACAAGAGAAGGAACTACAAACATTTGGTCTGCAGTATTACCTATTCCTCAATCAACAACAATTGAGTATAAATTTCAAATCAACAATTGGGCTGCAGATGAAAGACTAACTGCAGGAACTCCTTGTACGCTAACTACAAATGGTTTTACAAATAGAGTTTTAGCTGTTGGAACTACAGCTATTGTTAATCCAGTTGTTTGTTGGGCATCCTGTGCGGCATGTACAACCACTTCAGTTGTTGCGCCATCGCTTCCTATTGATTTTGAGTCTACAACTGTAACTTACACTTTTGCTGATTTTGATGGTGGTGTTGCAACTAAAATTGCGAATCCAAATTCTGGCGGTATTAATACTTCTGCTAATGTAGCTAGAATGGTTAAAAACGCTGGTCAACCTTGGGGAGGAACATCAATGGTGTTAGCTGCTCCAATTAATTTTTCTGTTAATAAAATTTTTAAA
>NZ_JBIKQP010000044.1:0-11705 GCF_044349645.1 Flavobacterium sp. | reverse complement strand
CCTCGTTTTCAGCTAAGTAGGGCACTACTTCAGATGATACATACAATATCCTCTTATCTTCCATATTAAAATTCAGTATTACTTTTGTAAATAAAAAACATGCAAATTTACAAAAATTTATGCAGTTTATAACTAAAATCTTAAGTTTGCACAATATTTCAATAAAATATCATGCTCATTTTCGAGACACAACTAGCTTTAATAGAGCATTTAAAAGTAAATTCTAATCCAAAAACCACTCTTGGTTTTGTTCCTACAATGGGCGCTTTACACCAAGGTCATTTATCGCTAGTAGAAAAGTCTTTGCAAAATAACGACCTAACTGTTGTGAGTATTTTTGTTAATCCTACTCAGTTTAATAACCCCGAAGATTTAGAAAAATATCCTAGGAATTTAGAAAGTGATATCGCCAAACTCCAAACTGTAAGCGCCGATGTGATCATTTATGCACCAACTGTTGATGATATTTATGAAGGAAATACAATTTCTAAATCATTTTATTTTGATGGTTTAGAAAATCAAATGGAAGGAAAATTTCGACCAGGACATTTTGAAGGCGTTGGAACAATAGTTAAACGATTATTTGAAATTGTAAATCCTACCAATGCGTATTTTGGCGAAAAAGATTTTCAGCAGTTACAAATCATCAAAAAATTAGTTGAAAAAGAAAATTTTTCTATAAACATAGTCGAATGTCCCATTTTTAGAGAAGAAAACGGACTTGCCATGAGTTCTAGAAATGAAAGGCTTTCGCCAAATGATAGAAATGCTGCTGCAATTATCTACAAAACATTATTGGAAGTAAAACATAAATTTTTATCAGAATCATTGTCAGAAATAGCTATTTGGGTGAACCAAGTTTTTGAAAACCAATCTGATTTTAAATTGGATTATTTCGAAATTGCCGATGAAACTACATTGCAAACTTGTGAAACCAAAAATCAGAATCAAAAATGTCGCGCTTTTATAGCAGTTTTTGTTAACAATATAAGATTGATAGATACCATTTCATTAAATTAATTATCTTTGCCACATGCAAATCCAAGTTGTAAAATCTAAAATACACCGTGTAAAAGTTACGGGAGCCGATTTAAATTATATCGGGAGTATTACTATTGATGAAGCTTTAATGGAAGCCTCAAACCTAATTGAAGGCGAAAAAGTTTCAATTGTAAACATTAACAATGGGGAACGTTTAGAAACTTATGTTATTAAAGGAAACAGAAATTCTGGTGAAATCACACTGAACGGACCAGCCGCTAGAAAAGTTCAAAAAGGAGATATTATTATCATCATATCATACGGAATTATGGATTTTGAAGAAGCAAAAACGTTCAAGCCTTCTTTAGTTTTTCCTAATGAAAATGACAATTCTTTAACTTAAATTTTGAAAGCAAAAATTGGCAAATGGCTGTCTATTTTACTCCCTCTTTTTTTGGGTGTTTTTCTAATATTTTATTCCTACAATCAATTTTCTGATAAGGACATCGAGGAAATTCAAAAGCACTTTAAAAACGCCAATTATTACTACCTCAATTTTTCCATATTTATCGCTTTTTTAGGTAGTGCCTCTCGCGCCTACAGATGGAAATATGTGTTGGATCACATGGGTTACAAAACTTCATTCGCCAATAATTTTATGGCCGTTTCTATTGGTTATCTAATGAATATGACCGTACCAAGATCGGGAGAAATATCAAGAGCTTTGGTATTAAAAAAATACAATAACGTTCCATTTGACAAGGCTTTTGGTTCAATAATTGCTGAGAGAATTGTCGATATGGTAATATTATTAGGACTAATTATTGTTGCCTTTTTTGTTCAATATGATGTTTTAAAAACTTTTGTATTAGATAAAGTACCATTGCAAAATCTAATTCTATTATTGGTAATTGGTCTCCTACTTTTCATAACTTTTATTCTGCTTTATGTTTATTCTAAGATGAAATTCATATTAAAAATAAAAGAGAAAATAGCTGGATTAAAAGAAGGGATATTGAGTATATTTCATATGGAGAAAAAGTGGTCTTATTTAGGGCACACTATTTTCATTTGGTTCTCTTATATTTATATGTTTTACATAGGATTATTAGTAATTTCTGAAACGAACGCACTCCCTTTAAGTGCTGTTATTACTTCATTTATTGTAGGAAGTGTAGCAATCGCATTCACCAATAGTGGCTTCGGATCTTACCCTTTTTTAATGGCAAAAATTCTACTTTTTTATCACATTTCTGAAACAGCAGGAAGCGCTTTTGGATGGATAATTTGGACTTCTCAAATGCTGTTATTAGTATTTTTAGGAGCGCTTTCATTTTTACTTCTGCCAGTATTGAATAGAAGCAAATAAATTATTATATTGCTCTACCTTTTTCACAGGCATCAGATTATCAACAAACGCTATAAACGATGAGAAAATTTCTTCTATTTTTTATTTTTATTTTTCCAATTATTGCATTTTCACAAACTTCTAAAGACACTATTTTTTCTCAAAAATTAAAAGAAGATAGAGAGTTTAGAATATCGTTACCAGAATCGTATGCAACAAATAAAACTAAGAAATACCCAATTTTACTTTTATTGGATGGCGATTATTTATTTGATCCTTTTCATGGTGCATTGAGTTATGGCGGTTATTGGGATGATATTCCAGAAGTAATCATCGTTGGAATTTCTCAAAATCAAAAAGACGAACGTTTTACCGATTGTGGTGTTGATCAAGAATCAGGATTGCCCGACTCAAAAGGAGAACTTTTTTATGAATTTATCGGCCAAGAATTAATGCCGTTTTTAGAAAAAAGTTATAGAGTTGCCCCCTTTAAAATTATTGCTGGGCACGATGTTACTGCAGGATATTTGAATTTCTTTTTATACAAAGACCAGCCTATTTTTAATGCCTATATTTCTTTAAGTCCTCAATTTCCTGTTGCAATGGAAGAAACAATTCCTGATAGATTTTCAGCGTTAAACCAACAATTATTTTATTATCAGGCAACTGCCGAAGGAGATATAAAATCAATTAAAGAAAAGACAATTAAATTAGATGCAGCTGTTGCAGAATTAAAAAAGCCGAACCTAAATTATCATTTTGATAATTTTCCAAATGCGTCGCATTATTCTCTAGTGTTATATTCAATTCCAAAAGCCTTGTATCACATTTTTGGAATTTATCAGCCAATTTCTGTCAATGAATACAATGAAAAAATCGCTGTTTTGCCTTCGGGTTATGTTGATTATCTGAATAAAAAATACGAAACCATCGAGAAATTATTAGCATTAAAAACGCGTATTCGATTCAATGATTTTAAAGCAATCGAAGCTGCAATCATAAAAAATAAAGCCTATGATGAATTTGGGGAACTGTCTAATTTAGCCGAAAAGCAATATCCAAAAAGCATGCTTGCAAATTATGAATTGGCATTAATGTATGAATATACTGGAGATTTTCAGAAAGCAAGGAAATACTATCAAGCAGCTTACGAAAGAGAAGAAATTGGAAATCTTACTCAAGATATGATGTTTGATAAAATGGAGAAAATGAAAAATGCAAAAACTCCAGCTTCTACAGAAACTACTCCAGAACAAAAACCATAAATATGACTAAAGTTAAAACCTCGTTTTTTTGTCAAAGTTGTGGCTCTCAATATTCTAAATGGCAAGGGCAATGTAATGCGTGCAAAGAATGGAATACTATTGTAGAAGAAATTATCCAAAAAGAAGAAAAAGTAGCTTGGAAACCGTCAACTTCTGAAGTTAAAAAAGCTGCAAAACCACTTAAAATTAAAGAAATCGATTCTACGCTAGAAATCCGAATGGACACTTGTGATAACGAATTGAACCGAGTATTGGGAGGTGGAATTGTACCTGGATCTTTAATTCTTTTGGGCGGTGAACCAGGAATTGGGAAAAGTACTTTGTTGTTACAAATATCATTAAAATTACCTTATAAAACGCTTTATGTTTCGGGGGAAGAAAGCCAGAAACAAATTAAAATGCGTGCAGAGAGAATTACACCAAACGGTGACAATTGTTACATTCTTACCGAAACAAAAACACAAAATATTTTCCGTCAAATTGAGGAAATCCAACCTGAAATCGTAATTATCGATTCCATACAAACGCTGCATACCGATTACATTGAATCGGCAGCGGGAAGTATTTCTCAAATTCGTGAAACTACCGCCGAATTGATAAAATTTGCTAAAGAAACAAATGTCCCTGTAATTTTAATTGGGCATATAACTAAAGATGGAAATATCGCCGGGCCAAAAATTTTAGAACACATGGTGGATACCGTTTTGCAATTTGAAGGTGATAGAAATCACGTATATCGAATATTACGTTCCTTAAAAAACAGGTTTGGTTCCACCGCTGAAATTGGAATATATGAAATGCAAGGAACGGGATTGCGCGAAGTGGCCAATCCATCAGAAATATTAATTTCTCATAATGATGCGACTCTATCGGGAACCGCAATTGCAACTACCTTGGAAGGAATGCGCCCTTTGATGATAGAAATACAAGCGCTAGTGAGCAGTGCCGTTTATGGAACTCCGCAACGAAGTACTACGGGTTACAATGCCAAAAGACTGAATATGATCTTGGCCGTTCTAGAAAAAAGAGCCGGTTTTCATTTGGGCTCGAAAGACGTTTTTCTAAATGTTACCGGTGGACTTTCGGTTGATGATCCCGCAATTGATCTTGCTGTAGTTGCCGCCATATTATCCTCAAATGAAGATATTGCTATCGAAAAAGATTTTTGTTTTGCTGGTGAAGTAGGACTTTCAGGAGAAATTCGCCCTGTAAACCGAATTGAACAACGAATTCAAGAAGCCGAAAAGTTAGGTTTTTCAACAATATTTGTATCCAAATACAATAAAATTGCGCTTAAAAATACCTTTATTAAAATTAGATTAGTAGCCAAAATTGAAGATATTGTAAGCGAATTATTCGGATAATCATGAGAAATAGAAAACAAAAAGCCGTACTTTTTTTAAAAATATTTGCCATAATAATCGCAATTTGTATCGTTCTGCTATTTGTATTTAGAGATTCATTATTGCAAACAGCAATCGCCAAAATTGAAAATAAAATGGCGAACGATTATGATACGAAATTAACCATCGAAAAGGCGAATTTTGACGGGATTTCTGCTGTTCAATTTCAAAAAATAAATGTAGTCCCGAATAATGCCGACACTCTTTTTTCTGTTGAAAAAGTAACTACTAAAATTAACTTATTCAAGTTATTATTTGGAACCATCCAATTGGAAAAATTAGAAATGAAAAATGGTTTTATCCAATTGGTAAAAAACAAAAATGGTCGCAATTTTGATGCTTTTCTAAAACGCAATAAAGAAGATGATTCCCCTTCCGGAAATAGCAATTATGCTAAATCTGCTTATCGATTACTTTCTAAAGTATTGAATTTAATTCCAACAGAAATGCAGCTTGAAAACCTGTCTTTCCGAATGGACGATATGGGAAGAAAAGTTGCGCTAACGATGAACCAATTGAAATTAAAAGAAGAGGCTCTTGCCACGACAATTGACGTGAAAACCAATTCTATTAATCAAAAATGGAATATTAAGGGAACGGCAAACCCTAGAGAAAAAACTGCCGATTTGAAGTTTTTCAATAGCGATAATTCTAAAATTATTGTTCCCTATTTAAACGAGCGTTTCGGTTTGCTTTCCAGCTTCGACAGCATCCATTTAAATATTGCAAAAATAGAAATGGAAAGCGGAGAATTGCACATTGACGGATTTTCATCAATTGCTAATTTAACCCTTAGCCATCCAAAAATTGCTTCTAAAGAAGTGGTAGTTAAAAAAGCACTATTCGATTATCGTTTTCTTTTTGGTGAACATTTCATGGCCATTGACAGTAGTTCTACCATTCAAATGAATGAGGTAAAAATGCATCCTTTTGCGGAGTACAGCACAGAGGAAGACACTGTTTATAAACTCCGAGTTGCCATACCTAAAATGAAAGCACAGCAGTTTATTACCTCCCTGCCAAAAGGATTGTTCACGCATTTTGAAGGCATGGAAACCCAAGGAAATTTCGAATATAAATTGGATTATAAATTTGTAAAACACAAACCAAACCAATTGGTTTTCGAAAGTAAATTGATCAAGGAAAATCTAAGAATATTGAAATACGGGGAAGCCAATTTATCCAAATTAAATTCAGAATTTACCTATCGAGCGATGGAAAACGGAGTGCCACAGCGACCAATACTTGTTGGTCCATCCAATCCAAATTTCACCCCGATAGATCAAATTTCGCCCTATTTACAAAAGGCAGTTTTAACCTGTGAAGACCCTTCGTTTTTCTCCCATAGAGGGTTCATTAACGATGCTTTTAAACAGTCTATAATAAAGAATCTTAAAACTAAGAAATTCTCTCGAGGCGCTAGCACCATAAGTATGCAATTAGTGAAAAATGTATTTCTAACTCGTGAAAAAACATTGTCCCGAAAATTGGAAGAAATTTTATTGGTTTACATATTAGAAAACAATCGTATTTCTAGTAAACAGCGAATGCTTGAAGTCTATTTTAATGTGATAGAATGGGGTCCAAATGTATATGGAATTGGGGAAGCGGCTGATTTTTATTTCAGTAAAAAACCAGCTGATTTAACCTTAAAAGAATGTTTGTTTTTGGCTTCGATTGTTCCAAAACCTAAAAAATTCATGTACGAATTTAACCCAGATGGATTCCTGAAAGCCATTGAAAACAAAAAGCAAACCTTCATTAGTAATTTAATGCTGCGCCGCGGATTAATTATGCCCGACGACACCATTGGTCAAAATATTCCAATGGCAATTACTGGAAACGCGCGTACTTTTTTAAAGTTTGAAGTCAAAGACACGATCCAAGTTGACAGTACTTTTGTAGAGGAGTTTTAGGGTTTTATTTTACTTGCCCTTTGTAAGAACTATATTTCAAAATATAATAATTCTGTACTTGTTGTGTTTATTTGCTACATTCCATTTTCCACTTTGTATCATAGAGAAATTTTTAGAAATTCTTCATGTAAAAATTAGTAATCAAAAAGGGCTGGAAATTATCCAGCCCTTTTTTTATAAATTAAATTAAGATTTACTCAATTTCGGTAACCCTCAACGTGTTTACCATTCCTTTATTTGCAATTGGCATAGCTGCTAAGTTAATTAGCATATCGCCTTTAGTTACCAACCCTTTTTCGGTAGCAATTTTGTTGATATCGTCAATGGTATCATCGGTACTTACAAATTTATCGTAGTAAAAAGTTTTTACTCCCCAAATTAAATTCAACTGCGTTAATATCACTTTGTTAGAAGTAAATACTAAAATATCCGCTTGTGGTCTCCACGCTGAAATTTGAAATGCAGTATAACCACTATTTGTTAAAGTACAAATTGCTTTTGCTTTTATTGCATTGGCCATATTAGCCGCATGCTGACAAATGGTTTTAGTAATATAACGTTTGGTTTTAATTTGCGGTGTATTTTGAGGAACTTGAATTAGTGGCGAATCTTCAACAGCTTCAATAATTTGTGTCATTTGTTGGATGACTTGCACAGGATAATTCCCTACAGAAGTTTCTCCAGAAAGCATCACTGCATCTGCACCATCCATCACTGAGTTGGCAACGTCATTCACTTCAGCTCTTGTTGGTGTTAAGCTTGTAATCATCGTTTCCATCATTTGCGTAGCGATAATTACAGGAATTCTAGCTGTTTTAGCTTTGTTAACTAATTTTTTCTGAATCAATGGCACTTCGTGAGCAGGAACTTCAACACCTAGATCTCCTCGAGCCACCATTAAACCATCACAATGTGCAATAATTGAATCGATATTGGCAACCCCTTCTGGTTTTTCAATTTTAGCTATAATTGGAATTTTGTGCTCTGAATGTTTTGCAATTAATTCTTGTAATTCAACTAAATCTTCAGAAGTTCTAACGAATGAAAGTGCAATCCAATCAACTTTTTGCTCGATTGCAAATAGAGCATCGCGAACATCTTTTTCAGTTAATGCAGGTAATGAAACTTTCGTATTTGGAAGATTTACTCCTTTTTTAGATTTTAATGGACCGCCTTGAATTACTTTAGCAACGACTTCGGTAGTTTTATTGGTAGCAACCACCTCAAACATCAATTTTCCATCGTCAAGCAAGATGTTTTCGCCTGGGTTTACATCGTTTGGAAACTCTTTGTAGTTCATGTAAACACGCTCCTTTGTTCCAGGAACATCTTCGGCAGTTTGAAAAGTAATGATGTCACCAGGGTTCACAATTACTTCTTCATTCATTACTCCAACACGTAGTTTAGGACCTTGTAAATCTCCTAAAATTGCTGCGGTATAACCAAATTCTTCGTTGATACTTCTAATTAAATCTATTTTTGCTTTAACATCTGTGTAATCGGCGTGAGAAAAATTAACTCTAAAAACATTCACTCCTGCCTCAATCATTGCTTTTAAGACTTCTTTAGTGCTACATGCAGGTCCTAATGTTGCTACAATTTTAGTTTTTTTGTTTGTTGTCATTTTTATATTAAAAAATTAAATTATTTTTTGACTTTATATTATTTGAATTAACTGAATAAACGGTTGCTATTTTAGAAATCGTATTCATTGATGCAATTATTTCATCTATTTCGGCATCACTATTTTCAATTTTCAAGAAGTAATCTACCTTTTTCAACTCCGGTAAAAGGAAGGCTTTTGTAGCTACTTCAAAACTTGAATCGCCAAACAAATTCTGATTATTAGTTGATAAAGTAGTTACCTCGTTTTTATTTTGAACCAAACTCCAACAACAATCGGTGTTGGTATTTTCATAAATAAATCTCGAAAAAAAGGTAACACCTTCTTTAATATTTATCTGAATTTCATTTTTGCTTTTACTTAATAATATGGGCAATTTTTGATTCAAAAAATAAGCCAATCGATAATCTTCTAAAGAAGTGTGAATTGCAATGAGTTCATAATCAACTTCATCAAATTCATCGATATGTAATTTATGAATTGCCATATTCATTAAAATAATGGTGTAAATATACTATTTATAAGCAATTAAAAAGTTACTAAATGGATATGTTTCCTTTAATTTACTAACGAAATCGTTGTAGATTTGATCAAATAACGTATTATTTTTTATCAATTTTATCTTGAAATGCAAAATAAGCTCTTTGGCATGCTTTTTCTTCTGCTTTCTTTTTTGAAGTTGCTCTTGCTTTTGCAATCACCTTATTATCGATGCTGAATTTAACTCCAAAAAGTCGTTCCCCATTGGAATCGTTGTCTTCAAAAGTATCGAAATGAAATGTCTTTTTCTCTTTTTGACACCATTCAATTAGAAGGCTCTTATAGCTGATAATTTTACCTTCCAATTTTGAAATATCAACATAAGGAATGATCACTCGTTTTTCGATGAATTTTTCACAGTAGGAATACCCTTGATCTAAATATATTGCGCCAACTAACGCTTCAAAAAGGTTGCCATGAATGTTTTCACCAAAATGTTGTGATGGGACTTTACTGTCTAAAAATTGTAACAAATTTAAATCTCTTCCGAGTTCGTTTAAATGTTCACGGCTTACAATTTTCGAACGCATTTTCGTCAAATAACCTTCATCGCCAGAAGGTGAAATATTGTATAAAAACGCTGCTATTATTGAGCTTAACATAGAATCTCCAAGAAATTCTAGTCGTTCATAATTCACTGGATTACCATCAATATCCATTTTACTTGAGGAACGATGAATGAAAGCTTTTTTATAAAAATCTAATTCTATTGGAGGGAAACCTATTATTTTTTGAATTTTATCAAAAAAAATCCCGTCTTCTTTAGATCGGGATTTTTGAAATATTTTCTTGATAATATTCATCTAAGGAAATTAAAGTTCCAATTTTTTTACTAATACACAAGCATTGTGACCACCAAAACCAAAAGTGTTACTCATCAATACTTTAACATCTCTTTTTTGAGCTTTGTTGAAGGTAAAATTTAATTTTGGATCAATTCCTTCATCATCAGTAAAATGATTAATTGTAGGAGGAACAATGCCGTATTTAATTGAAAGTATTGAAGAAATGGTTTCAACTGCGCCAGCTGCTCCTAGTAAATGTCCTGTCATTGATTTTGTAGAATTCAAATTCATAGTATAGGCATGATCACCAAAAACATGAAGAATCGCTTTACTTTCAGCAATATCTCCAAGCGGAGTTGAGGTTCCGTGCATGTTTACACCATCTACATCTGTAGGTTTTAATCCAGCGTCTCTCAAGCAGTTAATCATTACATTTTTAGCTCCTAAACCTTCTGGATGAGGTGCCGTAATGTGATGTGCATCAGCTGACATTCCTCCTCCACCAATTTCACAATATATAGTTGCTCCACGCGCAATTGCATGTTCGTATTCTTCTAAAATTAAAGCTCCCGCACCTTCACCTAAAACAAATCCATCACGATCTTTGTCCATTGGACGAGAAGCTGATTTTGGGTCATCATTTCTAGTTGATAAGGCGTGCATTGCGTTAAAACCACCCATTCCAGCAATACTTACTGCAGCTTCAGAACCACCAGTAATCATTGCATCGGCATGACCTAAACGAATATAATTGAAAGCATCGATAATTGCATTTGTAGAAGAGGCACATGCAGAAACAGTTGCGAAATTTGGACCTCTGAAACCATATTTTATAGAAATATGACCACAAGCAATATCAGAAATCATCTTTGGAATAAAAAAAGGATTGAATCTAGGAGTTCCATCGCCTTTGGCAAACTCTAACATTTCAATTTGAAATGTTTCTAATCCCCCAATTCCTGAACCCCAAATAACTCCAACTCTATCTTTATCTAAATTGTCTAAATCGAAGTTGGCATCTCTAACCGCTTCATCAGCAGCAACCATAGCATATTGCGTATAACGGTCCATTTTACGAGCTTCTTTTCTGTCGATAAAATCTTCAGCATTAAAGTTTTTTAACTCGCAAGCAAATTGAGTTTTGAATTTTGAAGCGTCAAAATAGGTTATTGGTGCGGCACCACTAACGCCATTAATCAATCCGTTCCAATATTCTTCAACTGTATTTCCAATAGGAGTAAGCGCTCCTAATCCTGTTACTACAACTCGCCTTAATTCCATAGTATAATTATAGTTATGAATTTAAAAAACAATACCTATGCTTTCTTCTATGTAAAAATCATAAAAAAGTCATAGGTATTACAATAATATTATTTTGGATTGAACAAACAATCAGAATTTTTAATTAAAAACAAAAACACCCGAAATGGATTAGATTACGGGTGTAATTTTTTATTTTTTAGCTTCTTCAATATAAGAAATAGCTTGACCTACAGTAGCAATGTTTTCTGCTTGATCGTCTGGGATCTGAATATCGAATTCTTTTTCAAATTCCATAATTAGCTCAACTGTATCTAAAGAATCTGCTCCTAAATCATTAGTGAAGCTTGCTTCGGTTACAACTTCGTTTTCGTCAACGCCTAATTTGTCTACGATAATCGCTTTTACTCTTGATGCAATGTCTGACATAATCTTTAATTTTAAAATTTAATTGATGGCAAAAATAAAAAACTTTATTTTAATTCCACGCATTAGTTAATAAATAAGGGGCGAAATTAAAAAAATATTTTAATAAAGACGCTAATTTTCTATTATTTATCGTTTTTTATTCTTTTTTTTGTGT
>NZ_JBIKQP010000043.1:0-12619 GCF_044349645.1 Flavobacterium sp. | reverse complement strand
GCACAAAGCTAAGTGGATGGTGTAGGGATACTAAATGCCCTAGCCCGGAGTGCAACGAAAGCCCCGAAGATTAAAAAAACCTAGTTTTGCAGAGGAAAAAGAGCGACCAAAGGAAGCTCCTTTTTACACTAGAAAAACTCGTTTTTTAAACAAGGGCTTGGAGGGGAAAGCCGGAGGTGGCTTCAAAAACTAATCGAAACGGATTGCTTTGATTGGGGAGATTTTGGTGATAATGTACGACGGGATTAATAATATAAGTAAGCATATTAGGATTGTACCGATGTTTAGTAGGAAAATAGTCCCAAAATCGATGAAAACTGGGGCTTCATTTACATAATAATTCTCGGGATTTAGTTTTATTATTCCGAAATTTTGCTGGATTAGTAGCATTCCCACGCCTATTAGGTTGCCCCAAAAGAGTCCTTTTGAGATGAGATAAAAGGCGTTGTAAAGGAAGATTTTGCGGACCGTCCAATTATTTGCTCCCATAGATTTTAGGATTCCAATCATTTGGGTGCGTTCTAAAATGAGGACTAAAAGCGCGACCACCATATTGATTGTGGCGACTGCAATCATGATAATAAGGATTACGATGATGTTGAAATCGAATAATTTTAGCCATTCGAAGATGTAATAATATTTTTCGACGATGGTTTGGGTGTCGAGTGTGGAGCCTGTTTTTTCGTAAACTTCTTGCCCTTTTTCTTGAATAGCATTGAAATCGTCGACGAAAACTTCGAAGGAACCTACTTGGTCTGATTCCCATTTATTGATGCGTTGAATGTGGCGGATGTCACCGATAATATAGGTAGAATCGAATTCTTGGAAACCTGAATTGAAGATTCCTGTGATTTTGAAAACGCGAAGATTTGGTTTTTGATTGCTATCTTCTTTCATAAAGAAGGTGTTGAATTTATCGCCTACTTTTAGATTTAATCGGTTGGCTAAAAATTCAGAAATCAGAACCTCATCATTTAGTTTATCGTTTAAATTGGGTAATTTTCCAACTATAAGGTATTCTTGAAGGTTGTTCCACCGGTATTCTTTTCCTACTCCTTTGAAAATAATTCCTTCGAAAGCGGTTTCGGTTCTAATTATTCCAGACTTAGTTGCTACAGCTTGAACATGGTTTATTCCCTCTACATTTTTAAATTTAGGATAAAAATCTTGATGAGTAGAAATGGGTGTTAAGCTAAGCTGAGATTGATTTTCATCGTAATTTGTTATAATTATATGACCGTTGAATGCAGCTACTTTTTGACGGATTTTTTGTTGTAAACCAATTCCCGTTGCAACAGAAATAATCATCATTATCATTCCAATTGCAATTGCTGCTATTGCAATTTTTATAATTGGCGCAGAAATACTACTTTTATGGTCTCGAGCAGTAATGAGCCTTTTTGCTATGAAATATTCTAAATTCAATAGTGATTATGGTTTAAAAATGCAAAGTTGAACTACTTCGCTCGAGTCAAAATTACGTTTTTAGAATTTATTTTCAAGTATTATTAGGTTAATTAATTATTTTTCGAGGGAACAAGCATGATTCAAATTATAACTTCACGGCAAAAACACAACGGAATTACAAGGGCAAAAAAACTACATTATTTGATTATTGCTGCTTTATCGCTATTGATTTATTCTTGTAAGCCCACACAAAAAGGCATTAGAAATTCTACTTCTACTAATAAAACCGTAGTAATAAATAGTAAAAAATCGACTCGTTTTAGTAGTGGTGCCGATAATTACAAATCTTATTTTTCATTATTAGAAAATAAAAGAGTAGGTGTAATTACCAATCAAACTGGAGTTGTTTTATACGATTCTATATTTATGCATCCGGATACGGGTAGCATTAGCCATGCTGAAGGATTTGAAACTAAGCGAATTCATTTGGTAGATTATTTGTTAAAGAATAAAATAAATATTCAAAAAATATACGCTCCAGAACATGGTTTCCGTGGGACTGCAGATGCTGGGGAACACGTTGTTGATGGAAAAGATGTAAAAACAGGGATTCCGATTTTATCACTTTATGGAGAAAATAGAAAACCAAAAACGGAACAATTAGAAGGAATTGATGTATTGGTTTTTGATTTACAAGATGTTGGCGCTCGTTTTTACACCTATATTTCTACGCTACATTATATAATGGAATCTTGTGCTGAGAATAACATTCCGTTGCTTGTTTTAGATAGACCAAATCCTAATATATCAATTGTTGATGGGCCAATTTTAGAAAAAGAATATTCGAGTTTTGTGGGAATGCACACTATTCCATTGTTACACGGAATGACAATTGGAGAATATGCACAGATGATAAATGGTGAAAATTGGCTGAAAGACGGTCTTCGTTGCGATTTAAAAATTATCACTTGCGCTGGATACAATCGGGAAATGAAATACAGTTTATTAGAAAAACCATCACCTAATTTACCAAATGACCAAGCGATAAATTTATATCCGAGTTTGTGTCTTTTCGAAGGCACCAATGTAAGCGTAGGTCGAGGAACTGAAAAACAATTTCAAATTTATGGTTCACCGTATTTGCCGAAAGGCGATTTTAGCTTTACTCCTATTCCGAATTTTGGCGCGAAAGATCCCGTTTACAATGGGGTTGAGTGTTATGGTGAAGATTTAACTAGTATTCCGAAAATTGACAAATTGGAATTGAAATGGTTGCTGAAAGCCTATAATGAAACGGAAGACAAAACCAAGTTTTTCAATGCGTTTTTCACAAAATTGGCTGGAAATAAAAAATTGCAAGCTCAAATTGAGGAAGGATTAACTGAAGATGAAATTCGAGCAACATGGAAAAGTGGTTTGCATGATTTTAAAAAAATGCGAAAGCCTTATTTGATTTATTAAATAAAAAAACCTGACTTATTGAAATCAGGTTTTTTATTGATCTATTTGAAATTGATTAGTTTTTTATTTTCACTAATATATTAATTTCATAATTATCTATTTCTTTTTCTGATCCTTTTTTAGAGCCAGAAACACTAGTGTAAATAATTCTTAAATCGTAATTATTGGAATGAATGTCCTGAATTATTGATGGATCTGAATTGTCATTATTTTCAAAGTCTGAGTTTGATTTGATAAAATCATAAATCTTAATTGGGATAACCTCATTATTTATCGATAAATCAAACCCATAATCTTTATCTACAGATTTTAAAGCATATGTTTTGTTTTCAATTTTTACTGTTTCTTTATCATCAATAGAATTGTAATTTGACAATCCAAAAGAAAAATCGTATCCTTTTATGATTGTAATTTCGTTACTATTATAGGGTTGCGAATAATTATAATTTGCATTTTCATTTATATTTTTTTCATAATCTGAACGGTATTCGAGTCCGAAGGCTTCCATTATTTGAGAAGAATTAGGTGATTTGTCTTTTTTCAAAAGCGCAGTCAACTTGTTGTCTGTGTATGGAGTTAGGATATTAACCCCATAATTTTCTTCTAAGAAATCAACAATACTACTTAGATCTTTTTCTTGATTAAAAGTTAGTTTTTTAGTTCCCATTACTTTCATATATTCTTCAAATCTTGATAGCTGACTGTTTTTTGAAATAGAATCGGCGCTTTGAGGTCCTGCAATTGATAGCAATCCGAATAAACACATACTTATTGGGATGAATTTAATTTTTGGTTGTTTATTGATTATAAAATAAACTACAACTACGGTTAACCAAATGGACAATAAAATCACATAATATCTTTCGTGAGTAAAACCATATAAATTAACACGGTATAAAATTGCCCAAAATAAAAGTCCTAAAAGTGGCACTAGAAGAAAATAAAACCATTTGCTAAAAGTTCGCATCCATAAATTGCCTGTTTCTTTTGCAATGGGATGAATTAATAAAAATGATAAGATTCCGAAGATGGCAAAAATCAATACTAAATAGGAAACCCATCCAACTGGTAATGAAAGTGAAATTAGGATTTTAGTTTCATAGCAAAGTAGAATAACCAAATACAAACTAATTAAAGGCATTAATACGAATTGTGTGAAGTTTTTAAGGCCTTTAGGGTAACTTAATTTCAATGGAGTATCGGCATTATTGGTTTTTGGAACACCAGCAAGAAAGAAAATAGTATTGAATACACCAGAAATGATTACGAATAAATCAGCATAAATTTCATCGTAAAATTCTACATTAAACAATTTTGTGATTGCTAATATCGCCAATGACAATCCCAAATAAAGTACCGAACTATATATTGCTGCGGTAATAATTCGGATAAAAAGTTGCTTATTGAATTCCCAAAATTCTTCTTGATCGTAAACTTTAGGGATAAATCCAGCGAAGGAAACGAGCAAGTGTAACGCAATACTAAGTACAAATAATTGTAGCCCTTCAATAAAAGTAATTTTTTCAGATAAATTGAAAACGAAAGCCGCTATCAAGCCGCCAAGAAATAAACTTGTTACAAATCGAATAGCTATTTTTGATTTTTTTGACTCAAAGTACAAGCTTAAAGATAGAAATAAAACCAAACAAAGGGAACTACAAATAACAATTTTGCCATAAAATGGTGAATTTTTAGAATCGCTAATATTATCAATAATTATTAAAGAATAAATTGTCCCTACAAAGGCAGCAAGGGTTTCAAGAGGAAAACGGTTTATTGTATTTGCCGTTGAATTTAATACACTTTGTAAGGAAGGAAACTTTGCCATAGCTATAAATTTTTTACTAAGTAACGTAAAAGTGAATTAGGAAGCAAATAAAAACCCCCGTTAATTATATGTAAATAAACGGAGGTTTAACTATATAAAAATTAATGTATTACAAGCCAAAAGCAGCTTTTACCTTATCTACATAATCTAATTTTTCCCAAGTAAATAATTCCACGGTAACTGTTTTTTCGATTCCTCCTGGCGCTTTGAAAGTTTTTGTAACTGTTTCTGGCGTTCTTCCCATGTGACCGTAAGCAGCAGTTTCGCTATATATAGGGTTTCTTAATTTTAGACGTTGCTCGATAAAGTAAGGACGCATGTCAAAAATTTCTTCTACCTTTTTCGCTATTTCTCCGTTGGTTAAATTTACTTTTGAAGTTCCATAAGTTTCAATGAAAATTCCCATTGGTTTCGCCACTCCAATTGCATATGAAACTTGAACTAAAATTTCTTCAGCTACTCCAGCAGCAACTAAATTTTTTGCAATGTGTCGTGTTGCATAAGCCGCACTTCTATCCACCTTACTTGGATCTTTTCCTGAAAACGCACCTCCACCGTGGGCACCTTTTCCACCATAAGTATCAACAATGATTTTTCTACCTGTTAAACCAGTATCTCCGTGAGGACCTCCAATTACGAATTTCCCAGTTGGATTGATATGGTAAGTAATTTTATCATTGAATAAGTGAGCGTATTTTGGGTTGTTTTTAATGATTCTTGGAATTAATATTCCAACCAAATCCGATTTGATTTTCTCCAACATTTTTCCTTCTTCATCAAAATCATCGTGTTGTGTAGAAATTACAATAGCATCAATACGAACCGGTTTATTGTCATCATCATATTCTAATGTAACTTGCGATTTAGCATCTGGACGTAAATAATTAATTTCATTATTCTCACGACGCAAAACAGCTAATTCTTGTAATAATTTATGAGATAAATCAAGTGCCAATGGCATGAAATTTTCGGTTTCATTAGTTGCATAACCAAACATCATACCTTGATCTCCGGCCCCTTGCTCCTCTTTTGTAGCACGATCTACACCTTGATTGATATCTCCAGATTGTTCGTGAATTGCAGAAAGTACTCCGCAAGAATTGGCCTCAAACATGTATTCGCTTTTGGTATAACCAATTTTTCTGATTACTTCACGAGCAATTTGCTGAACGTCAAGATACGTTTCCGATTTTACTTCACCAGCTAGGATTACTTGTCCTGTAGTTACTAGAGTTTCGCAAGCCACTTTTGACTCAGGGTCAAATGCCAAAAAGTTATCAATTAATGCATCTGAAATTTGATCTGCAACTTTATCAGGATGTCCTTCACTCACAGATTCTGACGTAAATAAATAAGCCATATAAAATAATTTGTTTATAATTAAGCGAAGAAAAATAAGATTGCAGGAATGTTAAAGGAGAAGATTTCTGCTTTAGCATTTTTTTAACGAGGTTGCAATCAGTTCAAATTTTTCCTCTAATTTTAGACTGCAAATATAGGAAAGAGAATTGAATTGCAAATTAAAGTTGGGAAATTATTATAAAAGAATTTTTATTGAAATGACTTATAAGGGCATCTTCTTTTTCATTTCTTCAACAATATTAAATACCGCAGGACAAATAGCTACATTTTTTAAAGTTAAATCAGAAATTTGTTGGAATTTTTTTCTATCGGTGTGAGGAAATTCTCGACATGCTTTTGGACGAACTTCATAAATCATACACTCATTTTCATGGTCTAAGAAAGTACAGGGAACACTTTGCAAAACATAATCGTTATCTTCATCAATTCTCAAATATTGATCTATAAATTGCTGTGGTTTTTGACGCATAAACTTGGAAATCCTTTCAATATCGGCAGAAGTAAATAATGGTCCCGTGGTTTTACAGCAATTGGCACATTTCAAGCAATCGGTTTTTTTGAATTCGGCGTCGTGCAAATCTTGCATAATGTAGTCGATATTCTTGGGTGCCTTCTTTTTTAGCTTATCGAAATACTTTTTGTTTTCGATATGCTTATCTTTGGCTTCTTTAGGAAGATTATTTAAAATGTGTTTCAAGTTTATAGTTTAAGTTGGTACGCAAAATTACTCAAAACAAATCAACAATTAACCAAATTACCGAATCAACTACTATGAAAGACCTTTTTGGAAAAGCCATTCTCGATTTTCAGACCAATAATTCGCCTGAGGATTTAATTACGGAAACCACGATTTCTGATGAAGATGAAATGTCGGTTGCTTATTTATTTCGGGATTTTTATGGGATGCCAAAATTAGAACAACAAGCGCTATTACTGTCTAATGGGAAGGTTTTGGATGTGGGTTGTGGAGCAGGAAGTCATAGTTTGTATTTACAAAACGAAAAGAAATTAGAAGTTGCGGCCATCGATATTTCCAATAATGCTGTTGAAGCTTGTCAGTTGAGGGGAATTTCAGATGTTAGTAGAACTGATATTTTAGAATACAAATCCGATGAAAAGTTTGATACTATTCTATTACTAATGAACGGAACGGGAATATTTGGAAAAATAGAAAATGTTTCGAAATACCTTCAAAAACTAAAATCGTTATTGTCAGAAAACGGACAAATTTTGATAGATTCTTCCGATATTATTTACATGTTTGACGAAGATGAAGACGGCGGAAAATGGATTTCTGGCGATACTTATTATGGAGAATTAGAATTTATTATCTCCTACAAAGGAGAAAAAGAGGCCCCTTTCCCATGGTTGTATATGGATTATACTACTTTAGAAAATGCGGCTGTAGCCAATGGATTAAAATGCGAATTAGTTTTGGAAGGCGAGCACTTTGATTATTTGGCGAGGCTGACTTACTAATAAATTAAGGAATATTCAAGTACTTATGGGTTTGTAAAGATACACGCCATTTTGGGTTGTTCATCACATAATCAACAATAAGCGGCGTCATTTCTTCTTTTTTACTCCATTCTGGTTGCAGAAAAAGAATAGCATTTGGGTTTACTTTTTCGGCCTGCTCTTCGGCAAATATAAAGTCGTGTTTGTTATGGATAATCACTTTCAACTCGTTGGCATTATCGTAAACGGTTTGAGTTGGTAATTTATTTTTCTTTGGAGAAAGACAAATCCAATCCCAAGTTCCTGATAAAGGATAAGCGCCTGAAGTTTCGATGTGAGTTTTTAGGCTTTTGTCTTTTAATTTTTGAGTTAAAACGGACATATCCCACATTAAAGGTTCTCCTCCTGTTACGACAATGGTCTCAGAATATTTAGCGGCATTTTCAACAATTAAATCAGTATTAGTTGGCGGATGTAATTCGGCATTCCAACTTTCTTTTACATCGCACCAGTGGCAACCTACATCACAACCTCCAATTCTAATAAAATAAGCAGCCGTTCCGGTGTGGTAGCCTTCGCCTTGAATAGTATAAAATTCTTCCATTAGGGGAAGCATTAATCCTTTATCGACAGCTAAGTGAGTTTCTTGATTTAACATTGTTTATTATAAATAGATTGCAAAGGTAGTGAAAAATAGATTTAGGATTTGAGGTTGCTGATTTTAGATTTTAGAAAGTAGAAAGAGAATAGACAGAAAAAGAAAATAGAGATTGCTGATTTAATAATTAGCCCCGGGAGGAGCGGCATCCTGTTGTGGCGGGGTTTGCCGCAACAGATATAGCGGATCACGGGAGGAATTGTCTGAGACAAAAGATAGTTTTGCTCCAAAAAAAAACCGATAGCTTAACTATCGGTTTTATATTTAGTTTAATTACTCTTTTTTAATTCTTCTAATGATTTTAATGCGTAATCATTTGTAGAATCTATTGTTAATGTTTTTGAGAAATTTTCTTTTGCTTTTAAATAATCTTTAGATAAAGCATAAATAGTGGCAATAGTATTATAGGCTTCAATTAATTTAGTTTTAACATTAGGTTTTGCTAATTCTTCTGGCCCCTTTTCGGTTACAACATCTATATACCCTTGAAAATATTTTATAGTCATGTCGTTATTTTCAAGTAAACTATTTGTTCTTGCTCTGTAAATATAAGCATCTTGTGTTGTAGGCGATGCATTAATAACATTTCCAAAGGCAACATCTGCTTTTTGCAAATCTATAGGATTTGGTTTAACTACATCTTTTTTGGTATTATTTAAATACAATGTATAACCAAAATAATAATTATCCTGTGTATAACTTTTAGAATCTACATTAGTTACAGCAATTTCATAGATAATTGAAGCTTCTTTAAATAATTTCTGATCGTAAAACTTTTTACCAATTTCGCTTAAATCGTTGGTCATAGAAATTTCCATTTCAACGGCTTTTTTCAATTGCGTTACTCCAGCATCAAAAACAACAGCATCGACAACTTTCGTTTCAATATTATTGGCTTTTTTCATTTTTGCCAAACCTAAATAAAGGTAATCTCTAGCGATAATTTTATTTGTTGGCGTTGCAATAAAGTTTTCTAAAGCTGAAATTGCAGCATCTACATTTCCATTTTCGTAGGCAGAATAACCTAAATAACGGAAGATTCTTGGGTTTACTTTATCCAATTCTTTCATTGCGTTGGCTTCGGCTTCTAATGCTTTATAGTCTTTTGCCAAGATTAAAAAGTCGGCGTGACGCATACGAGAAGTTAGCGAATAGTCCGTTAAACTCATGTATTTTTCATAGAAAGACAAGGCTTTTGTAATGTTATCTTTATAAGTTTTAGGCTCGTCTTTTGCCCAGAAATAATAGGTTTCTGCTAATTCTCTATAAACTGGTCCGTAATCAGGATTGGTTGCAATTACATTATCGTATGCTTTTACAGCTTCAGAAAAAGCTCTTGCTCCTTTTAATAAAACCCCCAATTGCATTTTCGCTCTGATTAAAGTTGGATCAGCATCAAAGGCATCACGATAGGATTTGTAAGAATCATTTTGATTTTTAAGTCCGTAGTAAGCATCTCCAAAAGCCAATAAAGCAAAAGTATCATTTGGATTGGCAGTTTTAGCTTTGTTTAAAATTTCTATAGCTTTGTTATAATCTGGAGTTTTTGAGTTCATATAGGCTTTCGCTATATAAACGTATTGCTCTGATTCTTTTTTTCTGATGTCTTTTGTTGCTAGGGCAAAATTAGCTTCGGCTGCAGCCAGATTTTTATCGTCTAAATCCATTTGGCCTAAACCAATGTAGTTGAATTTAGAATCCATTTTGGCAACTAGACCTTTGTTAAAATATATTTTTGCGGAGTCGCTAATATTCTGATTAAGATAAATATTTCCTAATAGAAAAGCAGCTTTTCCGTTATCTGGAGTCGTTTTTAGAATTGACTTTAGAATTCCTTTGGCTTTTTCAAATTGTTCAGCATCAATTGTTTTCTTTGCCTGATCTAAATCTTGAGCATAGCTTAGTGTTACTGATGTCAATAAAGCAATACTAAAAATTTTAAATGTGTTCATTGTGTTGTAATTTATTGTTTATTCTCTTTCTCTATTTGTTTTCTAATTTTGATATTTCTACCAGGCATTTTTACAGGCAATAATCCCGATTTAAGTGTAATTCTTTGACCCACTTCACCAGCTATAAAAGAGGCAAATCCCATTCCTAAACCAGAGTAACCCTGACAATTGATAATATACAAATCACGTGCCAAAGGATACTTCTTTTCCGCAAGGTTATTTTGTGTGGGTGCAAAGTAATCTGTTTTTCCAATTCCTTTTACATTTAGAATATTAATTTTATCAACAATAGGTCTCATTTTTAAGGATGGTTCCATCAACCAATTCACTCCTACTACTCCTATCATCCCTTCGTTTTCAAAAACAAACTGAATAACTTCGTCATTTGTTTTAAATGAAAAGATATCTTTTGAAGGCAATTCCTTAATTCCCGCAAGTTCTTTCATGTAACGAACGGTACTTGAATTGGGGTTGTCAAAAACCAATCCTTTAATTTTTGTATTTGGCAATCCTTTCAAAAAGTTCACTACTTCTTGTAACGAAATTAAAGTGTCTTTATTTCTTTGGTTAGAAATAAAAGCGATTGCATCGGTGGCAAATACGGTTGTTCTAGGAGTTATTTTTTTACTTGCAAATACTTTTTCTTCCTCGGGATTTAATTTTCTGGAAAGAATAGCAATTTTTGAGGTGTCTTTTGAAAGTGCCAAAACGGTTTCTGCCTCTGATTTGGCATTAATTTTAATTTTTGCTTCATACAAGCTTTCAAAAACTTCCACTTGAGAGGCTACAATAGGAAGCAAGGTTTCGTCAACAAGAACAGATGTTGAACCTTTTAAAATGGTCTCGTCACTTTTACTAGTCTTGTTGTTCTGATTACAAGCAAAAAACACTAGTATTAAACCTAAGAAAAATACAAATGGAATTAAGGGAAACTTTTTCATAACCTAGTTTTTATTGTCGTTAACAATTCGGTAAAACCGAAAAAAAGAATATACTATTAGAACTACTCCGAAAGCAATTCTATAACCAGGCTTCATATCGTATGGAAAGTTTTTCCAAAAGATGATTGTCACTCCCATAACCAAATAGGCTAAGAAAAAGACCATTCCTATAACGAGAAAAAACCGCTCTTTAAGCGATTTCTTCTCTTTATTCTCGGTTGAATTATTCAACATTATTCTGCAGATTGAATAGTAATAGGAAGAGAATAAAGTACTCTCACCTTCTTACCATTTTGTTCACCAGGATTCCATTTTGGACAAGATTTTAAAACTCGAATTGCTTCTTTACCTGTTCCATAACCGATGTCTCTAATTACTTTAATATCTGTTAACGATCCGTCTTTTTCAACAACAAACGTTACATATACTTTTCCTGACAATCCTTCTTCTTCTGGTGTTCTATAGTTATTTCCTATATACTTGTAGAACTTAGCCATACCTCCAGGGAAATCAGGTTTTACTTCGATACCCGCAGTGTTGTAAATATTGTTATCATCTACCACATCAGCAGGACCATTTCCAACAGGCTCAACAGTTAATTCAGCATCTGGATCTCCTTTAATAGTTTCATCACCAATTTTCTTGTCTTTAATTTCAACAATTTTTGGTGGTTCTTCTACTACCTCTTCCGCTTTAGCAACTACCGGTTTCACAAACTTCACCTGATCCACTTTTGGAGGTGGTGGTGGAGGCGGTGGAATATTTTCTTTCGGTTTTTCCTTAGGTGGTAATTTTACCGTAGTAATTTTTGTATCTAAGCTTGTGTCGTCTTGAGAATCTGGTATCATGTTGATGATTAAGGGCATTGCAATAGCAAGACCAAACAAAACCGAACCTATTATAAGCGCTCTTAAAGTAGTTTTTTGATTTGTTTTTCTTAATTCATAGGCACCATAAACTTTATTTCGTCCTTCGAAAACAATTTCAAGCCATTGGTCTTTTATTAAATCTAATTTCATATTTCTTAATTATTAGGTTATTGGGTACTAAGATTACTCTTATTTTCCTTCTAACAATTTTGTTTCTTCAGGCGTAAAATCATTAACAATTGCATAAGTTGGTACATCAACAATTGCCATTTCATCTAATATATCGATTAAGTTACGGTAATTTGATTTCTTACTTGGCTTAATGATTACAATTATTCCTTTTTCTTTACTTCCAGTATATTCAAGTACTTTCTTTTTTCTATCGATAAGTTCTTTTCTGATACCGTCTTTACCATAAACGAAGTCTTTCGGTGTTCCACCAGCTACAGGTGTTGCTAATAAACCAACGTAACGAACTAACTTGTCGTTATCACCCAATAAAATAGTCATCGTACGATTTTCATCAACTTTAACGTCTTTATTTTTTGTAGGATCCTCGTCTTTATCTGGCAACCCCAAACTCATGGATTGTGGTTTTGACAACGTTGTGGTAAGCATGAAAAATGTGATCAATAAGAAAGCCAAATCCACCATTGCAGTTAAATCTACCTTAGCATTTTGCT
>NZ_JBIKQP010000022.1:0-35490 GCF_044349645.1 Flavobacterium sp. | reverse complement strand
CTATATTTGCACCCACAAAATGGCCTCGTGGCGCAACTGAATAGCGCATCTGATTACGGCTCAGAAGGTTACTGGTTTGAATCCAGTCGAGGTCACAAAACCCTTATAAACAATGTTTGTAAGGGTTCTTTTTTTGAAGCAAATCGGATTTGTTTTTCCCTCACTTTTACACCCGCTATTCGCTTTATCTCTTGTGGCGAACCCCGCCACAACAGGATACCGCTTCTATCGGGGCTAGCGACTTATTCTATATTTTTAATTGATATCTATTTTAAAAATATCAATTGTTTTATAAAAAAAAGCCTAATTGAAAAATCAATTAGGCTTTTTAACTACTATTAAATAATTTATTTTCTCACAAAAGGGGGTAAAAGTTGACTAGAAACTTCTCCAAAACCAATTCGAACATGCGAATTTTGACAAAAACCTTTCATGATGACAGTATCATAATCATTAATGAATTTACGTTCCGTTCCATCTTTTAATTTGATTGGATTTTTACCTCCCCAAGTCAATTCTAACATCGATCCAAAACTATCTGGTGTAGGCCCTGATATAGTTCCAGATCCCATCATGTCTCCTGAATTAACTCGACATCCATTAGATGTATGATGCGCTAACTGCTGACTCATAGTCCAATACATGTATTTAAAATTGGTTCTTGAAACCACAGCCGGTTCCCCTTTTTCTGGTTGTATTGCCACTTCTAAATTGATGTCAAAAGCGTTTTTACCTTTTTGTTGTAAATAAGTCAAAGGCGTTGGCTCCTGCTTTGGACTCTTGGTTCTAAATGGCTCCAAAGCGTCCATAGTTACTATCCATGGTGAAATTGAAGATGCAAAATTCTTTGCTAAAAAGGGTCCAAGTGGAACATATTCCCATTTTTGAATGTCACGAGCGCTCCAATCATTCAATAAAACCATCCCAAAAATATAATCTTCAGCTTCATGAATAGGAATATTCTCCCCCATTACATTTACATCTGTTGTTATAAATGCAGTTTCCAATTCGAAATCAATTAATCTTGAAGGTCCGAAAACAGGAGAGGATTCTCCCGCAGGCAATGTTTGTCCCATTGGACGGTGAACCGGAATTCCAGAAGGAATTATCGATGAACTACGACCGTGATAACCTACAGGTAAATGCAACCAGTTTGGTAACAAAGCATTCTCCGGATCACGGAACATCATCCCAACATTAGTAGCGTGTTCTTTGCTTGAGTAAAAATCGGTGTAATCACCAATTAATACGGGTAATTGCATTTCTACTTCATCAATATTGAAAATAACTATTTTTTTATGTTTTTCGTTATCACGCAACTTTGGGTTTTTTGCATCAAAAATATCAGCAATTCTATTCCGTACTAGTCGCCACGTTTTTTTACCATCAGAAATAAAATCATTTAGTGTGTCTTGCATGAACATATCATCGGTAAGTTCAATCTCTTCAAAATAATTTAATTGCTGTAAAGAACCTAAATCTATTGCGTAATTACCAATTCTAGTCCCAACAGTTACTACATTTTCACGTGTTAGGAAAACTCCAAAAGGAATATTTTGAATTGGAAAATCGCTGTCTTTAGGTACTTCTAACCATGATTTTCTATTAGGATCGTTTGCTGTAATTGGCATCTTTATGTTGATTAGTTTGTTGAAAAATATGTACCAAATATATTATAAACTAGAATTTATACAAACCTTTTTTTTGTAAATTTGCGTTAAATTTAACAACTACTATAAAATGCTACACGACAACGAAATTTTCGACCTAATTTTAGAAGAACAAGACAGACAAATTCACGGAATTGAGCTTATCGCATCAGAGAATTTTGTAAGCGACCAAGTAATGGAAGCGGCAGGTTCTTGTTTAACCAATAAATATGCTGAAGGATACCCAGGAAAAAGATATTACGGGGGTTGCGAAGTAGTAGATGTAGTTGAACAAATTGCTATTGATAGAGCCAAAGCGCTTTTTGGAGCAGAATATGCTAATGTCCAACCTCATTCTGGATCTCAAGCAAATACAGCTGTTTTCCACGCATGCTTGAAACCAGGTGATAAAATTTTAGGTTTCGATTTGGCTCACGGTGGGCATTTAACACACGGATCGCCGGTAAACTTCTCAGGGCGCTTGTATACTCCCTCTTTTTATGGAGTTGAAAAAGAAACAGGACGTTTTGATTATGATAAAATTCAAGAAATTGCATCTAAAGAACAACCAAAATTAATCATTGCTGGTGCTTCTGCCTATTGCAGAGATATGGATTTTGAGCGTTTTAGAATAATCGCAGATAGCGTTGGTGCTATTTTACTAGCAGATATTTCTCATCCAGCTGGTTTAATTGCAAAAGGTTTAATGAACGATCCAATTCCTCATTGTCATATAGTAACTACAACTACTCATAAAACGCTACGTGGTCCAAGAGGCGGTATGATTTTAATGGGTAAAGATTTCGAAAATCCATTTGGTTTAACCACACCAAAAGGTGAAATAAGAATGATGTCTTCTTTATTGGATTTAGCTGTTTTCCCAGGAAATCAAGGCGGTCCATTAATGCATATAATTGCTGCAAAAGCAGTTGCATTTGGAGAAGCTTTGACCGATGAATTTTTCAGATACACCCTTCAAGTTCAAAAAAATGCAAAAGCTATGGCAGAAGCATTTGTGAAAAGAGGTTACGATTTAATTTCTGGTGGGACTGACAATCATATGATGTTAATTGACCTTAGAAATAAAAACATTACTGGTAAAGAAGCAGAAAACGCATTAGTAAAAGCAGAAATTACTGTTAATAAAAACATGGTCCCATTTGATGATAAATCTCCTTTTATCACTTCTGGAATTAGAATTGGAACCCCAGCAATTACAACACGTGGATTAGTTGAAAGCGATATGGAAACTATCGTTGAATTGATCGACAGAGTGTTAATGAATCATACTGACGAAGCTGTAATTGAGCAAGTTGCAGACGAAGTAAATGAAATGATGGGAGAAAGAGCAATGTTTGTATTCTAATAACAATAGATTGATGTTTAAGGTTTATCGTATAAACTTTGAACCTTAAACTTTATACTAAATATATGTCAGTTTTAAGATTAAAATTACCTACCGATCCAAGATGGGTGAATATTGTAGAAACCAATATCGAAGAAATCCTTTCTGACCACGCGTGGTGTGAACAAAAAGCGGCGTCCAACGCAATTACAATTATAACCATCAATTCGGAATATCCAGATTTAGTTTCGGATATGTTGGCTTTGGCCAAAGAAGAAATTGAACACTTTGAAATGGTACACAATATCATCAAAAAAAGAGGTCTAACTCTTGCAAGAGAACGCAAAGATGAATATGTGGGAGAATTAGCGCAATACATGAAAAAAAGCAATACTGGAAGTCGTGTTTCAGGATTTGTGGAACGCATGTTATTTTCGGCAATGATTGAAGCCAGAAGTTGCGAGCGATTCAAAGTACTCTCTGAGAATATTAAAGACGAAGAATTGTCTAATTTTTACAGGGACTTAATGGAAAGTGAAGCCGGACATTATACCACTTTTATTACTTATGCGAGAAAATATGGTCAAGGAATTGACGTTGAAAAAAGATGGCGAGAATGGCTTGAATTTGAAGCTTCTATAATTGAAAATTATGGAAAACGCGAAACCATGCATGGATAAATTTTATACCATTTTTATAAATGATAGTAATTTCTGAAGCAAATTCATCCGATTTTAAAACGATTCGAGAAATTGCTCATACAACATGGCCCGATACTTACGGAGCAATTATTTCCAAAGAACAATTGGATTACATGTTAGATAAATTCTATAATGATGCGACTCTAATTGATAATCTTAACAATAAAAACCATTTTTTTTTATTGGCTAAAGAAAATAACAATTGCCTCGGATTTGCTTCCTATGAACCTGATTATTTAGGTGATAAAATCGTTCGATTACATAAAATTTACCTACTTCCAGATGCACAAGGAAAAGGAGTAGGAAAATTACTGATTTCCGAAATAGAAAAAATAGCTAATCAGCTCAATCAAATTGGAATTTCATTGAATGTAAATCGGTTTAATAAAGCCTTCGAATTTTATAAAAAAATTGGTTTCGAGTGCGTTGGTGAAGAAGATATAGAATTGGATTTTGGTTACCTTATGGAAGATTTCAAAATGCTTAAAAAAATCCGCTAACTATTTTACGATAATATCGTATTTGTAAAGCAACCCTTTTACCCCTTCTAAAGAAAAAATAGCTTTCTTAATCTTGGTGCTTTCTGGATTAATTGTATAATTAAAACTGGTTTTAAAATTGGTTTTGGTAGCATTGGCTTTGTCAAACTCGGAACGATACAAATCGCAGTTTTCAAAAACTACTTCACTTAAATCGGCCGCCATAAAGTCAACTGCTACAAGGCTTGTATTGGTAAATGTGGTTCCTTTTAACTTAAGCGCATAAAACTTCGAAAAGTCTAAAATGCAATCTTTAAAGTGAATTTCAAAGATGAATTTATCAATCATGGCAAAATTCACATCGCTAATTTTACACTTATTAAAATAAACCGTTCTCAAGGATGTATGGTTGATTTTTGCACCGTTAAAATTGCAATTTACAAACTTACAATCGATAAAACTGGCGGCTAGGAAAATACAACTCGTAAAATTACAATCTATAAAAGAGCAGTTTTCATATTCTTTGTAACTGATTTCATTTTCGCTATAAACGATTCCTTTAAAATCGGTATTAAGAATATAGTTAGTATTATTCAAACTATTGTATTTTTGATTTTAACTCTTGAGCATCAATGGAACCGTGAGAAACATCATAAACCGACTTCCCACCAACTATTAACAATAATTGAGGCGATTGATGTACTACATTAAAACGAGAAGCAATTTCATTGGATACCTCCCTAAAAGAAATTAAATCAAGAAAATAAGCCGCAACATTTTTACCTAAGTCGTACTCATTTTCAAAATTTTTCAAAGCCATTCTGCTTATGCTACAACGCGTACTGTGTTTGAATATAATAACCGGCATTTGCTCAGAAAGCGCAATAATTTCGTCTATTTGACCCAAATGTTCCGTTGGAGTCCAGGTGATATTGAATGAATTGGAATTGGGTTTTGGTTCCCCAAAAATAGAATTAAATATACTCATAGTTTATAAATGAATTTTGACTTTACAAAGTTATCTAAATTAGTTTAGATGCTATACTTGTATAAATAAAATAATTTTAGAAAAGTTAATATTGAAAAAATATTACAAACTTGAAAACCAATGAATTTAGATGAGTTTTCGATATAATAAAAATATTAAATATCATGCTAAATAATTCGAAATAGTTTTGAAAGAAGTATTAGGAAACTTAAATTTGCAATTAAAACTTTAAACTATGATTTCATACAATACAAAGGACTGGTTTTCATTTATTTTTAAGTTTCATAAGTCGGACACCTTTAGAACCCTTTTCCCAATTATGATCGCCATAGGTCTTTATTCTGCAATCATTGGATATTTAGAAATAGAATATTGGAAATTACCAGAAGACAGCTATATAAAAAACATAACAACAATGCATGGAATGTTAGGTTTTGTAATTTCATTATTGTTGGTTTTTAGAACAAATACCGCTTATGACCGATGGTGGGAAGGGCGGAAATTATGGGGTTCATTAGTCAATAACAGTCGTAATTTTGCAATAAAGTTATCCGGAATATTGAAAGAAGAAAGTGACCGTTCCTATTTTCGCAAAATGATACCCGGATACGCTTCCATTTTACACAAACATTTAAATAACAACGATACCAGCAAGCAGCTTTTTGAAGATGTAGAATTAGAGATTGATCTTCAAAAACATAAGCCTAATCAAGTTGCAAAAATGATGTTTTTAAAAATTAATGATCTTTACGATTCGAAAAAAATCACTGGTGATCAATTAATTATTTTAAATAACGAAGTTCAATCATTTATTGAAATATGTGGTGCTTGTGAACGAATAAAAAATACACCAATTCCTTATTCTTACAGTGCTTTTCTGAAAAAGTTTATATTTTTCTACGTTATGACACTTCCATTTGGATATTCATTTACACTTGGCTACTATGTAGCCCCTGTAGTGATATTTGTATTCTATGTATTGGCAAGTTTAGAACTCATTGCCGAAGAAATTGAAGATCCATTTGGAACAGATGAAAACGATTTGCCAACAAAGAAAATCGCTGAAAATATCAAAAAACACATCGAGGAATTAATTTAGGTTAAAAATTAAAATAACAAGAAAATAAAGGAGTTAAAAACGATAGGTTTAAAGATTTGTAGTAATTTCAAAATGAATTCAAAATTTAATTCTATAGATAAAAGAGCTTCTCAATTTATAAAAATAACTATTTTTGCAGTCTAAAATTTTAGCTATGGCAAATAACAAATACAAAATAGCGGTTGTACAATTAAACTTGAACGATGTTGCCGAGAACAACCTTAAAAAATGTTTGTCTTGGGTTCGTGAGGCAGCAAAAATGGGTGCCGAAGTGATCTCATTACCTGAATTATATAGTAGTCATTACTTTTGTCAAAGTGAAGATGTCGATAATTTTGCTTTAGCAGAACCACTTTACAGTACTTCATTTATTGCATTTAGCGAATTAGCTAAAGAATTGGGAGTGGTAATTATTGTTCCATTTTTTGAGAAAAGAATGGCTGGAATTTACCATAATAGCGCTTACATTATTGATACCGATGGATCAGAAGCAGGATTGTACCGAAAAATGCACATTCCAGATGATCCACATTTTTATGAGAAATTCTACTTTACCCCTGGGGATTTAGGTTTTAAAGCTTTTCCAACCAATAAAGGGAAAATTGGTACTCTAATTTGCTGGGATCAATGGTTTCCTGAAGCGGCTCGTTTAACCGCTTTACAAGGTGCCGAAGTTTTGTTTTATCCAACAGCTATAGGTTGGCATCCATTGGAAAAAGAACAGTATGGCGAAAACCAACACGGTGCTTGGATGAATGTTATGAAGGGACACGCTGTTGCAAATGGTGTATACGTTGCTGCTGCCAACAGAATTGGTTTGGAACAATATTTACCAAATACCTCTGGGATTGAATTTTGGGGATCCTCATTTATAGCTGGACCACAAGGAGAAATATTGGCGCAAGCCTCACACGATAAAGAAGAAATTTTGATTGCAGAAGTCGATTTGGACTTACAAGAAAATGTGCGTCAGAATTGGCCTTTTTTACGTGATAGAAGAATTGATGCTTTTGAAGATATTACAAAAAGAGCCATAGAATAATGACAAATTCAAGACGATTTCCAGCAGAATGGGAAAAGCACCAAGGCATTTTGCTTTGTTTCCCTCATAACGGTAAGGATTGGCCTGGAAAATACGAGGCGATTCAATGGGCGTTTGTAGAATTCATTAAAAAAGTAACCACTTTTGAAGAGGTTGTTTTAGTTGTTGCCGACGAAAAACTTAAAGCCAAAGTTATCGAAATGCTAGAAATTGCAGAAGTAAATATCAAAGCAGTTTCATTTATATTACATAAAACAAATAGAAGTTGGATGCGCGATTCTGGTCCAATTATTGTAAAAAATGGAACTAAAAGAGAAGCATTAGACTTTAATTTTAATGGTTGGGCAAAATACAATAACTACCAATTGGACAAATGGGTTCCAAGGATGGTAGCGAAATATTTAGATATTCCGGTCCAACAAGTTACTTATAAAGGAAAACCGGTTATTGTAGAAGGTGGAGCGATTGAATCCAATGGAAAAGGAACTCTAATTACTTCTGAAGAATGCTTGATGCATCCTACTATCCAAGTTAGAAATCAAAATTTTACCAAAGAAGATTATGAAGCTGTTTTCAAAGAATACCTTGGAATTACCAATGTAATTTGGCTAGGCAACGGAATTGAAGGCGATGATACTCATGGTCATATAGATGATTTATGTCGTTTTGTAAATGAAAATACTGTGGTAACCATTGTAGAATCTGATAAAAAAGATAGTAATTACCAACCATTACAAGACAATTTAAAAAGACTACAAAGCGCGAAATTAGAAAATGGAAAACCATTAAACATTGTGAAATTACCAATGCCGAAAAGAATTTATTTTGATGGAATTGTGTTACCTGCAAGTTATGCTAATTTTTTAATATTGAATAAATGTGTGTTAGTTCCAACTTTTAACGATTCTAATGATAGAGTGGCGTTAAATATTCTCGCTGATTGTTTTCCAGATCGAGAAATTATAGGAATTAGTGCAATTGATTTAATTTGGGGATTTGGAACGCTTCATTGTTTAAGTCAGCAAATTCCGGCTTAAGATAACTAAACCGAGAGTAAATTTTCGATAATATTAAAAAAAAACACCAACATTACGCTGGTGTTTTTTTATTGAATTATAATTAACTTTTATTTGTCTTTTGTAAATAAGAAAGTTTGACCGTTTATCATCAAATTTAATTCTGTTTTTGCTTCGTTAAATTGTATTGTTAAACCAGCTTGTTCAAAAGTAAATTTGTCTTTTCCAGCACTTTCAAGTGGAATATTTGGTTGTCCTGTAGCTTTTGCAACAAGCGAACCATCTTCTTCTGAAATCGTTATTTTAATTGGGATCATAGTACTTGAATAAGTTCCGAAATAAGGATCTAAAATAACGTCTTTTTCTAATTCACCAGCAGCTGAAGTCCAAGTATTATTTGCACTATTTACATCAGGGAAAACATGGTCTGGATCTAAAGTAATGCTTTCAATTTCTTCAGTAGAATCATATTTAAATGACCAATCAATATTTTTTTGCCAAATTTCAACTGGTAAATTCACTCTTTTTACAACACCACTTTTAAATTTAATATCTAAAATAACAGGAAGAGGCATTTTTTCTAAGTTTTCCAATGAAATCACCGCTCCTAATTTTGGATTGTTTTTCACATATTTAACTTTGGTAATTGCCTGATCAAAACGCCAGTTATTGATAAACCAACCTCTCCAAAACCAATTTAAATCTTCACCAGCAACATTTTCAATGGTTCTGAAGAAATCATCTGGAGTTGGGTGCTTGAAAGCCCATCTTGCTACATAAGTTTTAAAAGCATTATCAAAACGCTCTTTACCTAAAATTTGTTCTCTCAACATGATCAATCCTGCAGAAGGTTTGTAGTAGGCTAACATTCCCATATTCATTTCTTTAAAACAATCAGGAGCTGTAAATATTGGCTCGATTGAAGGTCTTGTGAATGCTTCCGACATTTGGTGCATATCTGTTGCTGGAGATTTATATTCCCCATTATTGAAATCTACTGAGCTCAACGAATTGATAAAAGTATTAAACCCTTCATCCATCCAAGCGAATAGTCTTTCATTTGAACCCACAATCATTGGAAACCAAATGTGTCCAAATTCGTGATCAGTAACTCCCCATAATTCTTCCCCTTTAGATTCCCATCCGCAGAAAACAATTCCAGGATATTCCATACCCCCTTCATTTCCAGCTACGTTAGTTGCTGCAGGATAAGGATATTCAAACCATCTTTTTGAGTAATTTTCGATAGAAGTTTTTGTATATTCAGTTGAACGTCCCCAAGCTGATTCACCTTCGCACTCCACTGGATAAGCAGAAATAGCAAGTGATTTTTTACCACTTGGCAAGTTAATTCTAGCAGCATCAATAATAAAAGCGGCAGAAGAAGCAAACGATACGTCTCTAGAATTTTTAATTTTAAAATGCCAAGTCAACGTTGGTTTTGTCAATGGATTTGAAACAGCTTTAGCTACATCCTCAGCAGAACGAATTACTACCGTTTTTTCACTATTTGCAGCAGCAGCCCATAATTTTTGTTGTTTGTCAGAATAGACTTCATTCGCATTAACCAATTCTCCAGAACAAACCACAACATGGTTTGAAGGCGCAGTAATATTCACATCAAAATCACCATATTCTAAATAAAACTCTCCAGCACCTTGATAAGGTGGTGTATTCCAGCCTTTTACATCGTCATAAACACACATTCTAGGATACCATTGAGCGATGGTAAAAACTTTACCATTTTTAGTATCTAAAACTCCAGTTCTATCTGAACCGTATTTTGGTGAAATGTAAGAGAATTCAATTTTTAATTTCACAGAAGCTCCGTTCGCACTTAAATCTTGCGGAAGAGAAATTTTCATTCTCGTATCGTTAATTTCAAATTTAGCGTCTTTTTCAACAACTTTTCCGCCAACATTCGTTACCACTTTAACCGATTTAATTTTGTGACCTCCGTCAAATTTTTCTCCTCTTGCACCATTACGACTTCCTTTGATAGGAACGACAGCGTTTCCACGAGAATCATTTTTAAATAAATTCTGATCAACATTCATCCAAAGGAATGACAATTTATCAGGGCTATTGTTCGTATAAGTCAACGTTTCTGAACCAATAATTTCACTTGTTTTGTCGTTTAAACTAGCTGTCAATTGATAATCGGCTCTGTTTTGCCAATATTTTTCACCAGGCTGTCCACTTGCTGAACGAGTTGCTGTTCCATTTTTAGTATAGAAATTTGGAGCAAAAGCTTCAACATAACTATAATTTGAAACTTTTTTAGTTTCAGTTGCAGGAGTTTGCTGAGCAAATGCAACTAGCGATCCGAAAAGTAAAGCTGAAAATAATAACGCTTTAGTAAATTTGTTTTTCATTTATTTGAGTTTTTAGATGGAGACGAACTATTTATTATGTTGTTACAAATGAGGTAAACAATTCCAAATAATTCGAACTTCAAAGTTGCTATTTTTTCTTGAAATAAAATTATATTTAACATAAATTAATGAAAGTTAAACTTTGTAAATAATAGAAATACTATTTTTGCTAAAAATAATTACAATTGAAAATCATCTTATCTAATTCAGAACTTACTGCGACAATAAATTCCTTTGGTGCAGAATTAATTTCTTTAAAAAACAATAATAAACGAGAGTATATTTGGGAAGGAAATCCAGAATATTGGGGAAAGCACTCCCCTATTTTATTTCCAATAGTGGGAAGTTTGAAAAATAATAGTTACCACTACAATAATTCAATTTATCATTTACCGAGACACGGATTTGCTAGAGAATTGGATTTTGATATTATAGAGCAATCTAATGAAAAAGTACTTTTTTCTTTAAAGGAATCGGCAACTACATTAGAAAAATATCCATTTAAATTTGAATTACAAATAAGTTACACTTTAACCAATTCTAAATTAAAAATAGGATTCAATGTAATCAATAATAATCCTTTTTCAATGCCGTTTTCAATTGGAGCACACCCCGCATTTGCAATAGAGAATAATTACCAGAATTATAAATTAATATTTGAAAAATCAGAAAATTTAGTAGTTTCAAAATTGGAAAATGACTTGATTTCAAATACTACCTATAAATTGCCAATTGAAAATAATAGTTTACCTTTAACGTATTCATTATTTGAAAATGATGCCTTAATTTTTAAAACCATAGAATCTAAATCGATTGCTATTGCTGAAAATGATATTCCGTTTTTAAAAGTACATTATAATAACTTTCCATCTTTGGGAATTTGGACGAAAAGTCAAGCTCCTTTTATTTGTATAGAACCTTGGATTGGGTTCGCTGACACAATTGAAAACAATGGTAATTTAGAAGAAAAAGAAGGAATTAAAATCCTGGGAATCAACCAAACATTTGAAACCAATTATTTTATTGAAATTTTATAGGCCAAATTATGCTAGAATTGAATTTTACTCCATTTCCGATATTAGAAACCGACAGATTAATCCTTCGGAGAGTTGACAATAATGATGTTAACGAAATTTTCTCGATGCGTTCCAACCCTGAAACGATGAAATACATACCACGACCATTGGTAATTACTAATGAAGATGCACTTGCGCATATTGCTTTATTAGATAGTGGAATTGAAAATAACGAAGCTATAAATTGGGCAATTACATTTAAAGGTGAAAATAAGTTATTAGGAATTATTGGCTTTTATAGAACAAAATTTGAAGATTTTCGTTCAGAAATTGGTTACATGCTACTTTCTGAAAATCATGGAAAAGGAATTGCCTCAGAAGCAGTTGAGAAAGCTTTGGATTATGGTTTTAACGAAATGAATTTGCATTCAATCGAAGCTATAATTGACCCTAGAAATTCTGCCTCTGAAAGAGTTTTACTAAAAAACGGATTTGTAAAAGAGGGGTATTTTAAAGAGAATACATTCTTTAATGGGGAATTTTTAGACAGTGTTATTTACTCTAAAATAAAAAAAGCAGACCTATAAGCCGGATTCTGTCCACGTTTTGCGTGGCCTTATCATTTATCTAGGCTCGAAATTACTCGCGAGCTCCATCTTTCTACCCTTCAACAACGGACGAGAAGCCCTTAACTATTGATATACTTGAAATTTCACCGCATAGAGTTTACCTGGTTTCACTACAGCATTACCTGTACCTGCTTTCTGTTGCACTTGTCCTCTTTCGATTGCTCAAAATGACGGGTGTTACCCGCTATGCTTCTCTTTGGTGTCCGGACTTTCCTCCACACCTAAGTGTGGCGATAAGGCGGTCTGCGGTGCAAATCTACAACAATAATTGAATAAATATTTGAAAGATTGCGTGTTAAATAATTATATTAAATTTAAAGTATAAAATTGAAAATTAGAATTCCAAAATTGAAATAATAAATCTATATTTGTAAATCAATAATATTTTATGGAAGAATTTGTAGTATCGGCTCGTAAATATCGACCTCAAACATTTAAAGATGTTGTAGGTCAAAAAGCCATTACAAATACTTTATTAAATGCTATAGAGACCAATCATTTGGCGTCAGCATTATTATTTACAGGTCCTAGAGGTGTTGGAAAAACTACTTGTGCAAGAATCTTAGCTAGAAAAATAAACCAGCCAGGTTATGATGATCCATTAGAAGATTTTGCATTCAATGTATTTGAATTGGATGCGGCTTCAAACAACTCCGTTGATGATATTCGAAATTTGATTGACCAAGTTAGAATCCCACCACAAACAGGAAAATTCAAGGTTTATATTATTGACGAGGTTCACATGTTGTCTGCAGCAGCATTCAATGCCTTTTTAAAAACATTAGAAGAACCACCAAAACACGCCATTTTTATATTGGCAACCACTGAAAAACACAAAATTATTCCCACAATATTATCACGTTGTCAGATATTTGATTTCAAAAGAATTACAGTAAAAGACGCTAAAGAACACTTGGCGGAAGTTGCAGAAAGTCAAGGTGTAAAATTTGAAGATGATGCATTACATATAATTGCTCAAAAAGCAGATGGTGCGATGCGTGACGCCTTATCTATATTTGATAGAGTAGTATCTTTTTGCGGAAATAATCTTACTCGTCAAGCAGTTACGGAAAATTTAAACGTTCTCGATTATGAAACGTATATCAATATTACCGATTTAATTATTGAAAATAAAATTCCTGAATTATTGATGGCATATAACGAAATTCTTTCAAAAGGATTTGACGGACATCATTTTATTGCTGGATTAGCATCACATTTTAGAGATTTATTAGTTTGCAAAACACCAACAACGATTTCACTATTGGAAGTGGGTGAGCAAGCTCAAAAGTTATATGGAATTCAATCTCAAAAAACGAACCAAGACTTTTTATTAGAAGGAATTCAAATTGCCAATGAGTGTGATTTGAAATATAAAGTGAGTCAAAATCAGCGATTACTTGTTGAACTTTGCTTAATGCAATTGGCCTCTATCACATTTGATGGAGAAAAAAAAAAGGCTGAATCATATATAATTCCACCAACACATTTTAGAATTGCAAATTATTCAATAACTGACAAAACAGTTGTTGAAAAACCTCTTGTTACAATTGATGTAAAACCTGAAATTACTTCGGAAGTTGTAGTTGATGTTGAATCGGAATCAATTGAAATTATTGAAGTTGAAGAAGAAATTGAAGGTTTAACTTCAGAAAATATTGAAATCGAAACTCCTTTAATTGAAAATAATATTTTGGAAGTTTCGATAGAGAAAACAGATTCTACAAAGCCAATAGATATTGCTTCAGAACCGAAGGTTTCAGCCTTTTCTTTAGCAAGTATAAAAGCCAAAAAGGAACTTTTAGAAGCGGGAAAATCAATAGTAAAAGAAGAAGTTCATTTACCAACAGAGGATTTTAATGAAACCGATATGTTGTTGTACTGGCACAAATATGCTCAACGTTTAGGAGATAAAGGTTATAAAATAATGGAATCTCTTTTGTTAATAAACGATCCCATTTTAAACGGAACTACTATCACCTTAGAATTACCAAATCAAGGTTCGAAAATTGATTTTGAATCAGAGAAAAATGGTTTGTTAGGTTATTTAAAAGGCCATTTACATAATCATAATATAACTATCGAAGTGATTGTAAATGAAGAGGTTAAAACAAAATTAGCATTTACACCACAAGAAAAATACAATCGATTAACAGAAATCAATCATAATTTAGATATTCTAAGAAAAACTTTCGAACTGGATATTTAGATTTTTCCGTAATAAAGTGCTTTCACAATTCCATCAGAAAGCCCAATTTTTGGAACATAAATGTTTTTTGCACCGCTCCATTTCATTGCATTAAGGTAAATTTTCGTAGCCAAAACGATTACATCTGCTCTATCAGCATTTAATCCTAATTCGGTAATTCTTTGCTCATAAGTTAGTGAGTTTAAGAATGTAAATTGTGAGTTAACATTCATGTAAGACAATGGTTTGTCTTGCATTTTACCCGACATTTTAAAAAGTTTATTGATGTTGCCTCCTGATCCAATTAGAGTTACCTCATCATAGATTTCGGTATTAGTTTTTATCCATTTTTCAATTTCATGCCAAACGATATCAGAAACTACTTCGTTTAATAGTCGGACTGTACCAGCTTTAAACGATTTTGAGACTATCATTTTACCATTTGAAAATAAAGAAAATTCAGTGCTTCCTCCACCAACATCTACATACAAATACGTTTTTTCTGTTTTTAATAAATAATGTAAATCAGTTGAAGCGATTATGGCCGCTTCAGTTTTTCCATCAATAATATTTATTTCAACATCGGCTTTTTTCTTAATTATATCAATCACTTCACGTCCATTATAAGCTTCTCGCATTGCGGAAGTCGCACAAGCCATGTATTTTTCAACTTTGTGCACTTTCATTAACAGTTTGAATGCTTTCATAGCATCCACCATTCTATCGATATTTTCTTCAGAAATTTCACCTACTGTAAACGCATCTTGACCCAAACGAATTGGAACACGAACTAATGCACTTTTACTAAATTGTGTTTCCTTACCCTCTTCTTCAATAATATTAGCTACCAAAAGTCGCATTGCATTTGAACCAACATCTATTGCGGCATATTTTTTTATTTTAATCATTAAATATTATTTGGGATAGATTATTTTTGAATTATAATTTTTCGGTAAGTACATTAAGACGATTTAAATAGTAATTGTACATTTCTTGTTGTGCTCTAAATACAGGATCTTTACCTCTTAATCGATACTCATTATTTAATTTGTCTGAATGCAAGCGCGATTTTACATTTCCTTTCCAACCAATATTAAAAATATCTATCAGTTCATTTTTAATTCTTTCGTCATAAATTGGACAAGTAACCTCAACTCTTCCGTCGATGTTTCTAGTCATAAAATCAGCTGATGATATAAAAATTTCGGGATCATTATCGTTGCCGAAAATATAGATTCTTGCATGCTCTAAGTAATTGTCTACTATACTAATAGCCTCAATGTTCGAACTCATTCCTTTAACACCTGGAATTAACGAGCATATTCCTCTAATTTGAAGTTTTATGTTTACTCCTGCATTACTAGCATCGTATAATTTATCTATTAATTGGACATCGGTAAGACTATTTAATTTTAATTTTATATAGGCCGTTTTACCATTTTCTGCATTAGTAATTTCGCGATCAATTAACTTATTAATTTTGGTTCTTGTGTAGTGCGGGGAAACAATTAAGTGCTTATATCGATGCACTCTATAATTAACATTAAAGAACTCAAATATTTTTGAAACGTCTTTTAAAATTTGCTGGTGACTAGTAAATAAAGTAACATCAGTATAAACTCTAGCGGTTGCTTCATTAAAATTACCTGTTGAAATGAAACCATAACGAACTAATTTTCCGTTTTGAATTCTCTCAACTAAACAAATTTTACTGTGAACTTTCAAACCTTTAATTCCGAAAATTAACTCAATTCCTTCCGTTTGCATTTGTTCGGCATAAGAAATGTTACTAGCTTCGTCAAAACGCGCTTGAAGTTCAATTTGAACCGTAACTTTCTTTCCATTTTTAGCGGCATTAATCAATGAGCTAATTACTTGAGAATTCTTTGCTAATCGATACAAAGTAATTTTTATTGAGGTTACATGCGGATCTAAAGCAGCCTCTCTTAAGAATTTAATTATATAAGAAAAAGACTGAAACGGTGCATTTACTAGATAATCTTTCTTAGCAATTTTATTCAATATACTTCCGTCCAAACTCAATCCTTCAACTGGTAAAGGAATTTTTGGTTCGTATAATAAATCAAATCTTCCTAGATTTGGGAAATCCATAAAATCACGTCTATTATGGTATCTTCCGCCAGGAATAATACTATCTGAAGCATCAATTCCCATATTGGTTAGGAAAAATTTTAAAGTGTCTTTACCTATAGACTGATCATATACAAAACGCACTGGTTCCCCTATTCTTCTATCTTTTACGCTGGTAGCAATTTTTTCAAGCATACTTTTACTCATGTCGCTATCAATGTCTAATTGAGCGTCACGAGTAATTTTAATCATGTGTGCAGAAATACTTTCGTAATCGAAAATATTGAATAAACTTGATAAATTATGACGAATGACATCATCCAAAAGAATAACGTATTGCTTGTCATCAACTGAAGGTAAAACTACAAAACGGTTAATTGATTTTGGAATTTCAATTACGGCGTAACGAATTTCTTTTTTTGGTTTAACCAAACCTAAAATTTTAGGTTCTGATTCAGGTTTCATTACTAATTTAACAGCTAAATAACCCAAAGTGTCTTTTAATACCGGAAACTCTGCTAAGTCATTTAAGATAATGGTCACTAAAGCAGGACTTACTTTTTGAATAAAAAAATCTTTAATGAAATTTTCTTGTTCACTTGTAATTTGACTTTCATCGATAATAAATATATTTTCAGCTTGTAATTTATCTTCAATAATTTTTAAAATCTTTAAACTCTCGGTTTGTTGTTCGATTACAATTTCGGTAATATCTTTAACCAATTGATTTGCACTTATTCCCATGAGCACTTTTTCCCCTGAAATTCCCGATAAACTCAATCGGCGAATTGCAGCAAAACGAACTCTAAAAAACTCATCCAAGTTGTTTGAAAATATTCCTAAAAATCGCAATCGATCCAACAAAGGCACATTCTCATCGGAAGCTTCCTGAAGAACACGAGCGTTAAATGCAAGCCAGCTTTTTTCTCTATCTATGTATTTGTAATCCAAATTTTTATTCATACTTTAAATCTCTGGGGAGTACTACTTTTTTTGTTTTCCCTTTTTTTAATAATTTCCATTCCAAACAATCAAATTTAATCCAAACTAAACCTGAAGTGGGAACATTTTCAATAAATATATCGCCAAATTTATTAACAAATTTTGTTATAGCCTCATTATGACCAAAAAGAATAACATTTTCTAAATCATTGTTTAATGATTTGATTACTTTTTCCAACTGATTTTCATCAAATGTGTATAAATCTTCATTTATAATAATATCATTGAATGGAAACGAATAATTAGTTGCAAAAATGGCAGCTGTTTCCAATGCTCGCCTTGCATTGCTGCTGAATAATACAAATTTATTTCTTATCAAGCCTAAACTTTCTAATGATACCAAAGCAGCGTCATTCCTACCCCTATCTGTTAAGTTTCGTTCTTTATCGCTAACTGGATTTTCCCAGCTTGATTTTGCATGTCTAACAATGATTAAATTTTTCACGTGATTAAAAGATCAAATGTTTATTGATATAGAATTTACAATATACGAATTATTTATGGTATTTATTATAATCGAAATGCCTTTTTATTTTAAAATAATTGGAATTGTTTTATTTAAATGTACCTTTGCAAAAAATTTGTCATTTTTAATGATTGTAAAATAAATTATATCATTTGAAAGACGCTTATTTAATAAGTTTATGAAAAAAATAGTTGAATACAGAAAGTTACTAAACGTTGATAAAACTGTAGATTTAAAAGATTTAAAAACCATCTCTCGAAATGCAATGAAGGATGCCCATCCTGATAAATTTCAAGGAGATGACGAAGGTTTGAAAGCTGCAGAAGAAAATAGTAAAAAAATTATTGAAGCCTACCACTTTTTGGTAAGTATCAATCCTGAAACTATCAAACAAAACTTACCTGAATACACTGAAACTATTAGCACTTCAACAATTACAGACTATAAATTTGTTGACGGAAGATTAATTATCAATTTTTCTAATGGAAGTGTATATGAATATATTAGTGTTCCTAAAGCTACTTATGTAAAAATGGTAAACGCTGATTCTCCAACTAGATTTGCAAAAAGACACATTTTAAATGCTTTTACTTGGAGAAAAACTACGAACCAAGATTAAGTTATAAAAAATAAAATTTAAAGGGGTTTAAAACATTGTTTAAACCCCTTTTTTATTACAATTTGTTAATGTAATTTCTATAAATATCACTAAATTGATATCCTTGAGAAATTCGGTCTTTACTCAATTTATCATATTCTACCAAAGCCCATAATACAAACTCTTTCATAAAATAAACATCTTCATTTGCAAGTTGTGGTTGGTATTTTTTAATCAAGATTGAAAGTGGTGTTATCGAATCCAATATTGATTTGTATTCTTCATCTGTAGCATCGTCTAACAATTCAAATCCGCTTTCAGAGAAAAACCATTCGATTAAATCGGAATAAGTAGTTTTTTCATCTTGTTTCTCTAATTTCTCAATCTTAGGGAAATAAGCCGGTAAAAAGGTATGAATTGCATCTCCAATTAAATGTTGTGCAACTACCGCAGCACCCTCCTGCTCTCCTTCATAAACCAATTCGACTTTACCAGTAATTGCTGGAATAATACCCATAAAATCTGATAATCTAACGGTGGTTTTATCCATTCCAGACTTTAAAGTACGGCGTTCTGCAGCACTTAACAAATTCTCATAAGCAGTAATACTCAGTCTTGCACTTACACCACTTTTATTATCAATATATTCACTTTCACGAGCTTCAAAAACGATTTGTTCTAATAAATCTTTGGCCAATGAAGGAACATAAACCGTATCACTTTGAATTTGATCCAATTTAGCTTCTTGTTGGGTAATTGTTCTTGCAATTTCAATTGTTTCTGGATAATGTGTTAGAATTTGAGAACCAATTCTATCTTTCAAGGGTGTAACAATACTTCCACGATTGGTATAATCTTCCGGATTTGCAGTAAATACAAATTGCATATCCAATGGCATTCTTAATTTAAATCCGCGGATTTGAATGTCACCTTCCTGTAAAATATTGAACAATGCCACTTGAATTCGGGCTTGTAGATCTGGTAATTCGTTGATTACAAATATGCAACGGTTGGCTCTCGGGATCATTCCAAAATGAATTACACGATCGTCAGCATACGATAATTTTAAATTTGCAGCTTTTATTGGATCTACATCACCAATCAAATCCGCAACCGTAACATCAGGTGTTGCTAATTTTTCAAAGAATCTTTCACTTCTGTGAACCCACTGAATTGGGGTTTTATCTCCTTCAATTGCAATTAAATCTTTAGCAAAACGAGAGATTGGTTTCAAAGGGTCATCGTTAATTTCTGAACCAGCTACAATAGGCATAAATTCATCCAATAATTCAATCATTAAACGTGCTAACCTTGTTTTGGCTTGACCACGAAGCCCCAATAAATTGATATTATGACGCGAAAGTATTGCTCTTTCTAATTCTGGAATTACAGTATTTTCAAATCCGTGAACGCCTTCAAATACAAGTTTTCCAGATTTTATTTTTTCTCTTAGGTTGTTTCGCAACTCGTCTTTTATACTTTTACTTTGGTAACCCGCAGCTTTTAATTCTCCTAAAGTCTTAATGGTATCTATTTTCATAATGGTAAATTATCGTTCTATTTAATTCTCTTTTTTCTGTTGGTTTCATAATCTTCGAAGATCATTTCTCCAAGGCCTTTTAATCCTGTGTAAAATGCTTTCCCTTGATTCTCTTCCGTAAATCGATTGACAAATTTTTGTAAATATGGATCACTTGCAATCATAAAAGTGGTAATTGGAATGTGCAATTTTCTGGCTTGTTGCGCTTGACTGTAACATTTATTTACAATGTATTCGTCTAATCCATTGCTGTTCATGTAATATTCACCATCTTTTTCCCGAACACAACTCGGCTTTCCATCGGTAATCATAAAAATTTGTTTGTTGGTGTTGCGCTTGCGTCTCAATAAATCCATAGCTAATTGCAACCCAGCTACTGTATTAGTATGATAAGGACCGACTTTCAAATATGGCAAATCACGAATTGCAATTGTCCAAGCGTCATTTCCAAAAACTAAAATATCTAAGGTGTCTTTTGGGTATCTAGTGGTGATTAATTCTGCCAATGCCATCGCTACTTTTTTAGCAGGTGTAATTCGGTCTTCACCGTATAGAATCATACTGTGACTGATGTCAATCATCAAAACGGTGCTCATTTGTGATTTGAATTGGGTATCCTCAACAACCAAATCTTTTTCTGTCAATTGAAAATCATCGGCTCCATTATTAATTTGAGCATTTCTTAAACTTTCTGTCAAAGAAATTTGTTCTAAACCATCACCAAAGTGAAATTCGCGCAATTCCCCAGTATGCTCGTCTCCATTTCCTGAATGCTTGGTTTTATGATTTCCATTTCCTGAGCGCTTTAAATTACCAAAAATTTGATCTAAAGCCTGCTGTCGAATTGCTCGCTCGGTTTTGGCCGTTATTCCAGTTCCTGACGAACCATCTTCTTTTAGTTCTTCTCGAATGTATCCCTTTTTCTTTAAATCTTCAATAAAGTCATCAATCGTGTAGCTAGAATCGGTTAGTTTATATTCTTTATCCAATTCTCTCAACCAATCGATTGCCTCATCAAAATCACCAGAAGTGTGGGTTATTAATTCTTTAAAAACTTCGAAAAGTCTATCAAATGGCGATTGAAATGGCGCTTCATATTTCTTAAAATAAAAGCCTTTTCTAAATTCATTTTTCATAGAAATAAAATTAATATATTTAATTGCTTAATAGAATAAAACGAGTAATAATTTTTAGTTAAAGTATTTTAACGATTTGAATTTACTGAAATATAATTACATAAATTTGAATATAATTAAGGCATAAAATCTAATTTAAATTTAGTTTCAAAAACCGAGAATTTCTATTAGCATTGTTCTTACGGTAATAGATCTTTAATTAAGGCTACTGAATTAAAATCTCGTCAATTTAATCGATTTACAAATGTTGAAAATGGAATTAGAAGTACAAATGTGACGTTAACTGTTTTGTATGTCCTTCAACTTTAAAGTAATAAAAATAAAGAATAACAAAAAATTAAGTAATTTAATGTGACAACTTTGTTATTTTTAAATACTTTTGCAACCTAAAATTAAAACAAATTAAAAATGAAAAGAATTTTAATGTTATTAACTGTATTTTCAGTTATAATTTCATGCAACAAAGCAGGTGAAAATGAATATATTATTTCAGGAACTGTAAAAGGTATTGCTGATGGTAAAACAGTAATACTTGAAAAACAAGATGGAATGGGACAGTTTATTCCTTTGGATACTGTTAAAGTTAAGAATGGAAAATTTGTTATGGAAGGTTCGGCAAAGGAACCTGAAATCATGATGATACAGGTAGAAGCTCTTCAAGGAAAAGTTCCATTTGTACTAGAAAATGGGGATATAAATCTAATTATTGATAAGGACAGCCTTCAAAAATCGAAATTTTCAGGTACCTTCAATAATGATGTTTTTACAAAGTTTAATGATGATTTAACTAAATTTCAAAAAGAGTTTCAAAAGAAATTAACTGCTTTCCAAAATGCAAATATGGCTAAAATGAATGCAGCTCAAGAAGCAAAAGATACAATTGTTATTAATAAATTAATGAATCAATATCAAGAGATTCAAAAAGAAGGAATGGAATTCTACGTGAAATTTGCAGAAGGAAATCCAAAAGCATTATTATCTGCATTAATTGTAGACAGTATGTTAAACGATCCAGCAGCAGACATAGCAAGAGTTAAAAAAATATATACAAGCTTTAGTCCAGAATTAAAAAGTTACAAACCAGGGAAATCAATTAAATCGAAATTAGATAAAATTGGTAAGCCAATAACAGTTGCTCCTTCAGCAAATGTTGGAAGTTTAGCTCCTGATTTTACTGCTAAAAATCCTGATGGAAAAGCTATTTCTTTAAAACAATCGCTAGGAAAAGTTACTATAATTGATTTTTGGGCGTCTTGGTGCAAACCATGTCGTGCTGAAAATCCAAATGTTGTAGCATTATATGCAAAATACCATGCAAAAGGATTGAATATTTTAAGTGTTTCTTTGGATAAAGAAGCATCAGCTTGGAAGACTGCTATTGCTAAAGACAAATTGACTTGGAACCATGTTTCTAATTTAAAAGAATTTGAAGATCCAATTGCTTTACTTTATGGTATCAATGCAATTCCTTCTATATTTATTCTAGATGCTAAAGGTGTTATCATTGCAAAAGATATTCGTGGAGAAGAATTAAATGCTAAAATTGCTTCACTTTTAGGATCATAATCATTATATATTTATACAAAATTAAAATCTCCCTAGTGGAGATTTTTTTTTATTTAATTCAATACCAAGAGATTAAAAAAAGTATTAAAATTAAGTACTTTATTAATTTGGAAAGCTGGAAAGTGTTGTTATATTTGCAGCCGTTTGCGAGTTCAATTTATTGAATTTATCGGGGAGATACTCAAGCGGCCAACGAGGGCAGACTGTAAATCTGCTGTGTGAACTTCGCAGGTTCGAATCCTGCTCTCCCCACAAAAAAGCCCAATTTAAAACTGGGCTTTTTTTATTTATGATATTTTATATTTTTCCAAGTTTGGCTAAAATGAATAATAGTACAATTGGAATTGCTAATAAAATTACCATTTCAAGATTGTCAATAAATAGATGAGGTTCTTTTACAAGAGTGATTAAATAACCACCAATTGCTCCACCAAAATGAGCAGTGTGACCTATATTGTCGCGTTTGGCCTTCATGCCGTAAATTGAATATAATAAATATCCTATTCCAAATAGATAAGCAGGTATTGGTATTGGAATAAAAAATAAATACAAATCCATATCGGGTTGCAATAAAATAGCTGAATACAAAACTCCGGTTACTGCACCCGAAGCTCCAATGGCTCGATATGAATAATCATTGGAATGAAAATATAAAGTCAATAAACTACCAAAAATCAAACTGCCTAAATAAATTAATCCAAATGAAAAATTACCCAAATAGCCATAGACAACTGGTGCGAAAAAATACAAGGTTAACATATTAAATGCAAGGTGTGAAATATCGGCATGTAAAAAAGCCGAGGATATCATTCGGAATTGCTCCCCAGAACGAATACTTCCAATATGGAATTCAAACTTTCTAAAAAAAGCAATGTCATCAAAACCCTTAAAACTAAAAATAACAGTAGCTGCAATAATAATTATCAATAAAACATTCATGGTTACCAATTTAATATTTAGTAAAAGTAAAGATAGTTTTTTAGGTTTAACCAATGTGAATGAAAAAATTTATTTAATGTATATTTGCAAAAATTAATTACCTAATGCAGCTAATAATTTATATATTTCTATATCCTTTTTTGTGGTGTATTTCCATACTTCCTTTTAGATTGCTATATCTAATATCAGATGGTTTTTACATTTTAACTTACTATGTTGTAGGATATCGAAAAAAAATAGTTCGAGAAAATTTAGCATTAACACTACCCCATTTAACTGAAAAAGAAAGATTAGTTATAGAAAAAAAGTCCTACCAAAACATGTGTGATGTCTTTTTGGAAATGATTAAAACGTTGACTATTTCAAAAAGTGAAATGGAAAGAAGGTATAAATTTAGAAACATTGAGGTTTATCACGATTTAGAAAAAAAAGGAAAAAGTATTGCATTACTTTGTGCTCATTATGCAAGTTACGAATGGGCAACTTCAATAAATAGTAAATCATCATTTGAAGGTTATGCTATTTATAAAAAAATCAACAACCGCTATTTTGACAAATTGGTGAGGGACATTCGATCAAAATTCAAGGCTACTTTAATTACTACAAAAGAGGCAATACCAGTAATGGAAAAAAATTATAGAAATAAAAAACTTGGGCTTTATGGATTAATCAGTGATCAATCGCCAAGATGGGGCTCTTTTTATCATTGGAATAAATTCATGGGAATTGAAGTTCCAATTCACACTGGCGGTGAAATGTTAGCCAAGAAATACGATATGAATGTTATTTTTTTAAGAACAAAAAAATTAAAAAGAGGTTTTTATGAAGCAGAGTTGGAAGTGCTATCTGAAAATGCTAAAGAAGAACCAAATTATGAAATTACAGATCGTTTTTTAAAATTAGTAGAACAACAAATTTATGAAAAACCAGAAAATTATCTGTGGACACATAAACGTTGGAAACACAGAAAATTATCTTAGAGATTTAATATACAATTCTTCCACTTTTTTTCTAGCCCAATCTGTTTTTCTCAAAAAAGTTAGGCTTGATTTCATACTTGGATTAGAAGTGAAACATTTTATTTTAATCAATTCCCCAAGGGTATCATAACCATAAAATTCAACTAAATACTCCAAAATTTTTTGTAAAGTAACTCCGTGAAGTGGATCGGGATTGTTGTTTGACATATAAATAAATGGTATGATTTAAGAAGTTAAAAAGTTCTTGTATACCAACAAAATTAATGAATTGTTATCGTACATTTGCATCAAGATGCTAAAAACAATAAACATATTAAACAAGAGAGCCAGATTTGATTACGAAATAATCGAAACTTATACTGCTGGAATAGTTTTAGCTGGAACAGAAATAAAATCTATACGACTTGGTAAAGCCAATATTACTGAAAGTTTCTGTGAATTTAGCGGATTAGAATTATTTGCAATTAATACCTACATCGAAGAATATACTTACGGAAACCAATTCAATCATAAAGCTCGTAGCGAAAGGAAATTACTTTTAAATAAAAGAGAACTTAAAGGATTGGAAAGAAGTGTTCAAGCAAAAGGACTTACAATAGTACCTTTAAAATTATTTACCAATGAAAAAGGGATTGCAAAATTAGAAATTGGCCTTTGTAGAGGTAAAAAAACATATGACAAAAGAGAATCCTTAAAAGAACAAGATACTAAAAGAGATTTAGATCGAATAAAAAAAGAATATTGAAAAGTATTTTTTTTCCGAAAAAAATGACTAAATTTGTCTTGACTATAAAAATAATAAAAAATGAAAACTTTACTAAAAGTAGCTAGAGAGAAAAAAGGATTGAAAACTCGGGAAGTTGCACATCTCTTGGGCATCGATCAAGCTCTTATTAGTAAGTTTGAAAGTGGTTCAAGAAAACCTACTAAAGAGCAAGTAGTAAAATTAGCATCACTTTTAGAAATTGATCTTGAAACGATAATGATTGCTTGGTTCAAAGAAAAATTATTATATGAAATTGGTAACGATGAATTTGCATTAAAAGCAATGAATATTGTACGTGAGGAAGTTGAAAATAATTACGGTATTACCAAAAGGAATATTTCTAATAATTTATCAACAATTATCAACGAGATAGATGCTTTGAAAGCTAAACTAGATGCTTTTAGAAAATTGGATAGCTTTAAAATTACTCAAGCTTTAGAATTGGAATATACCTTTGAAAGCAATCGCATTGAAGGTAATACTTTAACCCTTCGTGAAACTGATTTGGTCATAAATGAAGGATTAACTATTTCAGGAAAAAGTATGAGGGAGCATCTTGAAGTTATCAATCACCAGGAGGCAATAGTATATATTAAACATTTGATGGAAAAAAATTCTCCTTTAAATGAAAGAGAAGTACTTTCTATACATAACCTAATTTTGAGAGGAATTCAACCCGAAGATGCTGGTAAATATCGTAAAGTTCAAGTCATGATTAAAGGAAGTTCCCATTTACCACCACAACCTTTTTTGGTTGCCAAAGAAATGGAAGATTTCTTTATATGGTATGAATCCAATAAAAAGAGATTACATCCTGTTATTTTAGCCGCTGAACTTCATGAAAGATTAGTAACAATTCATCCATTCATTGATGGTAATGGTAGAAGTTCTCGTTTAGTAATGAACCTTATTTTGCTTCAGCATGGATATGTAATTGCAAATATTAAAGGAGATTACGAAAATAGAATGCAATATTTTTCTGCCCTTGAAACGGCACAAACTAAAAACAACAAAGAAGATTTTTTGATGTTTATTGCTCAAATTGAGAAAGAAAGTTTGGAGCGTTATTTAAATATTATTGGACAATAAACCTCGATATTTCGGGTTTTTATTTTATTTTTTATCTTCTAATAAAGGAACAAATTTAAAATCACCACATTCGTGTTTTTCGAATTGGGTTTCGTTTTTTCTAATCAACTTAATCATAATTTGATTTTCTTCCCCAACGGGAATAATCAACTTCCCTCCTATTTTTAATTGCGCCATTAATGGTTTTGGAATTGTAGGAGCTCCAGCGGTAACAATTATACTGTCAAACGGCGCATGATTTGGCAATCCTTTATAACCGTCACCAAAAGAAAGGTGTTTAGGTCGAATTCCTAATTTTGGTAACAAGGCAGACGTTTGTTTGAACAACTCATTTTGCCTTTCCACACTATAAACTTTAGCTCCCATTAAATACAAAACAGCGGTTTGATATCCTGATCCTGTTCCGATTTCTAGAATTTTATCGCCTTTTTTTATTTCTAACAATTGACTTTGAAAAGCTACTGTATAAGGTTGTGATATCGTTTGGCCTGCCCCAATTGGAAATGCTTTGTCTTGATAGGCATAGTCTTCAAAGCTTGAATTTAAAAATAAATGACGAGGAATAGTACTAATTGCTTTTAGTACGTTTTTGTCAACGATTCCTTTTTCTTGCAACAATTTTACGAGCTGGTTTCTAAGTCCTTGATGTTTGGCTGTATCTTTCAAAACAAATTATTATTTATGATGTAAATTTAAGAAAGTAATCGACAAATCAAATGATGGATTTAATTTTAAATGCATTAATTTATTATCAATTTATTGCTATTTTTGTTGAAAATACTTAGTTATGTTAAAAGTAGGAGTTTTAGGTGCAGGACATCTCGGAAAAATACATTTACGATTATTACAACAATCAGATAAATACGAATTGGTAGGTTTTTATGATGAAAATCAAGAAAACGGTGCAAAAATAGCTGAAGAATTTGGCTACAAACAATTTAATACTATTGCCACTTTAATTCACGCTGTAGACGTTATTGATATTGTAACCCCTACTCTTTCTCATTATAAATGTGCTAAAGTGGCAATCAAGTCTGGAAAACACGTATTTATAGAAAAACCCATTTCAAATACTGTCGCTGAGGCGGAAGAAATTATTGCTTTAGCAAATGAGTATAAAGTAAAAGGACAAGTAGGTCACGTGGAAAGATTCAATCCAGCATTTATTGCAACAAAGGATATGATTGAGAATCCAATGTTTATAGAAACACATCGGTTGGCTGAATTCAATCCTCGTGGAACTGATGTTCCTGTAGTTTTAGATTTGATGATTCACGATATAGATGCGATTTTAAGTGTGGTTCCTTCAAAAGTAAAGCTAATAAATGCAAGTGGAGTTTCTGTAATTAGTGAAACCCCAGATATTGCGAATGCTAGAATTGAATTCGAAAATGGTTGCGTTGCCAATTTAACTGCGAGCAGAATTTCATTGAAAAATATGCGCAAATCTCGTTTCTTCCAAAAAGACGCCTATATTTCTGTTGATTTTTTAGAGAAAAAGTGTGAAGTAGTAAAAATGAAAGATGCACCAGAAATTCCTGGTGATTTTGATATGATTTTACAAAATGCAGAGGGTATCAAAAAACAAATCTATTTTGCGAATCCTGAAGTGGAACAAAATAATGCAATTTTAGACGAACTTAATTCTTTTGCGGATGCAATATATAATAATACAACTCCAGTTGTAACTTTGGAACAAGGTACCAATGCGTTGAGAGTTGCTTATCAAATAATTGATTGTTTTAAAAAATAATATATGAAAATAATAGCTGTAATTGGAGCTGGAACTATGGGTAATGGAATTGCTCATACATTTGCTCAAAGCGGATTTACCGTAAAACTAATTGATATTTCTGAAAAATCTTTAGACAAAGGAATGGCGACTATTGCTACTAATTTGGATCGAATGGTGGCAAAAGGAACTATTACTGAAGAGGACAAACTAAAAACTATTTCCAATATTATTACTTATACTGATATTAATGATGGTGTTGTAGGTGTTGATTTAGTTGTTGAAGCCGCAACAGAAAACGTAGATCTAAAATTGAGTATTTTCAAACAACTGAATGACGTGTGTTCGCACAATACCATTTTAGCTACCAATACCTCTTCCATTTCAATTACTCAAATTGGATCTGTTGTTGCTCATCCTGAACGAGTTATCGGAATGCACTTTATGAATCCAGTGCCAATTATGAAGTTGGTAGAAATTATTCGTGGATACAATACTTCAGATGAAGTTACAAAAATCATCATGGAACTTTCTGAAAAATTAGGTAAAACCCCCGTTGAAGTTAATGATTATCCAGGATTTGTTGCCAATAGAATTTTGATGCCAATGATTAATGAAGCAATTGAAACATTATACAATAAAGTGGCTGGCGTTTATGAAATTGACACCGTTATGAAATTAGGTATGGGACAACCTATGGGACCACTACAACTAGCAGATTTTATTGGACTTGACGTTTGTTTAGCTATATTAAATGTAATGCATGATGGATTCAAAAATCCAAAATACGCTCCTTGCCCACTTTTAGTAAATATGGTTCGCGCTGGAAAGTTAGGTTCAAAATCTGGTGAAGGGTTCTATGATTATAGCGAGAGTAAAAAAGCAGAGAAAATTGCAAAACAATTTATTTCTTAATTGAATATTAAATGTCAATCAAAGATAACTTACTCCAAATAAAATCTTCATTACCTGAACATGTAACTCTTGTTGCCGTTTCAAAAACCAAGCCTATTTCAGATTTAATGGAAGCCTATAATGCTGGTCAACGCATTTTTGGCGAAAATAAAATCCAAGAAATGACAGAAAAATGGGAGCAAATGCCAAAAGACATTCAATGGCATATGATAGGTCACATTCAAACTAATAAGGTGAAATTTATGGCGCCATACGTGAGCTTGATTCATGGAGTTGACAGTTTGAAATTATTAGAAGAAATAAACAAACAAGCTTTAAAAAACAATAGAATTATTAATTGTTTACTTCAAATTCATATCGCTGAGGAGGAAACAAAATTTGGTTTAAATGAAGATGAACTAAAAGATTTATTAGCTTCCGAATCATTTATAAACTTAAAAAATATCAAAATAGTTGGTTTAATGGGAATGGCGACATTTACAGAAAATCAAAATCAAATCAAGAAAGAATTCGAACAATTGAAATCGATTTTTGACACTAAAAAGTCGTTCTCAATTGTTAATTCTCAGTTGTCAATTCTTTCTATGGGAATGTCCGGCGATTACAAACTTGCAATTGAGTGCGGAAGTACTATGGTGCGCATTGGAAGTAGTATCTTTGGAGGGCGTTAATAAATTAATCTTAAATTCAAACTCATTTACTGCATACTCGACATAGAAACCACGGGAGGACAATTCAACGAAGAAGGAATTACAGAAATCGCTATCTATAAATTTGACGGTCATGAAATCGTAGATCAATTTATCAGTTTGGTAAATCCTGAAATTCCAATCCAGCCCTTTGTTGTAAAATTAACAGGTATTAATAATGCAATGTTAAGAAGTGCACCAAAGTTTTATGAAGTCGCAAAACGAATTATTGAAATTACAAATGACTGTGTTTTAGTAGCCCACAACACCGCATTTGATTACCGAATACTCCGAACAGAATTCCGAAGATTAGGATTCGATTTTAATAAGCAAACACTTTGCACAGTTGAATTATCTCAGAAATTATTACCTGAACAGCCTTCACACAGTTTAGGAAAACTAGTTCGCGCTCTTGGAATTCCAATGGCTGACAGACATAGAGCAAGCGGTGATGCAATGGCTACCTTAAAATTGTTCCAATTATTATTAGCAAAAGATACCGAAAAATCGATTGTTCAAGAGTTAATTAAAACAGAAGTACTTAAAGGAATAACTCCAAAATTATATTCAATAATAGAAAGTGTTACTTCAAATACTGGAGTTTATTATATTCATAATGAAGAAGGTAGAATAATTTATATTGGTAAAAGTAAAAATATTAAAAAAAGAATCAACCAACATTTTACCGGTGTTGATAAAAAATCAGTTAAAATACAATCGGAAGTTTTTAAAGTTACATTTGAAGAAACTGGAAGCGAATTAATTGCTTTATTGAAGGAAAGCGAAGAAATTAAAATTCATAAACCAATTTATAATCGTGCACAAAGAAAGAACTTGTTTAATATTGCTTTGTATGCCGAAGAAGATAAAAACGGTTACTTAAATTTAAAATTACAAAAAGCTGATGGTCGAAAAAAAGAAATCACCTCTTTTTCAACCATGCAAGAAGCAAAAAATACATTGTTCAGAATAACAGCTGACTATCATTTGTGTCAAAAATTAACTGGATTATACGCAACAAATGACGCATGCTTTCAATACAAAATTAAGGAATGTGATGGCGCATGTATTGGGAAAATAACTCCCGGAGATTACAACACGAGAGTTTCAACCTTTATCGCAAAAAATAGTTTTGAAGATCAAAACATGATTCTAAAGGACAAAGGACGGACAATTCACGAACGTAGTGCAGTTTTAATTGAAAATGGTATTTACAAAGGATATGCATTTTATGATCTCAATTATCAGGTGCAAAAAATCGAAATTCTTAAAAATATTATCATTCCGATGCAAAATAATCGAGATGCCAGAAATATCATTCAAAGCCAAATTCGTAAAAATAAATTATTGAAAATTGTGAAATTTTAATTTTATTTGGAGCTATTTCCGGCTATTCGTTGCAATCCATTTTTTTTGCTTCGTTCCTAGCAATAAAATGGGATTTTCACTGCTATCCGGGCTAAAAAAAAATATGAAATATTTAATTACCATCGTTGGACCAACAGCTATAGGAAAAACTTCCATGAGCATTGCTTTGGCTCAACATTTTAATTGTGAAATTATTTCCTGTGATAGCCGACAATTTTTTAAGGAAATGACAATTGGAACGGCAGTTCCAAACGAATTAGAACTCTCATCTGCAAAACATCATTTTGTACATAACAAATCGATATTAGAAAGTTATAACGTAGGCGACTTTGAAAAAGAAGCTATTTCAAAACTTAACGAACTATATGAAAACAATGATTATGCAATACTTGTTGGTGGTTCCGGATTGTATGTAGACGCAATTTTAAAAGGTTTCGATGCTATTCCCGAAATTGATAAAAGCATTAGAGAGTCTGTGATGTCACAATATGAAATAAACGGAATTGGAAATTTACAAGAAAGTTTAAAAACCCTAGATCCAAATTATTACGCTGAACTTACTCATAAAAACCCTCAAACGCTCTTAAATCCTCAAAGAATGATGCGTTTTGTGGAAGTATGCATTGGAACTGGAAAACCCTATTCTTCCTTTATTAACCAGAAAAAAAATCAAAGGAACTTCACTCCTATTTTAATCGGTTTAGAAGCCAATAGAGAAATAATTTATAACCGAATAAACCAACGTGTAGATATAATGATGAACGAGGGATTATTGGATGAAGCCAAAAAAGTGCATCCTCAAAAAGACTTAAATGCATTACAAACAGTTGGTTATAAAGAATTATTCAGTTATTTTGATAATGAAATATCATTGGAATTTGCAATAGAGGAAATTAAAAAAAATACCCGCCGATTCGCAAAACGGCAACTAACATGGTTTAAAAGAAATCCAGAGACTAAATGGTTTGAATACAATACAAGCAAAGAAGAAATCGTAGAATTCATTAAAAATAAAACTTAATATGCCGATTTCAAGTCAGTTTACATCCGTTTTTAGCAAAGATTGGGAAATCAATTTTACACAATGCAATCCAAACGGCTTTTTAAAATACACCGATTTATGTAATTTGATTCAGCTAACTGCAGCATCGCATTCGGAATTGGGTGGAATCAGTTTCTCAGATATGCAGGAATTTAATCAAGCTTGGGTTTTAAGTAGAATGCGTGTTGAAATTAACGAATTGCCGAAATGGAAAGACGTAATCACAATAAATACTTGGATCAATAGTCTTGAAAATTCTCGATCAATTAGAGCTGTTGAGGTTCTTTTAAATGGGAATAAAATTATAGGTTGCGAAACTTTCTGGGTTGTATTTAATACTAATATTAGAAGACCTGAAGATTTAAAATTGCCTATTTCTCACTTTGAATTATTTCCAGAAAGAAAAGCTGCAAATATTAGTTTTTCAAAAATAAATGTTGGTGTTTCCTTAAAAAAAATCAATAATAAAGAAGTCGTATTATCCGATTTAGATATAGTAAATCACGTTAACAATGTAAAATATCTTGAGTGGTGTTTGGATAATATAGATACTGAAATAATTTTGAAACAACAAATAGAATCATTTGAAATGAACTTCTTAAAAGAACTTTCTCTTAAAGATAATGTTGAAATTAATAAAATCGTGGATTCAAATAAAATTCAATTTACAATCACTAAAGAAGAGAAAACTAGTTTTGCTTTAGAAATTAATTTAAAATAAAAAACTCCGATTTCTCGGAGTTTATAATTTATTTATCTGAAACTTTGTTTTTTATTACCAATCTAAAACCTTCTCCGTGAATATTTAAAATTTCAACATTGGCATCCGATTTTAAGTATTTTCTAAGTTTAGCAATATAAACGTCCATACTTCTCGAAGTAAAGTAATTGTCGTCTCTCCAGATTTTAGTTAATGCTAATTCTCTTGGCATTAAATCGTTTTCATAAAGCACTAACAACTTAAGTAATTCATTTTCCTTTGGGGATAATTTAATCGATTCTTGGTCTTTATAGGTCAAGAAACGTAATTTAGAATTCAAGTGAAATGCACCAACTTGGAATTCAAATTTTGTAGCGTCTGTTTTTGTATCTGTTGCTTTTCTTTGAATAATTGCTCGAATTTTCATTAACAAAACCTCTGAATCGAATGGTTTATTCAAATAATCATCTGCACCAACTTTGTATCCTTTTAACACATCCTCTTTCATAGATTTTGCTGTTAAAAAAACAATAGGCACATCCTTATTTTTTTCTCTAATTTCTTTTGCAAGTGTATACCCATCTTTGTAAGGCATCATTACGTCAAGAATACATAAATCGTAGGTGTCTTTTTTGAATTTCTCAAAACCTTCCATACCATTTTTTGCCAATGTAACATCAAAATCATTTAGCATTAAATAGTCTTTTAAAATGGCTCCGAAATTTTGATCGTCTTCTACTAAAAGAATTTTTTTGTTGTCTGTTTCCATAATATTATTAATTAATTAGTGGTAATTTTATTATAAATGTACTTCCTTTTCCTTTTTCACTTTCTACATAAACTTCGCCGTCATGATTTTCAACAATTTTCTTAACATACGCTAATCCTAATCCGTGGCCTTTAACATTGTGTAAATCTCCGGTGTGTTCTCTATAAAACTTTTCAAATATTCTCTTCTGAGCAACTTTACTCATTCCAGCACCTTGATCTTTGATTTTAACTATAATAAAATCTTTTACATTTTCAGTATAAATATCAATAACAGGTATCTCCGGCGAATATTTAATTGCATTGTCCAATATATTTACAATTACATTTGTAAAATGAACGTCATTCAATAAAACTGAAGTTCTATTTGCATCAAAATGAGTTGTTATTGTACCTTGACGGTCTTCAATAATCAAATTGATATGCTCAACTGCTTCATCAATAATATCGTGTAAGTTATTGTTCTCCTTGTTGATTTCTAATTCTCTTTTTTCTAATTTAGAAATTCGTAAAACATTTTCAACTTGAGCATGCATCCTCTTATTTTCGTCCCTTATCATTTGCAAATAACGTTGAACTTTTTCCTTATCGTCAATTATCTTAGGATTTTTGATTGCATCTAAAGCCAAATTTATTGTCGCTATTGGTGTTTTAAATTCATGTGTCATATTATTAATGAAATCCGTTTTGATTTCAGAAATCTGTCTTTGACGAATCAATTGATTTAAAGCACTAGAGTAAGCAATAATGATAATCAATGTAAAAATTATTGACAATACTGTTATTCCTAACAATTCCGAAAATAAAAATGTCTTTTTATGCGGAAAACTAACCAATAATTGATAAGAACTTGTCCCTTCATTGTCGGTAAAAACTGGAATTGAATAGGTATTTTGCTTGTCGTAATTAAATTTTTCAGATTTAATTTTGGTCGCTAAACCATTACTATAAATTCCATATTCAAAAGGCGTTTTTATACCGAACTCATCCAACTCATTCAACAATAATTTTTGAAGAATCTCATTTGAAACTCGTTCTTGAATGGGCATTGTTGAAGCAATATCCTTAAAGAAAATCTCAAACTGTGCGTTATCTAAAATATCTAAAGTCCCAGATTTTTGAATTTTAGAATCGGGCATTATACTATTTTGAACCGACGAGTTGTCTATTTTATTATCATTATATATTTCAGTAGTTCTTTTTGAAGAAAAACTCTTCAACTTAACACTATCAACCTTTTTATTAAAAATAGACGATGAAATTGAATAATCTTCGGCAATTATACTGTTAGAATAAATTATAGTTTCATTGGTTTCAGTGTTCTTTTGAACGTAGTAAAACTCTAATAAATCTTTTTTTTGAGGAGCCTTTCCAGTACTATCCTTAAATCGATTGTATTTATCATAAAAACTATATGCTTCTCTTTTTTGTAATTTATTAGAAACATTTACAATCGCTTGCTGAACGTGAAAACGGAACTGTTCATCATTATTCTGAAATGAAGAATTAAACCAATAAACTTGTACCAAAATTATCCCAATTAGGGACAAACTCATTAATACAATTAGTAAACGGA